>JBCDJG010000072.1:0-21514 GCA_038748065.1 Pseudomonadota bacterium
AACTCAGACGGGCGATAGGCTGCTATATTGGTTTTTACAACGGCGAGCGTCTGCATTCATCGCTCGGTTACAAGACCCCGATGGAGATTGAGGCCGAATGCACCTAATCAGCGGGTGTCCACTTTTTCGTAGGAAGTCCCCCCCTGCGGGGCCGGACGCCCAAACCGCTGCGCGTTTTGTGCGCCGCTGCCACGGGCGTTACGCGTCTTGACCGGTGTTGCGCAACACGCTACACTTTCGGAATGATCAAGTCCTTCAAGCACAAAGGACTCAAAAAATTCTACGAGAGCGGGAGCAAACAGGGTATAAACGCCCAGCATGCTCCCAAACTTCGTATGCAGCTAGCTGCCTTGGATTCTGCTCTTAGTATTGAAGACCTTGATATCCCCGGATATCGCCTTCATCAGCTTAAGAGAAATCGAAGAGGTATTTGGTCAATCTCCGTTAGCGGTAACTGGCGCATTACCTTTAAGTTTACTGACGGCAATGTCTACATCGTCAATTATGAGGACTACCACTGATGGCTATGCATAATCCTCCACACCCAGGTGAATTCATTCAGGCAACCTATATGGAGCCGTTTGGCCTTAGCTGCCGCTACTTGGCGGAGCAATTAGATGTAGCTGCCTCTACTCTCAATAGAGTCCTGAAAATGCAAAGTGGCGTTAGTCCGGAAATGGCTCTTCGCCTTTCTAAGGCATTAGGGCGTAGCCCTGAAAGTTGGCTATCTATGCAAGATGCTTATGACCTGTTTCAAGCAAAGAAAGGTCTAAAGCTCAACCGTGTCCAAAAGGTCAGCTTGGATGCCGCGTAACAAGTACAAGCAAATGGGACCGCCGTACCGGCGGCCCTTGTTGTAGGCGTTACGCGTCCTAATCGACATCGAGCCGCTTGAATAACTGTATCCTATAGGATACAGTTCAGGAATGTATCAGATTCAGCAGACTGATGTCTTCGCCAAGTGGCTGCTCAAACTCAAGGATCGGAAAGCTACCGCGAAAATATTGGCTCGTATTGAATCAGTTCGTCAGGGCAATTCTGGTGATCGAAGTCGTTGGAATCCGGCCTGCACGAACTCAGAATGCATTTCGGGCCAGGATATCGGATCTATTTCACCTGCAAAGCTGGCCTTGTTGTGATCCTCCTATGTGGAGGAGATAAATCGAGCCAAAGCAAGGACATAGCTCGCGCTCGGAGAATATTGTCCGAATTATGAGCAAGGTGACTGGTATGGTTAAAGTTACAGAATTTGATCCGAGTGTGTATCTCGATAACGAAGAGACAATCGCAGAGTATCTCTCTGCTGCACTTGAGGATGATGATCCAGGTGTATTTCTTGCGGCCGTCGGGCATGTCGCTAAAGCGCGAGGTATGTCTGCTATTGCGCAAGAATCAGGCTTGGGCCGAGAGAGTCTGTATAAAGCATTTGCTCCAGGGGCAAAGCCAAGGTACGAAACTGTTCAAAAGGTACTGAACTCTCTTGGTGTAAAGATCAATGTATCAGCCGCGTAACAAGTCAGGGCTACGGACCGCTTAACAGCGGCCGCAGCCTCAAGCGTTATAGCGCTTGGTTCTGGTAAAGAAATGAAGATCACTAAAGACGTATTATTCTCAGACCTAGAAGTGGTTCCCAAGGTCCCCGGGGCCTACGTAATCTACAACTCCAAACCCATAGCGAGATTCTGCGGTATTGACCAGAGGGGTGTACTCGACATAGGTGAGGCAGGAAATTTACAAGATCGTCTAAGAAAGTTCCTTGCCTGTGCAAATGGTCGGCGTTTGAAGGGGCACAGTGCAGGAGCGAGATTCAGAACCCTTGAACTCGATAGAGTGGTCTCGATTGATTCGTTGAAAATCGAAATTCATGAGAGTGGAAGTAAGACTGCCGCATATAAAAGAGAAGGCGAGCTTTTAGGCAACTATCTAAAAGAACATAAAGAACTGCCACCGCTTAACTATAAATATAACAGGTCAGCTGATGCGCTATAACAAGGCCAGGCAGTTCGCTCCCTGTGGCCGCCTGACGCGCTTACAGCGCGCCCGCTGCTGGCGGCGTTATGCGCCCACTCAGTAGTGATACCTAAGCTGTGCTACTAGAAGGGAGTCCCCTTGGACCTTGTAAACGATTCGATGCTCATCGTTAATTCGCCTGGACCAGTAACCCGAAAGGGCATGCTTAAGCGGCTCCGGCTTGCCAATTCCTTCGAAAGGTTCTCGGGTAATATCCTTGATGAGCGTATTTATTCGCTTAAGAATTTTCTTGTCGGTCTTTTGCCAATACAAGTAGTCTTCCCATGCTTTCTCAGCAAAGACTAGCTTCACTCAAGCAGTTCCTTCTCAGCGCCTTTGCCTGCCTCCAGTTCTGCAATCGACTCTATAAGCCTTCGAGTATTTTTGGGGCTCCTGAGAAGGTAAGCAGTTTCTTCAAGAGCCTGGTAGTCCTCCATCGACATCATCACAACGGCACCTTCGCCTTTACGAGTTATCGCAATTGGTGCGTGGTCGTCGCAAACTTGTTCCATTGTTTTGGCAAGGTTGCTGCGGGCAGCGGTATAGCTAATGCTTTCCATGATATAAACCTGTACATGTACATAAATATGTACGTATTCTATCAGCGCAGGACAAGTAAGGCAACCGGACGGCTACGCCGCCGGTTCCTTTGGCGTTATGTTTCCTGAGGTCAGACGGTGGTTTCGAAGGCAAAGCTCTACTCACAGCTAGACCGAATGGAGGACGAACTTCGAGCTCGCCTGCTGTCACAGCTCGAGCGAGCTGCAAAAGGCAATAATGAACTTGTATTTTGCGTATCCGACTTCAACCCATTTCCAGAGCTTCGCTCCAGGACTGACCCCGAAACAGAAGAACTCGTTCTATTGGGCCGCAGGATTCTTTCGATGAGAGAAAAACTGGGCGAGCCTACGGACGGTAGTCCAGCGGAGAGGATCTGTTGGTACTGCCGAAAATGGGGGGATGTATCGGACGATCATCGACGGCCCGCGTCAGGGCTCGCGCAATCATTCTTGGAGGAGCTCCGTAGTGCGGAAACATAACAAGAGTGGGCTGTTCGCTCCCTACGGTCGCCGGATACGCAGACCGCTGCGCGGTTCACGCCCCTGCTTTAAGCGTTATGTGCACCCGTGGGTAGTCGCATGAAAGTACATTCGCGAAAGCCCACAAGCCAAGACTTTCAGGCTATGCGTAAGCTGCTGCTCAATGAGGGACCTAACGAGTGGAACTACATCACTGACGAAAGTATTGATCGTCAGTTTCAGCTAATCGAGGATGGAAAGGCATTGGCGGTGCTCGCTGAAGCGGAAGAGATAGCGGGCTTTGCGGTGCTGATTCTGAAGGATGCATGCCCGGAAAAGCTGAGTAATTACGCTGACTTGGCAGATATTGCCTACATAAATGACGTAGTAGTTGCAGCTAACCACAGCGGCAAAGGCCTGGGTAGCGAGCTTCTCGCAGTGTCGATTAAGTTGGCTGCAAACGAAAAATGCGATGCCGTCTATATCGAGCGGCATGAAGAGAACATGGCCTCAGCGGGCATGATGCGAAAAGCAGGGTTTGAGCTCGTCGAAACGTTTTACGACCCAGATAAGCGAGCGGCGGGCTCCAGAAGAACGTCAGTGCTCTCGATATGCACATAACACGTCAAGGCTGTAAAGGCGCTTCGCGCCGGGACGCACGAACCGCCGCTTCGCGTCGGTTTGGCGCCCCTGCGGGGCCGGACGCCCAAACCACTGCGCGCTCACCGCGCCGCTGCGTCGAGCATTTTGCATCCACAAATAAATAGAGGTTTAGATGTGTCACTAGTGCTAATGGAAAACCCGGCCGGGCCATGACCTACGATGAGTTCAATGCGTTCTGCGGTGCGCTGCCAGCCGTTTCCTATGTCATGCAATGGGGCGGTTCACACGTGTGGAAAGTCGGCGGAAAGGTGTTTGCCGTCGGCGGTTGGGAGCGGCTTGATGGCCCGGCGGTCACGTTTAAGGCTTCTGATCTCAACTTCGACATATTAAGCGAGGAGCCCGGGTTCAGGCCCGCGCCCTACATGGCCTCACGTGGTATGAAATGGATTCAGCAGTACGATATAGCCGGGCAACGCGCGGATGAACTGAAGTACTATATTGTAGAGTCGCATAGAATCGTGTCCCTTGGTCTCAGTAAGAAAAGGCAGCGAGAGCTGGGTCTCAACCAGGCCTGAACAATACGATGCACTGCGCGACTGCTGGGTAATGGGAGAAGTATTGATGAATATGTATTTTGCAGCGAGACGGGTTGAAGCATGAACTCCACGTTACTGATAACTATTATTGCGGCTCTACAAGACCCCAAGATCAATTGCGGCAGTCCATCGACCACCACTGACCCCTATCTTGTCACGAGTTACGACTCCTGCAGAGCGAGCAACACCGACCTGACGGGTTTATGGATACTGCTCTCCGACTATAAAGTAACCAACAACAGCGTTGAGAGAAATAAACAGCAGCGGGTCATGATGGTCGTCACCGATAACAACGACGGCACACTCAATGCGTCGGTTTGCAACCGCAATCCTTCTTCACGCGACTTTACCTTCAGTTCGGGCGGGAGCGGATTGAGCTTCTATGATGATGAGGCCAGGGCCGATGTTGAGCTCTCGATTGTTAGCAATACGCTTATGGAAGGCGCGCACGTCTCGGGCGGATCTGCCTCGGTCGATAATAGCGCTGTGACCGCGATAAAGCTGAGGGACGATGCGGCCATCGGCACCCTCAAGCTGAGCTATCAACTGGATGGATTCAACTACAGCCAGGACGACCTCGTCCTGAAGTGCTTCGCCCAGAACAAAGGGCAAACCGAACTGCTTGATTTCTCGATTACTTTCGATGGAGAACAAGCGAGGTTTTTTGTAGACGTGAACAACGATGGCACTGATGAAGAGCTGAGTCTGAGTGTGTTCATACCTGAAGACGTCGAGCGCGAGCTGGAGATCAATCTTAACTTCTCGGATACAGGCGATGAGATAGAGGGTGAGAATACCGGTAATACAAGCGCAACCTACCGGGAAAACTCCAATCGGGCTGTGGATTTGGAGGCTAGCGTGATCGATGACTTCACCCCGACCAATACGGCCGTTTTTGAGCTCGATGTAGAGTTATAGGGCCTCAACATCGCACCCACCTGCGGGATAAGTGGGTAAATGGAACGAAAGAAAGAAGCGAGATGAATGACGCGGAATTGACCCAGGTGCTGTTTAAAGCCATTGCTGAGGCCAGGAGCAACTTCGATTTCTGGCTCACTACAACCTCTGCAGCTCTTGTGGGCGGGCACTATACCCTTGGTTCAATGAACAGAGGGTTTCGCGTGCTGGCTCTAAAGTAGATCGGGCACTGCGAGTGGCATCATCCTCAGAACACTCGACACGCGAGCATAGCTATATCATCAGAGGCGGTGATGCGGGCGCTGACCGGCTTGAGATACTGGGGCGTGTCATGTGGCCGGGTACTCAGCGCTTACTTGATGGTATTCCCCTGAAACCTGGGGCTCGATGCCTCGACTTTGGCTGTGGTGGTGGTGACGTCTCGGTAAAACTCGCCGGCCGGCTTGGCGAGAAGGGTCGTATCGTGGGTGTCGATATGGATGCGGCCGCGCTTGACCGTGCGCGAGCTCGGACGCAGGAGATACCGGCTTCGGTCCGTTTTATGCAGGTTGATTGCGAGGCCTATTCACCTGCCGAACAGTACGACCTTGTTTATGCGCGTTTTTTGCTGTCGCACCTGGGCGACGTTAAGGGGGTGTTGGGCAGGCTCTATCGCGCCGTTAAACCGGGGGGCTTTATCGCCGTAGAGGACGTTAATATGGCAGGGCATATCTGCCATCCCTTTTCACAGGCGTTTTCTGATTATGTTGATTTGTACGTGAGTTGTGCGGAGGCCCGTGGCGCAGATCCAGTAATTGGGCCAAAGCTACCCGCAATGATTCTGGATGCGGGCTTCACTGACCTTGAGATAGATGTTCAAACTCCAACCTTTATGCGCGGCGAAGGGAAGCATATTGCGCGTATCACCATGCAGAACATTGCCGCTACGGCGATAGCGTCGGGCTTGATTGATCAGCCGCGGGTCGCTGCAATCCTGAATGATCTGGAGGCGCTGGAGCGTGATCCTCGCGCTGTGCTCAGTACGGCCCAGGTTGTTCAGGTCCGGGGTCGGCGGCCGGAAACTGACACGCAACAATCGGAGGCACCGAACGGGTCAGCATGATGATTACGATATTTACCACCGGCGGCACCATCGATAAGACCTATTTTGACGCCAAAGACAGTTATCACGTTGGCGAGCCGCAGGCTTCAGGCGTGTTGGAAAGAGCCAACGTGACCGTAGATTACGAAGTCGTTTCCCTGATGCAGAAGGACAGCCTGGAACTCGATGATTGCGATCGTCAGGTGATAAAGGATGCAGTTGAAGCCAGCAGCGCAAACAACATCGTCATTACCCACGGTACAGACACCATGGTGCACACTGCAAAGTCGATGGGCGTGATACCTGGCAAAACGATAGTGCTCACCGGTTCGATGTACCCCGCGCAATATCGCGACAGCGACGCCATATTCAACCTGGGCAGCGCGCTGGTGGCGGCACAAACCCTCGACCACGGCATTTATATCGCCATGAACGGCCAGATTTTTGATCCGCACAGTGCTGCGAAGAACGTCGAGCAGAATCGATTTGAGCGAGCGACCGCTACAGAGTAGAGTTTTCGGCCTGATAACGACAAGGCCTGAATGGGTAGAACCCGGCGGCTAGCGATGCCAGTAACACTGCGGCGTGCGCTATTGTCATCGGCTGGTCTACACTCAGGGTAAAGGCTAGGGAATAAGCTCATGTTGAACGAGCAACAGCCCTTCAATAATCAGGCGCTGCGCTGCTGGTGACCCAGGTGGGCGTCGAGAAGCGAGCGTAAGCTGAGGCAGGTAGTGCGGGGCGAGCCATGAGTAAAACCTATCGAGTGATTCAGTGGGCAACGGGCTCGGTTGGCAAGGAGTCCCTGCGCGCCATCCTGGTCCACCCACAGCTCGAGCTGGCTGGCGTATTTGTGTATTCCCCAGACAAAAGCGGCATCGACGCCGGGGAGCTTTGCGGCATGGCTGCCACGGGGGTGGTGGCCACCAACGACAGACAGGCTATTCTGGATTGCGACGCCGATTGCGTCATGTATGCGCCGCGGCACGCCGATGTCGACGAGGTGTGTGCCCTGTTGCGCTCTGGCAAGAACGTGGCGGCCACGCCGTTTATGTTCCACCGGAAATCCAGCTACAACGACGATCAAGAGAAGGTAGAGGCGGCGTGCCGCGAGGGCGGGGTTTCGATCCACGGCACAGGTATTCACCCGGGCTTTCTTGGCATGGTGCTGCCCGTTGCGCTCTCGGGCATGTCGCGAACGATCGAGCACGTGCGCCTTGAGGAGCGCGCAGACTGGTCTTTCTACGACAGCCCTCGCATAACCTTCGACAACATGCGCTTTGGTCATCCGCCAGATGAAGCCTCGATGGACGCGAACCCCTTCGCCCGGTTTACGGCGGATATTTTTGGCCAACAGGTTTGGATGCTGTCAGAGGCCCTGGGCGCTGACATCGACGAGGTGCAAACGGAGCATGAACTGACGACCGCGCCGGAGGCGAAAGATATCCGTGCGGGCCGGCTTGAGGTGGGTACCGTAGCCGGCCAACGTTTTTGCTGGTCGGGGGTGTGCGCGGGTAAAACCTGGATAGAGATAGAAGTACTGTGGACGGTAGGCGGCTTTTATCCCGATCACTGGCCCCGGCCGAAGGATGGCTGGACGATTTCTATCGAGGGCGACCCCTCCTTCAGAACGCACTTCCTGACGGCTGCGTCCTTGGGTAAGCGTCAAGTATCCATCGATGACCACGTGCAGGCAGCGGGTAGCACGACAACTGCCATGCAGCCGGTAAACTCGATTCCCGCGATCTGCGAGGCGGCGCCCGGTTGGCGCACCAGCGTCGAGCTCGGGCTGATCGGAGCCGGCATTGGCTTCCGGCATCCTTCCGTGTGGCAGCCAGTGGATTAAACGCCCTCTCCATGAGGCGTCAACCAAGATGACAAGAGGTAATACTATGAAAATCGTTGGCCTGATAAGCGGTATCGCGCTTTCCCTGCTTGTTCCGGTGTTCGGGCTTGCAGGGGAACCTGGGGCGCCCTCGGGCGTCCCTTCAATCGCAGCGCCGGATGCCATCGTCGAGGCGGGCGATGTGGTCGTGCTGGACGTTCGCACGGTCGCGGAGTTCCAGGCCGGCCATATTGAGAACGCCGTGAACATTGACGTTACCCAGGCGGGCTTCAGTGAGGCGATTCAAAGTCTTGACCCCAAGCGAACTTATCTCGTGCACTGCGGAGCCAATACGCCCAACGGCCGAGCAGATCGTGCGCTTGCCACCCTGCAGCAGGCGGGCTTCAGCCAGCTCGTGAGTCTGGAAGGCGGCTATGTGGCCTGGGTCGCTGCGGGTGGCGCTGTCACCGAAGCGCAATAAATGGGAGCCGTTTCCGCCGAAACCGGTAACCTGTTCGATGCGATTCCCGATGCCTTAAGCGAAGAGCTTTTCGAGGAACTTGCCAAGGGGCAGGGCGTTCGCATTGAACGCATCGTATCGAAGGGTCACACCTCTCCCGACGAGGGCTGGTACGACCAGGACCAGCACGAGTGGGTAGTGGTTATCCAGGGAGAGGCAAAACTGGCGTTCAGTCAGGGCGGTGAGCTGCACCTGCAGGCGGGTAGTTTTATCAACATACCGGCGCACACCAAACACAGAGTTGCGTGGACGTCCGCTGAAATAGAAACCATCTGGCTGGCGGTGCATTACGGTTAGGCGCCGCTGAAGGTGAGCAAGGGAGATTGCAGTGGATAAGATTTCGCTAGGTGAAAAGTTTGCGCTTTTCAGTGAAACATGGACGCCCAAGATAGTGGCGCAATCCAACGGCCAGCTGGTCAAGTTGGCGAAGGGCGCCGGTGAGCTGATGTGGCACACTCACGAAAACGAAGATGAGCTGTTTTTTGTTTTTCACGGCGAACTCACCATCCAACTCCGCGACAGGAACGTGGTGTTAGGCCCCGGCGAAATGTTCGTTGTGCCTCAAGGCGTTGAACACTGCCCGCTGGCGGAGCCAAACACGCAGTTTATGATGATTGAGCCCGCCAGCACGCAACACACGGGCACGCATAAAACAGCGATCACCGTGGATGTGGCGGAGCAAGAGTGGACCTAGCCTGCCAGAGCGGTGAAATGTAAGGCGCTTTTTCGGGCATAGCCGGAGTTCAAGCTTTACGCCCCGGGGGCTGAAACGGCTGTAAATCGCACTTCGCCGCGGAATTTTCCGCTATCACACACGTCAAACCAAGCAAGTCACTCGTTTTTGGAGTTGTGATCTTTCGTGACGGTCGATAGTGGTATGCCGCGAAGGTCGGTTATGAATCCCCGTGCTTTTCAAGAGGGCGGCTGTCTTTGCGGGCAGATCCGGTATCGCGTGTACGGGCCCATTACCCATCCCGCCTATTGCCACTGTGAAAGCTGTCGTCGCGCTTCCGGTGCGCCGCTTGTGGCCTGGGGCACGGTCATGCGTGCTGCCCTGATCTTCACCAAGGGGGAGCTGGCTATGGCGTCAACATCGCCAGATGTTGAGCGCGGCTACTGCCTTTGCTGTGGCTCCCAGATCACCTACTGGCACCGCCAGCGTGGTACGGAAATTGATGTCACCCTGGCGTCCCTGGATAACCCCGCGCTGGTGGCGCCGCAATCGCATATTTGGGTGGCTGATAAGTTGCCCTGGATGGAGATCAATGACGGCCTGCCCCAGTACCCGGGTGAGCCAGGCACTGAGGCAATAGACGATCGAGTGGCACTGTCTATCTTGCCCTGACGGTGCGCTAGTTCATCACATCTGGCCATCTATACTTATTCGCTTTAGTCTCGTGTGCCGCTGTCGTAGGATTAAGGTGCGTGGCGCTCTAGGTCCCGCGCTAATGCAGATGACAGGGGGAACGCCATGTACTCAAAACCGGATGCGCCGTTGTCCATCGGCGGCGTATTGGACGACGGATTTCGCCTCGCCAAAGCCAGCTATGTAAAGTTGTTGCTACTGGCGTTTGTGGCATCGCTGCTGGGGCAGCTACCCAACCTCGCATTTGTCGGTGACGACCCGGAAGCGCTGACTGAGTTTCCGATACAAGCGGCGTTTGTCACGCTGCTGTCCGCGCTAATCAGTGGGGTTTTTTACGGCGCCATTCTGGCCAGGCTTGGAGCGATTACCGAGGGCGGTGATATGAGCCTGATCGATGCGCTGTATGTCGGCATGCGGCGCTTCCCCGCCCTGATCGGGTGCGGTATTTGCTTTATCGTCGTCCTGTCGCTGGGTTACATTCTGCTGGTCATACCCGGCATTATCCTTACCGTGTCGCTGGGTTTTGCCTTTTACCTCGTCATTATTGATAAGGAGGGGCCTATCAGCGCGCTGAAAACCAGCCACCGTCTCGTATGGGGTAACTGGTGGCGAACGACTGCACTGATTACGGTGATTGTATTCGTGAGCTTTGTCTTCGTGTTTATTTTCGGCTTCGTTCTGGGTTTGGCGCAGGTGGTTCTTCCGCCCCTGATCGGCGTATTCCTGTTTGCGCTGGTAGGCACCTTGGTTTACCCGGTGAGCTACGCCATGTCCTTATCGGTCCTCAATGACCTCAAGCTGCGTAAGACTGGTGGCGACCTCGCTAGCCGCATGGATGATCTCGGGAGCTAGTGCGCGCGGTCTTGCGATATTCACTTCTCCTTCTCGCGCTTCTAGGCCTATGCGCGCCGCTCAGCACCCTCGCTGAAGAGGCGCTTGAGGATCTGCCCCAGGCGGCGGTGCAGGCCTCCTCTTTGCCGCATCACCCGTGGGCAGACATGCTAGCCCGCGACAAAGCCTACACCGAGGCCGATAGAGCGGCGCTGGAGCAACTCCAGCGTGCCTATGCGGCCGGGCAGGCGCAGCCGCGTCTGTCGGCCGATACTGTTAGCGATGCCCTGGAGCAACTTGATCGGCCGCAGGCAGAGGGGCTATCGCCCACGGAACAGCTCTTTCGCTGGCTGCGCGAATGGCTTGGCGGTCGCGAGTCCGCTGATACCAGCTGGCTCGATGACATCTCGATACCTGAGACGGTCGGCGAATATACGCTCTACACCCTGCTCGTGCTGATTCTGCTGCTGGCTATTTTCGTTGTCATTCGAGAGGTGCGCCTCTCACTGCATCCCAAGCGGGATGTGGCGCAAGCGTCCTGGGCCAGAACTGCTGGGGGCGAAGCCGAGAACTTGCCGCCAGACTTCGACAGCCTTGCCGATGTCAGCCCGGCGCAGCGAGCTATTCTCTTGTTTCAGATTATCGTGGCGCGTCTAGGCTTAGCTGGGCTGATTGAAGCGCGGCGTAGTTTGACGCATCGCGAGGTGGTCGACGCCACCGCCCACCTCGGCCAGGCGCAAACCATCGAAGCGATCAGCTCGGCGGCGGAGGGCGCGCTGTTTGGTGGCCGAGCGCCGGATGATACGGATGCCGACGCCTTGATTGACGCAGGGCGTAAGCTCTGTGCCGGCCTCGATGGCGCCGCATCATCATGAAGGATAGCCTGAACACCTTGCTGGGCGCCATGATGGCACTGCTGGTGCTGGTGGTTTTGTTGTATCAGCCGAGTACCCAGGAAGGTGTTTCGCGCCCGAATTCAGAAGACCAGAAAGCCGACGGCCTCGCGGGCCTGCGGCTCTGGACGAGTGACTCTGGCCTTGCTGTGCACTCATTGCGGCGCGATTACTGGGAGCTACCCGCACTGGAAGGTCTACCGCAGAAGGGCAATATCCTGGTTTCGATAATGCCCTATGCCAGGGCCTGGGAGGGTGATGACCTGGAGCAGCTACAGGCCTGGGTTGAGCATGGCAATACCCTGCTGGTGCTGGCGGCCTTGAATGACTCACCGCTGTGGCTCAGGCAGGCTGATGATGCGCGTTTCATCGATGAGGTTTACGAGCTTACCGGTCTGTACTTTGATGCAGAGCGCGACGAAGAGGGTGAATTCATCCTGCTCGGTGGTGGACTGGAAGCGGAAACGCTGTTCGCTAACCCGGAGCTGAAGCACCCCCTTATGCGCGGGGTGGATGTTCTTGAAAGTGTCACTCTTGGAGTGTCCAGCTTTTGGAGCGTGGCCGAACACGACGCGCAGCGCGGCGCAGTGCGCCTCGCCTATAGCGAAGACTTTGGCCTGCCAACGCTGTGGGAGATTCCGTCTGGCGAAGGTCGCATTCTGTTTAGCGCGAGTGCGAGTCTACTGTCGAACGATCTGTTGAATGAGGGCGGCAACGCCCGCTTTTTTGCCAATGTGGTGGGCTGGCACCTGGCCGACAAGGGCGCGGTCATTTTTGATGACTATCGGCATGGTCTGAATGAGCTGTATGAACCACAGGATTTCTTTCAGGACTCGCGCCTCTATTACAGCCTGTGCTTTGTGCTGGGCTTCTGGCTACTGTACCTGCTGGGAACGGGCGGCCGACTATCGACCCCGCGCCCGCCGCCGGAACCGTCACACCAGACCGACCTGGTGGTGGCCACCGGGGGCCTGTTTACGCGCAAGCTCGGTGAACAGGGCGCCGGCCGGGTGATGATAGAGCGCTGGCTGCAGCGGCTGCGTCAGTCAGACGTGCTCTTTGAGGCGGCCGACGGCGCTATTCCATGGCAGCAAATAGCGCACCTCTACCCAGCGCAAGCGGACGCGCTGGCTCATGTACGCGATGCCCACAGCCGTTTAAGCCGCGGCGAGAAGGTCTCGCTGCGTCAACTGCACAACACCCTGCTCAAGCTGGAAAGGAGCCAACTATGACGGAAGCGGCGAGGCAGCTCGAGAGCCACCTGCAACAGGAACTCGGCAAGCGGCTGTTTGGTATGGAGCCTGTGATTCACGGCCTTGCTATCGCGATGCTGGCGAACGGCCACGTATTGCTGGATGGGCCTCCGGGGCAGGGCAAGACGCGGCTGAGCAAAGCCTTGGCGCTGCTGCTGGGCGGAGAGTTCAAGCGCGTGCAGGGCACGGCAGACCTGATGCCCGCAGACATCACAGGCCTGCACATCTATAACAACCAGTCACAGGCTTTTGAGTTCAATCCGGGCCCGATATTTGCCGACGTCTTGTTGGTAGACGAGATCAATCGCGCCGGGCCCAAAACCCAGTCGGCACTGCTGGAGGCGATGGAAGAGCGGCAGGTGACGATTGATCGAGAACGTCACAGCCTGTCGGAGGATTTCCTCGTGATTGCCACGCGCAACTCCGAGGAGTTTGAGGGCACCTTTCCCATGCCGGAATCGCAGCTGGATCGCTTTATGCTGTGTATTCCAGTCGGCCACCCGGCGCCGGAGACGGAACGGCACATTCTCGGCACCCTCGGCAGCCAGAGCAATCTGCAGCCCGATGAAGCCGAGCTGGACATAGTGCCGCCGGCCCTGCTCGCGTCCGCTCGCGATGTGCCGGCCCAGGTACACACCTCCGACGAGCTGGTGCAATACGTTGTAGATATCGCAGCTGCGAGCCGCTTGAGTAGCAATCTCAGCCTTGGCCTGTCCACACGAGGGGCGCTGGCACTGATGCGTGCGGCCCGCGTAGAAGCGGCACTGCGCGGAGGAGACTACGTAGTGCCCGACGATGTGAAACGCGTCGCACCCTGGGTGGTGGCGCATCGATTGCGACTGACGGCCGAAGCGATAATCGACGGCAGTACCCAGGCTTCGGCGCTCGACAATCTGATGCAGCAGGTGGCCGTGCCGAAGCAATGATCAGGCTGGCACCACTTAGCCTCGTTCTTCTGGCACTGGTCTCCGTGCTCGGTGTTGTGCAGCTTTGGCAGCCGCAAGCCGGGCCACCGATCTGGCGCTACCTGGGTTTAATTTACCTGGCTGGCTTGCTCTATGAATGGCTGCGGGTGCGGCGCGTGCCACTCACGCTGAGCGCAGGGGCACAACGCCAGCTCAGCCTCGGCGTGCCAGAAACCCTGGATCTCATGCTCCACAATGCAGATCTGCGCCCCCGAATGATCGAATATGCGCTGGAACTGCCCCCGGAGGTCGACCTTGTCAGTGGGCAGGGCCGTGCGCAGGTAGAGGCGGGTGGGGAGCAGACCTTGCACGCGACCGTGCTGGGACAGTCCTTGGGTAACTTCGCGCTCTTGCCTGTGCCCTTGCGTGTGCGGGGCAACCTCGGTCTTGCCTGGTGGCCAAAGCGGCTATCGGTGGATATGGCCTTGGTGGTAATTCCCGACGCCCGCCGGGTCAGTCTGGCGCCATCATCACGCCACCCGTCCGGCACGGTGCAGTCGGCAGCCGGCCACGCTGTAGAAATCTATCAGCAGCGGGACTACCAGCCCGGAGATGCGCTGCGAGCGATCAACTGGAAGGCAACAGCTCGCAACCAGAAGCTGATCACAAGGGTTTATAGCGAAGAGACGCGGCCGAGTATTTTTATAGTACTAGATATTGGCCGTACCAGCTTTACCCGTATCCAGGGTCTGGCACAGTTTGGCCATTACGTGAACCTGGCTGCCACGTTTGCGGGTGCTGCCATCGCAGCGGGTGAAGACGTCGGCCTGATCGTGGCGGCAGGTGCGCCGCAAGTACTGCTGCCGCCGAGCCGCGGCGAGAAAGCCATGACTCAGTTCAACCGTGCCCTGCGGCAACTGCGGCCCGCATTGGAAGAAACGGACCTGATGGCGCTTTCGCTGCAGGTCGACCAGGCGGCTAAAACGCGCAGCCTGATCGTGCTTTGCACGGATCTCTACAATAATCGCATAGAGGGTGATCTCGGGCGCGCCTTGGCGCTGTGGAGCCGCAGGCATCAGCCGCTGCTGGTAGGACTGGTGGGCGAACAGGTCTATGCGCTATCGCAAGAAGCCGCGCGCAGTGACCGCGAGGCCTACAACAGCCTGGCGGCGGCGGAGTACTGTCGTGGCCTTGAGGCCACTGGGCAGGCGGCGCGGCGCAGTGGTGCCCGTGTGGTGATCAGCAGCCCGGGCGAATTGAACCAGGGCGTTATGAGCGAGTTTCTCAGGCTTCGCGCACAGCGTCGTATCTAGAGCGCCGCTGCGGGTCCCAGCCGGTAATGCACCACAGGAATACCAGCCAGTAGGCGAAGCCCACGGCAATGCGCAGCCCACGATTGTAGTAGGCATCCGGCGAAACATAGCCCTCGATAATGCCAGCGCCGAACAGAAAGATCACGCACACGAGCATCAGCTTGGTGCCGCGCTCGGCGGCTCCCTTGAAAGCCTGCCGTCGTGAAAGATCGCCGGGGCGAGCCAGCGCCTCTCCCAGGGAGAAGCCGATTGCACCGGCAAGCACAATCACGCTGAGTTCAACCATGCCGTGGGCGATCACAAAGTCGAACAGTCTGCCCGCCATATCGTATTGCGCCGTTACCGCGAAGATGCCGCCTATCATCAAGCCGTTCAGCCCGATGATATAAATAGTGCCGAGGCCATAGAGCACACCGAGACTCATCGCTGTCAAGGCCACGGCGATGTTATTGGTGAGAATTTCCAGGGAAAGCACTGAAGATGGCATCACATTCAGCAGGCCATCTGTCCAGAGCTCACCCTGTTCAAGGCCGGCGATCATGCCGCGAGAGGCAAACAGGCTGGCCATCTCAGGGAAGGTATCCACCAGCCACCAGCCGGCAAACAGTGCGAGCACGAAGCCCACCCCGATGCTGAATATCTGCCAGCGAAGGCCGTGGGCAATTTGCGGAACCTCCTGTCTGAGCAGTATCTGCAGATCGCGTAATGTGCCCTTCGGCGGGCTGTATATCACTCGATGCAGCCGTCGATAAACCAGCTCCATGTAGGCGGTTGTGCGGCTGTTCGGCGCTTCGCGCCTGGCGAGGGAGATGTCCCGCGCAAGCTCCGGATACACTCGCGTCAGCCGCTGCAGCGT
This sequence comes from Pseudomonadota bacterium, assembly GCA_038748065.1. Taxonomy (GTDB): domain Bacteria; phylum Pseudomonadota; class Gammaproteobacteria; order Pseudomonadales; family Halieaceae; genus JBCDJG01. The sequence goes on from JBCDJG010000072.1 coordinate 15,990, forward strand.
CTCCATGGCAACGGGCTTCTTGTCTTCCAGGGCCGGTAGCTCACGCTCGATGCGCTGCCAACCCTCGAGCCGCTGTTCCAGCCAGGAGGCGTCGCCATCGCTCATCGGCGATCCCCCGGCGCGCTCATCAGATCGCTGAGCTGGTTTTTCAGCGCTGCCGCATCTGTTGCGGGCTTTATACTTTCGTCCAGAGCGGGTATCAGGCGAGTGGCCAAGGCGTTGCGTTCGGTATCTTGTAAGGCATCCCAGCGATCAAGCAGGTCCTGAGCCAACTCTGCGCGCGCCAAACCGTAACGTTTGATTGCGGCGGGTTTTACCGGTACGGAGCTCACGTCACCGGCGTCCGCATTGGCTTCGTAAATCAGCACGGTGCCCGCCGCCAGGTCGCCGATACGGACCGAGTTGCGCGTTGCGACGGTAGCTACCAGGCCGATCGCGTAGGCTGTAGGGAGGCTATCGATGAGCCGCAGTACGTTGCGAATGATGTGCGCCAGCACGCTCGGACTCTCGCCCTCAAGCGTAACGATGCGGACGCCGGCCAGCCGTTTGCCCGGTGTGGTCCCGCCCATCAGTATCTCGAGTATCGGGTGATAGAGAAAATAGATAACGCCGGTCGGTAGCAGAATCGCGAAGGTATAGAGCCCTCTCTGTGTATCGCCCTCCTCGGGCAGGCTGATGCCGCCCAGCAGTAACAGGCTGCCCAATGCAAACCAGGCGAGCACCAGCAGTATGCGTATGTGCCAGTCCACCACAAAGGCGTAGCTGCGCGCGCCCGGCCCGGCAACGTTCAGACGCATGCCAACGCCGGTGGCGGTATCGATTTCAAACCTTTCTGTCACCGGCTGGATATTCCTCTCGGCTGTACCTGCATGCTCCATCAATATAAGCTGAAACGATGGACCTTGAACAGCTATTGGCAGAACGGGAAATCACGCGAGGTCTCATTGCCTTTGCGCGAGCGATGGATGAGCGTGACTACGGAACGATGTCGGCTTTGGTCACGCCCGACGTACACGCAGATTTCGGTGTCGGCGGGATCGATGGGCGTCAGGCCGTTGTTGATTTCATTGCCTCCTTTCTCGACAACTGCGGTACGACCCAGCACATCCTGGGCAACATACTTATCGAGATCGATGGCGATACCGCCACCAGCGAGGCCTATGTCTCGGATATGCACTTGAGCAGCGACCCGGCAAGCGATATCAGCTTTCGCACCCTGGGGAACTATAGCGATACCTGGGTCAAGCAGGACGGGGCCTGGCTGATTGCCAGGCGCATCAAGGATAACCGCGCCGCAGTCGGTTCCATGGACGTGTTCGACGCAGACTGAGGCGCGAAAGCCTTCGGAATCCGCCGCCCTCGATCCCGCGTAAATATCAGACTGTAGCTGAGTTGTAGTCCCATGCGACACCTGTACTGGTTCCGTTCTGATTTACGCATTGCCGACAATCCCGGCCTGCTAGCTCATGCGCGGGCAGAACAGCTACTGCTGGTCTATCTTTGGCCGCGCCCGCGACCCTGGTGCAACCTCTCGGGTATCGGTGAGCAGCGCGAGCGTTTTCTGACGGAAAGTCTGCAGGCGCTGCGCGACGAGCTTGCGCCCCTGGGGCAGAAGCTGTTGATCCTGCATGGTTCGCCGGAGCTGGTGATTCCGCAGCTGGTGGATGAGTACGGCATCACCCGTGTGGGAGCCTCGCGTGCACCCGGATACTACGAACGACGGGCGGTTGAGCATCTGCAACGCAAACTCGAGGTGCCCTTTGAGGTGCATCGCGGCGACACGCTGTTCGCAGAAAGCGACCTGCCCTTTCCCCTGAGCCAGCTACCTGGTCACTTCACGCCCTTCCGTAAAAAGGTAGAGTCGCGCGCCTTTACGCCGCCCATGCCCTCTCCTCGGGAGCTGCCGCCACCGCCATCGCTGCGCGATGACAAGCTGGCACCTCACGCGGCATCGACACCCATCGCGCTGCCACTGCGGGGCGGAGCCGCCGCCGGGCAACGTCGGGTCCAGCAGTTTTTGTTCGATCAGCAGAGCATTCTGCACTACAAGCAAACACGGAACTGTCTCGATGGGCTCGACGGCTCCAGCACACTCTCACCCTGGCTGGCGACGGGGTGCCTGTCGCCGCGGCAGCTGGCGGCAGACATACAGCGCTTTGAGAGAGAGGTCGATGCGAACGAGTCAACCTACTGGCTTTACTTTGAGCTCTTATGGCGGGAGTACTTCCACTGGCGTGCCTTCAAGGACGATGTCAGCCTCTTTCAACTGGGTAAGGCTGCCAGCAACATGTACCGCTGCACCTTCGAGCCGCGTGCCTTTGCCCGGTGGTGCCAAGGCGACACAAACTTCCCCCTGGTGAACGCCCTCATGCGACAGCTGCTGGCAACCGGCTGGATGAGTAACCGCGGCCGCCAGATTGCCGCCAGCTGCCTCGTTCATGAGCTGGGCCTTGACTGGCGCTACGGTGCAGCCTTTTTCGAAAAACACTTGATCGACTTTGATGTCGCGAGCAATTACGGCAACTGGCAATATCTGGCGGGTGTTGGCGCAGACCCCCGCGGCGGCCGCCACTTCGACCTGGAAAAACAGGCCCGCCAGCACGACCCCGAGGGTGCCTTTACAGCGAAGTGGGGCGGCTTTCGACCGGAGCAACCCGAGTTTGTGACCGATGCAGCAGACTGGCCCATCGGCTGACGAATCGCAGCCGGTAGCGCCTGTTAATACTAGAACAAGACCCGCGAGCGGATGGTGCCCTCAATACGCGCCAGCTTTTTCAGCGCCTCGTCTGAGTATTCCGCATCGATATCGATGACCACGTAGCCAATGTTTTCGTTGGTTTGAAGATACTGGGCTGATACGTTCAGGTGGTCCTCTGAGAACACGCTGTTGATGGCACTCATCACGCCCGGCACGTTCTCATGAATGTGCAGCAGGCGATGGCTACCCGCGTGCTCAGGCAGGCTGACCTCGGGAAAGTTCACCGAGGTAATGGTGGTGCCGTTGTCACTGTAGCGGGCGAGTTTCTCCGCGACCTCCATGCCAATATTTTCCTGCGCTTCGAGCGTTGAGCCGCCGATATGTGGCGTCAGAAAAGTATTGTCAAAGGCGCGCAACGGCGAGATAAACTCGTCGTCGTTGGAGCGTGGCTCGACCGGGAACACATCAATACCGGCGCCCGCGAGGTGCCCCGTTTCCAGGCTGGTGCTCAGGGCATCGATATCGACCACGGTGCCGCGTGAGGCGTTGATCAAAACGCTACCGGCTTTCATCTGGGAGAGTTCGCGCTCGCCAATCATGTTTTTGGTCGCGCCGGTTTCCGGCACATGCAGGCTGACCACGTCGGAGCCTGCGAGTAACTGGCCCAGGCTTGGCACCTGCCGCGCGTTGCCGAGGGGCAGCTTGTTGACCACGTCATAGAACTGGACCTGCATCCCCAGCCCTTCCGCCATGATGCCCAGCTGCATGCCGATATTGCCGTAGCCGATGATGCCAAGGCGCTTGCCGCGAATTTCGAAGGAATTGGCTGCACTTTTCAGCCACTGCCCACGGTGGGCGGCGGCGTTTTTCTCGGCGATGCCGCGCAATAGCAGGATGGATTCTGCGATCACCAGTTCCGCCACGCTGCGGGTGTTGGAAAAGGGCGCGTTGAAGACCGGAATCCCGCGCCGTGTGGCAGCGGCGAGGTCCACCTGGTTGGTGCCGATGCAGAAGCAGCCGACGGCGGCCAGCTTCGGCGCATGCTCGAAGATATCTTCGGTCAGCTGCGTGCGCGATCGGATGCCGACAAAGTGCGCCCTCGACACCGCCGTTTTAAGCTCGTCCAGGGGCAGCGCTTTGGGGTGCTCCTCGATGTTGGTGTAACCCGCCTGCTCCAGCGTGGCCCTTGCAGAGGGATGCACGCCTTCCAACAGCAGAATACGAATTTTGCTTTTTTGCAGAGATTGCTGAGCCATGGTCTTTCAGGAGACGGGTAAAAAAGGGCGCGTATGGTACCATACGCGCCCCATCGAAAAGCGCCCTGAAAAAAGATTCCCGGAGGTACCCAGGTGGCCGCTCTCAGCACTGATATTTTGGACGCCCTCGTTGATATCGTTGGCAAGGATCGCGTTAGAACTGCCGAAGCAGATCTTGCGCACTATGGCGGCGACTGGACGCGCGTCTACACGCCGGCCCCGTCCGCCGTAGTGCTGCCGGGCAGCATCGAGGAGGTCCAGGCGGTGGTGCGTGTGGCGGCCCGGGAACAGCTTGCCCTGGTGCCCTCTGGCGGCCGCACCGGCCTCAGCGGCGGTGCCGTTGCCTATCGCGGCGAGCTGGTAATGGCACTTGATCGCATGAACGCCATCGAAGACTTCAACCCCGTGGATCGCACCGTGCGCTGTGGCCCGGGCGTTATTACAGAGCAGCTGCAGCATTTCGCCGAGGAGCAGGGTCTGTTTTATCCGGTCGACTTCGCCTCTTCAGGCTCTAGCCAGATCGGCGGCAACATCTCTACGAATGCTGGCGGTATCAAGGTGATTCGCTACGGCATGACCCGTGACTGGGTGGCTGGCCTGAAACTGGTGACCGGCACCGGTGAGCTTCTCGACCTGAATCGTGGCCTGATGAAGAACAACGCCGGTTACGATTTACGACAGCTGGCGATCGGCGCCGAGGGCACCCTAGGCGTCGTGGTTGAGGCGACCATGCGTTTGGCGCGCGCGCCGAAGGAGCTTGCCGTGATGGTGCTGGGCTCGCCCGGCATGGCCGAGATCATGGATATCCTGGCGGCCTACCAGAGCGAACTGGAACTAACCGCCTTCGAATTTCTTTCCGAGCAGGCCTTGCAGAAGGTCACCGCTCACCAGGACCTCCAGCGTCCCTTTGAAACACCGACGGAGTTTTACGCGCTGCTGGAGTTCGAACTGGGCGACGAAGGTGTGATGGATCAGGCGATGGCCCTGTTTGAGCAATGCGTGGAAAGAGGCTTGGTCGTCGACGGCGTCATTTCACAAAGCGTTGCCCAGGCGCAGAACTTGTGGCGCTTGCGAGAGGATATCTCGGAAACCATCTCACGCTGGACGCCCTACAAAAACGACATCTCTACCACCGTGTCCCTGGTGCCATCGCTGCTAGCTGAGGTGGAGAGTCTGGTGCTCGAGGCCTACCCCGACTTCGAGATCATCTGGTACGGCCATATCGGTGACGGCAACATCCATCTGAATATTCTCAAGCCCGACGAGCTTTCGCAGGAGGATTTTCAGGCCCACTGCGCACGCGTGAGCCCGGCAATCTTTGACGCCGTTGCCCGTCATGCGGGGTCGGTATCGGCGGAACACGGGGTGGGTCTCCTGAAAAAAGACTATCTGACTTACTGCCGGTCTGAGCTGGAAATCCAACTCATGAAACAAATCAAAGCCGCCTTCGATCCCCAAGGGATTATGAATCCCGGCAAGATTTTCGATTTGTAGTAAAACCTGGGTGCTCATACTGCCGCACTCGGCACCGGGGTGTATCTTTCAGGACCCGCCGTGAACCCATCCATGGG
>JBCDJG010000073.1:0-20163 GCA_038748065.1 Pseudomonadota bacterium
ATCAACATACGAGATGAGATCAAACGTATCCCTGGCGTAGGTCGCACGCGGAACAACGGCTCGCGCCGCTACTCCATGCGCATCTGGCTGCACCCCGACAAAATGGCCGCTTACAGCATGACCACCCAGGACGTCATGGAAGCGGTGCGGGAACAAAACGCAGCGGCAGCGGCGGGCACCATCGGCGGCCAACCGAACGACGGGGAAGTTTCACTCACCTACCCGGTGTCAGCCTCCGGCCGCCTGGAGACCGCGGAGGAATTCGGCGCGATTATTGTCCGGGCAAGCGAAGATGGCTCCATGGTCCGGCTGCGGGATATCGCTCGCGTCGAGCTTGGCGCCAAAGCCTACACCCTGGATTCCCGGCTGAATGCAGGCCCAGCGGCGGTGCTAAGCATCTATTTGCTGCCGGGCGCGAACGCGCTGGAGGTCTCCGGGCTCGTGCGCGAAAAGATGGCAGAAATAGAACAGGCGTTCCCGTCGGGTCTGAAATGGCTGGTGGTATTCGACAATGCGGAGTTTGTTGAGCAGTCCATCCGGGAGGTGATCATCACACTGATCGAGGCTCTGCTGCTCGTTATGCTGGTGGTCTATCTGTTCCTGCAGAACTGGCGTACCACGCTGATCCCGTCCCTTGCCGTTCCCGTTTCTGTGGTGGGCACCTTCATCGCCATGCTGGCCTTCGGATTCACGCTCAATACGGTCAACCTGCTCGCTCTCGTGCTGGTCATTGGCATCGTGGTTGACGACGCCATTGTTGTGGTGGAGAACGTCGAACGCCTGATTACTGAAGACGGCATGGATGCACGCTCGGCGACAGTCAAGGCCATGAGCGAATTGACGGGCGCCCTGGTAGCGACCTCACTGGTGCTTGCGGCGGTCTTCGTACCCGTTGCCCTGCTGGGGGGCATCACTGGCATGCTCTATCGGGAGTTTGCCATCACCGTCACCGTGGCGGTGCTCCTCTCCACCCTGGTCGCGCTGACGCTTAGCCCAGCCCTTTGTGCCCTGCTGATGAGAAAGGAAGAGGTCGGCAAGAAGAATTTACTGTTTCGGAAGATCGACGCGCTATTGCAAACAGGCGCCGATCGCTTTGGCTTGGCGGTCGACGGCACACTGCGTTACACGGGGCGTACGCTTACGGTATTCGCCCTTATGGCCGGCTGCACGTGGCTCCTGATGAGCAGCGTGCCCTCCAGCTTTATGCCGGTCGAGGATAAAGGCCTGTTCTACGTCGACATGGAACTGCACGACGGCTCAACCGTGAACCGGACCAAGCCAGTGCTGCAGCGGGCCGAGACCTATGCGATGGAACATCCCGCTGTCGAACACGTCTTCACCCTGGCGGGCGAAAATCGCCGCACCGGCAGCAATGAAGCTAGCGGCCAGATGGAGATTATCCTCAAGCCCTGGGAGGTACGCGGGCCCCAGGGGTTTACCGTGAAGCAGGTGATCGAGGATATCCGAGAGGAGCTTGCTACCTATCCTGAAATAGTGGCTCAGGTGTCGGAGCCGCCGGCTATTGCGGGGCTGGGGCTGGGCAGCGGCGTAGATCTCGTATTGCAGGATCGCAGCGGCACCAATTGGGAGGGTCTGCTTGAGACGACGAACCTCGTCATCCAGAAGGCTAACCAACAGCGCGAACTAACCGGCTTCGCCAGCCCGGTCAAACCCGAGACCCCGGAGCTGTTTTTATCAATTGACCGTGCCGAAGCCAAGGCACTGGGCGTACCCCTGGCTGACATCTATGGCACGATGAACACGTTTACAGGCTCGTCGGTGATCAACGACTTCAACCTTTATGGTCGTGTCTACCGGGTGCGCGTGCAGGCGGAGGCTGAGTTTCGTCAACGGCCCGATGCCATGCAGTATTACCACGTACGCTCTGACACGGGCGCCATGGTGCCGCTGAGCGTGCTGGGTTCGCTCGATTATTCCACGGGCCCCGCGGCGATCGACCACTACAACATGTTCACGGCGGCCAAGGTCACAGGGGATGCGGCGCCTGGCTACTCCACGGGCGACGCGATTGAGGCCATGCAGGAGGTGCTGTCACAGAACCTGCCGCCATCAATCGGCTACGAGTGGACGGGTCTGACTGCCCAGGAAATCGAGGCTGGCGGCCAAGCCATTATCGCCATGGCACTGGCGCTGCTCTTCGTCTACCTGTTTCTCTGCGGCCTGTATGAGAGCTGGACCATACCCGTCGCGGTGTTGCTTATCGCCCCGGTCGCCATCTTCGGCGCCTTGCTCGCCGTCTGGTTACGCGACCTTGAGAACAACCTCTTCTTTCAGGTCGCCATGATCGCACTGGTGGGAATGGCGGCGAAGAACTCCATTCTCATCGTTGAGTTTGCCAAGCAGCTGGTAGAACAGGGGATGAGCTTCAAGGATGCCGCCCTGCAGTCCGCTCGCCAGCGTTTCCGCCCCATCATGATGACGGCGGTCTCCTTCATTTTCGGCGTTATGCCTCTGGTTCTCTCTACCGGCCCGGGTGCCGTAGCGCGTCAGTCAATCGCCACAGGCGTACTCGGCGGCATGATACTCGCTACCAGCCTTGGCATTCTTCTGGTGCCCCTGTTCTTCGTGCTGCTAGGCAAACTTGACCGCGGCCTTGTTCGGCGGCAGCAGGCCGCGCAGCCGTGATTCGTACCACCACAATTATCGCGTGCCTGCTGCTGGGTGCGTGCATGGTTGGGCCCGACTACCAGCGACCGGAAATCCCCGTGGCGGAAGACTGGCATACGGACCTCGACAAGAAGGAAGTTGCTGAGGCCTCGCTCGCCGATCAGGCGTGGCTCGACATCTTTAAGGACGGGCAGCTGCAGAACATCCTGCAGCAGTCGCTGGCCCAGAACAAATTCATGCTGATCGCTATGGAGCGCATTGAGGAATCGAGGGCGCTTTACCGTGTAGGCCGCGCGCCCCTCTTCCCAACCCTCGATATTGCGGTTACCGGCGAGCGGGAGAGCGAGTCTGGGCTGGTGGAAGCCGACCCGCGCATTGCACCAGAATATTTCCTCGGGGCGGCGGCGTCCTGGGAGCTGGACCTGTGGGGCAAAAACCGACGACGCAGCAACGCCGCCTACGCTCGTTATCTCGCCAGCGAGTATGGCGCCCAGGCAGTCAAGCTGGCCGTTATCGCCGAGGTGAGTCGCGCTTACTTTAATCTGCAGGGCACTAACTCACGATTGGGCGTGAACTATGCCACGCTGGATGCACGGGAGCAGAGTGTCACGATTGCCGAGAAACGCCACCGCGGAGGACTGACCTCCAGCCTCGAAGTCAAGCAGGCGGAGGTAGAGAGGGCGGCCACCGCTTCGACCATTCCGCGCATTGAGCAAACCAAACTTGCCACGGAGAACCGACTCGCTGTGCTGATGGGGTTACCTCCTCAGCACCTCGAGGTCACCGGTGCTCTGGAAGACCAGTTCATTCCCGCCAAAGTAACCGCAGGGCTACCCTCGGAGCTGCTGGAGCGCAGGCCTGACCTGATGGCGGCCGAGCAGGAGCTGATTGCCGCGAGCGAGTCCGTGGGTGTTGCCAAGGCCAGGCTCTTCCCTTCGATCAGCCTGACCGGCGCCGCCGGCTACCAGACCGAAGAGTTCGGTGATCTACTCGATTCCGACGGCAAGTATTGGATCCTCAACGTGGACCTCGTCATGCCGCTATTCAATGCGGGGGCGCGCAGGGCCCAGCTCACTGCCGCAGAGTCACGCTTCAACCAGACCCGCCTCGCCTATGAGCAGATTGTGCTGGATGCGCTGCGTGAAACCTCTGATGCACTGAACAATTTTTACAAGTCCGGCGAAGCGCTGGAAGCGGCGCTGGATCTTGAAAGGGCCTCCTCTGAATACCTGGTGTTGGCCACCAAGCGCTACCGTAACGGCGTACTCAACTATCTCGACGTACTTGATGCCCAGCGCCTGCTCTTCGAGGCCCAAATCAGCGCTAGCCTGGCCCGCGAGGATCAGTTGCTGGCTCTGGTCGACTTGTACAAGGCGCTCGGCGGCGGCTGGGAGCCCGAGAACTTCGTGCCCGTTGAGGAGCGAGATTGAAAACGCCCGATCGACATACAGTGAGGCGGTATAGTGACTGAGCCCAGCAGCTGAAAATCACGCGCCCGAGACACTCTGCCGGTTTTAGAGCCAGGCAGTATCGCTATAGTGGGCAACCAGACGACCAATCGGGAGCTTTGGCCACCGTGACTAAGCCACAGCAAGTTAACGAAGCCACCTTGCGAGATGCAGAGAAGGAGGCACACAAGGGTATCCGCGCATGGATCGCACGCGAGCTGGGCGGCGAAGTACGGAGCATAACCCGGCTGGAGCGCTGGCGTCCGCAGTGGAAGGTCACCTTCGTCGCCGCTGACGAGGTAAGGGCCGTACTGGTCAGGGGCAACCGCCCCATCGCGCCGGTATCAGCGCTGCGCTTTGAGATGGATGTGATGGAGGTGCTGGAGAAAAACGGCATCAAGGTCCCTCACATCTACGGCTGGATGGATTCTCCAGCGGCTTTTGTCATGGACTGGATCGATACCGAGGATCGCGCCCCGGGCATGCTCCATACCGCTATCGAAAATCCCTCCACCATGAGCGATGAGCGCTGGCAGGCGATGCTCAACTACATGCGCGATCTCGCGGCCGTCCATGAAGTACCGGTGAGTGAGTTCGCCAATATCAAAGGCATGAACAAACACCTCGATACCGCCGAGGGCGTAGCGCTTCACGCGGTGGAGAAAATGTTCCAGGGCGGACTGTACACCGACAAAATCGACCCACCGCTGGCTTATCTTCAGCATTGGCTGCGCAGTAACGTGCCGCAGCACCGCACAGAGGTGCGCTTTCTCGCGGGGGATGCGGGACAATTCATGTCGGCTGGCACTGACGTGCTGGCCCTCCTGGACTTCGAGATCGCCAGTATCGGTGATTTCCACTGGGACCTCGCCTGTTTTCGCGGGCGGCATCCCTACGAAAATATGGGCGATATACCCGCGCTGTACCGCGAGTACGAAAGGGTCAGCGGGCGCAAGGTCGAGCTGGAGGTAGTGGCCTACCACACGGTGGCCTTCCTGCAACTTTCTGGCATCGCCGCCAAGTTTTTTTGCACGCCCGACGCCAAGGGCGGCAACTGGATTGAGGGCGCTTTGGAATACGGCAGCATCATCCGTCGCGCCTATGAAGCCATCGCAGAGTTGAAAGGCATCGAGCTGGACTACGACCTTGAGTTACCCACGCCGTTGGTCGATGAGTGGGAGTCTTCAGGCCTGCAAAAACTCATGGTCGATATCGAGCATCTGCCAACCTCGTCCGTCTTTGAACCCTGGGAGCGCGAGCTGATGCACAGCATCCCGAACTTCCTGCACAACTACTCACAGTATCGCAGCTGGTTTGAGCTGGGCTGCATTAAGGATGCCGAGGCATTAACGGGTGGTTCTTACGCTGACGTGCACACGGCCAACCAGGCGCTCATGGAAATGATTGGCAAGGGCGGCGAGCTCGATGAAGCCTTGTTTGTGCAGGCAATGCACCGCAGGCAACTGCGCTTCTCCATGATCGTCGCAGGAACGGCTCCCAATGACGACAATCCCTTATTTCATCGCCTTGATCCGATACTGTGAGGCTGTTACTGTCGTCGTGCGCCAATACGTTGACGGCGTCTGCCATCTTATAAAAGGCGATCACGCCGTAGAGTGATAAGCATGAAGCAAAAACTCGCCAGAGCGCTATTGCGAATGCTGGGCTGGTCAATGGAGGGAGAACCCCCCACCGCCAAACGCTTCGTGTTGATCGCGGCACCCCACACATCCAACTGGGATTTCCCCTATATGCTCCTGTACGCCTGGGCCTTTGGCGTTCAGGTTAACTGGCTGGCGAAGCACACGCTTTTTTTCCCGGGTGCCAACGGTATTCTGCGCGCCCTGGGCGGCATTCCCGTGGTTAGACACAAGAGCCAGCGCATGGTCGATACAATGGTCGACGCCTTACAGGCAAACGAAGAGCTGATACTGGTGATACCCGCAGAGGGCACACGCGCTTTCACGAAGTATTGGAAATCAGGCTTCTATCACATCGCCCGTCGCGCCTCAGTGCCGATCGTACCCTCACGTCTGGACTACAAGAAAAAAAGCGGCGGCTTCGGTAAGCCCCTGCATGTCAGCGGCAGCCTCGAGCGTGACATGAATTACTTCCGCCAGTTTTATCGGGGCGTATCGGGTAAGTATCCCGATCAGTTCGGACCAATCAGGCTCGCCGAGGAAGATCGCCCCACAGACTCCGAAGGACTGGCAGCCTGACGAGGCCACGTCACCGCCCGTGATCAGCCAGCATCACAGGTCGAAGGATACCGAACCAGTTACAGTACGCGGGGTCCCGATTGGAATCCGCAAAGGTGTACCGCTACCAACCCCGTAATACTCTTCGTCGAATATATTCTTTAAAGCCAGTTGGAAGCGTACGGTACCGTCGCGTCGCAGGAAGCGCGGCGCCTGGATCGTGTACCAAGCCGATACATCAACCAGGGTGTAATCATCAATCGCGATGAGGCCTAGAGCGTCCAGGGGACGCTCTGCCTCATAATACACGCCACCACCGACCCCGACGCCCTCAAAACCGCCCTCTTGCCATTCATAGGAGACGTAGACGTTAGCCAATTGATCCGCGACACCAGGAAGCGACCCGCCCTCAGAAGTCTGCGCATCAATGTAGGCATAGGATGCGACTATATTCATACCCGGCCTGGGTTGGCCGGCAAACGACAGAGTGACACCCTCTGATGATGCGCCATTGGCGAGTATGGGCTGGTCAAATTCGTCAGCGCCAATCACCACATCGGTTTTTTCAATCTCGAAGAGCACCAGAGACGACTGCGCTCGGCCGTCAAAAAACTCGGCCTTTACGCCAAGCTCGATCTGCTCCGCCAATTCAGGGTCGAGTATGTCTACGACACCAGCAGAGTCAATGAAAACGTTATTGGGCTGAAAAGACTCGGAGTAGGATGCGAACAGGGCAATGTTATCTCTCAGCATCAATGACAGGCCCGCCATGGGTGTAACAGCATCGCCTTCATCGGCCGTGGTTCGATCAAATCCGGGGAAGAAATTTTCGCTTTCTACCTCACTGTAGCGGACACCGAGCAGTGTCCCCAGCCGTTCCGTCCACTTCGTATAAACGTTGGCAAAAATGCCATAGTCTTCTTGCGTAAACTCATCAACGGGCACGCCCTCTGGAGAGAACTCATCGGACAGCGTGTAGAGCGGCTGCTCAATATTGAACAGCGGCACGCTATTCCCGTCAGTCCGTTCGCCCGTGACAAACTGGCGTGTCTGCTTGGAATCCCGATAATCGCCGCCAAAGGAAACCCGGTGGTTGAACGAAGCAGTATCGAACTCACCGGTGACCAGCAGATTCAGATAGCTGACTTCCGATGTTCGGTTGCGGTTGCCGTCGAGGCCCTTGAACAGGAAAACGCGATCGCCGGGCTCATCGTAAACGCCATTGAAGTCGATTGCTCCGGTGATGAAGCCGTCATCGCTAATGTTAGCGTCTTCATCTACCACGATGGCGAGTTGTGGACGCGATTGCAGATCATTGGAGGTACTGTCTTCATAGGCGGCACCCAATCGCAGCCTCCAGCGCTCATTGAAAGCGTGATTGAAGGTGGCCTCAAGGAAGTTGAAGTAGACCTGATACTCTTCAAAAGGGTCGCCAAAGCGACGGCTATCAGAAATACCGAGCAGTTCATTAACCACCTCAAAACCATCCGGGGTGGCCACCGCGATAGTGCCGCGATCCAGCGGCCTGCTCTCGTCACGATACTCGTAGGACAGCTCGAGGCGTGTCGAGTCGGTAAAGTCGTAGTGGCCTGATATGGCAGCACTCTCGCGCCGTACATCGTAAAAGTCACGGAAGCTCTCTGAATCCTGAATACTGGCAACAACGCGCATAGCTGCCCGATCAGTGAGCGGCTGTGAGACATCAATCAGCCCCAGAGCATCGCTGAATGATCCATAGCGCAACTCGCCGGCAATACGCTGCTCCGCAAGTGGTCGCTTGGTCACCAGGTCCACCACGCCGCCCGGCTCAACCCGGCCGTAGCGAACTGACGCTGGCCCGCCGATCACCTGGGTGTATTCTATGTTGGTGACATTGGTCCTGAAGAAAGTCTGACGCCGGAAGCCGTTGCGATAAGTCGCGTTGCGTCGAAAACCGCGCACGTAAAAATCATCCCGCGTGCCACCGAAGCCGTCTGCCGCAGAAATGCCCGGCACGTTGCGCAGCGCCTCTTCGAGGGTCGTAATTTTGCGATCTAACAGCAGCTGCTCGGGCAGTATCGTGATGTTGCGAGGGTTTTCTAGAAAATCCAGTTCGATGCCTGTGAGCGCATCGCTGCTTTCGACGATATACCGTTCCTGCCGAGTTCCGATAACGAGGATCTCCTCAAACTCCGGCTGTGCTTTCGAAGGCTGCCGTTCGCTCGATGAGCCTGCTTTTTCAGCGGGCGCTTGCGCGATCACGGTGGCCGGCGTGGCTAAACACAAAGCGACCACTAGCGTTCTTGCGAGGTCGCACTTTGCTGCCTTTAGCAAATGGATTCTCCTGACGTGTTAATGCAAATGAGAACCATTATATACATGAGCGGTGTGGATAGCATCCTGGCAAGCGAGCGTCTGACGCCCACCATGCCAGCGGCAAGCGAGTGCCAGCGGCACCTGGTCCGGCCCCAAAAATTGCTGAAAACTGCCAGCTTCTGCTTGATTCCGCTGTAAGCCGCACTAACAGCCATGTCGCTGTGCTGGTGATGGCGCGCAGGCCCTTTAACATCGATAGTGAAGATTGGTGGTAGCGGGCCTGGCTGATGGGCAAAAAGTTCACATATGACGCCCCGGATCATATCCTCGAAAAGATTCCCCAGGGCTTTTCCGGCAACGTTCAGAACGGCGTAGGCGAAATCGCGCAGCGACGACCCAAGCCACTCATCTGGCATATGCCGGGCATTACTCCCGTGGTCGATCTTCGCGAGTATGTGCTCGAGAACTTCTTCTCTATCCCGGAGTTAGTAAAGGCCTTCTGGGAACCCGACGGCGGTCGCGGACCGGAGCCCAATGAACAAGCGGCATGCCGCAAGGAGGGCACCGCTGAGCAGTGGACGCGGCGCGTCAAGGACTATGCCCTGGCGCACGGCGCCGACGATATCGGCATAACCACGGTTATCCCAAATGAAGTCTACGAGGGCTTCACGACCGATCACACGAACCTGATCATGTTTGCGGTGAAGCACGATTACGATCTGCTTGCTGCCGCACCGTCAACGCCGCAAGATGTCACCCACGCAGCGGAACTCGGCACGCAGTACGGTCGAGCGGCAAGAGTTGCTGCGGAATTGGCCAACTTCATCCATGATCAGGGTTACGCTTGCACACAATACCTGGGCCCGGACGCGCACGCCCTTAACTTTCTGCCGCATGCCATTGAGGCTGGCCTGGGTGAGCTTGGCAAACACGGCTCCCTGATACATCCCCGATTCGGCTCTGGCTTCAGGCTCTCGGCGATTACTACCGATATGCCGCTGGACTTCGATCAGCCGGTGGTATTCGGCGGCGATGATTTCTGCAAAAACTGCCAGGTCTGTTTCAACGAATGTCCTCCCGACGCTATCTCGATGGAAAAAAAGATGGTCCGCGGTGTGGAAAAGTGGTCGGTTGATTTCGACAAGTGCATCCCCTACTTCAATGAGACCAACGGCTGCGGCATCTGTATCGCCGTCTGCCCCTGGACCCGGCCGGGTGTGGCAGAAAACCTGGTGATCAAGATGGCCCGTAGGCGTTCTCGCCAGCTGTCACAGGACGACAACAGCACAGATCAGGATACACGCTGACATGGATGAAACTGGCGTCGTCCAACCTGGATATCGGACACGAGGCGTTACCGGGAGCAGCCAGTTCCTGGATACCATGGCCCACCGTGTCCGCGCAGCCTACGGCACATCCCCAATACCCTCCTTAGCACCTGATATCCCCTACCCCAATATCGGCGTCGGCTATGCAGTTCAGGAAACGAATACGAGAGTCTGGCTCAGCCAAGGCCAAAGGCTGGCCGGCCGGAAGATTGCCTACGTCAGCCCTCGTGTCTGCGAGGAGACACCAATACCGGATCCCCAGCCAGTCTTTGGCATGCTGTTTGACAACATGCTGAAGCCCGATGGCTGCAAGCTGAAGATGAGTTCATTCATGCGACCCAGAATCTCAGCCTAGATCGGCTTTCGCCTCGCGCAGAGCGTCCATGAGTTTCCGAGATCACTTGATGACGTACTGAACTGCCTGGGCACCTGCCTCCCAATGCTGGAGGTATCTGACAGCCGTATCCAAGACAGCAACAAAAGAATTATCGACGAGGCAGCGGACAATGCCTCTGCGGGCGCCTGCGTTCTCGGCAGAGAGCTGACCTTATCCTGCTGCACTGATGTGGAAGGCCTCTGTATAAACTTGCGCGCAGGTGATGAAATTCTGATAACCACCCAGGCCACCGAAGACATCTTCGCTTGGCTCTCTCGCCTCTTCGTGAAAATGATCGCCTGGGGTCGTCCAATGCTGGCCGGGGACATCATCGCCGCTGGCGCAATGGCAACGCCGGTCAGCATTACCGGCGACACATACTACAGCGCTGACTTCGAACACCTAGGGACGGTGTCAACACGGATAGTCTAAAGCCATCAAGACCCGCTGTTGACGCCCTACTCGAATTCGACGGGTGGCAGCAGGATTCGCTCCGTAGCCGGTATCTCGCCACTTAACCAGGCTTCAACCGCTGGCTTCATCTGCTCAGACAGGGTGAGTGCCTCGTAGTACGCACCGTGTGAGCCGTTCTCAACTACGATCAGGTGACTGTTGGGAAAGTGCTGAAGCGCCTCATTCACGTTTGACGGGGGTGTGCTGAAATCGATCGAACCCTGCACAAACAAGACTGGGGTGGTGTTCTCGTCAAACTGACGAAACTCGTCCGGCAATTCAGGCACATTCCATCCCCGGCAGCGGGCGTCGTCGAAGAAATAGGCAGCCTCATTGAATAGAACGTGATCATAGCTTTCCATGTCAGCTCGCCGCGCGTCAGAAACACCTGACGCGCAGTCAATCAAGCCACTGGCCGCGGGATCCCAGCCCCTGGGTCCCAGAAACAGGCTTCCGACGTTACGCAATAGGAATACCTGCACACCACTTGGACCATTCTTGAGCAGATCATCGACAGTCGCGACCCAGGACTTCATGGATTTGCGGCTACCGAGACCCTGCAAGCCAAGGGCATAGACATTGAGCGGCGAGAGCCCGTCCGCTGTATCAGGATCTTGCTCAGCGCGCTGAGCAAGGTCAATCAGGGCGCTGAGTGGATCGCCCTCGTTGCCCCTCGCCTGCCAGGCGTCGGCGGCCATCGCGGAAATCCTCTGGGCGGCCTCGTGCAGCCCCCTGGGATCATCATAAGTGTGATCATAAGGTTCAACACCATCGATAATCGCCCGATCAATCCGCTCGCCATGATACTTCAGCAGCGTGAAAGCCAGCTGACCACCGAAACTTCCGCCGGCAACGCGAAAGGTGTCATAGCCCAGGCTGTCCATAACCGCGACAACGTCCGCCGCAGCTTCGATGATGTTATAGCCCGCCAGGTCAAAGCCTTCGGCGACGAGCTTGTCACGGCAGGCTTTGCCCCCACCTGCGATTGCCTCTGCGAACGCCTCATCAGACGTAATGCGTATCCATGGGCCAGACGAGCCATCGCAGCGGATATTGGGTTGTGACAGGTTGATGCCGCGCAGGTCCGGCATGATCACGTCGCCAAACTGGCGGTAAAGGTCCACGCGGTAGCGAGCGCTTTCCTGTCTGGCACCGCCTTCGGCCAGCTTCTCGGTGAATGAGCCCCCCGGGCCGCCATCCAGCATCACGATCGGTGGGCCGTCGCTCGCACCCTTGACCCGGTAATAAGCAATCGAGATCTGTCGACTATCGGGCCGAGCACGATTTTCAGGGACAGCAACCCTGCCCGACTCGATGCTCAGAACATAGCCCTCGTCGGTTTCTAATTCGTAAAAGCCGGCTTCGGCGAATCCCTTCACTGGGTCAATTTCGCTATCGCCGCTGACGTAAAAGCCAGCGATCACAATACCAATTGCGACCAATACCAGCACTTTGCGCATATCTTCACCTTCACGTTTGACCTGGGCACTCAACGGCTTTGCGCCACTTTCATCAGGGCGCCCGTGCTTCGTCCACAGAGTTATCTTTCCGTCAAGATTATTGCCTTAATATCGAGATAAAGCTACCCTGATTCCACCCTAAGAAACGAACCAGGTGGTGAAAGTGAAGCAAAGCTCTGGCTTGCGAAGAAAGGTAACGCTGGCAACTGCGGCGGGGCTACTTACACTTTTTCTGACCGGCTTCGGTGGATCAGTAAAGGGCGAGAGGCTGGCTGGTTCTCCGGCACAGCTTGCACTATTGGAAGAAAGCGACACAGACGCCGAGAGAGGCAACCCCATGGAAAACAGCAGCGTGGCCCTGACAAGAAGCCTGCAAGAGCAACTCGATGCCGCCGTGTCTCAGGGGATTCCGGGCATTGTAGCCGCGATTGCGGACTCCGGGGGCATTCGTTGGACCGGGTCCGCCGGTGTGGCCAAGCTCCAAACTGGCGAGGCGCTCAGAGCAGATCACCTATTCGGGCTGGGCAGCATCACCAAGACCTTCGTGGCGGTCGTCGTCCACCAATTAGCAGAGGAAGGAAAGCTCTCGCTGACGCAAACGCCTTTAGACATACTCGGCCCCGATGCGGTCGGTGATATACCAAACGCCAGCCTCGCGACGGTCGCTCATTTGCTCAACCACACCAGCGGCATACCGAGCTGGGAGGACGATCCGGCGTGGATACGGGATGGCCGTGGCGCAAACACAGAGACCGGCAGGATATGGGGCAAAACGGAAACGCTGGACTACATTCGCAACAGCGACGCGCTGTTTACGCCAGGCCATTATTATTCCTATGCCAATACCAACCATACCTTGCTGGGCATGATTATTGAGCAGGTCACAGGCAATGAGGCGACAGCGGAAATCAGGGCGCGCGTTCTCAATCCCATCGGCGCCGAAGATATATACCTTGAGGGATTCGATGAGTTTTCAAAAACGCGCACAGCGCCGCGCTATCACCACGCCACTGAGGCATTTAAGCGAGATGCGGGCGTTGCTGCAGACTTTCCTGAGATTGCGCCCGGCATCATTGACGTCAGCACGTCAAACCTTTCTGTGGAATGGACGGCGGGCGGCATGGTTGCAACACTACAGGATCTGGTCCGCTATACGCTGGCACTGCGCGACGGAGCGCTGCTGAATGAAGCCGCCATGGCGCGCTTATACGACTGGCGCCCGACACTAAAGCCCGGTGATACGGGCTACAGCTCATTGGTGGGTTACGGCGTATTTCGCTACGAGACCTCAGCCGGAGGCTGGATAGGCCATGGCGGTGACGTGCTGGGATACACCGCCAATATGCACTGGCATGAGACGGAGGATCTCGTCGTCATTGTGCTCGCCAATGTTGGCAGCATGCACTCTGGCGGCTCGGTTATGACCGCCTACGACGTCGGCCGAAGAAGCGAGTTCCCCAGCCTCGCCCTACGCCTCCTGAAAAGCCAGAAGGATGCGCAGTGACGATTCTCAAGGCTTCGCTGCCGCCTACTGGATCACGCCTGGCCAGTTTTTATCGCCTTCGATGATGAAGGCGTCGCGGTCTGCGAGCCAGCGTTCCTGAATCTTCCGGTTGTAGTTCACGAAGAGCCGGCCGTCCACGATTTCCCACTGCTCAGGATCACCCGCTGCCAACTTACCCTGTGCTACAGCCCAGGCACAGTAGCCGCCATACTGGGGCGCGTAGGCTTCAGGTTTAGCAACAAAGGCGTCTAGATTTTCAGCGCTGGAGAAGCGCCACTCCGCCCCCATCCACTCGGTCGAGTATTGGGCGTCGCCCTCGACAGGCCGCCCTTCTTTGAAATAAGCCACGGTGTCGTAGCCCTCAAGCGCGAGATTGTTAAACCAACCCGTATGAATGGGGTCTTCGGCCACTGCGAATACAGACGTTAAAGACAGCACAATCCCAAGTAAAGATCGAATGGCAACGTTCATCGATAAAGCTCCCTGCTATAGTGTCGTTATGTGTTGGACGGGTGGCTGCGGCATCGCCTTTTGCGGAGCAAGCACCCGTCCAGTCGTGTGAGCTTTGACGTCGGGACCGCGCTTACGTTCCATCAGGTCCCGATTCCTTGCGAACTATTTCGGGCCGCCGAAGTCACAAGTGAGTCGGCGGAGAAGCTTGCAACGCATCGCAACACTCCATAAGCAGTGAATACTAATGAGAAGGGCGGTGATGGAAGAGGCAGATCAACAGTCTATTGCAGGTGTAAACTGCGATATCACTCTCACCCTGATAAGAGAAAACATCGCGCTACTGGCGGAACTACTCGATCAGCTGAGGCGA
Organism: Pseudomonadota bacterium; assembly: GCA_038748065.1. GTDB lineage: Bacteria > Pseudomonadota > Gammaproteobacteria > Pseudomonadales > Halieaceae > JBCDJG01. The sequence continues at coordinate 14,514 of JBCDJG010000073.1, forward strand.
CTTGATGACGGCCTGTTCGCCAGGGAGTGTGCAGACTTTGGCGCAGGGCAGACCATCGGCCGACACTGCCGCCATATCTGCGATCACTATGACGCACTTTTGCGCAGCATCGACAGCGAGGGTCTTGGAAGCTCGCTTCGAGTCGATTACGACGAGCGCGCTCGCTGCCTCGACACTGAACAGCACCGCAGCCATTGCATCCGGCGCCTTGAGGGCTACGAGCGCCTCCTCAAGCGCCTTAGCCGCTTTGACGCAGAGTACCCGGTGCATCTGTCGGCGGATGTTCATATTGGCAGCACAGGCCGCGTCGCAATGTTGTCCAGCTTAGGGAGAGAGTTGGCATTTTTAGCCTCTCATACCACCCATCACTGCGCGCTTGTTGCAGTGCTACTGCAAAGCCAGAGTCACGAGCCTGCCTGGGAGCTTGGTCGCGCCGCTGCCACGCGACTGCACGAAGGCGCCTGACGCCGGATACGCCTCCAAGGTCAGTTACGGGTCGATATAGCGCTTGCGCTTGCCGGGTGGAATCGTGGCGATATTGACACTCAGGAGAAGTCCGGGCGTGGCAGCAAAATTTGGGTCCACGCCCACCGCATGAAACCGCGCTCCCAGCGCAGCGTACTGCCTGACCAGGATCGGCAGGCCTTTGCCATCCTCTTCCCGCGCAGCGATCAGCTTGTCTAACTGCAGCCGGTCTATCCCCCACCGCTGGCGATACTCTGCCCAGTCGGGCGTAAGCCTCGACTTTAGCGGCGCCTTGGGTCGCACATGCCCCGGCGCATCAATCAGCACATCGCACATCATATCGGTCGAAACCGGGTCGTATTGAGTCGTAAGCGAAACGGTTCCGTAGAGCAGGGTGTACTGGGGGTGAGCACGCACGAAGCCGCCTATGCCGCGCCAGAGCAAATCCAGGGAGTGCCGCGCGCGTTGGTACTCTGGCGTCACGAAGGAGCGACCGAGCTCCAAGGCACCGCCGTGCTGCGCAAAAAAAGCGTCGTCAAATTCGAACATCTGATCGAGATAGGTTCCGCCGCGCTGGACCAGCTGGTCACGGCGGCCCATTCGATAAGCGCCTAGCAGGCCTCGCCCACGTCGATCCCACACGACGATGTGGTCAGCCAGGTCATCGAACTCGTCCGTATCCACCGGGGCACCGCTGCCTTCATCCAGCAAACGGAACGTTCGCTCACGCTCACGCGTGATTTCGGCCACCAGTTCTGGAAACTGGGCACGGCGGCCAAAGAGAACAACGCAGCCGTGGCCTTCATACACGATCTGCTCGGGCGGTAGTGTGTCGATTTCCGCCTCGACGACCTCACGCTGCCTCGCAGGCGCCAGTGGGGCCGGCTCTTTTACTTCGACTGGCGCGCCGCTGGGCTCTTGTGGCCGCAGTGAATAGGTCAGCAGGCGAAGTGCCTCGGTAAACCCTTCCTCTTCGAGGTGGGCGAAATGCTTCGGAGGGATTGCTGCGCCAACGGCCACCGTGATGTCCGTATCAACCTTGTTGAGCAGTTCACGCGCCAGCATCAGCAAACGAAATCGTGACCACACCCGGCCGAGCTGATAGAAACGGTCGCTGTTGAAGTCACAAAAGCGAACAGGCAATACCGCCGCGCCGGTTTTTCTACCGAGACTTGCCACGATTCGATTCCATTCGCCATCGCTAATTCTGCCAAGTTCTCGTCGATAAAATGAGGTTCGGCTGGCGGGAAACACCACCAGCACGCCGCCCTCGCGCAAGTGACGCAGGCTGTGTTTAAGGCCCTTGGCATTGGCCGGGTTGTTCGGCATCAGGGGATTGACGAAGAGCATGACCGGCTTCAGATCGTGGAAGACCTGAAGGGCGGTATTGGCCAGCACCTTCACATCGTCGCGCTCCGCCATCAGGAGGCGCAGCATGATCAGGCCTTCGATACCTCCATGCGGGTGGTTAGCCACGACAATTACCGGCCCTTCGCGTGGCAGACGTGCTGCCATTTGCTCAGCCCCCTGGATGCGCACCCCCATACCATCGAGCGCATGGGTCGCAAAGTCGAGAGGTTCTCGACCAAACACATCGCACTGCTCGCCGAGCCTGTGCAGGGCGTCGATCCCAAGAACGCGATCCAGCAGCGGGCCTAGCGCCCAGAGCCTGCGACCGAAGGGCGTAGACCGGTCGGCCACGGTTCTCACACTGATGCGCCGCTCGGGCGCAATCGTACCCGGCTCGTTCACGCGGCGCGCCTGGCATCAGCGCGGTACAAGCCAAGCGCGTAGGCTACGGCATACAATGACCCAAAGATCCAACTCGGCAGAACCGTCATCACAATTTCCTCCGTTCCAACGAGCCAATGCACGGCCGTGGACGAAGCCACCAGCGTGACAACCGTTGCGAGCACCGCCCGCACGAACCTGAAAATTCGCGAAAGCTGACCTCGGAAAAGCCCTTCCACCATTGACGTCATAACCAGCGTTACCGCTGCACTGTACAGGCCCTGTGTCACACTCGCACGGAGCACCATGGAGCCATCGTGCATGCGATTCGCCCAGGCGGCCCAGGCACCGTAAAACACCAGGGCGACCAGGGCAGACAGGGCTGAGCGAATAGCGGGAGAAGCAAGCAAGCTTGGGCCTTGTGCGGTCACGTCGTTACTCTTATGCATTGTAATGTCCGGCATCTAGGATATGTCTGACAAGCTACCCAGGACAAGGTTCATCGAGACTCGGAACCTCAATTAACCCGGGCTCCTTGCCGTCGCTTGCGCCATGCGCCGGAGGAGTTGGGCATGCTCGGTAACGGGGTTTGTGCCAGCAGACCTGTTACTCTATAGTCTACGCTCTCATTGCAGGAAAACTCCTCCATGACCCACGTCTGTGGGCATGAAGCCAGGTGTCCCTGGCCACGTAGCAAGGCTAAAACCAGCAGTACCCTGACGCCCGTGATCAGCGTATGCAGAGTCGGGTATCGCCGGTACCTGGTGCCTTGCTGCCAAGCGCGGTGTAGAAACAAATTACAAGGCTTACACGATGTCCGTAACAGCGATACTGAGAAACAGGAGTTTTGCCGGGCTGCTGTTGTCGAACACCATACTGGCCTCGGCATTTCCAGTTCAGTTGATCCTGGGCGGTCTCGCGGGTTTATTGCTGGCCCCGGCTCCGGAGCTGGCGACCCTACCCTCCTCCGTCCAGACCCTAGCAGCAGCGCTCGCCGCAGCACCCTTCTCTCTACTCATGGGCCGAGTGGGCAGACGGCTTGGCTTCGCACTCGGCAGCCTGTTGACAATTGTGGGCGCCCTTTTCGCAACCCAGGCCCTCTATTCAGAGAACTTTACGCTGCTTTGCGCCGGCCATTTCCTGATGGGTGCTGGATGGGCTTCCTTCCAGTACTTTCGTTTTGCAGCGGGCGAAGTGGTCGATAAGGAGTGGCAAGCGGTCGCGATTTCTCTGATGCGAACCTCAGGACTGGTCGCCGCGATTGCCGGCCCGCAGCTTTTCATCGTTGCCAAAGACGGCTTGTCCCCAACACCCTTCGCAGGCGCCTACGCATCACTGATCATCCTGTCATTAGTGGGGCTCATTCCTCTCGCCCTGGCTCGTATCCCCATCCCTGAACGGGCAGCGGGGGCTGACGTGGCTGGGAGATTCTCGGTGATCACCGCGCTTCGGCGCCCACCTATTCGGCGCGCCATCGGCATTGCAGCCGTGTCACAAGGCATCATGGTATTCCTCATGATCCCCACGCCTTTGGCCATGGTCGAGAGCGGCTTTAGTGATGTCACCGCCAGCGATGTCATTCGCTGGCACATCGTCGCCATGTTCGCACCGAGTTTTTTTACGGGCTTCCTGATCAAACGCTTCGGTGTCCACACCATCGCAAACATAGGGCTCGTTATCATCATTCTCTCCGCCTTCGCGGCCGCAATGGGCGTCTCGGTCATGCATTTCTACGGCGCATTGATCGTCCTCGGCATTGGATGGAACTTCAGCTTCATTGGGGCAACAACCATGCTGGCTGCCGCTGTGACAGATGGGGAAAAGGCAGCGATACAAGGTGCCAATGACACTATTATCGCGATGGTCTCCACAGTGTGCGCTTTCGCGGCAGGTTTTGTTATATCGAACCTGGGTTGGCCACTACTTGCCATCATTTCAGGTGGCGTTGTTGTTCTTATGCTAGTGATCCTCGCCTTTGATAAAGCGATGCTCGACGCGGGGTAGCTCGCTTGTTTCAGCCGCCCGCTAACGGCTAAAACAAGGACGCACCCATTCGGAAAGTTGGACTTCGCACACTATTAGCCGTGCAGTGGCTTGATACATGGGCTATTTATAACCTGTAGACTGCTTGGATTCGTATCTTCAATGGCCACAAGTGCGCCCAAATTGCCAATAGCCTTGTTGTTCAGCGCGCTGCTCGCGATGCCCAACGCAACAGGGCTGATAGCGCAGGATCTCTATAATGATGACCCTGAGCAGCAAGTACAACAAACCGCGCGTCAGCAGCAACTGCCGATACAACAGAGCCAAGAAAGCCAGGCTTTCGCGAGTGAGCAGCAGCAACAGATTCAACAACAGCAAGCCAAGCCGATACCGCCCCAACTGCTTGACGAGCAAGTGCGATTGCTCGACACGGAAAAGGGCTCACGCCCCCGAAATATCGATGCCGCAGAGCCCGTCGAGCCGGAGCAGACCGATGGGGCGGATCTTGTAAAACAACTGGAAGATGCGATCTCCCAAGAAGTCGATCAAGTGCAAGCAGCGCCTGACACCCCACCTTCAAAGGGGTGGTTAGATGTGTTGCAGGAGCAAGCAGCCTGGTGGTCGTTATTGGCCATCCTGGCAGCGTTTCTGGTTCTCGTGTTTAACCGCAGAAACAGCGAATCCGATGAAGACGAGCCAGATATTTACAAAACTAGCGCCAGGCAGGTCGATACGACGCCCGGTGATATTTCCGAAGTGGGCGTCACAGACGCCGCGCTGGAAGACCCGAGTAAGGACTTGATTGGCACCAGTCGACTGGCCAAAAGCCTCAGTCTCTTTTTGAGCCATCAGAAAACTGAGCCACCCCTGACTCTGGCGATTACAGGCTCCTGGGGCTCCGGCAAATCTTCCATCATGGGCATGCTGAAACGGTACCTGACCGATGCCCGACATCGCCCGGTTTGGTTCAACGTTTGGCACCACCAGGACGAGGAGCATTTTTTTGGTGCCCTGCTGGAAAATATTCGCAAGGAGGGGATTCCGCCTGTTTGGCGCTTCACCGGCCTACAATTTCGCGCTCGCCTTATGTTTCGACGACTTCGCGGCAAGCCTATGGTCGCCGCTACCATCGTCTTGCTGGTTTGTGCCTTTCTCTTTCCAGAGCTCTTTCTGAATTTTGGATCACTAACACAGTGGCAGCAGCAGGCTCAAGGTATCGCTGGCGTATTGGCGGCCTTGGCGATCTTGGATCAACTTGCCGTCTTCGGCTTCAACAGCAAGGATTTGCTGAAAGGCGTCGCATCCTCGTTTCGCTCGATCGATCTGGATGCGGACGCGGGATTGCGCTACCGCGTGCGCAACTGTCTGGAGGATATTGACTACGCACTCGGCAATCGCTCCATTGTCATATTCATTGATGACCTGGATCGCTGCCCAGCAGATCATGTTCTCAAGGTACTGGAGGTGGTGA
>JBCDJG010000074.1:0-19631 GCA_038748065.1 Pseudomonadota bacterium
CCGTAGACCTTCTCGGGATCGAGCGGCACCATAGTGCCACCCTCATCGACCATGACCTCGACAATGCGCCCCAGCTTCTTGCAGGCGCACAGCCGCCAGGACGCCCGACATCCCGCCGCCGATGACCAGCACCTTGTGCTGCTCACGTCGGTCCTTGGGTACCTCTGCTCCCCAGGTGTCCGAGCGGTGGTCCTGCCCATCGAGTTCCATTTCCTCGAGCATCATCGGGATGTACTCCGAAGGCACGTCCTGGGCAACGATTACATTCATCATGCGATGCACGGTCTGGGCATCAGGCGCGGGCGGCAGCCGACAGCCTCCTTCCCGGAAAGCGCGGATCACATCAAGCGCACGCGCGCGCACCAGCGCTTTGTCTTCCTCGCTCATGTAGCCCTGGTACTCGTTGATGTAGGCACCGGCAGGCAGCGGCAATTCGTCGAGCAGCGACGCATCGCCGCTCATGTGGACCATGCTCATCAACAGTGTCGGGATACTGGCTTCTTCCAAAGCGCGGGCTATCGCGGCGTCATCCCCCGGCAGTTCGAATCGGGATGTGGTTTGCATGCTGAGCGCCTTACTGGGAGACCGGGGGTGCGAAGGTCGGATTACGCCCCTCGCGAATATCATCCAAGCGCACATGAGCGGCCTGGCGCCACTCCTCGTTGGAGAGCAGATAAAAGCGCCCTTCGCGAATACCGTCCAACACGCGCTCCGCCATCACCGAAGGCGGCAGGCCGCCCGCCGTCGATTCAGTGAGCGCGCCGAAGACGAGGCTGCGCGCGTCATTTTCCACCACGTCGCCATCTTTTCGATAATGATCCGGTCGATTGCGTTCGGCAGCAGCGATGCCCGTGTTGATCGCCTCGGGGCACAGTACTGACACACCGACCTTGGGGGCATGAAAAGACAGCTCGTGGTACAGAGACTCGCTCACGGCGAGCACCGCATGCTTCGTGAGGTGGTAGATCCCCGAGTAAGGCATCGCTGTCAGCGCAGCCATGGACGCGGTATTGACCACGTGGCAGGGGCAGTCCTGCTCTATCATCATTGGGATGAAACTACGAATACCATTCATCACGCCCGTGACGTTCACATCAATCGACCACTGGTAATCTGCGGGGCTCTCCTCCCACAGCAGACCACCGGTGAATACCCCGGCATTGTTGCAGGCGATATGGACGCCGCCAAAGGCCTCCTTCGCCGCGGCCGCAAGTCGCCCGACCTGCGCAGGGTCAGCCACGTCGGTTACCTCGCCCATGCACTGAGCGCCGCTTGCACGAATCTTATCGACAGCAAGGCTGAGCGCTTCTGCTTCGATATCTGCCAATACGACATTCATACCCTGGGCGGCAAACAGTTCACCCATCGCCAGGCCAATGCCGCTCGCGCCGCCGGTCACTACGGCCGTACGGCCTGCAAATTCATTCATCGCCATAATCAGAGTGCCATACTGTCGTCGACCAGGCCCAGCATGAGCTTGCCGGCCTCGGTGTAGGTTTTCTCGCTAATGAACGCATGCTGCGTGCCGGTGTACATATCGCGGAAGGCACGCTCCAACCTACTGCCCTCGCGAATGGCCGTTGTGCCAGCCGCGAGGTGTGCCCACTGCACAACCTCTCGACAAGCTTCCGTGGCATAGGTTGCAGCAATTCGCATATCGGCGCGCATGGTCGGCGTCAGCGACTCACCACTATCAACCCGGCTTTCCATTTCCGTATAGGTATCCACAACCAGCCTGTGTGCCGCTCGCCACATCCCTTCATGGTGGGCGAGGTCGCGCTGGAAGGTAAGCTTATTGGCAACGGAACTGTCGTCGCCCATGCGCACCTTGGATTGGGCAAGTTCTACCACGTCGTCGATGGCACTGCGCGCCACCCCAAGCGCCCAGGCGGCATGGCCACAGCCGGTCAGGGGCATAACGCCAAACCGGTAGAGCAAGCCGCCCCGTCGGGGCTCACGGGTCAAGAGCGGGTAGGTATGAGACGTGGGCACGAAAACATCAGAAAGCTCGTAATCATAGCTGCCCGTACCTTTCAGGCCCTGCACGTGCCAGCCATCCTTAAAGTCCACCGTGTCCCGCGGCACCACTGCCACCATCATCTCTGGCATGCCATCTTCACCCACCACCATCTCGCCGCCGTCCATAGGCAGGAAGCCGGCGCACACGTACTCAGAGTGGCCCGTGCCGCTGCCAAACTGCCAGGCGCCAGTGACGCGATAGCCGCCCTCGGTTTTCTCTCCCGTTCCATTGGGGAAGAACTGTCCGCCCATGGTTATGCGGTTGTCGTTAGCGCTGAAAATATCCGCGAAACCCTCATCGGGGAGGTAAGCGGCGGCAAAGGTCGCAGAAGGAATATTGGCAATGCCGATCCAGCCAAGCGATCCGTCCTGCCGTGCCATCTCCATCCACGTGTCGATCAGTTCGGCAAAGCCTGGCTCATGCCCCCCCGCCTCAGACGGGTTCATAAACTGCATCAGGCCGCAATCCCAGAGTGCATTGACGAGTGACGGGGTCAAGGTTCGTGCTTGTTCGGAGGGCCCGGCCTCAGCCAGGGTGATACTTTCAATCGAGCGGGCCATGCTCAGGCCATCGGTGCGCGCGGCGACATTCATGGGGGACCCCCCTCTTTATGGACCGGGCGTTTACGCTACCCCCAACGTCGCGCAGCGTCTAGCGAGCACCGGTTCAGGAAGCTATACCAAGTGCTCGCTGCGCATAGGCTAGCGCGGACTCCGCGCTAACGCGCACGCTGTAGGCCTCGATAAAGAGCTTGCCTACAATCTGCCCGTCAGGATCGATAACGATCATGCCAGGGTGCGGGATGCCATAAGCCGAGTTGCCCGGCTCATATTGCTCATTGAGAATGCCGAGCGAAATGAATGTCTGCGCATCGACGTCGTGCAGTAGCGGGTACTCTATGCCATGCTGATCGATAAAGGCCTGCTGCAAGTCGGGGGCATCGTAGGTAATCGCAACCAGGCCGATACCGGCAGCATCATACTGCGCCTTGTATTCCTGTAACTGGATCATCTGCTTCATGCAGTAGGGGCACCAGTCTGCCGAACGCGTGGCAACGAAGGCCAAGCCATTGGGACCCTGGAATTGGTCGAGAGCGGTGAGTGCCTCGCCGCGGTAAGTGGCGCTGACACCTGGGAAAGTGGTGCCGACGGCCGGGCCGGGATCGAAGTCATCTTGGTCCTCCTCCACAAACATGTTCGCGGTGAGCTTGTCGAAGGCCGTCGCCTTCAGCGGCTCGCGGAAAATGAAGACGCCCAACACCAGGGCGGCGATCGTAATACCTGTCCACTTCATTGCTGACTTCACGCTGCTTCACCCCTCTATGTTCATTGGTAGCACAGCCTGTAAGCTTACCCGGTCTACAGCGCTGCGCTGAGTTGTTTGATCTCGTTATTCAGTATCCGATCATTATCAGCATAGTCTATTGGCAGATCAATCAAATGCACGCCGGGCTCAGACTGGCAGTGTCTGAGCAGTGGCAGGAAGGCGTCCGCAGACTCCACGCGGTGGCCGTGCGCGCCATAGCTTTTGGCATAGTGAACGAAATCTGGATTGCCGTAATCAAGGCCCCAGTCATCGAAGCCCATGTCCGCCTGCTTCCACTTGATCATACCGTAAGCGTCATCACGAAGGATCACAATCGTCAGATGCAGGCCCAGTCGCACCGCCGTTTCAAGCTCCTGCGAGTTCATCATGAAACCGCCGTCACCGCAGATCGCAATGACCGGTTCGTCGGGGTGTACCATCTTCGCAGCCATCGCTGAGGGCAGGCCCGCGCCCATGCTTGCCAGCGCGTTATCGAGCAGCACGGTATTGGGTTGCGCCGCCCGGTAATTGCGCGCAAACCAGATCTTGTACACGCCGTTATCGAGGGCCACGATGCCGCTGGCAGGCATAGCCTCGCGTACGTCGGCGACCACCCGCTGGGGGTACATGGGAAAGCGCTCATCCCGGCTGCCCTCAAGAAGGTGCGTATCGTGCGACGCTTTTACCGTGTTGAAGTAGGTGAAATCCCAATCGGGCGATGCCTGTAACTGCTCTTTGATCTGCCATATGCTGTTTGGAATGTCGCCGATGACTTCCACCTGCGGGAAGTACACTGGATCTACCGAGGCGGAGCTGAAGTTGATATGGATGACTTTCGTTTCACTGTCCATGAAAAACGGCGGTTTCTCAACCACGTCGTGGCCGACGTTGATGATCAGGTCTGCGGCATCAAAGCAGCGATGAACAAAGTCGCCCGATGACAGCGCGGCGTTGCCAAGGAAAAGCTCACTCGACTCATCAACCACGCCTTTACCCATTTGTGTCGTAATGAAGGGAAGGCCCAATTCGGCAACCATCTGTGACAGCATCTTGGAGGCGCGCTTGCGGTTTGCACCCGCACCTATCAAGAGTAGCGGGCGTTTAGCCTGCTGAATCATTTCGACCGCTCGCCTGATGCCCTTTATCTCTGCAATGGGGCGCCGATGCGTGCTGGGCGGAATGACCTGCGCGGCACTGTCTTCATCGGCAATGTCTTCAGGCAGCTCCAGATGCACGGCACCGGGGCGCTCCTCTTCAGCCAGCCTGAACGCCTCACGCACGCGGGATGGAATATTGTCGCCGCTGACAATCTGCCGCGTGTACTTGGTAATCGGCTGCATCATGTCGCACACGTCGATGATCTGAAACTGCCCCTGCTTGCTGGATTTGACCGGCTTTTGGCCCGTGATCATCAACATAGGCATAGCGCCAAGTTGTGCATATGCAGCAGCGGTAACGAAGTTACTGGCACCCGGCCCCAGGGTTGACATACAGACCCCGGCCTTTCCCGTTAACCGCCCGTAGGTGCTTGCCATAAATCCCCCCGCTTGCTCATGCCGCACAAGAATCAGCCTGATACTTGACGTACGCAGAGACTCCAGCAGGTCGAGATTTTCCTCGCCCGGTATCGCGAAAATGTACTCAACCCCTTCAGCTTCAAGGGCTTTAACCAATAAATCCGAGGCTTTCATAAGCTTCCTCACAGACCAGCGCGGAATGCGCAGCGTGGGTATAATCTACGTCTTTCAAGGAGCCGAAGATCACCGCGCATTGCCGCCGGGTGCATACTGCCAGGCTCTGCATGCCGATAGACTTAGCGAAGCATTACAGGCCATGACACACTACAGGATTGCGGTTGTCACACCATACTTCAAGGAATCCACCGACATACTGAGGCAGTGTCACGAAAGTGTTGCCGGCCAATCCTATGCGGTTGATCACTTCATGGTAGCGGACGGATACCCGAAACACGCTGTCGCGCGCTGGCCCGTTGAGCATTTCGTGCTCCCCGAAGCGCATGCCGATAACGGCAACACACCCAGGGCTATCGCTTCTCTGTCGGCCATCGCCCGCCAATACGATGCGGTAACCTACCTGGATGCAGACAACTGGTACCGGCCAGAGCACATTGCCACACTGGTAAAGGTGCGCGATGAAACCGGCGCTGCGATCTGCATCAGCGGCCGCAGCATCCATCATTTGAACGGCAGCGTGCTCTTTCCCAAGGGTGAACGCGACGACGGCCGCGCACACGCAGACACAAGCTGCATGATGTTCTGGCGCGAAGCCTTCAAACTGATCCCGCTTTGGAACCTTATGCCGCCGCAATGGGGGCCGATCTGCGACAAGATAATGTGGTTCGCCATCGGGCAATCTGGCTTGCAGCGCAGCTTTACCGCAAAACCCACGGTTTGCTTCCGTAGCCAGTACCAGTTGCACTACGAGCATGCGGGCGTACCGGTTCCCAAGGGAGCCATAAAGCCCCCGGGGATGAACGACGCGATCGACTATTGGAACACGCTGTCAGACAAAGAGCGTCGCTACTACCGCGAGCGTATGAACCTGGATATAGATTTCAAGATGACTACGCCGCCAAAGCCATGAAACGGCCTTAAGCGGTGACCACGTCATCAAGCCAGCGAGGCGACCTGCGCAGGATTCAGCCAGCAGGCATGTACGCCATAGGGTACGCGCTGGGGTAGAGGCAGCCTCGCGACCTCGGCCATCGTGGCGGCATCCAGTATCAGCAGAGCGGCTCCATCTTTGTTCATTAGCAACTCCAGTAGGTAACCGTTGTCCTCGGCGCCGGCACCCGGTCGCGCCACGAACAAAGCCTCGCCACCGCGGCAGTCACCGTAATCGAAGGTGGCTACTGGCTGCTCCGCATGCAAATCGTATTTCAACACGCCGCTGCCCATAATCCCCCCACTACCCGCTTCGTCGATCAGGTAGGCGAAACGCGAAGGCTTACCGAGCCAGGCGGTGTTGATGCTGGGCCGCTCATAAAAATGCTCCAGTAAGCAGCGACGCTCGCGCAGCTCGCCGCTATCGAGATCGAAGATAAATTTGTACAGATGCGCATGAGGCTCCGCGGGCGAGTGTATGGGAACGTTAGCGGGGTAATCGCTAAATACTGGCGCAACGAGCACGAGGTCAGTCCCACCCCCTTCGCGTGGGGCTTCCCAGCCGTTGACGGTATGCCAGATATGGCCGTGCATGCCAGCGTCAAGCCAGCGCAGTTCGACGTCCTCGCCGTCACTGCGGTCCACAAGCCCGAAACGCATGGCGTAATCGGCGTCATAGTAGAACGCACTGGCAGGCCCCTTGAACATCTGGCCGGGATCGAAGCGCAATGACAGGTCGGGAAAAATCGCGTAATTGGCCGTCAGGAAGCCATCGTGCACAAAGGCCATCGCCGGTTTCGCCCGTGTGAGGCAGCGGTACCAGGCCAAGGCGCCCTCGCGCAGAACCGAATAGAAAATTTCCCCGCTTTGCAGGTTTGTGCTGAAGGCATGCCAATCACCCGTGTTCGGATCTACCTTCGGATGTGCAGTAAAAGGCCCGCCTAGTCGGCCACCCAGAGAATCAAAATCCCCCTCGCCCGATATCACCAGGAGCCCATCCTCCAGCCAGGTTTTCAGCGAGAAAGGGTGCGCAGTCTCCTGCAGCGCATACAGCTTGTCGTGATGGTACTGAATGGCAGTCGTCGCAGACGCGCTTTCCATATTCGACAGTGCAGGCACCAAGCCCAGGCGTTTCTCAAGGGCACTACTGATAATCCGCGCCAGTCCTTTTTTACCGTTCCCGGCGATGTCGCCAAATTCTGGATAGAGCTCACGCCCGGCCTCACGTTCGTGACAGTAGCGGGGCGTTCGCACAAAGCAGTTTGAGTACCAGGCTCGTCCATCACGAATCTGAACCTCGTGCAGCATGCCCGCGCCATTGAACATATGCAGCCGCGACCGGGTCTGTGTGAACTGCCGGTTGGTGCCATTGCGCAAGTAGACACCTTCCAGATCCTCTGGCAGAGCACCCTCTACCACCAGCTCCACTCGATCCATCTCCGTATGTACCGGATCAAAACCGGGCAAGCCGTAAGCACTGGTTTCGTTGTAGGCATCAATGGCCGGATCACTGCGCAGGCGTTCGGCCCAGCCGGAAACCAGTCGCGGTACGGACAGGATGCCTGCCAGCACCAGAAGGACAAGCGCGCTTATCAGTACGAACATCCAGGTGGCCATTATTCTGCTCTCCGCTGGTCAGTTTGGCAGGGTTTTAGATCAGGCCAGTTGCGACTCCGCAAAGGCTGTGACAAATGCATAGTCAGGCTTGCCGTTGGGCGCGCGCTGCAGCGACTCTATCACCAATACATGCCGCGGTATCTTGTAATCGGCAAGTAAACCGCTGAGGTGGTTTAACAGCGCATTGGTATCGAGGGTGTCCACGGTCAGCCCCGGACCTTCGACGACAGCAACCACCTGCTTGCCAAAACGAGGATGCGGCATAGCGATCACCAGCGCGTCGCTAATGGATGGGAAGGTCGTGATAGCGACTTCGACCTCCACCGTATAGACCTTCTCACCGCCGGTATTGATCACCGTGCTGTCGCGACCGAGTAGAACCAGCATGCCATCAGCGCGTACCCTGCATCGATCCCCGGTTCTGACGTAGCGCTCGCCGGCGATAGTCACAAAGGTCTCGGCGCTTTTCTCAGGCTCCTGGTAATAGCCGATCGGCTGATTTCCGCCAGCATAGGCCATGCCTATCGTATCGGAGCCGGGTTCGACAGCTCTAAAGGCATCATCCAGCACGCGTGTCGTAGGCAGGGGCAAAAAGACACCGGGTTCAGGTGTCGACAGGCCGTAGCCCGAGGCCTCGCTAGAGCCAAGAGTATCCATGATGACCAGGTCGGGCCGCGCACCCAGTAACGCGTCACGACTCGCATCACCCAGGCTCGCCCCGGAAGAGATCACCACATCCAGGCTGGCGAGGCCCGCGTCGCCACCGCGAGCGCTGATGGCCTCAGCAAGCGGCAGGCCGAACGCGTCGCCGACTAACACAAGCGAACCAACGCCACGGTCATGGATGGCATCCAGCGCGACCTCGGCATCAAAGCGCTTACCCGGCAAAGTCATCACAGCACCGCCCTGACCAATCACTGCCAGGGCCATCATAAGCCCGGCGCCGTGCATCAGCGGGCTGAGTGAAAGAAAAGGCTTGTCTGCCCCTACTGACGCAACGTTCGCCAGATGCTGGCCCATGTCAGTGGGGTGGCCCTGCTTTTGCAGCACTTCCAGCGGCCCGCGGTAGCAAACGCGAAGTTTGCGCCACATGTCCTCGTTGCGCCACTGTGTGCCCTTGGGCAGGCCGGTGGTTCCGCCCGTTGCAATCAGTATGAGGTCGTCACCTGAGGCGCGCGGCTCAAATGCAGGATCAGCTGCCGCATACAGCGCTTCGAGGCTGACATCAGCCAGATCAGATGCGCCACCAACCTGTATCAGCACGGTGTCAGGCGGGAGTTGATCGTGGATAGCGGCGACGCGATCAGCGAATTCCGCATCAAAAATCAGCACCGCGATATCGAGCCCCTGGCAAAGATCGGCAAGCTCCTGCTCGCGGTAGCGGTAGTTAACGTTCACGTGGGACAGCCCGGCCAGACCAGCGCCGATAAAAGACTCCAGGTAGGCGTTCGAGTTGCGCATGTAATGACCGACGTGCGCGCCCCGGGGCAGCCCCTTGGCGGCAAGATAGGTGGCGATACCGAGGGCGCGCTGACGCAGATCGGCAAAGCTGAGGCTCAAATCGCCGTGTATGAGTGCCGTTCGATCTGCCAGATCGGAGCCGCCGATGCGATGCACGGCGGCAGCGAAATTCCAGGGATTCGTCATCCGACGGCCTAAAAAAGCTCCGCCATGGCCCGCAGGGTGTCCTTATCAGACGCAGCTACCAGCAGCGTGGTCACCCGCGAGTCTTCCCAGGCCTTCAAGCGTTCGCGTATGCGATCAGCAGGGCCCACCAGCGACAGGTCATCGGCGAGTTTATCCGGGATCACATTGGCGGCCTCATCGCGCTTGCCTTCAAAGAACAGGTCCTGAATCTTGTCCGCCTCAGCCTCGTAGCCCATGCGGATAAACAGGTTCTTGTGGAAGTTGGTGTCCTTGGCACCCATGCCGCCGACATAGAAGCTGAGAAAGCGCTTCACATTCATTAGAGCAGCGGGAATATCGTCGGTGATGTTGATGGTCACCATTTGTGCAATTTGGAAATCTGGCCGGGCATTGACCAGGGACTCGGCGTAGACGGTTTCATCGTACGGATTGTAGAAGAGCGGCAACCAGCCATCGGCGATCTCTGTGGACAGGGCAATATTCTTCGGGCCCTCGGCGCCCATGTAGATCGGAAGCTCATTGCGCAGCGGATGAACGATCGGCTTGAGCGGTTTGCCGAGGCCCATGCCGTCGTCACCGTTGTAGGGCAGCGGGTAGTGCGGCCCGTCGTTGGTCACCGGCCCCTCGCGGGCGAACACCTGGCGAATGATGTCAATGTACTCCCGCGTGCGCGCCAGCGGTTTCGGGAAAGGTCGCCCGTACCAGCCCTCCACCACCTGCGGACCGGAAACACCCAGGCCCAGAATCAGGCGCCCATTAGACAGGTAGTCCAGGCTGAGCGCATGCATGGCGCAGGACGCAGGCGTACGCCCTGACAGCTGTACCACGGCTGTGCCCAGTTTGATCTTTTCTGTCTGCGCGCCAATCCAGGCCAGTGGCGTAAAGGCATCATTACCCCAGGCCTCGGCTGACCATACTGAGTCATAGCCGAGACGCTCCGCCTCCTGTGCCATCTCGACAAAGTTGGGGTTCGGTGCTGCGCCCCAGTAGCCCTGGGCCAGACCCAGTTTCAATGCTGCCATTGCTGTTCTCCTGCTAAGTTATTCCGGCAGACCGAAGCCGCCGACCGCCATGCCGTCATCGACCGACAGGGCGCTCCCGTTACAAAACTGTGATTCATCTGAGGCCAGATACAACACGGCGGCCGCAACGTCGTCAGGATGTCCGAAGCGATCCGATGTCTTACCTACCGCCGTCAGCTCAACTGCCAGAGGCGATACATCACCCTCCGCCAGGTTCTGCACCATGGGCGTATCCATGCCGCCGGGGTGAATTGAGTTGCAACGCACGCCATTGCCGCGCTGCTTGCAATGCACAGCCACCGTACCCGTGAGGCTCCGCAGCGCACCCTTGGTGGCGCTATAAGCGGCATAAGCTGGCGTGCCGACGAAGGCCGCCGCCGATGACATGTTAATGATCGAGCCACCGCCGCCCGCCGACATCGCCGGTATTGCATGCTTGCAGCCGAAGAAGGGGCCGTCAAAGTTCACCGCGCGCACGCGATCCAATTGCGCTTGTGAGGTGTCTTCAATGGTTGCGACAACAACAATGCCGGCATTATTGACCAGAACATCCAGACGCCCATGGCGTTTCACGATATCGCTGATGAGGGCCTGCCACTCGGATTCCTGACTGACATCCAGGTGAGCGTACTCCGCCGCCTCACCGATGTCTGACGCCACGGCTTCGCCCTGCGCCCGGTCGATGTCAGCGAGGATGACGGTAGCGCCCTCGCCCGCCAGCATACGTCCACTGGCCGCGCCAAGACCGGAGGCCCCGCCCGTGATCAGTGCTATCTTGCCCGTTACTCCTGCCATAAGACTTTGCTCGACTCTCGCATAACAAATACTGCTTTACTGCAATAACCGGATGACAGCCCCTGCCATTATTGCTGCCCGGCCCAGGCACGCGCCTCGTCGCTTGACACCCAGCGCAAGGCGTTTTGTACGAGTCGCCTGAAGTTGGGATCGCGCAGGGCCTTGGCATCATCGCCACCCTGAATATAGACCAGCGGGCTGTTACCCCAGGACTTGGCCCAGGCCACGATGTTGCTGCCGGTGGGGTGCGACCAGCCCTCGCGCGAGTTCAAATCGCCGGCGACAGCATTGGCTGCCGAGAAGAAGTTCTCGCTGTCGAAGTGATAGTCGCTTCGCAGCAGGGGCGTGATGTCCTCGCTGAAAATGGGGCAGAGATAGAGTTCATCCGTCATCTCAAATTCAGCGGGCAATCCTGCTGTCACTGGATGCTCAGACATCACGGCGAGCCGATGACGGACTCGATGGCGATAGCCTGAGTCTGGGTATTCGTCACCGGCCAGACGAGCCGGCTGATAGTGAAAGCGCCCACCAATAATTCGCGCATACTCGTCCCAGCTGGGCCAGGCCGCGAGACTATGATGCAGATAGACAACACCGATGCCGGCATCAAGCATCGCCAGATAGGCGTCGCAAAATCCTTCAGGTGGCAGTGCCGCTGCTCCCCCTTTGCCAAAATCCACGCCGGGCATGTCGTAGCACAGCAGCGCATCGTAGTCTGCCGCCAGATCTTCCCCCATGAGAGAAGCAGCTAGCGGTTGCTCGACCAGGCAGGCGTCAAAGCCTTCCAGTTTAGACCACAACCCAGCAAAGGCATCCCGCTTATAGGGATGGCCTCGGGCCACGCCCAACAGCTTCTTTGGAGCCCGGTAATCAATGACATCCACGGTGTCTTGGCCTGGTCTTATTGGACCGTCACACTAGCCCAGAAAAAAAATACAGTCAATTCTGTTTGTTTTTTTTAGGGGCCCGTGCTAACTTTCCGCTTCCTTAATAATAAGCTTGGAGAAGGCATCATGGATCTCGGACTGAGCGGCAAAAAAGCAGTGATTACCGGTGCTACCCGCGGCATTGGACGCGCAATAGCAGAGACCCTGGCCACTGAAGGCGTCGATCTGGCGATTTGCGCTCGCAACAGTGACGAGGTCAAAGATGCTGTCGAGGCGCTGTCCAAGACCGGCGTGAAGGTTACCGGAGCTGAGGTTGATGTCAGCGAGCGAGAGGCCTACCAGGCCTGGGTCGCCAGCGTCGGCGAGGAGCTCGGCGGTATCGACATTTTCGTTCCCAATGTCAGCGCCGGCGGCGGCCAGATGGACGAAAACGGCTGGCGCGCAAACTTCGAGGTCGACCTGCTTGGTACGACACGCGGCATCGAGGCCGCTATGCCTTTCCTGCAGGCATCGAGCGCCGGTTCCATTGTCATTATATCCACCACCGCCGCGGTTGAGACCTTCCTCGGCCCGCAAACTTATAACGCAATCAAAGCTGCCTTGATCACCCACGGCAAGCAACTCAGCCAGGCTCTCGCAGCAGACGGCATTCGTGTGAATTGTGTTTCTCCCGGCCCGATCTATTTCGAAGGCGGTGCCTGGCAGTTCATCGAGAACAACATGCCGGACCTCTACAACACGACTCTGGGCGATATACCCAGCGGTCGCATGGGGACCCCGCAGGAAGTTGCCAACGCGGTCGCCTTCCTGGCGAGCCCTGCGTCAAGCCTGATCACCGGTGTCAACCTGGTGGCAGACGGCGGCTTTACCAAACGGGTTCAGCTCTGAGATCGTCATGGGCAGGAGCGACCGACTCGACGTCTATCTCGTAGCCGGGGGGAAATACCACAATATTGATTTCCCCCGCCTGGAGCTGCTGAAGCTGCTGGGCGAGCAACCGCGGCTGATGGTGCAAGTGGGCGCAGATTACAGCGATATCGACGCCATTTGCGCTGCTGACTTCATCATTAGCTACACCTGTGATGTGACGCCCGACGCTGAACAGACCGAACGACTCTGCCGGCGCGTGCGCGAGGGCGGCAAGTGGTTTGCCTTGCACGGCACTAACTCGATTCTGCGTTTCGTCGAGGATGGACGCGTCGATTCGCCCCGCGAGAATGAACCCTTCATGGAATTACTCGGCAGCCAGTTCCTGTCGCATCCGCCGATTGAACCTTTCGAGGTTGAAGTCACCGCGTCCGAGCACCCGCTGGTGGCGGGCATTTCAAATTTTGCTGTAAACAGTGAAGAGCTCTATTTGAGTGTCCATCACGGCGAACAGCAAACCCTCCTGCATACGCACTGGAGCGGCGAGACCGAAGCCTTCATCGATAAAGACTGGCATGAAGATGAGCCCCGCCCGGTCATGTACCTGCATCCTTACGGTGACGGCGAGGTCCTCTACCTGACCCTGGGCCACCGGCGCCACAAGTACGACATGCAGCCACACATCGAGGAATATCCCGAACCCGAGCTAGGTGCCTGGGAAAACGAGGAGTTTTACGAACTTTTGCGCCGCGGCATTCGCTGGGCGATGGGCACGCTATAGGCACACGCTATGGACCTGGACTTTTCTCCCGACGATCTGGCCTTCCAAGAAGAGGTTCGCGCCTTCTTCCGCGACAAGCTGCCGCCTCATATCAAAGAGGCGACCGAACGGACACCAACGGTCTTCGTCGAGAAAGATATCAGCCTGGAATGGCAGGCCATATTGGTTGAGAAAGGTTGGGCCGTACCCCGCTGGCCCGCAGAATGGGGCGGCACCGACTGGACACCTACCCAACACTACATCTTTACTCGAGAGAGCTACCTGTCGTGTGCGCCCATGGTGGTGCCTCTCGGTATCGGTATGCTGGCGCCTGTGCTGCTGGCCTACGGCACCGAAGAGCAGAAAGCCGAGTATCTGCCGAAAATGCTGAGCGGTGAACACTATTGGTGCCAAGGCTATTCAGAGCCGGGCTCCGGCTCAGACCTGGCCAGCCTGAAGCTGAAAGCCGAGAACAAAGGCGACCACTACCTCGTCAACGGCAGCAAGCTCTGGCAAACCCATGCCCATCATGCCGATCACATCTTCTGCCTCGTGCGTACCGACGATAGCGGCCGACCGCAGCAGGGCATCAGCTTCCTGCTGATGGAACTCGATAGCCCCGGCATCAAGGTGGACCCCATCATGACCATGGGCGGCCAGCACGAGGTCAACCAGGTGTTCTTCGACGACGTAAAAGTGCCGATCGCAAACCGCGTCGGTGAAGAGGGGCAGGGCTGGGAGATCGCCAAGTACTTGCTGCAGTTTGAGCGCGGCGGCGGCATGTCCGCTCACATGCGCCTGCACCATCTCGATAGGGTGAGTACTATGCTGGCGGATATCCAGGCGGACGAGCCAGACTTTGATGCGGATGGCCGCTTCGCCCGCGAGATAGCACGCTTGGATATCGACATCAGGGCGCTGGAGATGACCGAGCTGCGCGTAATGGCCGCCATGGCCGAGGGTGATCCACCCGGCGCCGAGTCGTCGGTCTTGAAAGTGACCTCCGTCCAGATCGAACAGGGCATACACCAGCTCGCCGTCGACCTTATCGGCTATCACGGCCTATCAGCGCCCGAAGTAGCCACACTGCTGGCAGAGCAGGCCACGTTCGGCCCCGACTACGCCGCGCCGGTCGTTCCAACCTACTTGAATGGCCGAGCTGCCTCGATCTTCGGCGGCTCCCAGGAGGTGCAGCGCAACATCATCGCGAAGGCGGTGTTGGGGCTCTAGGCCAACAGCCATGCAAGCGGAGGCGCTGAAACAGGAGGCGGACATACTGCTCGACATGGTGGCGGATAACGGCTGTACGCTGGCCGACGCCGTGATGGAGCTCCCCATCAGCCACTACACTGACACCGCTCGCTTTGAACGCGAGAAACTCGAACTTTTCCGCAACCACGCCCAGTTTGTGGGGCCAAGCTGCCTGCTGCCCAAGGCGGGTGACTTTTACGCTTTTGACGACACCGGCATACCGATACTCGTGGTGCGCAAAGCCGACGGCCAATTGGCGGCCTACCTGAACGCCTGCAGCCATCGAGGCGCGCCCCTCGGTGATGGCTGTGGCCAGGCCAGGGGCGGACGGCTATTAACGTGCCCCTACCATGCCTGGAGCTACACCCTGGATGGCGCGCTCCACGCGGTGCCCTATGGCGAGCGAGGCTTTACGGATATGGACCGCTCCACCCGCGGACTGCGCCCCCTGCAGGTCGAGGAACAGGACGGCTGTATCTTCGTGATGCCGAACCCAGAGCTGCGCTTTGATATGAGCGATACCCTGGGCGGCTTGGGGGAAAGCCTGTCAGGCTTCGGGTTCGACAATCATCACCTGCTGGGCATCAAGCGCGTGGAGACGGCGATCAACTGGAAGCTGAACATGGACACCTTCCATGAGTTTTATCATTTCAGCGCTCTGCATCCGGAAACGATTGCGCAGATGAGCCATAACAACATCTGCCACTACACGCAGTACGGGCGCAACCATTGCCTGAGCTCACCCACCTTACAGATCGATGAGCTGCATGGCTCAGCTCGTGATACCTGGCAGCCTCGCGATTACATGTCCTTCGTGTTCTTCCTGTTCCCGAACACCGTGCTGTTTGTGGTTAACGACCACTTCCAGACCTGGCGCGTGTACCCACTGGCGCAGGATCGGTCGGTGGTCTACCACAGCATGTATCTGCCCGAAGCGCCGGCATCAGAGGCAGAGCAGGCCGAACGCGAAGCCTATTTCCAAATGATCAACGATGTGGCCGTAACCGAGGATTACACGCTGGTAGAACGGATTCAGCGCGGGCTGAATGCCGGTATCGACCGCACGGTTGTTGTTGGCCGCAACGAACCCGGTGTACAGAACATGCACCGACAAATTCTTGACCTGATGGGCGCCTGAACCGCCCTTTGTTAAACGAGGAAAGCAGCATGAGTCTCGACAAACCTGCCCTGCTAAGGGCCTACCGTCAGATGAAGACCATCCGCGAATTCGAGGAGCGGGCCCACGCCGAAATTATGAACGGCCAGATCGCCGGCTTTACCCACCTTTATACCGGCCAGGAAGCGAATGCCGTCGGCGTCTGCGAACACCTGGATAACAGCGACACCATCATCTCGACTCACCGCGGCCACGGCCACTGTATTGCCAAGGGCGCCGATGTCATCGGCATGATGAAAGAGCTGTTCGGTTCCTCTGAAGGCTTGTGCAAGGGCAAAGGCGGCTCCATGCATATGGCCGATATCGAAAAAGGCATCCTGGGCGCCAACGGCATCGTTGCCGGTGGGCCGCCGATCTCGGTCGGCTCGGCACTGGCGGCAAAGATTCGAGACAACGGCAAAGTCGCCGTGTCCTTCTCGGGCGATGGCTCCGTCAACCAGGGCACCTGTTTTGAGGCGATGAACCTCGCGGTAGTGCTCAACGTGCCAGCGGTGTTCGTCATCGAAAACAACTACTACTCCGAGCACACCAATATCGAATACGCGGTCGGCACCGACGACCTCAAGGGCCGTACCGAGGCCTTTGGCTTCCCGGTCTTCGTTGCCGACGGCTCCGACTTCTTCGCCGTGTACGAGGCAGCGGGCAAGGCCATTAAGCACGCCCGCGCCGGCAACGGGCCCGCAGGCGTGTTCGCCGAACAGGGCCGCTACCATGGCCACTTTGTCGGTGACCCCCAGGCTTACCGCGGCGAAGGCGAGTTGGAGGACCTGAGGGAAAATTCCGACTGCCTGAAGAAATTCCGAGAGCGCATGCAGGAAACCGGCGAAATCAGCATGGACGAACTGGACGCCATCGATGCCGAGGTACTGGCACTGATCGAGCAGGCCGTGACCGAGGCGAAGGCCGCCGCACGGCCCACCGCTGAGCAGGTGACCGACGACGTGTACATTAACTACGGCGCCAGCGCCTGAACGAGAGGAGAGAGATCATGGCTGAGAAGACTATGCGTGATGCCATCAACGAAGCCCTCCACCAGGCTATGGCAGAGGACGATTCGGTATTCGTAATCGGCGAAGACGTGGCGGGCTGCAATGGCAGCCCCAGCGGTGACGTTGGGGCTGTGGGCGGCGTATTCGGCGTAACCAGCGGCCTGTACAAGGAGTTCGGGCCGAACCGCTGCATCGATACCCCCATTTCTGAATCCGCCATTGTCGGCGCTGCTGCAGGTGCGGCCCTGGTCGGCATGCGCCCCGTGGCGGAGATCATGTTCGCCGACTTTATCGGCGTGTGCATGGACCAGATCGTCAACCAGATGGGCAAGTTTCGCTACATGTTCGGCGGCAAGAGCCGGTGTCCGGCAGTCATCCGCTTCGCCGCAGGCGGCGGCTTCTCGGCGGCAGGCCAGCACAGCCAGGCGATGTATCAGGTGATGACATCATTCCCCGGCTTGAAGGTGGTGGTGCCGTCTAACGCCTACGATGCCAAGGGTCTGCTGTTGCAGGCTATCAAGGAAGATGACCCGGTGCTGTTCTTTGAACCGAAGATCCTCTACCAGGAAGCCTGCGAGGTGCCGGACGAGATGTACACGATTCCCTTTGGGGAGGCGAATTTTGTCCGGGAAGGAGATGACGTCGCCGTTGTCGCTTTTGGCCAGATGGTGCCGAAAGCCGCCGCCGCCATCGACGCGCTGGAAGCCGACGGCATCAGCTGCGACCTGATCGATCCGCGCACCACCTCACCCCTGGATGAGGGCGCGATTCTGGAGAGTGTTGAGGCCACGGGCCGCCTCGTCGTCGTGGACGAAGCACCGCCGCGCTGCGGGCTGACCGCAGACGTCGCTGCCCTGGCAGCCGACAAGGCCTTCCATTCGCTGAAGGGTCCAGTCAAACAGGTGTGCGCACCGCACAGCCCGACACCTTTCTCTCCTGAACTGGAAGCGGCTTACATCCCCGATATCGACAAAATCAAAACCGCCATCAAAGAAACCATGGCCTGAGCCACAAGACCAATAAGACGATTATGAGTGACATATACCCGATAGCCGTGCCCAAGTGGGGCATCGAGATGGTCGAAGGCACCATCAACACCTGGAATAAGCAGGAAGGTGATGTCATCGCCAAAGGCGATGAAGTGTTCGAGATGGAGTCGGACAAGATCATCAACGTTTGGGATTCGCCGGTAGACGGCATCCTGCGCCGGGTGATTGCCGACGAAGGCGACGCCCACCCAGTCGGCGCCCTGCTTGGCGTTATCGCAGGCGCTGACGTAGACGATGCGGCGATCGACGCGTTTATCGCCAACTTCAGCGGCGAGGCGGCAGAGGCGCCCGCGGAAGAACCGGCGGCAGCGCCGGCCCCCACAAGCGGCGGACCCAATGACGCCTACACCCGCTCCTCACCCACCGTACGCAAGCTCGCAGACGAACTCGGCGTTGACCTGAACGCGGTTGAAGGCACGGGCCGCCGTGGCCGCATTACGGAGGATGACGTGCGCGCAGCAGCCGGTGGCGATGGGGGCGGTGACGACTTCGACGTCATCCCTATGACCGCCACGCGAAAGACCATTGCGCGGCGCCTGACCCAGGCCAAACAGGATATCCCGCATTACTACCTGAGCGTGCAGTGGCGCCTCGACGGCCTGCTCGCGCACCGCGCAAAACTGAATGAGAGCGGCGGGCAAAAGGTCTCTGTGAACGACCTGCTGGTTTACTGCGTCGGCCGCGCATTAATGGCGGAGCCCAGAGTCAATATCAACGTCAGCGATGATGCCGTGCACCAGTTCAAGACCGCCAATGTCTCGGTGGCTATCGCCACCGATGATGGGCTCTACCCGGTGACCATCCGCGGCGTGGAGAACCTGTCACCACAGGACATCGCCAGCGCCACGGCCGCAGCAGCAGATCGCGCTCGTTCAGGTTCGCTAACCCAGGACGATCTCTCGGGCGGCAGCTTCACCGTATCCAACCTCGGCATGTTCGGCATCAACCAGTTTACGGCCATCATCAACCCGCCCATGGGCGCCATCCTGGCACTGGGTGCCGGT
Source organism: Pseudomonadota bacterium (assembly GCA_038748065.1). Taxonomy (GTDB): domain Bacteria; phylum Pseudomonadota; class Gammaproteobacteria; order Pseudomonadales; family Halieaceae; genus JBCDJG01. The sequence goes on from JBCDJG010000074.1 coordinate 19,015, forward strand.
ACTGAACAGCCGGTGGTGGAGAACGGTGAACTGACAACGGGCACGGTGATGAACGCAACCCTGTCCTGCGATCATCGCGCTATCGATGGCGCCGTGGGCTCAGCGTTTTTGCAAGCGCTGAAATCAGAGATCGATGGGCTGTAAGCGGGGAACGCTGGCGCAGTTCCTCTTCTTTTTCTTCGAATCTATCCATCGCTCAAGCTGCGAATCATAAAGACGACTTGAAGCAGTGCCAGCCCGATAAACAAGTGACCTATCCACCTTGAGTTCGTTCGAATCCGATAATCGAGCTTGCTGCCCTCATACTCACCCGATCGATCCCAACGGATGCGACCGTCTGCCACCGCATAGTTGATTAATGCGAAGAGCACCATGAGCAGGGTAAAAGTAAGTCGGAGGTCCATGAGTGTTTAGCTGCTTAACAAAGTGCCGGAGCGCATACTCTGTTACGTAATTTCGATCCACTTGGGTTTAACCATGAACTATCCAGGCTAATAGTGTAAAAATCTCGAAGAATGCCTGGCAGTCTTCCACGGCCCGGAACAAAAACTGAAGTGCAGGGCGCGCTCAATTGCTCGCCTTGTACCGGGTTGCTATAGTCATGCCACCAGCCACCG
>JBCDJG010000075.1:0-19179 GCA_038748065.1 Pseudomonadota bacterium
ATTTAGGTTCTAGTGCAGAAATGTGTGGGGGTTCAAGTCCCCCCTTCCGCACCAAATCAAGAGTACAGATCCCGGTGGGCTCTGTGCAGTAACCACCAGGCTGCGGAGCACCGCGGCCGATCATTGATGGTACGAGGAACAAGCATGCAGGTTTCTATCGAAACAACCTCTGGGCTGGAGCGGCGATTGACCGTTGGTGTGCCCGCTGAGCGCGTCGACGCCGAGGTCGACAGTCGGCTCCAAAAAGCGTCCCGCGAAGTGCGTATGAAGGGTTTTCGGCCTGGTAAGGTTCCTATGAAGGTAATGCGCCAACGCTTCGGCGCCGGCGTGCGCCAGGAGGTTCTCGGTGAAGTTATGAGCCAATCATTTCAGGAAGCGGTGGTGCAAGAAAACCTGCGCCCCGCTGGGCAGCCTGCCATTGAGCCGCGCAGCATGGAGGCCGGACGGGATTTGGAATACATCGCGACCTTCGAGATCTTCCCCGAGATCGAGCCAGTAGACATGGCTGATTTTGATGTCGAAAAGCCGCATGCCGAAGTCTCTGAGGAAGACGTAGACAACATCATCGAGGTCTTCCGTAAGCAACAGGGAAGCCTTGAGGTCGTGGAGCGCGCCGCCCAGGACGGTGATACTGTCAATATAAATTATCTCGGCACCCGCGACGGCGAAGCCTTCGAAGGCGGCAGCGCCGAGGACAATGATCTGGAGCTTGGCTCTGGTCGTATGATTCCAGGATTCGAGGACGGGATTGTCGGGATGGTTGCCGGCGAGGAAAAAACCCTGTCACTGGCGTTTCCCGATGACTACCACAGCGAAGATCTTAAGGGCGCGGCAGTCGAGTTTGCTATCACGCTGAACAGCGTCAAAGAACAGGTTCTCGCGGAACTGAACGAGGACTTGTTTGCCCAGTATGGTGTAGAGGAGGGCGGCGAAGAGCAGTTTCGCGTGGAAGTCACGCAGAATATGACTCGCGAACTCAAGAACGCAGTACAGGCGCGAATCAAGCAACAGGTGATGGACGCGGTGATCGCTGCACACGAGTCACTGGAAATACCAAAGGCGCTGGTCTCGCAGGAAATCGACAACATGCGCAACCAGATGTTCCAGCAGTTTGGTGGCGCGGGCGCACAGGATTTGGATCTCAAGTCGCTATTGCCCGACGACATGTTCGCCGAAAACGCGCTGAAGCGCGTAAAGCTGGGTTTATTACTGGCCGAAATGATCAACCGCGCCTCGCTTTCCGCTGACCCGGATCGGGTGCGCGAAACGATTGAGGAGTTGGCCTCTACGTATCAGGATCCGGAAGAGGTGATTAACTGGTACTACGGCAACCAGGAGCAGCTTGCAGCGGTTGAATCGAGAGTTCTTGAGGACCTGATGGTTGAAAAACTGCTCGAGAGTGCCAACATTACAGAGAAGGCGTGCAGCTACCAGGAAGCGATAGCCCTGGCTCAGGAGCAACAAGGCCCCTGATGCCGCCCTCCGTGGGCGGCCGCCGGCCGCCCCAGGCAAACCACAATCAGGAAGCGCTTACATGACGCAGCAGTTCGACGGCTACAACAGGCATACCATTAATAACCTGGGGCTTGTTCCCATGGTGATCGAGCAGACCTCGCGCGGCGAGCGTTCCTACGATATCTACTCAAGGCTTTTGAAAGAGCGCGTTATTTTCTGCGTCGGGCCGGTTGAAGACCAAATGGCCAACCTTATCGTAGCGCAGATGCTGTTCCTCGAATCTGAGAACCCGGATAAGGACATCCATCTTTATATCAATTCGCCCGGTGGCTCGGTGACGGCCGGTCTGTCCATTTACGACACCATGCAGTTTATCAAGCCCGATGTGAGCACCATGTGCGTGGGCCAGGCGGCTTCAATGGGCGCTTTTTTGCTCTGCGGGGGTGCTAAAGGGAAGCGTTATTGTCTTCCCAATGCGCGAACGATGATTCACCAGCCCTCAGGGGGCGCCCAGGGTCAGGCCACTGAAATCGACATCGCGGCCCGTGAAATCCTCATCATCCGTCAGCGCTTGAATGCACTGATGGCTGAACACACGGGTCAAACGCTGGAGGCGATCGAGCGTGATACCGAGCGAGATCGCTTCATGGACGCTGAGCAAAGCAAGGAGTATGGCCTGGTAGATGACGTGGTCAGTAGCCGCGCAGTGAGCGACAGTTAAAGGCGTCTGAGCGTTTTTTGCGCAACTATTTTTGCCCAACTATAGGGCTTGCATTAGTTGGCAAAAAACATCATCTTTAAGGTAAGAGGTAGTAGCTCTGCTACTACATACAGGGTCAAAATCGGCAGTAGGTCACTAAATGAGCGATGACACCACAAACTCGGGCGACGACGGCGGCAAGTTGCTGTACTGCTCCTTCTGCGGCAAGAGCCAGCATGAGGTGCGTAAGCTGATTGCCGGCCCCTCGGTGTTCATCTGCGACGAGTGCGTCGATCTGTGCAACGACATCATCCGCGAGGAGGTGCAGGAAGCCGACTCTGAGGCACGCAAGGACCACCTGCCTGTGCCCCAGGAGATCAATGGCATTCTCGACGAGTATGTGATCGGGCAGCAGCGCGCAAAAAAAGTACTCTCCGTTGCTGTCTACAACCACTACAAGCGACTGCGCCACGGTCAGGGCCGGGACGACGTGGAGTTGGGCAAGAGCAACATCCTGCTGGTTGGCCCTACAGGCTCGGGTAAGACTCTGCTTGCTGAGACCCTGGCGCGCCTGCTGGACGTACCTTTTACTATCGCAGATGCCACAACGCTGACCGAAGCCGGTTACGTGGGTGAAGACGTCGAGAACATCATCCAGAAGCTGCTGCAGAAATGTGATTACGACGTTGAAAAAGCTCAGGTGGGCATCGTCTATATCGACGAAATCGACAAGATATCGCGCAAATCAGACAACCCGTCGATCACCCGCGATGTTTCAGGCGAGGGCGTCCAGCAAGCCCTGTTGAAGCTCATCGAAGGCACAGTTGCTTCGGTTCCGCCGCAGGGTGGCCGCAAGCATCCGCAACAGGAGTTCCTGCAGGTTGATACGTCAAACATCCTGTTTATCTGCGGTGGCGCATTCGCCGGCCTGGATAAGGTGATTCGCAACCGCTCCGAAAAGGGCGGCATTGGCTTTAACGCCGAGGTGAAAAGTAAGGATGAAACCCGCAACGTCGGTGAGCTTCTGTTCGAGCTTGAGCCTGAGGACTTGGTGCAATACGGCTTGATACCTGAGTTTGTCGGCCGTCTACCCGTGATCGCGACCCTCGAAGAGCTCGATGTAGATGCCCTCGTGAAGATTCTGACCGAGCCCAAGAATTCCCTCACGAAGCAGTACAGCCGTCTCTTCGATATGGAAGGCGTCGAAGTCGATTTTCGCGAGGACGGCCTGCGTGCCGTCGCCGAAAAGGCGATGGACAGGAGAACCGGTGCTCGTGGATTGCGCTCCATCCTCGAAGGCGTACTTCTCGATTCGATGTACAACATCCCGTCGCGGGATGACGTCGCTAAAGTGGTTATTGACGAACCTGTCATTCGCGGCGATTCCGAACCCCTGCTGGTCTATCAGAACAGCGAACCCGCCCGGGCGGCCTCCACCGAGGACTAAGCCGCCCCCGCAGCTGCCTGGCCGTCGCACAGGACGGCCTGGTCGCACCAAGCCCGGAGACTGTTATGGCTACTTCTACTGCCACCGAACTACCGTTGCTGCCGCTACGCGACGTGGTGGTCTACCCGCACATGGTGCTACCCCTGTTCGTCGGCAGAGAGCGCTCCATCGAGGCTCTCGAAAGCGCCATGGCCAACGACAAGCAGGTGTTACTGGTTGCCCAGCGGAACGCCTCGGAGGACAACCCCGGTGTCGATGACATTTACCAGGTGGGTACCGTTTCCAATATTCTGCAGCTGTTAAAGCTGCCGGACGGTACCAGCAAAGTGCTGGTAGAAGGTGGCTACCGCGCCATGGTCGAAAGTGTCGATGACGGCGGCGAATTCACCGTGGCGAGTGTGCGCGAAATAGAAAGCGATGAAATCCCCGAGTCGGAAGTGGAAGGCTTACTGCGCAGTACCATCAGCCAATTTGAGAAGTACGTTGGCCTGAGCAAGAAGGTGCCTTCTGAGGTGCTGACCTCGCTAACCGGCATTGAGGAACCTGGGCGGCTGGCTGACACGATTGCGGCGCACATGGGTGTGGATCTTGATGAAAAGCAGAAAATCCTTGAGATAGCGGGCATACGAGCGCGACTTGAGCATCTGATGGGTTTGATGGAAGCCGAAATCGATTTGTTTCAGGTCGAGAAGCGCATCCGCGGCCGAGTCAAGAAGCAAATGGAGAAAAGCCAGCGCGAGTACTACCTCAACGAGCAGATGAAAGCTATTCAGAAAGAGCTCGGCGAGATGGACGAGGCGCCCAATGAGCTTGATGAGCTTCAGGCGCGCATCGATGACGCGAAAATGCCGGAAGAGGCCCAGGATAAAGCCAACGCTGAACTCTCGAAACTGAAAAGGATGTCACCCATGTCCGCCGAGGCCTCTGTGGTAAGGAGCTACATCGACTGGATGGTGAGCGTGCCCTGGCACAAGCGCAGTAAGGTAAAACACGATCTCAAACGCGCGACGACCATCCTCGACGAGGACCACTACGGCCTTGAAGAGGTAAAGGAGCGCATTCTGGAATATCTGGCGGTGCAGAAGCGTGTGCGCAAGGTTAAGGGCCCCGTCTTGTGCCTCGTCGGTCCACCGGGCGTTGGCAAGACTTCGCTGGGTGAATCGCTTGCCCGGGCTACGAATCGCAAGTTTGTGCGCATGGCCCTGGGCGGCGTACGCGATGAGGCGGAGATACGGGGTCATCGCCGTACTTACATCGGCTCAATGCCCGGCAAGCTCCTGCAGAAAATGTCCAAGGCGGGCGTGCGCAACCCACTCTTCCTGCTGGACGAGATTGATAAGATGGGGATGGATCATCGCGGTGATCCCGCGTCAGCAATGTTAGAAGTGCTGGACCCGGAGCAGAATCATGCGTTTAACGACCACTACCTCGAGGTTGATTACGATCTTTCGGATGTGATGTTCGTTTGCACGTCGAACACCATGAATATCCCCGGTCCCTTGCTCGATCGCATGGAGGTTATTCGCATTCCCGGCTATACCGAGGACGAAAAGGTCAACATCGCCGAGCGCTACCTGATACCGAAACAGATCAAGCTTAACGGCCTCAAGGCGGATGAGATCAGCGTTGGAGAGGATGCCGTAATCGATATCATTCGCTACTACTCGCGGGAAGCGGGTGTCCGCGCCCTGGAGCGCGAGATAGCCAAGCTTTGCCGTAAAATGGTGAAGTCCATCGCCCTTGGCGAAGCGGAAAGCGGCACCGAGGTCACATCGGCTATGCTGCCAGACTTGCTGGGAGTCCGTAAGTTCAACTACGGTATTGCCGAGGAAGAGAATCAGATCGGCCAGGTGACTGGACTTGCCTGGACCTCAGTCGGCGGTGAACTGCTGACGATCGAGACGGTCGCCGTTGCCGGTAAAGGGCGACACGTCAAGACCGGGTCGTTGGGAGACGTCATGCAGGAGTCTATTCAGGCTGCCATGACAGTCGTGCGCAGTCGCTCGCAAGGCTTGGGGATTCCGGCCAGCTATCATGAGCGGCACGATGTTCATATACACGTACCTGAAGGGGCCACACCCAAGGATGGGCCGAGTGCGGGGATTGCCATGTGCACCGCCCTGGTATCGGTGGCCACTGGCATACCTGTCAGAGCTGACGTGGCAATGACAGGCGAAATCACCTTGCGCGGGGAAGTCCTGCCTATCGGTGGCCTTAAAGAAAAACTGCTGGCTGCGCGCCGTGGAGGTATCAAGAAGGTCGTGATTCCCAAGGAAAATGAGCGCGACCTCAAAGAGGTGCCCGATAACATCAAAGACCAGCTCGAGATACGTTCCGTAAAGTGGATTGATGAGGTTTTGGCAATCGCATTGGAACAACTGCCCGAGCCACTGAGTGATGAAGAGTACCTGGCGGATCCGCTCCCGGCGACAGATGGTAGCGACTCTGACGAAAAAAATCGCATAAATACGCACTGAAAGCGGGCCCAGTGTTGACCCACATCGAAGCTCTGTTATACAGTCGCAGGCCTGAGCGGTGGGCCTTTTAGCCGCATTCCCGCGACGCCATAGCGCTGGGAAATCGCTCGGAAGACGAATACAGAGGCCCTGCTGCGCTGGGCCCATAAGAACCCCGCCTGAGTCGGGGAACCTCTCGACATAGACTATTCCAAGGGGATAAGTGTGAATAAGACTGAACTGATCGATGCGATCGCCGCAGCTGCAGATCTACCCAAGGCTTCCGCAGGACGTGCGCTTGACGCAGTCGTGGACAGCATTACCGATGCACTCAAGAAAGGTGACCAGGTGTCTCTGGTCGGCTTCGGTACTTTTTCTGTCAAGCATCGCGCGGGCAGAGAAGGCCGTAATCCGCAGACGGGTGCGACGATTCAGATCGCGCCGGCAAATGTACCTGGATTTAAGGCAGGGAAGGCTTTGAAGGACGCCGTCAACTCCTGATCCCGCTTGCCGCTGCAGGTCTTTTTGCGGCGACACAAGGTATCGTAAAAGGCCCGGTGCGGTAGTAAAATACCGCGCCTCGGACGCCTGACCACAACTAGAGCCCAGAGGCTGCAAGCTAGCTACCTAGATGCTTGTTAACTAGAAGCTTGTTAACTAGAAGTTTGCTAAACAGCCCACTGAGCTCCAAGAAAGGCGCACTGACCGGTGCGCTTTTTTTATGGCCGTACCTTTGTGGCAGGTCGGAGCCACATCAAATCCAGTTCAAACGGACAGAGCATGCTGCAAAACATTCGAAACAATGTTCAGGGCCCCGCGGTCAAGGTCGTGGTGTGGCTGATTGTTATCGCCTTCGCCGCCTTTGGTATCGAGAACATTCTGCTCGGTGGCAGTTCTAATAGTGTGGCAGAGGTGAATGGCGAACCTATCTCGCCCTTCGAGCTGCAACAGTCCATCAACAGCCAGAAGCGGCAGTTGATCAGCGTACTTGGCGATGAACTGGATCCAACCCTGTTAGATGACGATCGCCTGCGAGGCCCCGCACTGGAAAATCTGATTGGACGCAAGCTTGTGCTGCAGTCCGCCATGGATATGGGGCTGGATATTTCCGACGGGGAACTGGGGCAGCTGATTGCTGACATGGAACAGTTTCAGATCGATGGCCAATTCTCTCCGGACGCCTACCGTAGCGTCTTGTCCTCCGCCGGCTTTACGCCCGCGTCGTTCAAGCAAACGCTCAAGGAAGACATGTTGAATATGCAGATCCGCTCGTCACTCGGCGGTTCGGAATTTGTTACGCCCCAGGAGATGGAGCTCAGTGCTCGCCTGGCGACGGAACAGCGAGACCTGCGTTATCTGACGATTCCAATTGAGCAATTTCGTCGCGCGCTGTCACCGGGGGAGGACGAAGTCGTCGCTTTCTATGAAGCGAACCAGTCGAAATACATGCTACCGGAGACGGTTGACCTCGAGTACCTGCTGATCGACCCCGAGGCCTATCGCTCGCCCGTCGAAGAAGCTGTTCTGCTTGAGGAGTATGAAGTGGAAACTTCTGATGTGCGCTATCAAACCGAAAGCCGGGTGTCGCATATTCTGTTCGAGCAGGGTGGAGAGAGTGATGAGGCCTTTGCGGCTCGTATTCTGGCGGCCCAGGAGGCCATTGATGCTGGTACGGCCTTTGCCGACGCCGCTAGCGAGTTTTCAGACGATATTGGCTCAGCCTCCGTCGGGGGCGATCTCGGCTTTACCAGCGGGGAGACCTTTCCTGCAGAGATGGAAGCGGCGATTAGCGCACTGCAGTTGGACGAGGTTTCAGGGCCGGTTGTGACGGACGCGGGAACGCATTTGCTTCTCGTGACCGAGCGCCGAGCCGGTGACAAGCCATCGCTTGAAGAGCTGCGTGAGGAACTCACCGACAGAGCGCAAATGAGAGCTGCCCGTGATCAGGCCGTGCGCACCGCTGATCAGCTCAGGGACCTGGCATTTAACGCGTCTGATCTATCAACCCCGGCGACCGAGCTGGGGCTGGATTTATTGAGCGCTACGGGCGTTTCTCGCAATCAGGCAGAGGGACTTTTCAGCGCCGCGGCCCTGCGAGATCAGGCGTTCTCTGATGACGTGCTCGAAAACGGGTACAACAGCGAAGTGATCGAACTCCCCGGGAACCGATTTGTAGCCTTGCGCGTTGCGCAGTACAACGAAGCCGCACCACAGCCGCTGGCGGCGGTTCGCGATGATATCGTGCGCCAGTTGGGGGAGGCTGCTGCTCGCGAAGCCCTGGTGGTCAAAGCCGAACGTGCGCTGGTGGCCTTGCGAGGAGGCCAAAGCGTTGAGGCTTTTGCCACGGAGAGTGGGTATGCCTGGCAGGTTGAACTAGGCGCCAGACGAGCCAATGGCACTGTTCCGAGAGAGGTGCTGGCCCGCGTTTTTGAGTTACCTGCACCTGAACCCGGTTCAACAAGCTTCGATTATGTCACTGGCTCAAACGGGGACGTGCTCGTGCTAGAACTTGATCGCGTGTCACCCGGTGATTCCGACACACTCGCCGGCCCCGCTGTGGACGGCCTGCGTAATCAGTTAAGTGCAGAGCAGGGCGGCCTCTTACTGGGTGAGTACGAACGAGGCCTTCGCGAAGCGGCCGATATAAGCCGACTATAGAATCAGCAGGCCACAGAACAGGCCTTGAGACAGGAAACCTAGACACAGATGGCAAAACAGATTCTGACACTCAACCAGATTTCAGTGAAAGGGCTGGACCGTCTGCCACGAGACTGTTACGAGATCGCTAGCGAGTTTTCTCACCCGGACGCCATTTTGATGCGCAGTCACAAGCTGAAGCCGGATGACATTCCTCCGTCCGTGGAGGCGATCGCACGCGCAGGTGCCGGCACCAACAATATACCGGTTGAGGAGTGCACAGCACGAGGGATACCGGTTTTTAACACACCCGGGGCCAATGCCAATGCCGTTAAAGAACTGGTAGCGACGGGGCTCCTGCTGGGCTCTAGAGGCGTTATAGAGGGCGTTGGTTATGTCGACACCCTGGCCGATGTTAAGGATGAGGCGGAGCTGAACCGCACGCTGGAGGCGCAAAAGAAGCAGTTCAAGGGTAATGAGCTTGTCGGCAAAACCCTGGGCGTTGTGGGCCTCGGTGCGATCGGCTCCCTGGTCGCGGAAATGGCGCTAACCCTGGGTATGGAAGTGGTTGGCTATGACCCGGCCCTGTCGGTGGAAGCCGCCTGGCGCCTCTCCAGCCATGTCAAACGCGCTGAAGCGCTCTCTGCACTGTTCGCGCGCTGCGATTACATCAGCCTGCATCTGCCCGTGCTCGACTCCACGCGCGGCCTGATCAATAGCGAGCTGCTGTCACTGGTACAGCCCGGTACGTGCTTACTGAATTTCGCGCGCCAGGAGATTGTGGATGGTGATGCACTCCTGGCGGCCCTCGAAACTGACAGGCTGCGTAAGTACATCGCAGATTTCCCAGCGCCTGAGCTTATCGGTCGAGACGACGTGATTCTGATGCCACATATCGGAGCGAGTACAGAGGAAGCGGAGGAGAACTGTGCTGTTATGGCCGCCGACCAGTTGCGCGACTTTCTTGAAAACGGAAACGTGCGCAACTCCGTCAATTTCCCGACATTGCAGTTGGAGCGAGTCACCGGTTTTCGCCTCGCTGTTGCCAACGCTAACGTGCCGAAAATTCTGACCAGCGTCCTGTCTATCCTGGCTGACCAGAACGTCAACGTGATAGACATGTTGAACAAGAGCCGAGGCGAGATCGCCTACAACCTCATCGACATCGACACGCGGCCATCCGAGGATACGCTTGCCTCCATGCAGCACCTCGATGGCGTTATCCATGTCCGCCTCATTGACCCGGACCAGGTCTGCCAGGTCTAGCGAGCGTCACCTTTCGCGGTGGCGGCGACATAGATATCTCGCTCAGCTGCACTCAGTTCCTCGGCATCACCCCAGGGGATGAGCCGCTGCTCCATGTAGTGGTGGAAATCCAGGAAAGGGTACTTGATGATGTCGAAGTAAGGCGAGTAGTCAAAATCTGACGGTGTGCACAGTTTGGGGTTGCGCATATAGAGGCGTACCTCGTCGTCTTCGACCTGCTTGACCAGTGGCAGTATGGGGAATTCAATTGCGCCAAAGGCTTCGGCAATCATGGTCGAACAAACGGTCTGGGTGCTTTCGCCGGGCCGCGCGGAGAATAGAGTGCTCCGCCAACGCCGCGGCATGATAAACCAGGGGAACAGGAATCGCGCCAGATCGAATATCTGTCGCACGTTGTAGGTCGTCCCGAGCCTGCTAATGGCATAGGCTATCACCGCCTGACTGTCTGTATACCCCAGGTTGCGAGGCCGGCAAATCCGCAGGTGCTCTGCCTCATAGACGGTCAGGGGCCTTACAACCGTCCCCAGGCCGATCTCACTCTCTACGATAAGCTGGTGGTCTGCGGGGCCAAGATAGTGTTTACGAAGGGTATCCTGCAGGAGCGGGTCTTCAATATCGTGTAGACGGCCAATATAAAGCGCGGCGTGAGACCAGCTGCTCTGTGTAATGAGCTTGATAACCTCGCTGACCCGGGAGCGCCCCTCGACCAGTATCACGTCACAAGGCTTGACCTCGTGACGAATTCGCTCGAAGTCACTGAGTGGCAGACTGGGTAGCGGGCGTTTATGTTTGAGCCAGCCTACCACTGCGTTGCGAATCCAGTTGATCATGCGCCTTGAAAGTCGTTACTGTTGACCCAGTGTACAACGGACGCGGGATTGTCCGCAGCAGAGGTTCAGCTAATGTCTGACAAGCTCGCTAGCATTGAAAAACAGGTCGCCGCGATCATAGAGCAGGGCGCCCCGCCGCTGGCCAGGTGGCACCCGGCGCTGTCCGGCGATATCGACATACTCATTGATCGTGAGGGGCACTGGTTTCACGAAGGACGCGTGATTAAGCGGCCGGGATTGGTGCGCCTGTTTGCGTCAATACTGCGCCGCGAGGATGACGGTGATTACTATCTGGTCACACCCGTTGAAAAGTGGCGGCTGCGCGTTGCGCTGCACCCTTTAGTCGTCACGGATTTTGAAACGATGCCAGGGGGCACGGGCTTGGAACTGGTTCTGAATACCTCAGCAACGGTCAAGCTCGAGCACAGCGGGCAATGGTTCAGAGAACCGAAAGCAGAATCCGCCGCCGCCGTGCGGCTTGAGTATGGCAGGAGTGCTCTGTTCAGTCGGCCCGCCTGGTACCGGCTGGTAGCTGCTGCCAGCGTCGACGCAGACGGCGAGTCCTTAGAGATCGCGGGACTTAGTCTTTCCTAGCCAGCGTTTTTCTGATTAAGCTTGAAACGCGTGCCGGCGCGCCCCGAGACATCAACCTCGCAGTTGGTCCAGCCCCCGGGGATAACCCAGGCCGTGCTGCTGGGGTAACGCAGTGGCACATCGCCCTGGTCGCAGGCCAGGTAGACGCCCAAAATTTTGCCTCGCACGTTTGAGATAGTGAACTGTGTTCTGGACAGTCCAGTTTTCCATGAGCCCGGACCTTCCCGATAGATCGGTGTAAGCTCGGCCGAAATGGCCACATCGATCATGCCAGCGTACATGGCCTCTACTTCAGCATGCCTGGCCTGGCTGCGCTGCGCCACCTCTGTTCCGGGCGCAAGCGATTGGATCTGCGCCAAGACCTCGGACGCATCTGCCAGCATCATGCCGTTCAGCTTCAGGGTGTGAATACGATCCAGGATCATGAGGTACTGCCCAGACTCGATATAGGGGTTGATAAAGTCGTTTTTGTCTGCAAGCTCCTGGAGTTCGACCGCGCGACCCAGGTGTTGCAGCTCTGCCGCTTCATCGTCCCATCGGCTCATGATGGACGCGGCCAGCACCTGGAATTTCACTTCCTCATAGGCGTTGCGCCCGGGCATTGATTTGAGCTGCACGGCGTAATCCAGAGCACCATCGTAATTGCCCTGCTTGAATTCATCCCAAGCCAGTGCGTAGGTCTCTGAGAAGGTGGGGGTCATTTCCCGCGGTTTGTCCAGAATCCAGGTGAAGAAGATCGGGTCTGCAGAGACTTTGACTGGCTTGCCGTTCCGGGTCGCGGGGCTGAAACGCATAGCATTGATCTGGCCCAGCACAGCCTGTTCCACAGTGGGCACGCCGTTCGAGCTGTGAATAGTGGCGTTGATGACCTCGCCCTGGTCATCGATATCGTAGGTGTAGACCAGCCAGGCCTCATCGGTGAAGCTCTTGTCGAGGTTAACCCCGCTATTTTGCGGATCCAGATTTTTTGGCGGCGTGAAGTTGGCGGCGGCGGGGAGGGCGACCAGCATGAGTAGTGCGGCCATTAGACCGAGTAAGCGAGGAACGAAAACGTGCATGGCAGAATCCTTTGACACCTTGGCGAAAGTCTAGCAGAACTGCAAAGATGAGTGTCAGAAGGCCCCGAGGCGCCGCCTGGAACTGGTGCGCGCGGCCTCCAGCTCGGTTTCCAACTCCAGCCAGTCGGCGTAGTCCGGTGCCAGGCTACGGCCGTTTTCGAGGGTGCTCTCTACGGCGTCGTAATCCTCTATTTCCAACTGCTCTCTCGCTAAATCGGCGTAAGCTGTTAGCAACTGCGCACCCAGCGCGACGGTAGCATCCATGTCGGGAAACTCTTCCAGCAGGTCTTCATAGGTATCTCTGGCGCTGGCCAGTTCCCCTCCGCCAATGGCTGCCATGGCGGCGTTGGCATCGGCTTGCGCTGCTGCGAGTGCTTCAGCCGCGGCAGCCTGCTCCGCAGCGAGCCGCGCCTCCTCTTCAGCCCTCGCTTCGGCGGCAGCCAGCCAGGCCTCCTCAAGGCCGGGTAGCGAGGCCTGTAAGGCCTGCAGTTCCGATTGTCCCGGGAAGACCGCAAGGCCGGATACCAGAAGGTCCTCTGCCCGAACAAAATCGCCCGCGTTTGCAGCGTCATCCGCTGCGTCCGCGTAATAAGCCGTCAACTTATCCAGGCCATCGAGGGCGGCGCCGTTGTCTGGCTCCATTTCGAGTGCGCGTCTGAATAACTCTGCGGCCTCAGGTCCTCGCGCCAGGTCTTGAGCGGCAGAGTCCAACGCGCTGCTGGCGTCAAGGAGCAGGGCGTTCAAGGCCTGCTCTGCTTCAGCTACGGCCAATGCTTCCGCCTCGGCGGCCGCCAGTTCCCCCTGAAGAGCCTCGGTCTGTGCCAGCAGCCCTGGCATCGATTGACTGTTCGGCATGACCGCAGCCATTTCGTCGAGGAGCCCGGATGCAGTCGCTACATCACGTTCAGAAAGGGCCGCCGAGATCTGGGCTCCAAAGCGTTTCTCCACATCGGCAAGGCCCTGGCGCGCGGCGCGATTGCCCGAATCCAGTTCCAGTACTTCCGAGAAGGCAGTGACCGCTTGTGTGAGGTCGTCCGCCTCCAGTGAGCGATAGGCCATGGAGATGCTTTCAGCGACAGATCGCATGCCGCGCTGGCTGGCTTCCTGCTGGTCTTGCCACGTTGTGTAAGCAGCGTAACCACCACCGCCGAGCGCCACGAGAAGCAGGACTATCCAGAGCCCTTTACTGCTACCGCTGGACGTTTGTTCTTTGGCGTACATGCCACTGACGAGTCGCTCGCGCTGGGCTGTGCCTTCCAACTTGTAGGGTCTGGCGCTGCCTGTTGCCCGCAGCGATGCGCCGCTGACCTGTGTCTGGTCAGCGGACCCGGCGAGCATGCCACTGTCGCTAACGACCGTGCCATCCCCGCCGATATCGGCGTCCGCAGCTGTAGACTGTTCCGGCACCTCGCGCGCGGGCGTAAGCACCTGGTCGTCATTGAAACCGGCACTGGCGTCGCGCAGGTATCGATACAACTCAGCGCCCGTCTGAAAGCGCTCGGCGGGATTCTTGGCCATCGCCTTGTCGAGAAATTCCTGGTAAACCGAGAGGTGCTCGGGCAGTGTGGGGATCGCCTCGGTCAAATGCTTAACTGCGGTGGTGACGGCTGAATCTGAGTCGTAGGGCAGGGCCTTGACCATCATCTCGTACCAGAGCACCGCCAGCGCATAAAGGTCTGAACGACCGTCGACCTCCAATCCCTTGGCCTGCTCAGGGCTCATATAGCTGGGCGTACCCACCATCAGGCCCGTCTGGGTCATTTGCGTCCCGGAGTTTGCTGCCCGTGCTATACCGAAATCTGCCAGCACATAGTCATCTTTGCCACGCAGCATAATATTGCTTGGCTTGATGTCCCGGTGAACGTAGCCCTGACCTGCGGCGTAATCCAAGGCCTCGGTCATCTGGCGCATGACTTCGTAGATAGTCGATTGCGCGATGCCGGTGTAAATAATGTCTGCGAGGTCGCCCGCGGGCAGGTACTCCATGGCGATATAGTTCATGCCACTGAAGGTATTGACGTCGTAAATCTGCAGGATGCTAGGGTGAGTCAGGCGCGCAGAAATCCTGGCCTCGCGAATGAAACGCTCCGAGAAATTCTCGTCTGCGCTCATGGCGGGGTCCATGACCTTTATCGCTACTTCCCGGTCGAGATTAAGGTGCAGAGCGCGGTAGACAGAGGCCATCCCGCCCCTGCCCAGACGCTCATACAGCTCGTATCCCGGTAACTCGAAATCTGCCATTGTCTAGGACGGCACCCTGATGGTCTGGCCTGCGCAATCGGTCATTATAAATAAGCCAGCTTCACATGCTAGCGCATTTACTCTGATGGCCGGGCTACATATTCGGGTAATTGGGCCCGCCCAGGCCCTCCGGCGTAACCCAAACTATGTTTTGGGAGGGGTCTTTGATGTCGCAGGTTTTACAGTGCACGCAGTTTTGCGCGTTGATCTGGAAGCGTTTTCCTGCGTCGTCCTCGACGATCTCGTAGACGCCAGCCGGGCAGTAGCGTTGGGCCGGTTCGTCATAGAGCGGCAGGTTACTGGACAGCGGCACCGCATCGTCAATCAGGGTCAGGTGACAGGGCTGATCTTCTTCATGGTTGGTATTTGAGAGAAACACGGAGGATAAACGATCAAAAGTGATCGTATTGTCCGGCTTGGGGTATTCGATGGGTTTGCTATCAGCCGCCGGCTTCAGGGTTGCATAGTCAGGTTTCGCGTCGTGCAGCGTAAAGGGCAGTTTGCCGCCAAAAATATTCTGATCGAGCCACACCAGACCGGCGCCCAGAAAGGTGCCGAATTTGTGCATGAAGCCAGAGAAATTACGCGTACGGTACAGTTCGTCGTAGGCCCAGCTTGCCTGCCAACGAGCATCGAAGGTCTCGATATCGCGCGGCGCCCCTTCACCGGCGGCGAGGGCTTCCATAACGGCCTCCGCAGCCACCATGCCGCTTTTCATCGCCGTATGATTACCCTTGATCTTCACGCTGTTGAGGGTGCCTGCGTCGCAGCCGATCAAGAGGCCACCCGGGAAGTGCATGCGAGGCAGGGAGTTGAGGCCACCCTTGGCGATGGCGCGCGCCCCGTAGGCGAGGCGGCTGCCGCCTTCCAGATACTTCAGCGTCTCCGGATGTTTTTTCCAGCGCTGAAACTCTTCGAAGGGGCTGACATGGGGATTGCTGTAGTTTAGGTCGGTTATGAGCCCTAGATAAACCTGATTGTTCTCGGCGTGGTAAAGGAAAGCACCACCGGATGAGCCGCTTTCCTGCAGTGGCCAGCCCAGACCATGCACCACCAAACCCTCCTGGTGTTGTGCTTCCGGAATCTCCCAGATTTCCTTGATGCCTATGCCGTAATGCTGTGGATCTCGATCGGTATCCAGACCAAACTGCTGGATCAGTTGCTTGCCGAGATGGCCACGACAGCCCTCGGCAAACAGGGTGTATTTCGCGTGCAGTTCCATGCCGGGCATGTAGCTATCCTTGTGCTCACCGCCAGCGCTGATGCCCATATCGCCAGTGGCTATGCCCTTGACGCTACCGTCGTCGTGGAACAAGACCTCTGAAGCAGCAAAGCCGGGATATACCTCAACGCCCATGCCTTCGGCCTGTTCCGCGAGCCAACGACATACGTTGCCCATGGAAACGATGTAGTTGCCCTCGTTGTGGGTTGGCTTGGGTATCAGGAAGTTCGGCAGTTTTATTGCAGCGCTGTCAGAGGTGTAGAAAAAGAAGGTATCACCGCTCACCTTGGTAGTGAGCGGGGCGCCCTGTTCTTTCCAGTCGGGGAAGAGCTCGTCCAGGGCGTGGGGCTCAAGCACGGCGCCGGACAGGATGTGTGCGCCGACCTCGGAACCTTTCTCCACGACGCAGACTGCGACTTCCCGAGACTCTTCCTGTGCGACTTGCATGATGCGACAGGCGGCAGACAGGCCGGCCGGGCCAGCGCCGACGATGACCACATCAAACTCCATAGATTCGCGTTCCACTATCCTGACCTCTTCTTGTTCCGTTGTTTGCCGATACCAGCGGTGTTGCCGCATGCTCCCCAGCTGTGGGGAGTGATTCAGCAAAGGGCCGCAAGTATATAATTTTTAACGATAAAAAACTATTCGCGGGACAAATGTCGACTATGGGCAATAGTGTCCAGCACAGTCAATTGGCGTGTCGTCCAGAGCTATTGACCTACGCTGCTTTAGGGGGCACCATAGCCCGCCGAACGTAAGCGGGTGCGTCTTTTTTTGACCCATTTGCGCCCAGAACACACGCCCAACACCACACTGGAGAATCCATGAAGGTTCTTGTCGCCGTCAAGCGCGTCGTTGATTACAACGTCAAAGTTCGCGCGAAAGCCGATGGTACCGATGTTGATCTGAACAACGTCAAAATGGCCATCAATCCCTTCTGTGAAATTGCCGTCGAAGAAGCTGTTCGCCTGAAAGAAGCCGGTACGGCCACGGAAGTGGTCGCCGTATCTATCGGCGACAAAGCCTGCCAGGAGCAGATTCGAACTGCGCTCGCCCTAGGTGCAGACCGCGGCGTACAGGTCGAAACGGAGGGCGCCGTAGAACCACTGGTCGTCGCAAAGTTGCTGAAAGGTGTCGTTGAGAAAGAAGAACCCCAGCTGGTTATTCTGGGCAAACAGTCCATTGATGGTGACAACAATCAGACCGGCCAGATGCTGGGCGCGCTGACTAACATGCCGCAGGGCACCTTCGCATCCGAGATTAAGGTCGATGCTGACAAATTGCATGTCACTCGCGAAGTCGATGGCGGACTGCAGACCGTGGCGCTCAATTTGCCCGCGATTGTCACCACCGACCTGCGTTTGAATGAACCGCGTTATGCGTCACTGCCCAACATCATGAAAGCCAAGAAAAAGCCCCTCGACGTTTTCTCGCCTGGCGATCTAGGCGTTGACGTGACGACTCACCTGACCCAGCTGGGTGTCGAGCCACCGGCCGAGCGCCAGGCCGGTATCAAGGTCGAGGATGTGGAACAACTGGTTGATAAGCTGAAGAACGAGGCGAAGGTAATCGGATGAGCACCCTGGTAATTGCAGAACACGACAACAGCAGCCTAAAGGCCGCCACACTCAATGCAGTGACTGCAGCGCAGGCGCTTGGGAGTGAAATTGATATCCTGGTCGCGGGGGAAAGTTGCGGTGCCGCAACGGAAGCCGCCGCTGCCGTCGCCGGCGTCGGCAAAGTGCTGGTCGCCGATAACGCAGCCTACGGCCATCAGCTCGCTGAGAACGTGAGCCTGCTGATCGCCGAGCTTGGCGCTGGCTACGACAACGTTGTGGCTCCCGCCACGACTAACGGCAAAAATACGATGCCGCGCGTTGCGGCGCTCCTGGATGTCGCGCAAATCTCGGATATCATCTCCGTGGAGTCTGCTGATACCTTCAAGCGCCCCATTTATGCAGGTAACGTCATCGCGACGGTGCAAAGCTCTGATCCCAAGAAAGTGATTACGGTTCGTACCACAGCTTTCGACGCCGCCCCTGCAGAGGGAGGCTCCGCCGCTATCGAAGCACTGGACGCCGCCCACGACGCGGGCATATCCGCTTTTGTTGGCGAGGAAGTCGCTGAGTCGGACCGCCCCGAGCTGACCGCTGCCGATGTCGTTATATCGGGTGGGCGCGGTATGCAGAATGGCGAGAACTTTGCGCTTTTAGAGGGCATTGCAGACAAGCTGGGCGCGGCAATTGGCGCCTCCCGGGCTGCTGTTGATGCGGGTTTTGTGCCCAATGATATGCAGGTTGGCCAGACCGGAAAGATCGTCGCGCCCGATCTGTACATCGCAGTCGGAATCTCCGGTGCCATCCAGCACCTTGCGGGTATGAAGGATTCAAAGGTCATCGTGGCCATCAACAAGGACGAGGATGCTCCGATATTCCAGGTTTCTGACTATGGCCTGGTAGCAGATTTGTTTGAGGCTTTGCCCGAACTGGAAGCCAAGCTGTAGCATCGGGCTACGTTCGCCATAAAACCGGCCCTCTGTGGCCGGTTTTTTTGTGTCGGACAGCTCATATGAAAGAAATTGCACTAGCCGTCACAATTCGGGTAGTGGTCAGTTTTCGCCGATTGCCTAATATGGTCTACACTTGGCACCATACAACGGAAGGTTTTGGGGTACAGGAGAGCACGATGCGTACGGTGATACTGACAGTTTCGGCATTTGTGGTCCTGGGCGGATGTTCGATGGGCGACCTCCAGCACTACAGCACTTATGATCTGGACCGTGACGGGGTCATGGATGCACGGTGCCCGGGAACAGAGTACGACCTGGAGGCCGATCGCTGGTATTCCTGGCGCAATCCGGCATCCGATCAGTGCGCTGAGGACAGCCCGCTACCCGAAGAAGAGGTCAACGCGCACATCCCGCCTGAGCCGGCTTACAGCAGCGGGCAAGAAAGCTGAGTCAATCCCGCCGCAGTCGGTCTGAAATCGCGATCGGCGTGGGGTAGTTCAATACCACGATGTAGGACGAGGCGAGCAGGGTGATGATGGTCGTCGCCTGAATAAGTAGCGAAGCTTTATCGGAAATCAACGCCGCGCCAGCAGCGACATAGGCAATCAACAGCGAGAATTCACTGGCCTGGCCCAGGCGGAAGCCAGGTGTGGGCGCCGGCTTTACTGCTATCACTGCTGGTACTGGCGCTAAAACCGGTGGTTTATCGCTTCCTGCTCAAAGGAGTCAGCGAAACGCGGACGCTCGGCTGGGACCTTGGC
>JBCDJG010000076.1:0-19036 GCA_038748065.1 Pseudomonadota bacterium
CCAATGGAACCTTGAAGAAACACAGGAGTAAAGTAGCAGCGTAAACCGCTTCGCTGCTGCTCTGGTGTGAAAACACCGGCTCAGCAAAAGCGGACAATTCATTTGCTATAAAAACCGGACAGTTCTACTTGCTAACAACAGGGCTTATGCGCCTTGGTCCCGGAGCACGCCGCTGGGCTCTGACGCCCTGGAAGTCGACACCAGCACCCCCGGGTTCATGACACCCTGCGGGTCCAATCGTTCACGAACGCCACGCAATGCCTCCGCAAACAGGGGCGGTACCTGGTTGTCGTAACCTGTGTGGCGGTGATCGCGCCCTACGGCGTGGTGATGCGTGACAGTACCGCCGAAATCGGTAACCGCTTGGTTAGCGGCCAGCTTGATCTGGCACCAGCGATCGAGCATGGCCTCGCCATCGCCCTGATCCGAGCCAAGGGCATATACCGTGAAGTAAGGCGCCGGGCCGTCGGGGTACACATGGGTAAAGCGGCAGCTGATCATGCCCTCGCGACCTGTGGCTTGCCGCATAGCCTCCCGCAGGCGTTCGCTTACCCCCTGGTATAAGGCGTCGAAACGATCCCAGGTGATCGCTGTTTCGAAAGTGTCGGCAATGATCCCTGCCGGCGTCAGCAGGTTGCGGAAGTACGGCGAGCGCAGGAAGGCGTTACGCCACTCGCCCGCCGCGCCCTCGCGCTGGCTCCCCGAGCCGCCCTGGCTCTCGGTGCTGCCCAG
The DNA here is from genome assembly GCA_038748065.1 of Pseudomonadota bacterium. GTDB lineage: Bacteria > Pseudomonadota > Gammaproteobacteria > Pseudomonadales > Halieaceae > JBCDJG01. The sequence continues at coordinate 733 of JBCDJG010000076.1, forward strand.
ATGATCGGCGGTAATTTCAAGAGCGCGCTGCATCCAGCCGCCCACCGGATGATCGGCAGACTCGAAGGCCAACACCAGCACGGCTGTGCTGCCGTTCCCGATGCCGTTGATCTGTGCCTCTAGCGGGTCCAACAGGCGGCAATTGCTGGGGAACAGGCCTGATTGGCTTATCTCACGCACGGCGTGGCAGGCGCTCGGCATGTCCGGAAAGCGCACGCTCGCGGAGGCTCTGTATTGCGGGCGCGCCTGCAGGCGCACCCAGGCTCGCGTGATGAAACCCAAGGTACCCTCACTGCCCAGCATCAGGCGGTCAGGCGAAGGGCCAGCGCCGGAGCCCGGCAGGCGGCGGCTTTCCATTACGCCGCTGGGGGTCAGCATACGCACGCTTTCAACCAGATCGTCGATATGGGTGTAGTTGGTAGCGAAGTGGCCGCCTGCGCGCGTGGCGATCCAACCACCAAGCGTCGAAAACTGGAAACTCTGTGGGAAGTGCCTGAGCGTAAGACCCTGTGGTTTCAGGGCTGCTTCAAGCTCAGGCCCCAGTGCGCCGCCCTCGATCAGCGCGGCACGGCTTTCACTATCGACTTCCAGCACCTTGCCGAGAAACTGCAGATCGACGGAGATCGTACCGTTATAGTCATTGCCAACATCAGGTTCGACACCCCCACAAACGCTGGTGCCGCCGCCAAAGGGAATCAGCGCAGCACCTGTGCGCTCGGCAAACTCGATCAGGTCCTGAAGGTTATCCTCATTGCGCGGGAAGGCAACAAGATCGGGTGCCTTGCCGTAATCCCCCATCAGCGCGCGCAGCATGTCCGGGAAGGACTTGCCATAGCTGTGGCTCGCACGATCGTAGGTGGAGGTGGACAGGATGCCGGCGAGCGTTGATGGCGAGTCAAGGCGCGGGGGCGGCAACTCCAGCGATTCCACGCTTGGGGCCGCCATGCTGCCTATCTTTGCGCCCATGCCACTTGCAAGTTCGCCGATCAGCGCGGTCTCGTCATCGGACAGGTTCTCATCGGTGTAACCCCAGCCCCAGAGGCGCAGGGGTTTGCGGCGGGAGAGGGTTTTGTGCACGAAGTAGCCTTTGGGACGCTGGTTATTGTGGTTGCTTACGTTTGGGGGCGGTAGTTTGATTCACGCCGGATCGCTATGCCGCGCCGCGCCGCCTTCACAGGGGTAACAGTACCCATTCTGTGCTAGCGAATGGTGCCGGTTCGGGAGTGCATAAACAGACGGATTGGGTACTCGGTATCTTCTTTCCAGTAGATGAGCAGGCCATAGTTGTCACCGTCCAGATCTTCCAGCCAGCGGTACTCCAGATCGAACTCGGGCAGGATATCAATTTCCTGCGGTGCCTGGCCGACCACGCGGACCTCTTCAATTTCGCTAGGTGGCTTCTGCATCGATGCTTTCGGGATGGCAATCACCAATTGCTTTTGCGACGGGTCATCGGGATTGTCATCAACCTCCCGCACCTCGGCGCCCATCACATCGCCACGAGAGCCCTTGACCAACTCCAACCAGCCGGTAGTGGCGGGGTCGCCTTCCGCCTGCACGAACACTGGCATCCCAAGCGTCAGGGCCGCCCCAGCTAACATACTTTTTATGGCTTCCATGGCTCCACCTCACAATCCGTCCACCACCTCATGATAGCGCAGCATTGGCGGCAGTGCTCATCAAACAAACATGCGCCCCAGCCCAAACAGGCTCACCAGCAGCAGCCCACCACCCAGCACTCGGAAGAACACTTTGGTATCGGCCCGCAAGGTGTAATCGTGAAAGCGCAGCCCGAGCACATGACCCACCGCCGCGCAGGGCAGTAGCCAGAGGTGATGCACCCATTGCAGGTCAACGTCATACCAGACGAAGGCGGCCAGCTTGATTGCAACGAGAATGAACCAGAGTACGAACAGCGTATCGCGCAGCTGGTACTTCTCCACCCGGCTAGCAGCTACGGGCACAACCAGAGGGGCCGCAATTAAGGATGTACCGCTGATATAGCCACCCAAAAACAAAAAGAAAGCATCCAGGAATCGGTTATTGCTCTGGAATGGCCGGTCGAGGATATAGGTCACCGCGTAAACGGACACCACGATGAAAATAAAGCCACTGACGATATTCGTGGGCAGGGTAATCACGCCCATCACACCGATGAACTTTGGCACAATCATCAATGGCAGCGCATAGCGCAGAAAGGCCCAGTTCACCGTATCGCCCTGACCCGCTGGCGCGCGATCCTGATTGCGGTGGGCCTGGAGCACCGTAATAAAGCTGAAAAACAGCAGGTGCACCGAAATAATTGGCAGGAACACCAGCGGCTGGTTTGTCACCATTAAGAGAAAGGGCAGCGTCAGCACGGCGCCACCAAAGCCTAGCCCGGAGCGCACAAAACCGCTCCAGACGAAGAGCACAGCAATAGCGGCGTATTGCCAGTTCTCCAGATTTTCCATCAGGGTTGATCGAGGTCGCTTTTTAGTCGATTGCTGTGGGCGCAGGGCACAACACAATACGCAATATTGAGGGCGATAGGAACCAGAGTCGGCGCATCATCGTCTGGGCTCGCTCGCGAAAGCTGGAAACAGGCGTAGGCACGCTTTGCTGTTTTTCTGTGTCCTGATCGCCTCAGGCCACGGGAAAGTGACGGATGATCCGCTCCGCAAAAGCCTCCATGAAACGCTTCTTTTCATCCAGGCTGGATCCCTTGCCCAGGCCATAGTCGAAGGGCATGTTCACACCGGAGGTCATTCCCGTGCCCACCATGGCTTCAAAGGTTGCCAGCTCCACAGGCGCTTTCAAACCAACCATCGTTTCAAAAGGCAGATGGTCCCGGCCCGCTTCAGCGCGTAGACGCTGCAGCTCCGCCATAATCCCAGGTACCTCCTCAGGGAGATTGCCGGCACCGATCCAACCGTCACCGTGGAGCGCCGTGCGCTTCAAAGCGAGCTTATTGCCGCCGCCGATATAAATAGGAATGTGGTGCGTTGGCGCAGGGGCCAATTGAATCGCAGGAAAGTCGATATGCTCACCGTGGTACTCCACCATGCCACCCTGCCAGAGCTTACGTAGTGCCGCGAGACACTCATCGAGGCGTTTGCCGCGGGTTTTAAAGTCCACGCCGTAGATATCGAACTCTTCCCGCATCCAGCCAGCGCCCGCACCCAGTACAAAGCGCCCCTTGCTGAGAATATCCAGGGTTGCGCAGGATTTAGCCACCTCAATCGGGTTGCGCAGGGGTAGCACGTAAACGCCGCAAACAAAACGAATGCGTGAGGTAGCCGCTGCGAGTGCGCCAAACAGAGCCCACTGGTCGGGGTACTCGGAATCCGCGACCTGGGGCGGAAACCCCGTATCCGAATAAGGGTAGCCAGGGCTAAGATCCTGTGGGTAAAGGGCATGGTCGCCGCTCATCAGGCCATGGAAACCGACCTCTTCGGCAAAGCGTGCGATCTCGACCAGCTGCTCGGTTTCAGCCCAGGTGATTGCCTGCCAGAACTTCATCGCGCTCTCTTCTTTCTGGATGGGTATCTACTACCCTAGCGCCTGGCAAGGAATGCATCCAGCCAGCCGGGATAGTCAACGCGCTCAACCGCCGCGACAGCGCGCGTGAGGATTTCGCGCATCAGCGCGTCCTGCTCACCATTCAGGGCGCCAAAGCCGATTGCCACAACAATGGTCATCAGAGTATGAAAGGTGAAGCTGCGGTATTCCTGCCAGGCCTGCTCGCCATCAATAGCTTGCCCATGTACCGCGCGCCGCTCGACGTAATACCGCACCAGATCCTGCTCGTGCGCGGCCAAGGTCTGTGCCGGTAGCGCGTTAATCAAGAAGTACTGCACGTCGCGAATGCCTTTACCCCAGTGCGCCGCCTGCCAATCCAGCAAGCCCATGGACTCGCCGCTGATGAAGACGTTGCCGAGATGGCTGTCGCCGTGAAGCAAGGACAGTGGGCCTTCAAACCAGTGATCCAACAGGGCCTGCCAGTTATCTATCGTGCGCCGGTAGCTGCCCTCAATGGGGCTGGGGATTGCACCCGGGCAGTTACGCATACAGGGCGCCAGCGCCATCAGGTTCAAGCTGCGTGATACCACACCGAGGCGCGGCGACAGAAAGGGATGGTAGTCCAGGGGAAGAATCGCGGCTCGATCGGCGGCCGGCAGACCGTAATGCAGAGCGTGCAGGCGAGCGAACGTATCCAGTACTCGATGCACGGTAACAAGCTCCGGACCCGCCGGCATATCAAGGTTGGTAAACAGCCTGACAGCGGGATCCTCACGGAGATTTTCCTGAATCAGGTAGAAGCGCCCGCCGCGCCACGCCGTTGCATAGGTCACCGGCGTGCGCAGCGGCAGGTCGCGCGCCACGTGGCGGAAGAACTCCGACTCCAGACGCCAGGACAGGATGATGCTGAAGAACCACCGCGTCAGGGCAGAGGTCATCGGCACCTTGACGAACAGGCTCCGCGGCAGGCCCACGTCCTCCGCCTGCTCGACAGTCAGTACCAGGTTCTGACAGTTGCTGCTCACCGAGGGAACAGCCTGCTGCTCAACCGCTGACAATTCTACCGGGCCACGTAGCACGCCTAAACTGCCTTCATTGATAAGGCGGCTTAAGATCTCGGGACGCATGACGTGATCGGCTTTGTAGGGCAGCCTGCCAGGATCGAGAGCATCCGCAGCGAGTCGGGCAGCAGCGCTGACGCCCAGGGCACCCATTCTCAGGCTTTCCACAGTGTTCCCTTGATCGAAGGCGGACTGCGTTGAGCACCGCGTTGACAGTGTCAGGCTGCAAGCGCCGGGAGCGCTTGCCCCTGTCGGACGTTTTGCATAATATGTCCGAGATCGCACTCAGACAAGCGGGCACTGCCCGGGAGCGAATACGGTATGGAGAGTCAGACTGGAAAGGATGGCTTCGATGCCATCATCATTGGCGCTGGTCACAATGGTCTCGCCACCGGCCTCGTGCTGGCGCGCAACGGCAAGCGTGTACTCGTCCTCGAAAAGAATCACTACGTGGGCGGCATGGGCGCAACCCGTGAAATTCTCAAGGGTTGTCAGAACGAGGTGGGCGCCAGCTGTCTTTTCCCGCTGTCCGCTGAAATCAAGGAATACTTCGATTTCGAATCGCATGGCGTTGAGCTGATCCCGCTACCAGTCATGGCCGTCAACCTGACGGGCGCTCAGGGCAGGCCGATGATCTTTTTTAAAAATTCACTGCGCCTGAGCTTCGCCATGCTCAAGGATTTTGGCCCCGGCGCCATGCTGGGCTTTGCCCGCTTCCTCAAGTTTTGCGAGTACCCTGCGCGAGTCCTCGATCGCTTCACCGCGCGCAAGGCACCGCGCAAGCTGGAGGAGCTGATTGCCGAAGCAGAAACGCCGGAACAGCGCGAGCACCTTGAACTCGCCTTCAAGGGTTCGGCCATGGACATCATCGATAAGTTCTTTCCGGACCCGGTCAAGCACCGTGAGCTGCGCGCCAACATGGCCTTTGCCGCCGTGCAGGCTACTTACAAGGGGCCCTATACGCCTGGCTCTGGCCTATGCCTCATTTATACGATGGCGCAAGAGGGCTCAGAGGGGCTTATGCAGCGCGTCAAAGGCGGTATGGGCAAGCTGTCTGAGTGCATCACGCAACAGCTGCTGGATCTGGGCAGTGAGGTTCGGCTGAAACAGCACGTTACCAGCATACTCGTTGAGGACGGCGCAGCGGTGGGTGTCCAGCTGAAAAACGGCGACGAGCTGCGCGCCCCGATCGTCATCTCGAACCTGGACAAACAGGCAACCTTCAACCACCTGCTGGCCGATCACAGCCTGGTGACCGAGAAGCAAATCAAGGTAGATGCTTTCGACCACAAGGGGGCCTTCGTGCACATGCTGTTCAAGTTGAAGGGCCTGCCTACCTACAGCAAACACCTGAAACGTCTAAACCGTATCCCAGAGGCGCGGTTCGGCGGCGCGATGGTGCTGGATCCGGAGGAAATGCAGAGTGCCTACGAGCGCTGTCTGGAGGGCGAGTTACCCGAGCGCATGCCACTGGCCTTTCAGATTCCCTCAGTCATGGACGCCAGCCTCGCGCCAGAAGGCTTCCACATCGCCAGCGCCTACGGCTTCTACTTCCCCTGCGATGCGGAGAAGTCTCGCCGCGGAAAGCTGCGCGACCAGGCCGCGGAAAACCTGATTGAGCATATCAGTTTGCACATGCCTGATTTTCGTGAGCTGATTGTCGACCAGGCGATTTTCTCCGCTGATCACTTCGCCACTATGCAGGGCGTAACCAACGGCGACTGGACACATGGACTTCTGCATCCAGACCAGATGATCGGCGATCGCTGCCTGATTGAAGGCACTGGGCATACAACGCCGCTGTCGGGCCTGTACCTGTGCGGAGCGTCTTGTCATCCCGGGCCCGGCGTTACCTTCCTGCCGGGCTACAACTGCGCCCACGAAGTGCTCGCAGCTGCCGGCCGCGCTACCGTAACACCACGGGCACCAGCAGCGCGTGCAGCGTAGCGCGCAGCTCTTTTTCGCTGCGCACCCAGTTACTGGGCAGCGTGAGGAAGGACAGCAACAGTCGGTACACCCACTCGACCATGATCTCAGGCAGCACCTCGTTGTGCAGAATGCCCGCCGCCTGGGCTGGCTCAATGACGTCGGCCATCAGCTCTTCACCAAAACGCACAATAACGTCAGAGCTCCATACCACCCGACGAGCACGGCTGTCGTCGTCGGAGGCAAACACCGCGCGCAGCAGCGGCCTTTTTGGTAGTTCACGGATGGCGAGTATCAATCCCTCCACCAACATATCTTCCGGCGTCTCGAAGGACGCCAGACGCTTGGCAATGCGCTGATTGAACGCTTCCATGTCACGCTTTACCGTTGCCACCAGCAATTCATCCCGCCCGGGGAAATACCGGTAGAGTGTCGATCTCGCAACGCCGGCCTCGGCAGCCACCTCTTTCATACCAACGCCCTGTAGCCCATCTCGCAGGTAACAGCGCCTGGCGGCAGCTAGAATGCCAGTCATGGGATCGCTCTTGCTAGTGCTCACTGGCCGTTGTGGTCCTTGTCGCCAACGCCGAGGAATGAGACATTTTCAGTGAAATGACCGACCGGGTAAAGACCACAGCATGAGCAGCCAAGCCAAAGCCCTGCCCATCACCGTGCGCCTGATGAACCTTGCGGGCCGAGTGGCCGGCAGCGCAGGCTGGCAGCCAGTGAGCCTCGAGCGAGAGAATCTGCTGGCGAACGCCCGCAGGCAGACAGGGCTTGAGGACTTCGGCGAAGAAGACTTCTTGCCCGGACTGGACCGCCTGCTACACGCGCTGGAGACTGAGGCAAAGCTCAGCCTGCTCGGGCGGGTTGTCGCCAGGGCTGACCTGCTCCGCACGCTCCAGAATAGGCTCGGCATGGTTGCGTTGCTGCGCCAGCACCCGGAGATCGAGGAGCAGGCGATCACCCAGCCGCTATTCGTGGTGGGCCCGCCACGCTCGGGCACCACGATCTTTCATGACCTTCTCGCCCAGGATACGGCCAATCGCGTTCCGCTATCCTGGGAGGCAGCCTACCCGCTGCCGCCACCGGAGACTGCAAGCTATGACAGCGATCCGCGCATCGCGCAGGTCGATAAAGACCTGGATCGCGTCGACAGCCTGATACCAGAATTCAAGACCATGCACCCCATGGGCGCACAGCGTGCCCAGGAGTGCGTGGCGCTGACCAGTATTGACCTGACCTCGATGATCTATCAGGTGCAGTTTGAGGTATCCAGCTATGACCTCTGGGTCTTGGAGCAGGAGATGCGCTCGGCACTCAAGTGGCACCGCCGATTTCTACAGGTCCTGCAATGGAAATGCCCCGGCCAGCGCTGGGCGCTCAAGTCGCCACAGCATCTGTGGCACCTGCAGCACATCCATAGGGAATACCCCGATGCCTTGTTTGTGCAAACCCACCGCGACCCGCTGAAAACCCTGGTCTCCATGAGCAGCCTCGCCGCCGCGCTCAGGCGTCTGGCCTCTGATCATGTCGACCTGGCAGCCATCACCCGCTACTACGCCGAGGCCCTGGCCAGGGGCTATGACAACACCGTCGCCTACCGCCGCAGCGGCGCCCTACCCGATGACCAGGTAGTCGATCTGTATTTCCAGGATTTCATCCGCGATCAGGTAGGCACTGTTGGCCGAGCCTACAATCACTTCGGCCTTGAGCTCAGCGAGCAGGCAGCGGGCGCAATGCAAGCCTTCCTTGATGACAACCCGGCAGACAAGCACGGCAAGCACAGCTACAGCCTGGCAGATACGGGGCTTGAAGAGGCTTCGCTGAGGGAGCGCTTTGCGAATTACGAAAGCTACTTCAATATCCCACGGGAAAAGATGTAGCGCGCCATCTGTCAAACCCACGAGCGCCGAGGCGAGTTTTGCCATGTGGCCGGCATGGCTAAGGCGTGCGGCGACGGGGAAGTGCGCTGGCTATGCTAAGCTCTTCGTTTTTGCGATGGCTTTTTGTGCGAGAACTTGAATTTGAACTGTCCGGCGGCATTGTCCTGGCGGCGCATGCTTACGGCAATCCCGGCGACCCGGCGGTCATACTGTCACACGGCGGCGGACAGACCCGGCACTCGTGGGGCAGCACAGCGGAGCTCCTGGCACAGGCTGGCTGGTACGCCGTGGCCTATGATCATCGCGGCCATGGCGGCTCTTCCTGGTCAGAGGATGGCGATTACCACATTGATCGCTTCGCTGAAGACCAGCTAGAGCTTGCCAAACAACTACCGGGGCGGCCGGTGCTGGTTGGTGCGTCCCTGGGCGGACTGGCGGCGATCATTGCCGAGGGGGAGCATCATGAGGACGTCTTCAGCGCCATCATCCTTGTAGACATCGTCCCTCGTATGAATATTGCTGGCGCCGAGAAGATCATCGGCTTCATGGGCACCCACATGGAGGAAGGTTTTGCCTCGCTCGACGAGGCCGCCGATGTGATTGCCGAGTATACCGGCCGGCCGCGGCGCAAAGACCTGGGGGGCTTGTCCAAGAACCTGAGGCTGGATGACGACGGCCGCTACCGCTGGCACTGGGATCCCAGTTTTATTCTGCAACGCTCCAGCCGCGACAAACTCGCCAACCCGGATCGCCTGTCAGCTGCAGCTAGCAGCATTGCGCTGCCGCTGTTGCTGGTGCGGGGGCAGCTCAGCGATATCGTCACGCCGGAGGTAGCCCGGGGTTTCCTGCGCGATCACCCGGACGCAGACTATGTCGATGTTAAAGACGCCAGCCACATGATCGCCGGTGATCGCAACGACGTCTTCAGCCAGGCAATTCTCAATTTTCTGGCCAAACGAGGCTGCCGAGCTGCGGCTCAGCCAGCGTAAATTGATGCAAGCGCCGCATCGATATCAGCGAATTCGAATTCAAATCCCGCCGCTTGCAGGCGCTGTGGCAGGACACGCTGGCCGCTGATCAGTAATTCATTCGCCATTTCTCCCACAGCAAGCCGCAGAGCAATTCCAGGGACCGGTAGCGTAATAAAGGTGCGGCGTTGCACTTTCATAGCGGTGCACAACTCGCGGCTCGTAACCGGCACCGGGGCGGTGACATTGAAAGCGCCAGTGGCGGTTTCGTCGTACAAAATGTGGCGGATCGCCGCGACGGCATCGCGACGATGAATCCAGCTCAGCACCTGATGGCCATTGCCGATCCAGTTGGCCACACCCAGCTTGAAGGGTCGCTCCAGTTCCACAAAGGCGCCTTCATGCCGATCCAGAACCACCCCAAGGCGCAGCAGGCAGACGCGCAGTCCTGAGGCTTCGGCCATCAAGGCCTCAGCCTCCCAGTCGACACACAAATCTGCGGCAAAGCCACGACCCCTGGCAGCATCTTCTGCCAACGCTTCATCGCCTTGCGGGCCGTAAAAACCGATGGCGCTGGCAGAGAGCAGAACGGCGGGTTTTTGCTGCACACGCTCAATTAATGCAAGCAGGACGCGCGTTGTATCCAGACGGCTACTGACGATCTGCTGCTTATAGCGCCCACTCCAGCGCTTTTCCGCGAGCGAGGCCCCGGCCAGGTTGATGATCCCGTCAATAGTCTCATCTTCGTTGATCGCATCAAGCGAAGTGATATACCGGCACAGGCCACCGTCTTTGTGCAGGCTACGCGACAAAATAGTGACTCGGTGACCATCCGACAGCAGGCTGTTTGCCAAGGGCGTGCCAATAAATCCGGTTCCACCGGTCATGAGAATATGCATGCAGGACTCCTGCGCTCGAGCTAGTGACTTGAGAGCTTATACGCGCAAGCGCTGCAATTGCGTCAACACCTGCCCATCCGTGCATCCGCCTCATTCAAAAACGCGTATACCTCTCCACTTGCCTTCGAATGTTAATTGGCCTAACATCTATGTTAATTGCTCTCACATATATCTCGATATGAACGCCCAAAGCACAAACCAGCCTACCCGCATCCACCGCACGCTTGGCACCAACCTGCTGTTCATCGCCCTGGCAGTCGCGCTTACGGTGGCGCTATCCGCAGGCCTGCACTGGCGCGCTAATGCCGCGGTCAGTAGCGTGACCAAAGAGCCTCTGCCGGTCGCCGTCACGCGCTTTGAGCTGCACGACAGCTATCAGCGCCAGGTCAGCTTCCTGGGCGTGATCGAGGCGGGTCGCAAGGCCGACCTGGGCTTTGAGGCGCCGGGCAAACTCGAGCGCGTAATGGTGCGTGAGGGTCACGTCGTAGCCCAGGGCGAGGTCATCGCAGAGTTGGACAGCGTCCGCCTACAGGCACAGCGCCGGGGCACCGTAGCCGATCTGGCGCGCGTCGAAAGCGAACTGGAACTGGCACGTCTGAAAGCCAAGCGGCAGCGGGATCTGGTCGCCACCGGCGCCGTCTCCAGGGAGGCGTCTGACGAAACCCGCCTGCGCGCGCAGGCGCTGGAGGCCCAGGTTGCGGCGGTTTCTGCAGCGCTGGATGACCTTGACGTGGCGCTGGCCAAAACCAGACTCACCGCGCCCTATGCTGGCACGGTTGCCGCACGGTATCTCGATGACGGCGCCGTCGTAACCTCGGGCACACCTATCGTGCGGCTGGTCGAGACTGCCCGTCTGGAAGCCCATATCGGCGTGCCCGTTGAACGCGCCACCAGCCTGCGGGAGGGCGCCACCTATGCCTTGCGTCTGCGAGGCGAGCCTCTGGATGCGCAACTGGCGTCCCTGCGCCCCGACATCGACCCCATGACCCGCACGCGCACTGCCGTATTTGAGCTGCCGGAGGGTTTGAACGCACTGGATGGTGAGAGCCTGACACTGGTACTCGATCAGCGCGTGGACATACGCGGAGGCTGGCTGCCGATTGAAGCTCTGCTGGAGGGCCAGCGCGGTGCGTGGACAGTATTACGACTGGACAGCGCATCAAGCGGCGCCTACCTCGCGGTACGCGAAGCCGTCGAAATTCTCGATACCCGAGGCGACATGGCTTTTGTCCGCGGCACGCTGCAGGACGGCGCAGCGGTAATCAGCCAGGGTGTCCATCGAGTTACACCCGGGCTACCCGTGCAGCCGGTGGGAGACTGACACTATGTTGGCTACCAGCCTCTACGATCATCGACGTTATTTCGCGCTGTTCGTCCTCGTCATAATCGCGGTCGGTTTCACAAGCTTTACTACCAGTCCGCGCCAGGAAGACCCGACGCTGACCAATTTCACCGCGACACTGCTCACCCCCTTCCCCGGAGCCACCCCCGATCGGGTGGAAGCGCTGGTTACGCGGCCTCTGGAAGACGAGCTGATGCGCATGGATGAGATCGATGAGCTTTACAGCACGTCCAGCACCGGCATTTCATCGCTCAACGTCGCCCTTGATGACACGCTGAGCGACGAGGAACTCGGGCGCGCCTGGTCAGAGGTACGCGATGCCATTGCTGATGCCCGGCGCGAATTCCCGAGCGGCGTCGGCGCCACAAGCTTCGACAACGACCGCTTTACCGCCTTCACGACCATCATCGCCTTCAGCGGCCGCGACGGCGTTGATATGCCGCTATCACTGCTCCATCGCCTGACACAGGACTTCGCCGACCTGGCGCGCAACATGCCGGGCACCAAATTGGTCGAACTGTTTGGCGAACCGAAGGAAGAAATTCGCGTTGCCGTCGATGAGGCCGCCCTCGCCAGTCGAGGACTGAGCCTGGACCAGGTCGCAGGCGCCCTGGCGGCCGCCGACGCGCGCAGCTCCGCGGGTCGAGCCACCGGCGACGGCGCGGACATCATCGTCGAAGTCGCAGGCGCCCTTGACTCCCTGAATCGCGTGAGCCAGGTCATTGTCAGCTCCGACGCCCGCGGGCGCTCCGTTCGTGTTGGCGACATTGCACGTGTTTACAAGGCGCAGCAATCACCGCCAGACAGCATGGCGCTGGCCCAGGGCAAGCAGGCCATACTCGTAGCCGTGCGCATGCAGGACGGCGAGCGCGTGGACCGTTGGAGTGAGCGTTTTCGAACACTGCTCGACGGCTACCGCGCGCAGGCCCCTGCAGGTCTTCTGGTGGATCAATCCTACGACCAGAGCACATATACCAACACGCGGCTGGCGGAAGTTGCGCTCAACCTGCTGATTGGCGTCGCACTGGTACTGCTGGTGCTGCTGTTCACCATGGGCTGGCGCGCTGCAGTCGTTGTTGCCGTGGTGCTGCCGCTGTGCGGCATCATGTCGGTGGCTATTCTGGAGCGGCTGGGCATGGCCCTGCACCAAATGTCGATCACCGGCCTCATTGTTGCACTGGGCCTGCTGGTTGACGGCTCCATTGTGATGACGGACGAGGTCGGCAAGCGCCTGCGCAAAGGCCAGTCCGCAACGCGCGCCATACGGCAGTCCGTTGGGCGCCTGCGAATCCCGCTACTGTCATCGACGGCCACCACGATTCTGGCCTTCATGCCCATGGTCATCCTCCCAGGGGTATCGGGTGACTTTATGGGATCGATCGCTATTTCTGTGGTGGTCATGCTGGGCTCGTCACTGCTACTGGCTCTGATCTTTACGCCTGCCCTCGCCGCGTGGCTACTGCCCCGTGGCTCCAGCAAGCGTGAATCCTGGATGCGCTCAGGCATCAACAGCGGGCGCATGGGCAATTGGCTGGCCAGAAGTATGGACTGGACCCTGCGTCATCAGGGCGCCGCCATTGCCCTGGCGCTGGTTTTACCAATAACCGGCTTGCTCGCCTTTCCAACTCTGACGGCGCAGTTTTTTCCCGGAACCGACCGCGATCAGATGTATCTGCAGGTAAAGCTCGCCGATGGTCGTTCCATTTATGAAACGCGCGAACTGGTCGCTGAGATGGATCCGCTTCTGCGGGCTGAGCCCCTTATTCGCCGCGTAGACTGGACCCTGGGAGAGAGCCCGCCGCCCTTCTACTACAACATGCTGCGATATCGGGACGGCAACCCCACCTGGGCTGAAGCACTGGTGCTGACGCACGACGAAAACCAGACCGACGCGCTCATTCGCCGCCTCCAAAGGGAGCTGTCGGAGCGCTTCCCGCAGGCCCAGATTGTCGCGCGCGGCATTGACCAGGGCCCGCCCGTGAAGGCGCCGCTGGAGGTTGAGATTTATGGCCCGGACCTTGGCGTCCTGGCGGAGTTGGGCGAACAGTATCGCCAGCGCATGGAGGCCGTCACCTACGTAACCAGCACTACAACCGACCTCATCGGCGGTGCGCCCAAGATCGTCTTTGACCTCGACGAAGACAAGCTCCGCATCGCCGGGCTGCAGTTGAGCGATGCCGCCGCCGCACTCGATGCCGCCCTTGTCGGGCGCACGGGTGGTGAGGTACTGGAGGGCACCGAACGTCTGCCCGTGCGCATTCGCCTGGGCGAGGAGGCCTTCGAGCAAAAGCACCGGGTTCGGGACGTACTTGTGCCACTGAGCATGCCAACTGCTGACGCGCGTATTCCGGCGATTCCCTTGAGCGCCCTCGGTGAGTCCTATCTTCGAGTCTCGCAAAGCCCGATCAGTCGCTTCAATGGCGAAAGGCGCAACGTGGTGCAGGCTCAGCTGGTGCGTGGCATTCTGCCCGAAGAAGCGCTGAAGGCCCTGCGCGCCGACCTCGACGCTAAGCCAATACCCCTTCCCACTGGCTATCGTATGAGTTTCGGGGGCGACTCCGATGTTCGCGCCGAGGTGATGGGCCATATCATGGCGCCTATGGGTTTCATCATCGCCGCCCTCTTCGCCACGATCGTGTTGACCTTTAACTCCTGGCGCCTGTCAGCCGTTGCGATGTTGGTGATGTTGTGTTCCGCAGGTCTCAGCCTGTTGGCCCTGGCAATTTTCAACTACCCCTTCGGCGTGCAGGCCGTAATCGGCGTCATAGGCTCAATCGGCGTATCGGTTAACGCCGCCATCATTATCATGACAGCATTACAGCGCGACGAAGCGGCCATGGGCGGTGGCCTGTTTGCTATCCGCGAGGTGGTCATGGACTCCAGTCGACACATTGTGTCGACGACCTTGACGACCTTTGGTGGGTTCCTGCCTCTCATCCTTGAGGGCAGTCAATTCTGGCCGCCCTTTGCGATGGCGATTGCCGGTGGCGTCCTGCTCTCGACTATCGTATCGTTCTTCCTAGTACCGCCGCTGTTTGCACTGCTCATGAGCCGGCCAGCGCAGCCCGCGCTCGAACAGACGACCAGTAGCGCTCAAACAATAAATGAGAATCTCAAGAAAACGCTCGCCTGATGCCAAGCACAGCCAAGAACACCCGGCAGTATCACCACGGTGACCTGCACAACGCCCTGATTGTCGCGGCCGCGGAGCTCATCGAAGAACGCGGATCCGATGACTTCGCGATGATCGACGCCGCGCGCAAGGCAGGGGTCAGCTCCGCAGCGCCCTACCGCCACTTCAAGGACAAAGAGGATTTGCTGGCCGGCGTGTCGGATCTCGCCTTTTGGGCCTTCAGCAGCGAGATTCAAGAGATTCTCGATCATCAAGCCATGGGCTCACGCGAGTGCATCATTGCCCTTGGCCTGCGCTACGTGGATTTCGTTAGTCGGCACGGCGCATTCTTCGACCTGATGTGGGGAGGCGATCGACACCTGCACGCGAAGGACGGCCTGTCCGGAATAATGAAACAGTCAGGCTTTAGTCTTTTCTATTCGGCAGTCGAAGCCTGGGTAATTGCTGTGGGCGGTGCGGTGGAAGACGCCATGGACCTGGCGATGAAACTCTGGTGCATGGCACACGGCACGTCGGCCTTGCATATGAATGGCCAGCTCGACTACTTCAGCCCCGGCATAAATACCGATGAGACCTTGCGCAGCGCCACCGAGAGCTTCCTCGACGGGGTTGAGATGCAATTGAAGGCCTGACCCAGGTCTAGCCTCAGGCTGGAACCGATAATTTATCGGTATCAAAAGCCGCTCGCGTCAGATTTTCAGAGCCTTCGTCCGTTATCACCAAGTCGTCCTCCACACGTATGCCACCGTAGGGTAGCAGCTGCTCAACCAGGCCCCAGTTGACGCAGGATCTTGCCCCGCTGTGCCAGAGATTGTCGAGAAGCATGGGAATAAAGTACAACCCGGGCTCAATCGTTACCACGTTACCGGGCTCCAGCGTGCGCGTCAGGCGCAGATGGGGGTAGCGAGCGTCGTCCTGCTGTTTGCCGCTTCGATCGTGCACCTGGCTGCCAAGGAAATGCCCCAGCCCGTGCGGGAAGAATGAAGTAACGACTCGATCAAAATCTGCGTGCTCTGCGTCAATGCGGATAACGCCCGTTCTGTTTAGCAGTGCTCCTATTTCGTTTATCGCTGCACAGTGCATCTCGACAAAAGAAGCGCCAGGGCGAGCGCGCTCAGCAATCGACGTTTGCAGAGTGTCCATCGCGAGAACCAGATCTTTAAAGGCGCCCTCGCGTGCCGCGTGAGTGCGTGTAACGTCGGCCGCATAACCCAGGTGAGACGCGCCCGCATCGATCAATAGACTTTGCGGCTGTTGCGGACGATCACGGTTCAAGAGCCAGTGATGAAGCACCGCCGCATTTTCGTTTATCGCTATGATATTGCCGTAAGGCAGCTCGTATTCCGAACACCGCAGGGCTTCGAGATAACCCAGGTGAATATCCAACTCGGATGCGCCCTCTTGAAACAACTCCAGGGCCCGCCGGTGCCCAACCGCTGCCGCCTGGTTGGCGCATCTTATGTTATGCAACTCCCACGGTGTCTTGCGAGCGCGACCTTCGTCAAGCAATTCGAGTAATGGCAATGGATTGAGGTCGCAA
The DNA here is from genome assembly GCA_038748065.1 of Pseudomonadota bacterium. Lineage (GTDB taxonomy): Bacteria > Pseudomonadota > Gammaproteobacteria > Pseudomonadales > Halieaceae > JBCDJG01. Next base: position 16,989 of record JBCDJG010000076.1, read on the forward strand.
GGCCTCATCCGCGATGTGGCGGCCTGCGGTAGCTTGCCGACCAGTGCCGTGCCTGAGCCTCCCGGCACAGCCCGGAAGACGTCATCGATGCTCGGGTACCGGCTCACCTCGAAGCACTCCTCAATTATCGGCGAGGGCACCGGTGGCCGGCTATGCCAATAGTCCTCTTCTTCCAGCAGCAGTAAGCGCGGCCGATTGGCCTCGAGCTCGATGACAAGTATGCAGCCTGGCCGGTGCAGCGGCACCCAGGTCTTGAAATATGCATTGGCTCTGAAGGGATACGGCAGGTCGTCCTGAAATGGGCAACACTCCGCGCCGGAAAAAATGCAGAGGCGCTTGATGCCCGAAGTCGCCATCGCGACTTTCGATTCTGCCAGCCTATGCTCGACATGCGGTGCAAAGAGTTCCGCTTTCATAAAGTCCCCGGGGCCAAGACACGCTCATGTGAATGTGAGCGAATTTTATTGTGGAAATAAATAAATTGATATAAATAATTCTTTGATATGATCAAATTTTTTGATATTGTGAATTTTATAGCGAACGCCAAGCGCATACAGCCTGGTCACACAGCTAACGTAATCAGCGGCCAACAAGAGGATCACTCCATGCAAGTTCTTAATCGCCTGACTCCAATCTCACTGGCAGTAAAAATAGGCGCTGGTCTCTTGGCAGGCAGCCCTGCCGCTCCGCTGCTGGCGGAAGGGCTGGTACTGGAGGAGGTCACGGTGACCGCCAGGCAACGCAGCGAGTCACTTCAGGATGTCCCGGTCTCCGTGACCGCCTTCACCGAATCACAAATAGACGATGCGGGCATTACACGGGCTGCGGATTTTCTGCAGCTGACATCAAACGTGACCTTCGCCAGCTCCGAGAGCGCTGGTGTGAATTTCATGACAATTCGGGGCATATCGCAGGTCAGGAACGGTGAATCACCGGTCGCAGTCGTCATCGACGGAGTCCTGATGACGGACCCCGGCCAGTTTGACCAGGAGCTCTTCGACATTCAGCAAATCGAGGTATTGAAGGGTCCCCAGGGTGCACTCTACGGTCGCAACGCGATCGGCGGGGCCATCAACATTATGACAAAGCGCCCCTCTGATGAGGTGGAAGGTAAGGTCGTCGTGGGCGCCGGTAACGGAGATCTCAGGCGCATTCAGGGCGCGGTCAGCGGACCACTGGCTGAAAACCTCTTCTTCCGCCTGGCCGGCAGCTACGTCGACCACGAGGGCTACATCGAAAACGAGTATCTCGGCGAGGAAGCAGATCCCTATGAAGATCAATCCTTCAAGGCAAGGCTAGAATGGCAACCCTCCGAACAGCTCTCACTCGACTTTCGCGCGGGTTATTCGGAGACCGAAGGAGGCGCTCTCAATTTTGTACTGCTCGATAACTGTGGGGAGAGCAACGGCTGTTTTGCTGCAGACAGGGTCTATGACTCCGGAGCGGCTGACAATACCCGTACCCCGATCAGAGCGAGCCGCCTCGGCACCAACGAGCGCGAGTTGTCCAACGTCTCCCTCAAAATCGACTACGACTTCGATTTCGGTACGCTAACCTCGATAACGGCCTGGAACGATCAGAGCGAGTTCTACGCAGCGGACGCTTACCCCTATGACTGCGGCCCGGCCTGCAGTTCGGGAGAGCTCAGAGTCTTTGATACGTCCTTCGGGCCAATGGTTCTGGAAAATGAGCAACTGGTGAAAGTGTTTACCGATGTGGAAACCATCAGCCAGGAATTCAGAATCACCTCATCGGATGACCAGACTCTCCGCTGGATCGCAGGTGCCTACTACCTCGCAACGGACCGCGAGCGTGGCCTGCCCACCGAGATGGATATGGGGCAGCCTTACTCAAGCAGCGTCTTTAACGAAAATACCCTGTTTGGCTTTGCCGACGACAACGACAATACTGCCTATGCCCTCTTTGGCCAGATCAACTATGACGTGACTGATACCATCGAGGCGTCATTGGCGGTGCGCTACGATCGCGACGAGCGCGAGCAGACCGATATCGCACCACCCGAGTTTTCCGCCACGTCCGGGCTGACC
>JBCDJG010000077.1:0-17735 GCA_038748065.1 Pseudomonadota bacterium
GCCGCCGCGATTAACGTAGGGGTTATCCGGGACGTTGTTGAACTTCGGCATGCCCGACAGTGCGATATTCACCTTGCCGGATGAACCGCGAATCTTGAACTTGCTGGCGCGGTCATAGATACCATCCGGCAGATCATTCTTGTCCATTACCTTGGTAAACGTGCGTTTCGCGTCGAGGTTGGAGACAACGATCTTGCCGTGCAGCTCATCGCCGTTGTCCAGGGCAACCCCCATGGCCTTGCCTTCCTTCACGAGAATCTGCTGCACGCCGGCGCTGGTGCGAATCTCGCCGCCCATCTCCGTCAGCGCATTAGCGATTGAATGTGAAATAGCGCCCATGCCACCGCGTGCCAGACCCCAGGCACCGACGCTACCGTCGACATCACCCATGACGTGGTGCAGCAGGATGTAGGCAGAGCCGGGGGAGTAAACGCCGAGCGCCGTGCCGATAATGCCTGGGCTGGCCATGGCCGCCTTGACAAGGTCGTGCTCAAAATAGTCCTCAAGGAACTCCGCTGCGCTCATAGTGAAGAAGCGCACGTATTCATAGAGCTCCTTTTCACCCAGCGCCCAGAACTCTTTGGCAAGAAACAGCAGTTCGCCGATATCGCGAGGCTTGAAAGAGGCCGGATCCGGCGGCGTACGCAGCAGCGTCTTGCGGATAAGCTGGGCATAACGGCCAAGGTCAGCCTGGAAGCGCGCCATTGAATCAGCATCATGCGGCGACAGGCGCTTGAGTTCGAGGTAGGCGGCCTCTTCGCTCGGGTAGTCGATCATGACATCGCCCCTGTCACCGAACACCGCCGTACCCAGATAGGGTACCAGCAGCAAGCCGTGACGTGACAGGTCGAGATCGCGATGCAGTGCTTGACGCATCATGCTGCACACGTAGGAGCAGCTGGAATAGTACCAGCCCTCGTGCATTTCACGGGTAACGGCGGCGCCGCCTATGTAGTCGTTCTTTTCAACGACGACAACGTCGAGGCCAGCCTTGGCCAGGTAAGCCGCATTGGTCAGGCCGTTATGGCCTGCCCCCACAATGATGGCGTCATACTGTTTCATCGTAAAATCTCGCGTGCCGCGTTCTGACCCGGCATACCGGTTATCCCGCCGCCGGGGTGACTACCCGCCCCGCACAGGAAAAGACCCGGAATGGGAGTACCGTACTGGGCGGCTTCATAGGTGGGGCGCATCATTAACATCTGGTCCACGGCGAACTCGGTGTGATGCCAGTGTCCACCCGTGATACCAAACTGCTTCTCCATGTCCGCTGGCGTGAGCAGCTCGGTAGCCAGGACCTGCTCCCCAATCCCGGGTGCGTAGCGCTCAAGCTCAGCCATGAGCCGTGCTATAAGGCCCTCACGCGCAGCGTCCGTCCAGCCGCCCTTGGGCTTCGCTGGCACGTACATGACGTGGGCAGAAAGCACGTGTTGCCCCGCAGGGGCAAGCGCGGAATCGTGCAGTGATGGCACGGTGACTTCGAGCACAGGGTTTTCTGATATGCCGCCATGCTTGGCATCGTCGAAGGCAAACTCGATGGCATCAAGCTCCGGTGCAATGATCATGCGACCCGCCGGCGTATCAAGCCCGCTGAATTGGGGAAGGCCATCAAGCGCAAGATGCAGCTTGGCGACAAAGCCTTCACAGCGCAGCCTGGAAATGCGATTGGTAAATTCAATCTCCAGGTGCTGTGCGCCAACCAGGCGCAGGAAGGTGCTTTGAGGATCGATAGCCGAAACCACACGGCCCGCAGAAATCTCCTCGCCGTCGGCCAGCACAACGCCACTCACGCGCTGCCCGTCCTCATCACCCTCAACCGTGATATGACGAACCGGGGCGCTGCAACGAAGCTCCGCGCCGGCCGTCGCGGCCGCCCCAACAAGCGACTGCACCAGCGTGTTGATGCCACCTTCCGGAATACTGTGCATGCCATCGTGATCACCGCACATCCGATAAAGTAGAGTGAACACTGACTGATTGGGCGAACGGGGTGCCAGCTTTGAGCCAATAATGCCGTCCCAGGCCAGCGCAGCCTGCAGTAACTTGTTGTCGAAGTTGTCGTCCATCAGGTCGCGCATTGGCAGCGTAGCCACACGCAGAAATTCGAGCATGTCATCTCGGCCCATCAGACGCAGGCGCAGGCCGAGCTGCGCGAAAGTTGCCATGTCGCTGAGGCTGTTCTCGCCTATGCCCGGCATGGTCTTGTTCCAGAAGGGCTCGAGCGTCCTCGCGAAGGTTTTCAGCATCTCCCTGTACTTGACGTAGTCCGCGGATTCTTCGCCACTGACGCCCGTGACGCTGAGGTCGCCGATGCTGACGTGATCGCCCTCAGGGTCGAGGGCAACGGTATCCATAGCCCGGGTCGCCGGCAGGTAACCGTGGTTCTGCAGCTTCAGGTCCCTGGCGACCTGAGAGGAGAAATGATTAAGCGTGTGCGCCACGCTGGTTTGAAAGCCGGGGTAAAACTCGCGGCGCGCCGCAAAACCGCCCGGCTGCTCTGCCGCCTCCAGCACGAGCACGCTCTGACCCGCCTGGGCCAGGTAAGCAGCGCAGACAAGGCCATTGTGCCCTGCCCCAACGATTACAGTGTCGTAGCGTTTCAAGTGGGCTCCGATACTTAACGATTTTCCAGGAGCTTGCAGAGTAGTCGTGCGCGAGGGCTATGAACAACCGCGCCTATACGGCAGGAGTGGCTTAGGCCGCGACGACGTCGACGCGGCAATCGTAGTAGCAGGCGCCCTCGGCGAGATCAGATTTATGGCCGGGAATCAGCGCATTCACAGACTGCCCGGTTGGGCTGGCATCGAGCCAAGCGCCCTTGGGCACATAGATCACGCCTGGACGCATACGTTCACTGACCTGCAGGGGCATCTCCACCTCGCCCTCGCCGTTAAGCAGGCGAACGGTCTGGCCATCCTGTAACCCAAGGGACTGCGCATCGGAGAGTGACATTTCGCAGCGGAGATCGTTCTTATGGCCCTCAAGGCCCCCGAAGGTCGAGTTGATTCGGCGTTCTGAAGCGGGAGTGACCAGTATAAAACGGTAGCCATCAGGAGACGGCACAAAGCGCGGCAACGCCGGTTCGCCCTGCGCCGAGAGCGTCTCGCTGTAAAGTTCGATACGACCGCTAGGGGTATCCGGGGCCTGCCCGCGCATCAGGATTGGGGGCGCGGGCTCTGCCATATTAACAGCGCCGCCAAGGGGGATTTTACTCGGCCGCTGTCCCGCCAAAGCAGGAGCCTCAGCGGAAACCGCCTGGTCCATCAACTCCTCGTCTGTGTCCTGAAAGCAGGTTTCTTCAAAGCCAAAGCGCGCTGCCAGCCGCCGGAACAGCTCTGTGTTGGACAGAGCCTCACCCAGCGTTTTGAATACTGCTTCGGAGCGCTGTAAGTAGGTGTGGCCATAGGCCTTGAAGAGGTCGCCGTACTCAAGATGTGACGTCGCTGGCAGGACGAGATCAGCACAGCGCATGGAATCGGTCATACTCACATCGTGCCCCACTACAAATACCTCATCAGACAGCAGCGCGGCGCGCATTTCTTTTTGCAGCGGGTGTACGGCGACCGGATTATGATTGTAAATAAACAGAGCCTTGAGCGGCAGTTCGTCGCCGGGCGCCAGTATATGCCGCGGCAAGTCTAATACGTTAAATTCGCGCAAGCCCTCGGGGGCCAGGTCGGGGCGTGAAAGCGCCTCTCGGTTCACCGGAAAATAGCCTGATACATCGCACACGCCTGCACCGAGAGGCCCGAAATTGCCGGTGAGCGCGGGCAGTGCGAGAACCGCTCGCACCCCGGAGCCTCCGTTACGGTTGCGCTCAGGTGCCACGCCCAGGGAGATAGCGGCCGGCGCCAGATCTCGCCACCACTCGGCGAACATGGCGATATCAGCTGCCTCGAGACCGCAAAGCTTGGCAGCGCGGTGCAGCGGGTACTTCTCTGCCTCAGCCAGAAAAGCCTCGCTGCCGTGTACATGCTGATCGATGAAGGCCTGATCCAGGCCGCCGTTGGTCGCGAGTTCAGCGGCTATCGCGTAGGCCAATACAACATCAGTGCCGGGCAACAGCGGCAGGTGCAGGTCCGCTTCATCGGCGATACGCGTGCGCTTCGGGTCAACCACAACCAGTCGCGCACCCTGCTTGCGCGCCTCGCGGATCACGGTTGTCACATGCAGGTTGCAGGCAGTGATGTTGTTGCCCCACACCACGATCAGCCGTGCGTGCGCCAGTTCCTCGTAGGGAATCCCACCCGCATCGCCATACGTGCTTTCCCAGGCTGCCCCGGAGGTGCCGGCGCACAGCGTAGTGGAATCAACCTTACTGGCTCCAAGCCGCTTGAAAAATCGTGCATCCATCGACCCGTTGGCCAGCAGGCCCATAGGGCCGCCATAGGTTAGCGGCGCGATCGCCTGGGCACCGTGCTTGTTGATGACGTCACTGAAGCGCTCATAGGTGAGATCGAGGGCTTCGGCCCAGCTGATTGGCCGGAAGTGGCCACCTCCCTTCGGCCCGTCGCGAAGTAGCGGTACCGTAAGGCGGTCTCGACCGTGTACCTGCTCGGGCAGGCCCTGTGCCACCTTGGCGCAAATTTTACCTCGCGTGAAAGGGTTTTCCCTACTGCCACGAACCCGCGCTACGCGCCCGCCTTCAACTTCTACACTCAGGCTGCAGGTATCGGCGCAGTCCAACGGGCAAACGCTTGGGTAAACACCATCGGCAGCTATTGCATCTGTCATCGGAGGGCCCTTTAGAAACTAACGGGTAAAGACAACCGTTTTGTTACCGCGCACGATAACCCGGTCTTCAAGATGGTAGCGCAGGCCCCGCGAGAGCACGGACTGCTCCACGTCTCGACCCAACCTGACGAGATCGTCCTTGGTGCAAGAGTGGCTGACACGCACCACGTCCTGCTCGATGATCGGCCCTTCATCCAGATCTTCCGTCACGTAGTGACAGGTCGCACCGATCAGCTTTACGCCACGTTCATAGGCCTTCTGATAAGGGTTTGCGCCGATAAAAGAAGGCAGGAAGCTATGGTGAATGTTAATCAGCTGACCCGCATAGCGCTCGCAAAGCACCGGCGGCATAATCTGCATGTATCGGGCAAGCACGACAGTCTCAGCCCGGTGACGTTCGATGATATCAGCGGTCTCAGCAAAGGCGGGTGCCTTATTCTCCTTCGGCACGGGCACGTAGTGAAAAGGAATGCCATGCCACTCGACCATACTCCTTAAATTCTCGTGATTTGAGATAACGCAGGGAATCTCACAGTGCAGGTCTTCGCTCTTCCACCGATAGAGGATATCCGCCAGACAGTGCGATGCGTGGCTTGCCATGATCACCACGCGGCGACGCTCGCTGTTGTCTCGCAGGTACCACTGCATGCCATAGCGTTCTGCCAGCGGGGCAAACTCGGCTTGCAGCGTCTCCAGTTCATCCCGCATGTTTGACGCGTCTATCACGTTGCGCATGAAGAACCACTGCTGCTGCGGGTCCGTGTGATTGTTCGACTCAATCAGGCTACCGCCTCGCTCTGCGACGAAGCTCGACACAGACGACACGAGGCCCACCTCGTCGGGGCAGCTCGTTATCAAGGTATAGGTTTTAGCACTCTCATTCATCAGTGAATCCTCAGGGCTTCTCACGCGATTTTACACCAAGTGCCCGTGGGGGATTCTTCCTAGCGGGTCGGCACGAATCCGGACCTTTATGCAATCGGGCGCCCGTCGTCCGCCACGGCATAGAACAAACAATCCGACTGTGCTATGACTGCATTGCTAGTGATCATGAAGAGTTTCAGGTCTCGCGCTGCGTAAAGTACACCCTCCTCGGTGCGTACCAGTCTTTCAACGGCGCAGTCGCCCTTGGCATCCTGAGCCTTAAACAGATCTCGGGGGCTAGCGCCCATCCAGCCAAGCGGTGTATCCGAGTTGACGGTGCCGAAGTTGTACTGCTCAACATCGGATTTCAGGGTGATATCAAAACTGGTGTCAGGGCCGTTGCCATACCGCAGGCTCACGCCCTCCCGCAACTCCAGCCGGATAGGGTCATGCAACAATTCAAGGCCCCAGTCTGTATCATCAGCGGCCAGCACGGATTCAGACAGCAAGTAGCGGCACAGGCCTTCGTAGGCGAGGGTATGCGCTTCGTCATCGAGCCGTCCACCCACCTCGACGGTGACGGTCGGGCAGGCAGATTCACTGATATCCATAAGCGCCCCCAGGCCAAGATTGGAGATAATCAAGCGCTGCGTGAACTTCGAAACCAGCGCATCGTGATGGCGGTCCATGTGGGTGCAGACACCAAATGCGGGCCCCGAGCCCGAGGTGTTGTGCATGTCCACTACCGCCTCAGGGTGATGCATCCGAAGTATCTCAAGAATCTCTTCGGCCAAGCGGCCGGGCTCATCGTCAAAAGGCGGCTGAAAGCAGCGATTCAGGTCACGGTCGCCAGGTAGCATGCGGTGGCTGAACAGGGGTTCTGATAGCGCGGCGTTCACCGCGCCGAGAATACATACCGTACTCACCTGGGGCTGCTGCCCACTCTTAAGCCAGCGAAACAGAGCGCGCGCTCCTGAAGGCTCATTGCCGTGCAGCAGCGTGACAAACGCGCGCGTGCGGCTATCGTCAACGCCCTCAAGAAAAATACACGCGGGGCCTCCGAGTATGGTGAGGAACTCCTCCACGTGCTGGCCCATCTCGCTGGCCTCAGGATTACGCAGGAATCTGAATCGTCTCATATGCGCCAATCCGCCACAGGTTCTCCCCCGACACTGTTCTCATGGTACCGCTCGAGTAAGCTATGCAGCGCTGCATCGAGCTCGCAATTCGGCTTCAGGGCGCTGAGCACGCGCTGCTGCCAGATTGCGCCGCTGGTGCTTGCTGCGAGACGACGCTCAATCACACCCAGGTAACGATCAATTTCTTCACGCTCAATGCCAATTGAGCCGAGACCTTCCGCGGCCACGGGCAAGGCACTAGCAATAATGTCGAGAACGGACCGGCGTTTGCAGCCAGACTGTCCGAGTTCGGGCCATACCAGGTCTGCATCCAGTCCGAACTGGGCAGCGCGATAAAAGTTATAGTCCGCCGCCTTAAACGGCAAGGCAGGCAAAAGCTGATTGATCTGCGGCCGGAGGCCTTCGGCCAGACCGATAAGGAAGGCCGCATTGGCCACCATATCCACAGGCGTTGGACCAGCAGGAAGGGCGCGCAATTCAATGCGTAACATGCCGCCCTGTGCATCGTCATACACCGGCCGGTTCCAGAGCCATACCGTGCCCTGGTGCAGCCTCAATTCAGCCAGGCGAGGCACTGCACCACCGTCCTCGTCGGCACCGTCGCACACGGGTAGGTAGGGTCTGTACAGCCTGACCGACTCCTCGAACAGCTCCAGCGCGGAGCGACGGACCCAGCCATTGCCACAGCTCACCCGGGCCGGCTCATTCCAGCCGTAGCGATTAATGTGCCGTGTGTCGATCGATTGTTTGAACAGCGGCACCCGAGTTTCATGCCACAGTGAGTGGCCAAACAGCGTTGGCGAATTGGCGCCAATGGCCAATGCCAAAGGCGTCGCCAGCTGCACCGCGTTGAATGTATCAGCGAACGCATCGGGCTGCACGCGGTAATGCACCTGGAAGGAGGTGTTAGCGCCCTCCAGGGTGATATCTCCCAGGGCCATCTGCAGCGGCTCCGCGCCGTTAATATCGATCCGAAACTTTCCTCTGCGGCGGCGGATGCACTGCGCCACCAGCGCATGAAAGCGGCGCAGGTCGGTGATGCAGTGTGCGCCAAAATCGCTCTGCTTCAGGGTAGGCAATATGCCGATCGGTACAATCCTGCCGCCGTGTCTTGCGGCAATCGACCGCAATCCTGTCAGCTTATCGTTGATCTCGTTTTCGGTGCTCAAAAATGGCTTTTCGGCACAGCAATAAGGCGAAAGGTTGTACTCCAGGTTGTAGCGATTAAGCTCGAGTGTCAGCTGGGGATCAGCGGCCTCAGCCTGCAGTTCCTGGTTGAGAAACAGCGGCCTGCCGTGCTGATCGATGATGTACATTTCCAATTCAGCACCCAGGGAAGCGGGCCCGCGGCCGAAGTCAGGATTGGCAAGACACTGCCGCAGGGTAGAAAGATTCAGTTCGAGACGTTCGACGAAGCGCTCGTAGTCAGCGCTATCGAATTCAGACCTGTCTATCTCGATACCCATCCCTATGCATTGTCACCATCCAGCCTGGGGCGCGCAACTGCCTTATACTGCACCTATGACTCAACCTGTTGAAACCAATATCGCGATCGGCGCCGACGAGTTCGCCGTTTACCACTGGCGTGGCACAGGCAGCCCAATACTGCTGCTGCATGCCACAGGCTTTCACAGTCGCTGCTGGGATGAGGTAGTCAGGCGTCTCCCTGACAGGGACATCTACGCGGCCGACTTGCGCTTTCACGGCGGCAGTACGCGCAGCGGCAAGGTCGACTGGGTCGGCATGGGCCAGGACGTCAGCGCTCTGATCACCCGCCTGGACTTGACTGACGTACTGCTCGTTGGCCACTCCATCGGCGGCCATCTTGCGACTCGCGCCGCTGCCACTCAGCCCGAGCGTATCCGCCAGCTATTGCTCATCGACCCCGTTATTATGCCGCCTGACATTTACGCGTCGCTGGGTGCTACGCTCGCCGATAGTGCAGCGCAAGATCACCCCGTCAGTCGGCGCAAAAACCGTTGGCGGGACGCGCAGGAGATGTACCAGCGTTTTCACGATCGGGCACCCTTCTCAACCTGGGATAAAGCCGTTTTGCGAGACTACTGTGACTACGCGCTGCAGCCTGCAGACGAAGCGGGTTGGCTGCAGCTGGCCTGCGACCCGCTCAATGAAGCATCTGTTTATATCGCCTCATCCCGTGCCGGCGACATCTTCCAGCTGTTACCCCAGGTGAGTTGCCCTGTCACGCTGCTACGTGCCGCGGCCGGTGAGCCTATGGATCTCGCGGCATCGCCTACCTGGGCGGGTCTCGCCTCGGCCCTACCCGACTGTCGGGAACACTACCTGCCCGACATGAACCACTTCATCCCCATGTGTGACCCGGGCCTGGTTGCCCGGCACATCTGCGAGATGATTGGCTCTGGCTGAGTGAAGTACCTGGGCCGTACGCCCGGAATAAAATCGAGCCGCAAATCAGGCAAAGGTCTTCAGATTGCGGACCTGGCCCTGCTCATCGCCGAGCAGCGCGTCGTTATAGTGGCGCTCGCCCCGATGGTTCTCAAAGTCCGGATGGTAGGATAGCAGCACGCTTTGCCGGTAATCCTGCTGCCCCGCTTCCGGCGGTGGCGCGGCATGCATCACGTCGCCGATATGCAAGGTCACATCCCCTGCCCTCGCTGGTACGGTTACGGCGCAGGCATAGTCCACGTCACGCGCATCGGCAAAGCCCAGCGCATAATCCTGCGAGCCAGGCAGAAACTGTAAGGGGCCCTGCGCCTCCGTCGCATCATGCAGGTAAATGCTAAGCACGTAGCAGGGGCACATATTGGCATGGCCACCCATTCCACAGTCCCGGTGCCAGGGCAGGTCGCTGAGCCCCTCGGCCACCCCTGGCTGTTTGAATACGACGGTAACGCCATCCTGTTCCTCGGCGGCCGGGTGCCGCATACCGTCGGGCAACAGCGCCGCGAGTTGGGCAATGCGCGGGTCATCATAAAGGCCTCTGAAGGCGCGCTGTTCCCCCGCATTCAGACAGCGACTGAGCACCGCATGGCCGTCCTGGTCTTTACCCCACCAGGAGCGCTGATCGCCCTGCCGCGCTTGCACCGCAAGATCACGTGCCGCCGAGCGAAATTCTGTTAACTCTGCCACCGAAAACACAGACTTGACCAGCAAATAGCCGGCTGCATCCAGGAACTCGCGCATGGCCGCTGCGTCGTTATCCAGCGTAAAGCTCAGCAGCGGGTCAAGCGCCCCACCTCGTCGATCGACCAGCTGATGCGCCTGCGGATCGTACAGCGGGCGTCCGGTATAAAGTGCGCGAAGAATAGGGTCCCAGCGCACAAAATCCATCACGTTCCCGCTGTGATCAAGCAGGCGATCTCCATACAGGATTCCCGGAACCGTCTCGACATCACCGACCAGGCCAGACCAGTCATCCTCGCTGAGTGTAACGCTGATATCGGCCTCAGCCTGCCCGGGGCGAATCTCGAACCCGGTGCTCGACAGGACATAGGTTACGCTGTCATCGCCCACGCGGATTGTGAGCGACGGCAGCGAGAGGCCACGCAACAGAGCATCACGACCCGAAGCCAGCGCCGCCGGCAGCGTTTCCGCATGAAAGTGCCCGAACGCGATCATGCCACCACTATACCGTGTCCACGACGATCTTGCCGCGTCTGGCGTAGACAAAGGGGCCGGGCTCCGCAAAGTCGACCCTGCTGTCAAGCCGGCGGCGCACTTCGGCCAGCATGTAGCGCGTAATGTGGGCCAGCTCCAAAGCATCAGCTTGATCCAGGTTGAACCAGCTGAGCTTTATCAATTCGCCCGAGCCCTTGGGCTTGTCCGGCAAACGCCCCGTGACCAGGTCGGCCTCTGCCATGAAAAAGCGTGCATCAAAACGACGATTGCGATGCGGCGGGGTAATTGCCCGGCCGATATAGTGCAGCGTGTCAAGCCGGGGCGTGTAACCGCCGCTCAGGAACTCGCGCCAAACGGGAGACCGCGTCCTGGGTGCGGAGGCATGCGGCTCTCCCAGCAATAGACTGGTCTCCTCCCAGGTCTCACGGATGGCTGCCATGGCCAGGCCTCTGGCCCGGCGTTGACTGCAGTGAGCGGTCAGCCTGGCGCGGACTGCCGGGTGCAGATCACCGGACGGCTTTACCCAATCGTCACCGGGGTCAACTCGCCCGCCGGGAAACACAAACATGTTCGGCATGAAGATGTGGCCAGCGGCGCGCTGGCCCATCAAAACTCGCGGTTGCGTGCCGTCGCGACGCACAATGATCAGCGTGGCGGCATCTCTTGGGCGCACGGCACGTCCACCGGCCGGGTACTCCGGGTCGCCCAGGGTCTCCGGAACAAGATTCAGGATTGGCTTAGACAAGAATGCGTGCTGTCAGGGCTTTTCCAGGACTTTCAGGTCGCTGGTATCAACTCCCTTCACGGCGTCCCTGGCAGCTTTGTCGATATCGCTGCCGCTGTGCTTACCCGCTTCATAACCTGAATAGCCTGCGGCGGCCGCATTGCCTACCGCCTCGGCTTGCGCCTGCAGCTTCTTCCCCTCGGCCTCACCGGCTAACCATCCCGCTTTATAGTCGGCATCACCTTCAAAGCGGTCCTGATCACGAATGTAGCTCTCGTAGGGGTTGCCCGCTTCCTTTAAGCCACTGTGGCGGCCGTCGTGAAAACCCATCACATAGGCATCGCTTTTACCCGCATCGCGCATTGCGCTGTCTGTGGTTCCGCAGCCTGAAAGAACCATCGCTGATAGGAGTATCATCGAATAGCAAAGCCTGAGCATGGCGTTTTTCTCCTCGGACTAACTATGCACCTGCGGGGTCTAACTCTAGCATACGCATCACAGCGGGATGGCAGCCCTCCCCCCCGGCCTTGCCATGCTGTACTAACTGTTCGCGCATCGCGGTCGTCCAGAAGCGCTGGATATGATCATGCAGCTTCGCCGCAAGCAATTCGACATCATCCTGTGGCGCAACGTTGAGTGCGATCTGATTCGCCATCTTGACCAGGTGCTGAACTTCAGTCGCCATATCAGTCCAACTTCCCTAAGCGCTCAGGGTGGGTGTACACCAGCTGGCGGCCATCGCGCACCATGCCAAGCAGCGTCAGCCTGCTGGCCTCGGCCTGCTCGATGGCAAGCGACGTGGCTGCAGACACTGCCGCCAGGATGGGAATATTGGCGCTGGCAGCCTTGGCGACCATCTCATAGCTGGCGCGACTGCTGACCAGCAGGAAGCCCGTGGGAGGTATCCCGCTTCGATGCATGGCGCCCAGCACTTTATCCAGAGCGTTATGCCGCCCGACATCTTCGCGCAGCAGCCAAATATCGCCATCGGCGTTGCAAAAGGCAACGCCGTGTACCGCGCCGGTGGCGCTGCGCAAGGGCTGCGCTGCCTGCATGGCGCCAAGCGCGGCCTGGATCGCGGCTGCGTCAACTGTGAGCACCGTTGTAACCTTGCGCGGTTCGGGCACTGCCTGTTCCAGGGACTCAGCGCCACACAGGCCACAGCCCGTGCGCCCAGTCAGGTTACGCCGTTTCGCCTTCAGTGCAGCGAAGGGGGCTGACGCGATCTCCAATTGCACCTCGATGCCGTGCTCCCCGGGGACGATATCAAGGCCCAGCAACTGTTCGGGCCTTTCCAGAATTCCCTCCGATAGACTGAAGCCCAGGGCAAAGTCTTCGAGATCAGACGGGGTTGCCATCATGACCACGTGGGACACACCGTTGTAGACCAGCGCGACGGGGACTTCAGCCACTACCGTATCGACCGCCTCATGCAACTCACCGCTCTGCCACGCCCGGCGGCTGATTGCCCGGGTCACATCCTGCTCAGAGCGGGTCATGGCTGCTCTGCCTCCGCCAGGAATTGCTGCTGCTTCTTATCGAAGTCGGAGAAACGCTGCTGCCATTGTGACGGCTCCGTCACTTTCGTGACCTGCACCGCCGTGACTTTGTATTCCGGACAATTCGTCGCCCAATCGGAGTTGTCCGTAGTTACCACATTGGCGCCGGATACGGGATGATGGAAGGTTGTATAAACCACTCCGGCCTTGACCCGTTCGGTCAGTTCGGCGCGCAATACCGTCGTGCCTGCCCGGCTTTGGATGCCGACCCAGTCATCCTGCTTGATACCGCGATCCTCCGCATCGAAGGGATGAATTTCCAGGCGATCTTCATCGTGCCAACGGCTGTTGTCGGTACGGCGCGTCTGGGCGCCCACGTTGTATTGGCTGAGAATACGCCCGGTGGTCAACAGGAGCGGGAAGCGGCGATTGGCGCGCTCCTCGGTGGGCACAAACTCGGTCAGCGCAAAGTAGCCTTCACCGCGCACAAACTCATCTACGTGCATAATCGGTGTGCCATCAGGCGCCTGGTCATTGCAGGGCCACTGAATAGAACCCTCCTCATCCAGACGAGCATAACTGACCCCGTGGAAGGTCGGCGTCAAGCGCGCGATTTCGTCCATGATCTCAGCGGGATGGCTGTAGTCCATCTGGCAGCCCAGGGCGTTGGCAAAGGCCATGGTCGCCTCCCAGTCGGCTTTGCCTGACAGAGGCGGCATCACTTTCCGCACTGGCGATATGCGCCGCTCCGCGTTGGTGAAGGTGCCATCTTTTTCAAGGAAGGACGCTCCAGGCAGGAACACGTGCGCATACTTGGCCGTTTCGTTGAGGAAGATATCCTGGACCACAAGACAGTCGAGGCTGCTCAGTGCCTGCTGAATATGTTGGGTGTTGGGGTCAGACTGGGCAACATCTTCGCCCTGGCAGTACAGGCCGCGAAAATTGCCATCAACCGCGGCGTCAAACATGTTCGGTATGCGCATGCCGGGTTCCGGGTCAATGTCCACGCCCCAGTCTGATTCAAAACTCGCGCGCGCCACCGCATTGCACAGATGGCGATAGCCGGGAAGCTCGTGGGGGAACGAACCCATATCACAGGAGCCCTGCACATTGTTCTGTCCACGCAAGGGGTTCACGCCAACGCCTTCGCGGCCGAGATTGCCGGTTAGCATGGCGAGGTTGGCAATCGCCATCACTGCGGTAGAGCCCTGACTGTGTTCGGTCACGCCAAGGCCATAATAGAAGGCGCCATTGGACGCCGCTGCATAAAGCCGTGCCGCCGCACGCAGATCGTCGGCCGGCACGCCGGTCACGCTGGCGGTCTGCTCGGGTGAATGCCGCGGCTCGGAAATGAACCGGCACCAGTCGCTGAACGCCAGCTCCTCGCAGCGTCGCGCAACGAACTCACTGTCATGCAGCTCTTCTGTCAGGATGACGTGTGCCATCGCATTCAGAATGGCGACGTTGGTGCCCGGACTGACCGGCAGATGATAGTCGGCACGCACGTGGGGCGAGTCCACAAGATCAGTCTCGCGCGGGTCAATGACGATCAGCTGTGCACCCTCGCGCAGGCGCTTCTTCAGCCGCGAGCCAAACACCGGATGCGCCTCCGTCGGATTGGCGCCCATCACCACGATGACGTCGGCCTGCGCAACCGACGCGAAGGTTTGTGTGCCCGCGGATTCACCCAGTGTCGTTTTCAGGCCATAGCCCGTCGGCGAGTGACAGACCCGCGCGCAGGTATCAATGTTGTTGTTGCCAAAACCCGCGCGCACCAGCTTTTGCACCAACCAGACCTCCTCGTTGGTGCAACGGCTGGAAGAGATTGCACCAATGCTGTGGCGCCCATGTTCAGCCTGAATTGCCTTGAAACGCGACGCAGCAAAACTAATCGCCTCCTCCCACTCGACCACGCGCCATGGCTCGTCAATACTGTCGCGAATCATGGGCGTGGTGATACGGTCTTTGTGGGTCGCGTAGCCGAAGGCGAAGCGCCCCTTGACGCAGGCATGACCCTCATTAGCTTTGCCATCTTTATGGGGTGTCATGCGCACGACTTCATTGCCCTTAAGGTCCGCGCGGAAGGCGCAGCCGACGCCGCAATAGGCACAGGTTGTCACCACGCTGTGCTCCGGAATCCCGCGGGCAATGATGCTGTTTTCGGTGAGCGTCGCCGTTGGGCAGGCATTCACGCAGGCACCGCAGGACACGCACTCCGAATCCATGAAGTTCTCGCCGGGGCCAGTACTGACCTTTGAATCGAAACCGCGGCCTTCGATCGTGAGCGCAAAGGTGCCCTGCTGCTCCTCACAGGCACGCACGCATCGCGAGCACACAATGCACTTCGAGGGATCGAAGGTGAAATAGGGGTTGGACTCGTCTTTCTCCGCCTCCAGGTGATTGGCACCGTCAAAGCCGTAGCGCACGGCGCGCAGGCCCAACTCCCCGGCCGTGTCCTGCAGCTCACAGTCGCCGTTGGTCGGGCAGGTGAGGCAGTCCAGCGGGTGGTCGGAGATGTAGAGCTCCATGACATTGCGTCGCAGTTTCGCCAGGTGATCCGTCTGCGTGCGCACCGCCATACCCTCTTCCACCGGCGTGGTGCAGGATGCCGGATAACCTCGACGCCCCTCAATCTCTACAAGGCATACGCGGCAGGAGCCAAAGGCATCCAGTGAGTCCGTCGCGCACAGCTTGGGGACTTTGATATTGGCCTCGGCCGCGGCGCGCATCACTGACGTGCCTTCGGGCACCGTAATCGCAATGCCATCAATATGCAGGCTGACGTCCTTCCCCGCACTCGCCGCCGGGGTACCGTAGTCTTTGTCAGGTTCGTAATACTGCAGCATCAGCTCATCCTCGGGCCGCGCCCGCGAAATCTTCCTCGTAATGCGCCAGGGCGCTGCGCACCGGCGCGGGCGTCAAACCGCCCATCGCACAGAGCGAGCCCTCTTCCATAGTAGCGCACAGGTCTTCCAGCAAACGGCGGTTATCATCGACATTCTCGCCGCTGCGGATGCGGTCAATGACCTCAACACCGCGCACGGAACCGATGCGGCAGGGCGCGCACTTGCCGCAGGATTCCGCCGCACAAAATGCCATAGCAAAGCGCGCCTGCTCCGACATATCCACGCTGTCATCAAACACCACAACGCCGCCGTGTCCGATCATGGCGCCAATCTCTGCGAAGGCCTCGTAGTCCATTGGCGTATCCCACTGATGCTCGGGCAGGTAAGCGCCGAGCGGGCCACCCACCTGTATCGCTCGCATCGGTCTGCCGCTTCTCGTGCCGCCACCAAATTCCTCCAGGACCTGTCTGAGCGGTTTGCCGTAGGGTAATTCAACCAGACCGCCCTGAGCGATATTGCCTGCCAGTTGCAGGGTCAGGGTGCCGCGCGATCGGCCCTCACCCAGGCCAGCGTAGATTTCTGCACCCTCGGCCATAACCGTCGTAACCGCCGCCAGGGTCAGCACGTTGTGTACCAGGGTGGGTTTGCCGAACAGGCCCTCGATGGCCGGGAGAGGCGGTTTGGATCGTACCAGTCCGCGCCGCCCTTCCAGACTTTCAAGCAGCGATGTCTCCTCTCCGCAAATATAGGCCCCGGCCCCCAGGCGCAAATGCAGTCGGAAGCGCCGGCCGCTGCCGCAGATATCCTCACCCAGATAGCCCGCCGCCTCAGCTTTACCAATCGCCGTATGCAGCATCTGCCAGGCTCTCGGGTACTCAGAGCGCAAGTAGATATAGCCCTCAGTCGCGCCAACGGCGAGCCCGGCGATAGCCATGCCTTCAATCAGCTGGTAGGGGTCCGCCTCCATGAGCAGTCGGTCTGCGAACGTCCCGGAATCACCCTCGTCGGCGTTGCACACGATAAATTTCTGATCAGCGGGTGTATCGAGCACGGTCTGCCACTTGATACCCGCGGGGAAGGCCGCACCGCCGCGGCCGCGCAGGCCGGAGGCCATGATCTCATCGACAATGTCCTGACCCGAAAGGTGCAAGGCATGGTCCAGGGCCTCAAAGCCGTGCAGTTCCTGATAGGTTTCCAGGCATAGTGGATCACCGATGCCCGCCCGCGCAAACGTCAGGCGCTGTTGCGTGCCCAGCCAGGGAATGTTCGCTGGGTCACCGAGATACAGCGGGTGCGAGGCAGGGTCAGCTGCCAGCGCTTCCAATAGCGTCGGCACATCTGCCTCTGTAACCGGCCCGAAGGCGATGCGCATTTCATCCCGTTCTACTTCCACCAGGGGCTCCAGCCAAAACGCACCGCGGGAGCCGTTACGCACCAGCTCAGCCCCGGGTAAGGCAGTGGGGATATTCAGGGATACTGCCGCCGCGACCTCATCAGCGCCTACGGCAACGGCCGTTGTATCGGACGGCACATAAACCCGAAAGGTCAAGCCTGCGCTCCACGCCCGGCGATGCCAAGCTGCCGCAACAGGGCGTCCAGACGCTCATTGTCTACACGACCGTAAACCGCGTCATCGATGCGAACCGAGGGCGAGCAGGCACAGTTCCCGAGACAGTAGACCGGCTCAAGCGTCACCTGACCATCGGCCGAGGTTTCTCCCATTGCCATTCCCAGTGCCGCCAGGGCATGCGCTTCCAAGTCTCTGGCGCCTACAGCCTGGCAGGCCTCTGCCACGCAAAGCTGAAGCGTATGGCGGCCACCGGGAGCGGTGCGGAAGTCATGATAGAAGCTGATCACCCCGTGCACTTCCGCCTGCGAAAGACTCAAAGCCTTGGCGATTGCTGGTATCGCCGCAGCAGGGATGTAGCCCTCGATTTCCTGCACCGCATGCAGCAGAGGCAGGAGACCACCGGGCTCTGCTGCGAAGCGTTCTATACAGTCGTTAATCAGGGATTCTTCACGCACTGAGACTACTCCTCATCGCCGCCTTCCGCAGTGCCTGCAGAAGGCTGCGGCGCTCGCATGGCCCCTAGTAAAGCACCACCGAGCGGATGCTCTCGCCCGAGTGCATCAGGTCAAAGGCCTTGTTGATGTCGTCGAGTGGCATCGTGTGCGTAATCAGGTCGTCGATGTTGATTTTGCCATCCATGTACCAATCAACAATCTTTGGTACGTCAGTACGGCCCCGCGCACCACCAAATGCAGTACCGCGCCAAACGCGACCTGTAACCAATTGAAAAGGACGCGTAGCAATTTCTTGTCCGGCGCC
>JBCDJG010000078.1:0-17589 GCA_038748065.1 Pseudomonadota bacterium
CCGGCGTGGCACTGGTATTGTTTATTGATAATGATCAGAACGGACGTGAGCGCTTCTGCGGCGGCGGCGTTGTTAATCATTCCGGCATGGAAGCCGCGCATGCCCGCCGCTTCCACCAATTTGATGACCTGTTCGCGCGCATCTTTTTTATTGCCGCATACCAGCACATCGCAATGAATACCGCCGCCTTCCTGCAAATGGTGGGCTGCCACGTTCTGGAAGGCTGAAACTACCGCAACCTCTTCGCCCAGCAGGTTTTGGGCGATCTGGCCGGCGCTGCCTTCGGGCGGAAGCTGCACACGGGCAACTTTGGGTGGCACCAGCGGTACTGTTACATCAATTAGAATTTTCCCCTGGAGGGCTGGCTTGACGTACTCGAGCGTGCTCGCCTGGTGACTGAAGGGGACTGTAATGGCCACGATATCCGCCGCTTCCGCCGCAGCAAGGTTCTCCATTGCAGCGACGTTCACCGTTTCGACTCCGCGCTCTGCCATGACTTCGTGAAGGTCGGCTACGGCCGCTTGTGCTTTTTCAAGCGTACGCGAGCCAATGATGACGTGGTAACCCGCCTGGGCCCAGCGCCTCGCGAGGCCAGTGCCCAGGTCGCCGGTGCCGCCAAGAATGGCAAGGTTGGGTAGGGCAGAGTCAGACATGTTGAGTTCCTTATGGTGGTTGTAGTGACGGGTGCTGGCTAACAGTACGCGCGCATTCTAGCAGACGGATCATTTGCCGCCAGCCTGCCCCCGCCTTGTATTGCCTCGGGCGAGGCGGGACAATACGCGGCGGCGATAGGGAGTCGGACAAGTTCGGTGGATACTTTTCTGGATGTAGTAGCAGCGGAGAAACGGCAGCAGGTCGCCAAGCGGCGAGACGCTCTCCCGGAAGCGCTGCTGCGCGAGCATGCGGCACAGCTGCCATCTCGTGCCAGCTTTCAGTCTGCGCTCAAACGCCTTCCAGGCGCAGCTATCTCGCTGATTACCGAGGTAAAGGCGCGCGCGCCCGGACGCGAAAATGTGCGCTCCCTGGAGCCGGAGGATGTGGTGGAAGACTATGTCCGGGGAGGCGCCAGCGCGGTTTCTGTCTTGACGGATGAAGCCTACTTCGGCGGCTCTCTGGATACGCTGGCGCGGGTATCGCGAGCGACCGATCTACCTCTGCTGCATAAGGAGTTCATTGTTGAGCCCTACCAGCTGCTGGAGGGCAAGGTGCGAGGGGCGAGCGCTGCGCTGATTCTCGCCTATTACTTCGACGAGCGTAGCCTGGCAGAAATCGTTGATGCCGCACATGCGATCGGTATTGAAGCCGTGGTCGAATGCTCATTGTATGACGAGTTGCCGCGAACGCTTGCTGTCAATCCGCGCATTGTATTGTTGAACAACCGGCCTATCGCTGCGATACCGGCTGACCCCACAGAAACCTATAGCCGCGGCGAAGCTGCCAATGCTGGACGCTGGTGGGAAGAACACAGCGCGCTGCAGACCTGGTATGCGCAGGGTGATCGACTCTTAATCAGTGCCAGCTGTGTAGACACTGTGAAAGATGCAGAGCTGATAGCGGGCTATCCCTTCGATGCGCTGCTGATTGGCAATGCTGCCATGGTAGCTGCCGATCGTCGGACCTTCGTCAACAGCTTGCGCGTGGGTGCTTCACACCAGCAGTAGGCCGCCAATAGAGAAGCCTGTTATCGCTATTGCGCCGCCGATTAATGCATAGGGCAACTGAGTGCGGACGTGATCAATGTGGTCTGTAGCAGCGGCCATCGATGAGATCACGGTTGTATCGCTGATCGGCGAGGCATGGTCCCCAAAGATGCCGCCGCTGAGCACTGCGGCCAGAAACGGTGCCGGCGGCAGACCCTGCGTAATTGCAAGCGGCAAGGCAATGGGAATCATGATCGCAAAGGTGCCCCAACTGGACCCGATGGCAAAGGCCATCAGGGCGGCGCAGAGGAAAATCGCGGGCAGCAGCAGGGCGGGCGACAGGACATCACTGAGCAGTCCTGAAACGAAGGGCCCTGTACCAAGTTCGCCTGTCAGGTCGCCCATGGCCAGAGACAGTAGCAGGATCATTGCCAGTGGCAAAAGGCCACCGGCCCCTCGCAGGAAGGTTTCTGTCAGCAGCGCGAGAGACATCTCTCCCTGAGTCAGCAGCAGGCACCAGGCCACGGCATTAGCCAGCAGCGCGGCCCAGAGGATGCTGGTTGAACCCGAGCCTTGCATTAAATCCCCGCCACCGGTGATATAGAGCCCGACTGGCATGGCGGCCAGCAGGGCCAGTAGCGGCACCAACATATTGCGAGCCCTTGGTTCAACCGCGGACGTGTCCTTGTGATCGAGCAGGGACGGGTCGATCATAGGGGTGGCTTCTGGCCAGAGCCGTTCGCCTGCGCGTGTGCGCTTTTCTGCCCGGGCCATCGGCCCCAGGTTCCACTCAAAGGCAATGGTAGCGGCAGCCAGCAGCACCGCGGCCAGCGCGTAGAAGTTCCACGCGATGGCCTCAAGGAAGGTGGGAAGGGGGTCGACGCCATCGACGGCACCCAGGAGACCAAGGTTGAATGCGCCCCAGGCGTTCAAGGGAATCAGTATGCAAATCGGCGCTGAGGTCGAGTCGATGATATAGGCGAGCTTTTCGCGGGCAACCCGATAGCGGTCATAGAGGGGGCGGGATACCGTGCCAGCGACGAGCACGGTGATGTTGGATTCAATGAATATGCCAATGCCCAGTAGCCAGGACAGCCACTGGGCGCCCTTGCCAGAACGAACCCATCTTCGACCTTGAATCCAGGTGACAAAGCCCTGAACGCCACCAGAGCGCTCCAGTGTGGCTATCAGCGAACCCATGACAAGCGTGAATACCAGAACTCTGGTACTGCCCGGCTCACCGAAGACGGCTATGCAGCCCTCGATCATCGCAGCCGCACCAACGAAGGGATTGAAGCCCCCCAGCAGCGTATAGCCCAGCCACAGGCCGCCTCCCAGTGACAGGTAGATGTGCCGGGTCAGCAGTGCCAGGCCGATTGCCAGCAACGGGGGTAGTAGTGATAGTGCAGAGGTTTCCATGTCTGCTTGGTGTTTTCATTAAGCGCCCGTGCATCCTACACGCTGGCAGCGGGTGGGGCGATTCGTAGCTATAATAATCGGGGTTACGAGGTTGTATGATGCGTCTGCTTGCCCCCCTGATCCTTATACTGCTTTGCGCAGTGCTGATGAAGCCCCTGCTCGGCGTTTCGCCTTTGGGCCTGCGGCATGCTCCTGACGTGGCGACCGGCCTCAGCGCCAAGATTGCGTGCTCCCACCACTTTCTTGGCGGGCGTGATGCTGCGCAGATTGAGCGTGACCTGACTGCCTACTCGCCGGCCCTTGGCTTGATTGAGCTGGACTATCTGGACGCCCCACAGCGCGTTGTTGCGCGCCTCCTTGGCGGCTACGAGCGAACCGCCCGCTACCGACCCGGCCTGGGATGTACCCTCGAGATTGGCGACACACGGACGCTGGAAAACATCAGCGTTGAGCCAGTTCTTGCGGAGAATGCGCCGTGGCCGGCTGGCGAACAGGTCACATCCCTCGACGCCGAACTGCAGCAGGTGCTGGATTTGCAGATGAAGGAAGACGCTCGCAGCAGCTACGAGACGCGAGCCTTGCTAGTCGTTCGCGGGGGCGAAGTGGCCGGAGAGTCTTACGCCGAGGGTAGCGATTACTACACACAACATCTGGGCTGGTCTATGGCCAAGAGCGTTGTAGCGATCCTGCACGGGCTGCTCGAACAGGATGGCAAAGTCAGTTCGCAGGATCGCGCTCTGTTCCAAGCCTGGTCAGCCGATGGGCGCAGAGACATCACACAGCAGCAGCTTCTGTCTATGACCTCAGGGCTCCAGTTCGACGAAGAATACGTGCCCGGCAGCGATTCGACGAGGATGCTTTTTGCCAGTGAAAGTGCGGCCAATGTGGCGCTTGAATTTCCCCTGGCACATCAGCCTGGCACTTTTTTCGCCTACTCATCCGGAACCAGTAACCTGCTTGCACAGCTCTATACTGATCGAGTGGGTGGCGTCACGGCCGCCGCCAGCTACTGGTATGAACGATTACTGCGGCCTCTGGCGATGGCACACACCACGCTGGAACCTGATCCAAGTGGGGTTTTTGTCGGCAGCTCATTTATTTATGCATCGGCCAGGGACTGGGCTCGGCTTGGCTTGCTGCTGCTCAACCAAGAGGAATGGCGGGGCCAGCAGTTACTGCCCGCCGGTTGGGTAGAGCGCGCATCGACACCAAACCAGGCGGCGAACGATGCCCGCTACGGGTACCAGTTATGGTTAAATCGAGGGGGCGCTGAACGACGCTGGGCAGCGCTGCCTCGCGATGCCTATGCCATGCAGGGTAACCGCCAGCAGGTGGTCATGGTCATTCCGTCGCTCGATGTGGTGATTGTTCGCCTCGGCTGGAGCAGCGACTATCCGATGGAAGAGCGTTTCTCGGAAATCCTGCGCCACCTCTAACGCGGAGCATCTATTCTCCTGGTGGTCGGGCAGGTGTTAGAATCGCCGCTCGTCAAAGCAGGAGCAGCCAAGCATGTCAGATGAGTTTTCCGAACAGGAGCACGCTAAAGCGGCCGAGCGTTTTATTGGTCTGGCCAATACGCTCGCGCGTGAAGGGACGGCGATGAATACGGTATCGGCCGCGCTGATGACGGCTTCTGGGACTTACGCCACCTTTTCCCACGTTGGCGACAACGGCGTGCTGACAGAGGATGAAATCGACCAATTTACAGATGCCTACCGGGCCCAGCTGAAATACATCCAGGACCTGAAGCGCGAGCGAAACCAGGCTTAGGAGCCGATCTGGCGCACCTCGGTGGAGGCGGCTTGCAGTGTTCGCGGCATAGACTGAATCTGTCCCATAAAGTGGAAGGGGTCAAGCAGTCTTGGGAAGTCAGTGGCACTTAGCGGTTCACTGAAGAGAAAGCCCTGTATGACGTGTGTATCCTGTGCGCTCAGGAACTGATACTGGACGTCCGACTCAACGCCCTCGGCGACAACGCCAATGCCCATGCTTCTGGCCATGGCGATGATAGCGATCACGAGGCTGTTGTCGTTGTCGCTTTTGCCAATGTCCATGATGAAGCTCTGGTCGATCTTTAACTCGTCGATAGGGAAGTGGCTGAGGTAGCTCAGCGATGAATAACCGGTACCGAAGTCGTCGATCGAAAGCCTCAGTCCCAGGGCGCGCAGTCGTTTCAGGGCGTCAATGGTCGAGGCAGAGTCTTCCATAACCAGGCCCTCGGTAATCTCCAGCTGTACTCGTTCAGGGGCGATACCCGTGCGAGCCAGTAGGGCTTCCGTTTCGCTGATAAAGTGTTCTGAAATCTGCGATGCGGACACATTCACGGAAACCTTATCCAGGTGATGGCCCGCTTGGTCCCAGTCCAGCAACTGTTGGCAGGCCGCGCCTAGAGCCCATTCGCCGAGTTGACTGATCAGCCCCGTTTCTTCGGCTAGCGGAATAAACTGTGCCGGCGTTACCCGACCCAGTTCCGGATGTTCCCAGCGCATCAAAGCCTCGGCGCCAATAACCGAACCTGTGACGGTGTCTACCTGAGGCTGATAGAGCAGGCAGAGTTGCTCGCGTTCAATGGCCTTGCGCAGCTCGGCTTCGAGGCGCAGGCGATCCAGACCTGCCGCTTCCATATCCTGGGTGTAGTAGAGGTAATTGTTTTTGCCGCTGGCCTTAGCGTGATACATCGCCGTATCGGCGCAGCGCAAGACCTCGTCCACATCGCTGCCGTCCCTGGGAACGATGGCAATACCGATGCTTGGGGTAACTACCAGCTCATGCCCATCTATGGTCATGGGCTGAGTCAGGGTCTCGATAACGCGGCGAGCGACGATGCCCGCGGCTTCCTCCGAGGCGAGCTGGTTCAGTACCACGGTGAACTCATCGCCACCCAGCCTGCTGACGTCGATGCGTGAGTCGGAGTCCACATAGTGGGCGACGACGTCACTCTCACGGACGCAGGACGACAGGCGGCTTGCAACCTCCTTGAGCAGCAGGTCGCCGGCGCGGTGTCCAAGAGAATCATTGATGCGCTTAAAGTTATCCAGATCGAGGAACATCAGGCCGAGAATCTGATTGTTGCGCTTGGCAAGCCTGATCAGTAAGGCCAGCTGCTCCGAAAACAGTCGTCGGTTCGGAAGCGACGTCAGCGCATCAAAGTATGCGAGCTTGCGCAATTCGTTGCGCGTGTGGGACACCTCGCGCACGGCGCGATTGAGTTCCTGATTACGGCGGGAAAGCTGTTCGGTCCGTTCTTCCACTTTCAGGCTCAGTAGGCGATGGTCGACGGAAATGCGGGATCGATAGCTGTCGAGGTCGCCAAGGATATGGTCCAGCGCGAACATGATTTCCTTGACTTCGCCGCCGTCGCTCGCCTCCACGCGCGACGCGAAGCGGCCGTCGGCGATATCGTTGGCCAATTGATGCAGCCGAGACAGGGGTGAGGTTATCGACTGGGTAATTCTGCGGGTGACGATGGTGCTTAACAGCACGAATATCAGACAGGCTCCGAATAGCGGCAGAAGCTCATAGAGGCCTTCGGACAGCAGCGTCCAGCGGTTTATGCTCAGCTGAACGAAACCCACAACGTGCAGGCTGTTAGCCTGTGATGGTCGCATCAGGGCCTGTTCGAAGTCGCTTCGACTCAGGCCTTCGCGGCCCGGGTTGATCAGGGCGAAAACCGGCAGTGTCTGGTGTAGCCCCTTGTCAGAAGCCAGGATGATAGACAGCAGGGGCATGCGATCACTCAGGCGACCACCGTCTGCCAGCCCAACCGTTGATTCTACGGGTGAAGCACCGCGACGCAGTTGGCCAAGAGCGGGCCTTGCGATGCCCGGGCCCCGGATCATTGAGGTCATGTTCTGCCCATCAACGTCATAAATGGCAGCGAAAGCGGCCGCGCGCGAGAGGCCCAGCAGTGCCTGCAGGCTATCCTTGAGTGCATCGGTATTGCCAGCGTAGATCTCGTACTGCAATTGTGGCTGGCTGCGAAGGTAGGACGCGCTGGATTCCAGCAGTGTGTCTCTATCCGAGAGGTACTGGCGTTGGGTACTGAACAGCAAAACGAAGGCCACCGCCACGGCGGTGATGGCCAATACCAGCAGATTGATTCGCTTGGCTATGCTCATCGGCCTTAGCCCCCGATCCCGCCTTTCCGAAGTCCCTCTATCGACGCTATCACGCCAGTATTATGTGTCGCAATCAGAGAGTGTAGAAAGGTGCAGAAAGTCGCCAGCAGCCCCAAGCCGAAATCAGATTGAACGTATAAGCGTTATATTTCACCGATATTCCTGGATTTTCGATCACTTTACGCGAACTTAGCGAGATTAGTGTTTCAGGGCGGCGGTGTGGTCGACTGTCGATAGGGTGCCCGGGTACGCGTCTCGGGGAAGACCTCGCTCATGGCCTCCGGCAGGCCTTGCTCATTGATGATCTGCGCGTGCTGACGACCCAGTTCGGAGGCACTGCTGACACCGCAGGAGTGCGCAATCGTCTCCACCTCGTGCATCAGGTTTTTGGCGTAGGCTGCAACTCGAGCTGACTTTTCGCGAGGCACCAGCCCTTTCTGCAGATCCTTGTCGTGAGTCGTAATGCCCGTTGGGCAGGTATTCTTGTTGCATTGCAGGGCTTGGATACAGCCCACGGCGAACATGAAACCACGTGCTGAATTGACGCTATCCGCTCCCATGCAAAGTGCAGCTGCAACACCCGATGGGTTTATCAGTTTGCCAGAACAAATGACCCGTATACGCTCGCGCAGCCCGTATTCGACCAGTTTGTCGACCACCAGTGGCAGGCTGCGTCTTACGGGTAAGCCCATAAAGTCCATCAGGCTCTGTGGTGCCGCACCGGTACCGCCATCAGCACTGTCGAGCGTGATGAAGTCAGGTGCATAATCGAGGCCGCGTTCATGAATGAGCAGGCAGAGCTCGTCAAGCCACTCTGACTGGCCCAGGACCGCTTTGAAGCCCGTGGGCTTGCCGGTGATATCCCTGACTTGATGAATCATCTCCAGTAAGTCATCGAGGCTGTCGATCTCCGGATGGCGGTTGGGGCTGATGGAGTCCTCGCCGACTGGTATTCCTCGCGTGCTCGCGATGACCTCGGTGACCTTTGCCGCCGGTAAAATACCACCTTTGCCCGGCTTGGCGCCCTGCGAGAGTTTAATCTCGAACATGCGCACGTGCTCGTGGCTCGCGATTTCCTGCAGTTTGGCCGTGCTCAGATGGCCATTGACATCGCGAACGCCGTATTTGGCGGTGCCAATCTGGAATACGAGGTCGCAGTCGCCCTTGTAGTGGAAGGGTGATACCGCGCCCTCGCCGGTGTTCAGCCAAATACCTGCGGCGCGGGCTCCATGGGAGAGGGCGGTAATTGCTGGCGCAGACAGTGCGCCGTAACTCATGGCTGAAATGTTAAAAAATGAAGTCGTATGATAGGGCTGTCGAGCGAAGCCGGCCCCATAGCTTATGGTCGCCGGCAGTCCGACTTCCTCTTCCAGCGGTGGGAATAGCCCATTCAGGAAGATGAAATCGCCGGGCTCGTTGAGTGGATGCGTGGAGCCGAAGGCGATTGTGGCGTCGAGATCCTTGGCTGCGCGGTAAACCCAGGAGCGCTGCGCGCGATTGAAAGGCAGTTCCTCCCTGTCCAGGGCAAAGAAGTACTGACGGAAAAACTCGCCGAGGTGCTCAAAGACGTAACGAAACCGACCGATGACAGGGTAGTTGCGGCGGATGGTTTGCTGGGTTTGGGTGACATCGACGATGTACATCACGATGATTGCGAGCAGACCCAGGCCCAGCAGGAAACTGAATAAGAGCACGCTGACTTCTACGAACTGCATCGTATAGGTCTGCAACCTGTCCAGCGACATATCCATGGCTTCTCCACTTATTCCCTTGCTGCCCGGTGCTTTGAGCGAAGGTCTCCGCATTGGTTCCACTGCTAGTATAGGATGATCGCGGTGATAAAACGGTCGCCATAGCAGGATAAAAGGTATGAGACATACGCTACTCGACACACCCGGAGGGAAGATAGCGTACTGCCATCGGGAGGGGATTACGCCTGGGGTACTTTTTCTACCGGGATTCAATTCCAACATGCAGGGCACGAAGGCCCTGGCGCTAGACAAGTGGTGCGCAGATCAGGGTGTGCAGTTCACTCGTTTCGATTATGCAGGCCATGGTTTTTCCAGCGGTCGTTTCGAGGACGGTACGATCGGACAGTGGTTGTCCAATGCCGAGAGCATAATTGAGCAGGTCTGTGTTGGTCCCCATGTCCTTGTAGGATCGTCTATGGGAGGGTGGATCATGCTGCTGCTGGCTCTGCGCCAGCAGCAGCGACTGACGGGCTTGCTGGGGATCGCTTCTGCGCCGGACTTTACCGAAACACTCGCACATGAGCGGCTCGATACCGGTCAGCTTGAGTCCCTTGACCGCCGCGGCTTTTGTGAACTCGCCAATGAATACGATGGTGGCGAGCCCTACCGCATTGGACGTGCATTGCTGGAGGAGGGTCGGCAGCATAGGCTACTGCACACCGAAATTGCCATCGACCTGCCAGTGCGGCTAATACATGGCCAGCGGGATGAAGATGTACCCTGGGAACTCTCGCTGCGCATCGCCGAGCGTTTGAGAAGTCGGGATGTTGAAATACAGCTTGTGAAATCGGGTGATCACAGGCTGTGCGAGCCTGAGGATATAGCTCGCATGTTGGCAGCGCTGTCTGAGCTGAGACGCCTTGCTTGCCCTAAATCCTAGACGCCTGTTGGGACACGCCTACTGGGGCGCTTGTTGGTACGCTTATTGGTAGGTGCGCCCCATATGCTTTACCCAGCCTGACATATGCTCGCCGCTGCTGTCGTTATAGGTGTGATGGACAACGCCGCCCCGTTCGGTCCAGTCGAACTCGCCAAAGAAATAGACCTTGTCTCCCAGCTGAGGGGACTTCAGTGCCGGAGCCAGTTCCGTATTGTGGTCCAGGAGCAGGATGTGGCCGCCCTCTGTTTCGATGCGAAAAAGCTGATGTATGCGCCCGCTGTCCGCTGGTAGCAACTCAATGATCTTCCCGGCACCACGCACCTGCAGGTTGCTCGCCTGATTCTCAACCGCGACACGCAGTTGGTCCTCATACCGCCCCTGATCTCCGATAAGGGGCACTTTGGCAGCGACCTCCGGGTTGCGCTGCAAATAGATGTAGACGCCCGCAAGGGCGAGCATAAAAATAACGAGGTTTCTCAAGTCCGACCGCTCCTGCAGGGCTTGGCAGTGAGGGGAAATGAGAAGCAATTGTAATACCCAGGGTCGAAATGCTGCTGGCCTGACCGGTCAAAGTGTCGACTGCGTCACAGGGATGACTCAGGCCTGATCACTTTGCACAATACTCAGCCGAATTCCCAGGCGTGCCAGTGACTGCCTTTCGTTGGCCAGTTCCTGTGCTGTCAAAGGATGGGCTTCCAGCCAGCCCTCCGGAAAACCCAGCGCCAGTCGATCTTCACCCGCCACAATCATGAAGTCTGGCAACTGCTCGAGCTTCTCGACGTATTTGAACAGCGCTGCCAGCCTGATGAGCGTGAGCAGCTTCAGCAGCCGGTCGCGATCTCCATCCGGGGCTTGCTCAAACAGTTCCTCGGTCAGTTTGCCGCGGTGACCCTGGGCGAGAACCGCAAGTTGTTCCTGTTCACCCTGGGAAAAGCCTGGCAGGTCAGCGTTGCGCAGCAGATAAGCGCTGTGCCGATGAAAGTGCTTATGCGATATGTTCATACCGATTTCATGGCTGCGAGCGGCCCAGTGCAGTAAATCCCCGTCGCTGCGCTCCAGCTTCCAGGGCTTGCGCGTTGCTCTGAACAGGATCCGGGCGCGGCTATCAACAATGGCAGCTGTTTCGTCATCGGCACCAAAGCGTTGTGTCAGCGCGCTTATGGTGCGTTCACGGACGTCCTCGTGTTGTAGGCGCCCCATCAAATCGTAGATGACGCCCTCGCGCAGGGCGCCCTTGGAGGCCCGCATGACGTCGATATCAAGGACGTCAAACAGGGCCAGGGCGATAGCGACCCCCGGGACAATTACCGATCGACGCGGTTCGGACAAGCCTTCGAGCCGGATGTCCTGCACACGCTCGAACTTGAGCAGTCGCTTGCGCAATTTTTCAAGACCATCACGGGTGATGCCCCCGCTGCTCATACCGTTGCTTGAGAGAATCATTTCGATCGCATTCAGCGTGCCCGAAGACCCGACGCACTCCTCCCAATTTCCGCTGTGGTATTCGTGGCGAATGTGGGAGGTTTCCACGCTGGCGCGATCATAGGCTGCTTTGAAAGCGGCCTTGCTGATCTCGCCGTTGGCAAAACAGGCCTGGCCGTAAGAAACGCAGCCCATTTGCAAACTCTCAAGGTGCTGTGGCTCGAAGCGCTCGCCGATTATGAACTCGGTACTGCCGCCGCCAATGTCGACCACCAGGCGTGATTGGGCGTCGTCTGCCAGCGTGTGCGCCACGCCTAGATAGACCAGTCGTGCTTCTTCGCGCCCATAGATGACATCGACACGTTGGCCGAGGATTTCTTTCGCGGCGCGGGTGAGTTCCTTCCGATTGCTGGCCTGTCTCAGGGCGTTGGTGCCAACGATCCGCATGCGTTCCGGCTCGACGTGTTCCAGGAGCTGGGCGAAGCGAGTCAGGCAATCCAGCCCGCGCTCAATTGCTGCTCGGCTCAGCTTACCGTTCTTCAAGCCCGCGCCGAGTTGTACCTTTTCAGCAAGCGCTTCCACGGGACGCATTTCACCGTGCTCGATACGCGCGATAATGAGATGAAAAGAGTTGCTGCCGAGGTCGATGGCTGCGAGCTGGCTGCCTTCGCCAAGTGGTTCCGCTGACTGGGATGCCACGTAGATTTGCCCTGTACTGTCCCCCAGAGACTATGTTACTGGAATGCGCCGGTGGGCGCATCCACGTCAGCGGAGTCAGCCCTGTAGCAGCCACCAGGCGAGAGTGCCTGACATGGCGGAGATGCTTAGGCTCGCCAGCAGAACACGTCCATTGATTTTCGCCAGTTCGCCGTAGGGGTCGCCGCTATGAACCGTGCGCCATAAAACTGGCCATTCAATCGTTGCGGCAAAGCCGAGACTGGCCCAGGAACCGGCAAGCATGGCAAAGCCAACAGCGCTGTTGTTTGCATTGATCCAGAACAGAGCGATTCCGGCCACGCTGCCGAGGCTGCCCGCCAGGCTCATCAGGTAAAACTGGTTCAAGCTGTTTTTGGCGAAATCCCAATCGTAGGTGAACAAGCCAAGCCGCCGCGGGATGGTATAGCTGCCGCCGCTAAGGCGAGCGCCGGTCAGGTGAAACCACTCATGGATAAAGGTTGTAGAGATAAAGCCGGCGGCCAGCGCCAGCACCAGGGCAGGCGTAGGAAGCCCGTCCTCGAGCCATCTGGCCCCGATCACCAGGACAAGCGCGAGGAGCAGGTGCGCGCCGCCGATGCGCGCCAAAGCAGCCAGTCGCTTGTCAGGCCCATCGATGTTAAATTCAGTTTCCATGGTGTTTGCACATAGACTTCCCCTCAATGTGAGTACGGGCGTAACGGTTGGCTGGATCAGGTGTTTTGCAGATGCAGCGCGGCACGCCGCCTTGCGACTGGTCGCAGCGAGTAGGTAACATGCGAGGTTTTCACACCAGTCCTCTTTTGCCGGCCCATGATGTATCCAGGATCCAATAGCCCCCTGCGCTGGCTGTTTGCCTGGTTGCTTCCATTCGTTGGCCTGATTTCTATCGCTGGCATTGGTCTGGCGCAGTTCCCCGGTTCGACATCGGCGTCCCTGAGGCTGCCTGTTTTACAGTTACAGGTTCTAGAAGGACAGGGCGAGCCGTTACCCGATGCTTTCAGACTGAGCGCCTTATCAGCCCAAGGTCGCGCGGTGCTGGTCTGGGGGCAGCCTGTCGTGACCTCTGGCTTCAGCCATTTTGAGGTTAAGCTCAGCAGCTGGGAGCAGGGATTGTCGATCAGTCTTATTTGGGCTGATCCGGACATGCCAGGCGGAACAAAGGTGCTCGCCTTGCCAACCCCGAACGAGTCAGGAGTGACGCGACTCGCCTTGGCAAAGGCCGGATGGACGCAGCGACAGCATCGAATCGGTTTGCTAGTCAATGGCTCCCCTGGAGCAACAAGGGTGCAGATTGACGCGGCTGTGCTGAGTTCGGCGACGCGAAAGCAGCGCGCCAGGGATCTTTTAGCCACTTGGACCGCGTTTGCTCCCTGGGACCAAACGTCTATCAATCTGCAGCGCGGTTATCGCGGTCCGGGGCCCGGGCCGGTGCCCATCGCCGCCTGGTGGCTCGCGGCAAACCTATCGTTATTGCTGCTTTGGCGGCTCGTCGCTGGCTGGCCACCCAGGGCTGCGCTGTTACTTGCGTTACTAATGCCCTGGTTAGTGCTGGATCTCCAGTGGCAGAGCAAATTAAATTGGCAGCTGGACCGGACGAATGAAACCTTCGCCGGAAAAAGCCAGGAGGCACGGCACCTGGCTGACGTAGATGGCGTTCTGTATGCCTATGCGCAACGGCTAAAGCGCGAGGTGCTGGTCGATCCGACAGCGCGGGTCCAAATACTGCAGAAGGGCTTTGGCCATGATTACACGCGGCTGCGATTGCAGTTTCATTTGTTGCCCTACAATATTTATAACATTGGCCGCTGGCCGGTGACCGATGCACTACGCCGTGGCGACATTGTGATCCGCCTCTCTGGTCACGACGGGGTCGCATTCGAACAGGGCTCGGGCCGATTACGCTGGCCTGGCTCTGACGTTCTGATCGTAGAACCGCTATTGCGGCACCCCATTGCCGATGTCTACCGCGTTAAGAGTAAAGGTTGATGGAGCCCGCTGATCCCTCGCTTTCAGGCTTGGCTGTCGCCCTTGCGTTGCCGCTGATACTTGGTGCCGCGTTCATGTACAACCTAGTCGGAGAGAGGCGGCGACCTATCTCTCTGCTGCTGGGTTTTGGGTATCCACTGGGCGTGTTCTTCACGTCGCTTAGCCTCAGGACCTGGGCCAGCCTGGGCGCTACCCCGGCATTCTGGCCACTTTGTAGCATACTGGTTGCAGTTTCCATCGCGCTGTTCGTTCTCGGTAGGCGACGCAAAGCGCCAGTGTCGTTTCCAGCCTCAGACGTTTCCACTTCGTTTCCGATTGCAGTAACTCGTGCGGAGCAACTACTGCTGTCGGTAATAGTCGTGCTGCTAGCCTGGCGTGGTTTCGGACTTGTCAGTGAGCTCGTTTGGAGACCGCTATTCGCCTGGGATGCTTGGATGAATTGGTCTCCCCGCGCCATTATCTGGTTCGAGTTACAGGAATATGTCTCCGTAGTTAACCCGCAGGCCTGGCTTGAACAGGGCGATAGCGAAAATCTCTATACCCTAGGCAATAAGGATGCATCAGATTATCCGAAGCTGGTGCCAGGGCTAATATGGTGGACCATGTTAGGAGCGGGGACCTCCGACAGCAACCTGCTTTATCTGCCTTGGGCATTAATCTGGTGCTCAAGCGGACTGGCGCTATTTGGTTACTTACGTGCGCTGGGTATCGCTTTTGTCTGGGCCCTGATCAGCGCATATCTGCTACTTAGTATGCCTTACCTGAACGTGCATGCGGCATTAGCTGGCTACGCCGATATCTGGGTGATGGCATTTTATGGACTGGCGATCCTTGCCTTGTCGGCATATTTTGCAGGAGCTGGTAGTGCCTGGCTGGTGCTAGCCTTGTTGATGATCGTTGGCTGCGCCGATACCAAACGTCCGGGGCTGGTATTGGCAGCGATGGTTTTCTTACTGTGGTTGGGCGCCTGGCTGCCCATCGCTGTTGGTTACAAAGTAGGTGTCATGCTTGTCACCGTAGTCGTGATCTTGATCGGTCTCGCCGTGGGTATTGATACGGAGTTGCCTGGCCTGGGAGTCGTGGTCTTGTCGTTCCAGGAAGTGAGCTTGCCCTATCTCGGCAGCAGCACAATCGAGTACCGTCCGGGCTACCTGCCTATGCTGGACAGTATGTTTAATATGAGTAACTGGCATCTGCTGTGGTACCTGTTCATCGCCGTCATTGTCATGGAATGCCTACGCCGCCGCTTGGCGTCATTTTTACGCTTCGAACTCGTCGGCACGCTCGCCCTGTTGATCTTCCTGCTGGCTGTCTATTCACTGACTGACCATTACGACAACGCGATTTCTCATGTCACGTTGAGTCGCACGCTGCTTTACGCTGTCATTCCTGCGCTTGCCTGGATCCCAGTTTGCCTCGCTGGGCTCAACACGGGCAAAGAACATGACTGAGTCTACAGAACGGCAAACCACGCGTGCGGTCAGCGCGCTGCCTATTGCTACGCAGCTGTTTGATCTGCTGCTTATTGTCGTCACGCTCTACCTGAGCATCAGTTACTTCTATGAGTGGTGGCTGCCTTATCAACTCGGTTCAGCAATCGTATCTCTGGCCTTTTTGCTGGCGGGCAACTACGCGGGCATTTATCGCGCAGACGTCAGTCGTAGTTTTACTGGCACGGCGCTGAAAGTATTCGAGCTCTGGTGGCTGGTGATACTCACCGCGTTATTGGCGGCTTATTTATTTAAAGTGTCAGACTACTTTTCGCGAGCTGCGGTACTCACGTGGATTGTGGTTACGCCCTGCGCCTTGGTGCTGTTTCGGGTTGTACTTGCACTGGCTCAGCGAACCGGCTTTCTGGGTCTGCGGCCCAGTGTGCAGCACGCCGTCATCGTTGGCTCGCCGGCTCGAGCATGGCGCCTGGCCAGCTTGCTAAAGGGAAGGGCCGGTGGCGCACTGCAGTTCGTGGGTTACTACTCCCCCAGTTATGATCCGCCGATTGCGAATGATGCTGAGGGGCACCTTAATCATTTAGGTTCATTGTCTGATCTTCGTGAACGTGCCATGGCCGGCGACTACGATGTGGTATGCATAGCGATGGAGGACGGGGCGGGAAAGTCCCTGGGTCAGGTCATCAGTGATCTGGCGGAGTCCCCGGCGAAGGTGCTGTGTATCCCTGATTTGCTGACCTTTACCTTACTCGATACCCGAGTGATGGATATCGCCGGTATCCCCTGTGTGAGTGTCTTTGAGCAGCCGCTGGATGGCTTTGGACGGCTCGTGAAACGGGCAGAAGACCTTGTTCTTGGTAGCCTCATCCTGCTGATCATGGCCTTGCCCATGCTGATCATAGCCATTGGCATCAAGCTGAGCTCTCCCGGCCCGGTGTTCTACCGACAGCGCCGTTTCGGCTTGCAGGGTGAGGAGATTCTGGTCTGGAAATTCCGCTCAATGACGGTTTGCGATGACGTCGAGGATTTTAGCCAGGCGCGTCGGGATGACCCTCGGGTGACGCCCTTCGGTGCTTTTTTGCGTCGATCGTCCCTCGATGAGCTGCCACAGTTTTTCAATGTTATGGCCGGGTCCATGTCGATTGTCGGGCCTAGACCCCATCCCATCGCACTTTCGCAGCAGTATGGTTATGACGTGGAAGGCTACAGGCTGCGTCAAAGCGTCAAGCCCGGGATCACGGGTTGGGCCCAGGTCAACGGCTGGCGAGGAGAGACGGATACGCGCTACAAGATGGAACAGCGAGTGCTGCATGACCTGCACTATATTCGCAACTGGTCACTGTGGTTCGATATCAAGATTATCGCGATAACCCTGCTCCGCGGATTTAATCACGAAAACGCCTATTGATGGCCCTGGCCGCCTTTTTCATCACCTCGGGAACCGATTCAGCGGGTAGACTTGCGGATTTTCAGCCGGTACTCCAGGCGGCCGTCACCAAGCAGCATGCTGCGATCGACATCAAAGCAATACAACATGTCCTTCAAGGCGGCCTGGGAATGAGGGCTGTAGTGACCGGGTTCGCTGACCCGCGGTCGCGCGGAGAAGTGTGACTCGTCGGCAATCGCATAAGCCTGGCCACCGGTCGCCGTTCGGGGGTTGTGAACGGCGAAGCCATGGCCACGGGTGCCTGGATGCAAGAAGGGTAGCAGGGTGTCGAGGAAGGCCGTTACGGCGTTGCCGTCTAAATAGTTGAAGACATCCCAGAACAGGCAGATATCAAAGCGAGGCTCTGTGCCGAAAACCAGCATGTCCCTGAATTGGTCTGTGGGCGGCGGTGCGTCGTCGCCGCTGGCGAGCGGTAACTCAGCAAAGATATCCAGAAAATGCAGCTTGCAGCGATACTCTGAAAAAAATTGCACGGTGTCCGGCATCGCCGGCCCGACATCCAATACCTGAAGTCGGCGGCCAGGCTCCAGGCGCGCAATCAACTCAGGTAGCAGCTTGGAGGGCTGTCTGCTCGTCATGCGTCAGCTGATCGTCCGTCCGCCCCCAGTCTGGCGTAGTAGTGCCGGGGTTTATCCGCTTTTCAGGTCCAGGC
The DNA here is from genome assembly GCA_038748065.1 of Pseudomonadota bacterium. Lineage (GTDB taxonomy): Bacteria > Pseudomonadota > Gammaproteobacteria > Pseudomonadales > Halieaceae > JBCDJG01. The sequence goes on from JBCDJG010000078.1 coordinate 17,460, forward strand.
CGGGCGCAAGGTTTTTTTCAGCCGCAGCATTTGCGGACTGCTTCTCCGTCAGCTTACTGCTAATAACGCTGGGCTCGCCCGGGTCCATGTCGATACTGCCCTTGAAGATGGCGCCATCCTCAAGTGTGAC
>JBCDJG010000079.1:0-17290 GCA_038748065.1 Pseudomonadota bacterium
CCACACGTTACCGACTGAGTCTTCCATGGAGACGTACACATCGTTGGAACTGTCGATGCTAGTTTGACTGGAGTTTTCTTGAAAGCGGGTGACCTTCTTCACAGCTGGAGAATATCTGATAAGACCTTCTTCTAGGCTGGAAATCCAGAGATCGCCTCTCGAGTCAACCATGATGTGCGTCGGCCTTCGCAAGCTAATTTCCACGCCACTTGAATCCGTCAGTGCTACTCTTTCAGAGGAGTAGTCGCTGCTGTTGATTCTCAATAAGCCAAGGTTTTCTGCTACCGCCCAAATGACTCCGGAAGGCTGCTCTGCGAACGAAACGAACTTAGTTAACGAGTTTCGTGAGTCAGGTGGGAAATGGGTAAACTCAGAGCTTTTGGGATCGAATCGACTGAATCCTATGCCATTGTCATAACCGAGCCAAATCTGCCCAGAAGAGTCTAGAAAAACTCCGAAGATAGAATCTGATAAAGGTGCCGAACTATTGATCGTGTCTTGAGACCGGACCGCCTCAAAGGTCTGAGTGCCTGGATCATATCTATTTAGTCCGCCGCCCGCTGTAGATATCCACAAATAACCTCTAGCGTCTTCCACGATGCCTGTTATCGATTGGTGACTGATCGAGGAATCGTCTTGATTAGAAGCTCTAAATTTTATAACGGTATAACCATCGAAACGATTTAGGCCTTCTTGGGTTAAAAACCACATGAATCCCTGAGAGTCTTGAAAAATAGTCCTGACTGATTTTTGCGATAGCTCTCGCGAGGCTGGAGAAATGAGGAAGTTGTATTCGCTAGGCTCTATGCCTACCGCAGACGCGGAAGACAGCAAGTAGAAGAGGGTGACCAGTTGTCTCCTAAACGCAATCAACGCCCTATGGTGCCCCAAATAAGAATTTCATCGAGGACGATTTTAAATCAATAGCTTGGAGCGTTCCATTTTGCTTCAGTTGAGTATTTGAAGAACTGCCGGAGCCAAGATCACCTGGAAGACGTTAGATGATCTGTGGCTCCGGCAAGAGCGGAACTGGTTTTACGCGTTACTAGTTGATGCTGCAATCAGGCCCGTGTCGGGGCGGTCTGTTCTACCGGATTCCCCAGCGGTAGCCCGTCTGGCTCGCTTCACTCCGAATGCCCCAGCGGTAGCCAGCCTGATCGGCATCGTTGCGAATGCCCCAGCGGTACCCAGCTTGGTCTGCATCGTTTCGGATACCCCAGCGGTAGCCAGCCTGGTCGGCATCATTGCGAATGCCCCAACGGTAGCCGGCTTGGTCTGCATCGTTTCTAATACCCCAGCGGTAGCCAGCTTGGACAGCATCGTTGCGAATGCCCCAGCGGTATCCTGCTTGGTTGGCGCTATTTCTGATGCCCCACCGATATCCGGACTCCTCGCTTGTAGACTGCGCACCCCACTCAAAGACGGTTTCGCGTGCAATCTCGCCGCTGTCGCTGGTTGAGCCCGCCCACTTATAGGTGTTTTGGCCTTTGCTGGATTCATTCCAGGAGGATGTGCGCGCTGAATCTCTCGGAGTTGAGGCGCCACCCCATTTGTAGTTGGTTGATGAGGCCAGGCTAGAGGTGACCGCTGAATGGTCTACCTGCGCTACGCTGCGCCCGGAGGCGTCGTACAAACGTGAGTTTTCAGCCACGGCACCTTGCATTGCTAAGGTTATCGACGCCGTGCTTGTGATGAGTGCAATCGTTTTAATATTCATGTTTGTCTTCCGTTTTCTCTGTTTTGTCTCGTGAAACTGAGATCCGTTTCCGCAAAGGGATCCCGGTGTTTTGAATTGGTCCACACCTTCTTATCCGGATGCTTGACGACGTTATAAAGTTGTGCGGCGGTAGATTGAACATGGCCGGTTACCCACTTTGGGGCAGCCATGTATGCGGCATTCACTTAAGAGATTTGAGAGGGGGTCGTGGTTTGATAGCTAACTATCTGAAAATATTGAAAAAAATGAGATTCAGGTGATCTGCGCTAACCGCTTTTGCCCAATTTGGGTCACACAGCCTTCTATATCACGGCAAGCCCCTAATTGTTGGACTTCTGAAGGGCCTCTATTTTTAGTCGTTCTTGCTCGTAAAGACCCATCCAGTCGAAAGGAATTGCTCCTTCAACCATCTCTTCACTGGGATCTTCGCGTTCCAGGTGCTCTTTTACGCCCCATTTTCGGGTCGTGCTGAGGCCTTCAGCTGAAGGCGTGGGTGAGAGCATCTTCTCCAGCCCCGGCAGCGTTACCTCACCGTTTTCGTTGATGATGGCTGGGCCTTCGTAAAAGCTGACGCCGGCGATATCGTTTGCGAGTTCCATTTCGATATTCCCGCAGCCTCGCTCTCCCAGTGTCACTGCGCGGGTGGCGTTAACGTAGCCATGGCCTTGTTGGAAGGGGCTATAAGCGAGCAGTCCGTCGCGGTTGATGGCCAACTCTGCGCTTGTTGTAAGCATGCACTTCACGTCATCTGGTGTCAGAGTGGGCTCCAGTTGTAGAAGCAGGGCGGCAATACCGGATACCAGCGCAGCCGCCTGTGAAGTGCCCGTCATCACGAACTCTCCGGTGCTAAGCATGTACTCTGGGTGTCGTTGAGTTAACGTCGAGCCCGGTCGCGTGAGACCGGACATATGGCCGCCCGGGGCCACGATATCTGGCTTGATATGGGCGGTGGGTGTGGGGCCTTGCGAGGAAAAGTCCGGAATATAGTCATCGTCTCGCGTGTTCAAGGTCCAGGAATCGGTGATGGCCCCAACGGTGATGATGTAGGGGAGGTTACCGGGCGAGCCAATACTCATAGGCTCTGGCCCCTCGTTACCGGCGGCGGCGATAACGGTTATGCCGGCCTGCCATGCGCGCATTATTGCCTGGTTGATCGGGTCGTCCCAATAGGGCCAGCGTGGGCGTGCCGCGAATGAGAGATTCAATACGCGGATGTTGTACTTTTCTCGATTATCCAAAGCGAACTGCACGCCCCGGACAATGTCCAAAAAATCGCCCTGACCTTCTTCATTAAAGGCTTTGATTGCGACGATGCCAGCGTCCGGTGCGATGCCTTTGTACCATCCAAGCGGTTTGCCGCCCCCCGTCACTGGGCCGCTGTGCGCCATGACGCTGGTCATATGCGTGCCGTGGCCGCTTTCGTCAAATACCGCATCACCGGCCTCATTTGCTATTGCATCATAGCGCGCGTGCACCCGTGGTTTTCCTTGCGTGTCATTGAGCAGGGCAGGATGCTCCCACAGGCCTGAGTCGAGTACTGCAACGGTTACTCCGCGGCCGGTTACGCCATTCAGGTGCAATCGATCTGCCTCAACGACTGAGGGGTAGTAACTATCCTCGCTATTGTTTGCGTAGCCGGGGATGAGTTGTGCGCTGCAGTATTCGCCGAAACCCACATTTATGCTGAATTCACGTTGGGGAATGTCGACGGCGTTGTTGCTGAATCTCGCTTCTAATCGCTGTACCCCAGTGACGCTTGGAGCAGCGCCTTCCTCGAAGGTCAGGCTCAGGCCCGGGGTGTGCGGGCCGCGCTCAAACTCCTTTCCATCAATGCTCAGTGATTGCAGATAACCAAGCTGCTCTGGCCAGGACATTTCCAGTGAAGTGAACACTTCGGGGCCCGGACCCTTGTTGTGCAGGGCCCAGCTCAGCTGTCGATCGGCCAGCATGACCTCGAGCGAACCGCCTACCTCGCAGGCGGGCTCCTCTGTATCTGGCTCGTCTTCTATCGAAACAGAGAGGTCGTCGATGTGCCGGCTTACTTTGCCGGTGCCGAGAATGCTGTCGAGTTGTTGGCGACTTAATAACGCACCAACTGCATCGATAATGTGGAGACTGTGAGTCAGTTCACCCTTGTGTTCCGCAACCAGTGCGGCCATGTCCGAAGCTGATTCGCCCTGCAGCATCACGTGAAGCGGCGCCGAAGGGGTTGCACCTTCGTCTGCGACGCTGCCAACGCACAGCCCCAGGGAAAGTAGGAAGAGAGCTCTACGAGTGTTTCGCGCCAAAATCAGCCTAGCGATCAATAGCCTGATTAATCTGCTCGGCGAAGTTCTGGGCCAGCATGTCTGGTACGTCTTCCGGATACAGAGGCCTCGCGAACAGGTAACCTTGCAGAAGATCACAGCTCTGCGCCGCCAGGTAGCTGAGCTGGTGTTCTGTCTCGATACCCTCCGCGACCACTCTCAAGTTCAGCGTTTTCGATAATGCCAAAATGGCCTGAATAATAGCTGCCCCATCTGGCCTGTCGAGGTCCGCGACAAAGCTCTGATCAATTTTCAAGGTATCGATAGGAAATCGCTTCAAATAGCTTAGCGAAGAGTAGCCCGTGCCGAAGTCATCCACTGCCAGTGCGAGTCCGAGCTGTTTCAACTCTTGCAGCTTCTGGATGTTCGTTTCCGCGTCATTCATGATCGCGCTTTCGGTCAGTTCCAGTTCCATCCGTCTAGGAGGAAGTCCTGATCGTTTCAAGAAATTGGCGAAGTACTGTGGCAGGTTAGTCTGGTTGAACTGCAGCGGTGAAATATTGACGCATACCAGGAATTCATCCAGCCCCAGGGAGTCCCAGTATTTGCAGTGTCTCGCCACTTCATTCATGACCCACTCACCGACATCAATGATCTGGCCGGTACGCTCAGCAACGGGAATGAAGTCACCTGGCGAGACCATGCCGCGTTTCGGATGCTTCCAGCGTACAAGCGCTTCGAAGCTCACCACCTGGCCTGTGCGCACATCAATTTGCGGTTGGTAACGCAATTCAAGCTCGTTGTTTTTCAGTGCGGTGCGCAGTTCTTCCTCCATTTTCAACTGCTCAACGGCTTTCGCGTTCATGTCCTCGTCGTAAAATCGGTAGCATGAACGCCCCTCTGCTTTCGCCGCATACATCGCAGTGTCGGCGTTGCGTACCAGCGTGTCCGGGTCGGTCCCGTCGTGTGGGAAAAGGGCAATACCAATGCTGGGTGTCACCACAGGGTTGTGGGTCTGAAGGGGAATGGGTTCTGATAGCTTGTTCAAAATTCTTTTAGCGATACCCTCTACGTGGCCAGTGTGGGGTACGTCTGAGAGCACAACGGTGAATTCATCGCCGCCGAGCCGGGCGATTTCAGTGGAGCCGTCCACCACGTCGTCCTCGGCACTATTCTCGGTGAAGTAGCTGATGGCGTCATCTTCCCTCAGTTCCATGGTCAAGCGCTTGGCGATCTCTACCAGCAAACGATCACCGCGTCCGTGACCAATCGAATCATTGATGCGTTTGAAGTGATCCAAGTCGATGAATAACAGGGCTGCGTTGGTATCACGCCGCTCACAACGCCTGAGAATGCGATTGAGTTGCTCATTAAAGCTGCGCCGGTTCGGCAAGCTGGTTAGCGGGTCGTAGTAGGCGAGGTAGCGTAGCCTGTCCTCCTGCCGCTTGAGAGCATTGAACGCGTTGCTGGCACGCAGCATGTACTGGACATCTCGCCCGAGCAGAGACCAGTTTACGGGTTTGGTTTTGTACTGGGTGGCGCCGGCGTCAAAGCCCTGGTCGATGGATTTTCGATCATCTGAGCCGGTGACGATCATAATGGGAATGGAGGCGCCCCTGGGCATCTCTCGAATGCGGCGGCAAACCTCGAGCCCCGTCATTCCCGGCATTTCGACGTCGAGAAAGACCAGGTCTGGTCTCTCGCGCATGAACATGTCGATGGCTTCGGGGCCATCCGCGGCCTCCACCACCTGCATGCCGTCAGCTTCCAGGCATTGGCGCGTCAGCAGACGGACGTTCATGTCGTCGTCCGCAACCAGTATTTTGGCTCGGTGCGTGGTTCTCAGTGATTCAACCATGCGAATCTCTCGGCGTTACAGGGCTCTAGGCTACCATCCCGCTTTCATGGGGAGTAGTCACTATTAGGCTGATTCAGGATATCAGTTTCTCGTTGCCTTCGAAGCGCTGCTCGCGAATGAACTCGGGGAGTCTGCGCAGCTGTATTGCCGGGCTGTAGTAGAAGCCCTGGACCTGGTGGCAGCCCTGGTCTCGCAGGAACTCTACCTGCTCGTGGTTCTCCGCACCTTCGGCGACCACGGTCATGCCCAATCGATGCACCATGTCGATAATCATGATGCAAATGGCCTTCCTCTGGGTGTTGTGTGGCACGTCGCGAACGAAGCTGGTATCGATCTTAAGCGAAGATATAGGCAACTCAGCAAGATGTGTGAGCTGAGAAAAGCCAGTGCCGAAGTCATCCAGCGAGAACGAGATGCCAAGCTCGCGGAGCTCATCCATGCGGGATTTGATGGCACTGGGGCTTTTGAGAATAGTAGATTCCGTAAGCTCCAGCTCAAGGCGACCGCCATCGGCTCCGGTGCGTGCGAGGATGTCCCGCACAACATCCACAAAGCGCTCGTCCTGAATTTGTGAAAATGAGATGTTGACGGCGACGTCGACATCGCCAAGACCCTCACCGTCCAGCCAGGTCAGCGCGGAGCAGGCATGTTGGATCACCTGGTAACCAATGTTCCGCATGAGGCCCATGTCTTCGCAGGTTGTCAAAAAATCTGCTGGTGCCAGCAGCCCACGTTCCGGGTGGTTCCAGCGCAGCAGCGCCTCCAGGCCCGTGAGGCGCCCATCTCGCAAATCGACGCGGGGCTGGTAATGGAGCTCAAATTGATTTTGCCGCATGGCGCTGCGTAGCTCAGCTGCGAGGCCCTGTGGCTCGCCGCCGCCAAAACTTATGCGATCGCTATAGCGCATAAAGTGGCTGCCTTGAACTGCTTTCGCCTGCTGCATAGCATCGCGCGCGCGCTCTACCAGCGATGAGAAATCATCCCCGTCATCGGGGAAAACGGCGGCGCCTACGCTCGCTTCGAGAGTTACTTGCTGCCCATTGAGCTCCATCGGTGAACCGATTGCGCGCAGCATTTTTCCAGCTAGCGCCTCAACAACGGCGTCCCCCGCGTCCTCAAGTACGACGGCGAACTCATCGCCAGCAAGTCTGGCAATGCTGTCTGTGCTGCGCATTTGGCTGACTAATCGCTTTGAGGCCATCACGATCATGCGGTCGCCCTCGGCCTCGCCATAATGGTCATTGACCTGGGAGAACCGGTCCATGTTGAACAGCAGCAGCCCAGTTTTGAAGCCATAGCGCCGGGAGCGTTCAATTGCTCGCTCAAGGTGGGCGCGAAAGCCGCCTCGATTGAGTGCTCCTGTCAGCGTATCTCGATTGGATAGCTGGCGAATGCGCTCACGAGCTGCTTTCAGTTGGATGCTGTAGTCTACGATTCGATGAGTAAGCTGGTCCTGCACCTGGCCGCGCACGAGATGGTCCTGAGCACCTAGTTCACGAATCTCACTAACGACGGTTTCTGTGTCCTCGTCCAGCAAGAGAATGATGGGGGTTGTGCTGTCCTCACGTTTTGCCAGGCGCAGCAGGTATTCGGTTTCAGGACCATGCGCCAGGATGAGCGCGTCGATCCCCGGGTCGGTCAGTGCCTCTTGCGGCGTCGGTGTCGCAGCTTCATTGAGTACCTCGAAGCGATCGGGTACCGCGCGCCGCAGACAGTCTCCCAGAATCAGGTGATCGGTCTTGCGCTCTGAAATGATGGCAATCTTGTGCCGCTTCACTGCGCTATGTTCTCTTTGGGCTGCGTATTTTAGAAATTAATATTTCTTAATTAACAGCAAGTTATACGGCATATGTGCATAAAATTCTAGTATTTGGCGAGCCACAAATTACCGTACTGGTGCGCGGGCGGTGCAAAATAGACAGCTAAGGCTGGCCCGCTGCGCCATTGGTCAGATTAGAGCCCGTTACTATGCTGCCAGCGGTCTAGTCAGGAGTCTTTCATGAACGACGATCTGTTGTTTGAGGTCACTAACGGCATCGCGGTCATCACGCTGAATCGGCCCGAAGCGCTCAATGCCATGAGCAGCGCCATGATCGAAGGTCTGGGGAGAGCCTACCAGCGCTGTGACAGCGATGACGACATTCGTGTTGTGATTGTCACAGGCTCCGGCAGGGCATTCTGCACTGGCGCTGATATGAGTGCTGGCGGAAACACCTTCGATGGCTCAGCTCAAACTGTAGAGGTCAACTCCCTGCCGCTGGCGATGCAGGCCTGGCAGGTGCGAAAACCCGTTATCGCGGCCTGCAATGGTCACGCGGTCGGCGCGGGTTTGGGTCTCGCTGTCCAGGCGGATATGCGGGTCTTTGCCAATGAGGGGAAGTATGGCTTTCTCCAGTCCCGGCGCGGTGTGGTGACAGACTTTGCCATGGAGTATGTGCTGCCAAGGTTGGTGGGATTCGAAAGGGCATTTGAACTGCTCGTGCGCGCTGAGCGCTACACGGGTCAGGAGGCGCTTGCTCTCGGGCTGGCGGGACGGAGTGTCGCCGCTAATGAAGTACTGCCTACCGCAATGGCTATCGCAGCTGACATCGCTGAATACTGCGCGCCCCTTCCCGTCGGGCTGCATAAGGCGCTGCTCTATCGCGGGCTCGACAGTTCACTTGCGTCTCTCGCCGACATGGAAAACAACGCGCTGGCCCTTACCATGAGCAAGCCGGACGCGATTGAGGGTGGCGTGGCTTATCTTGAACGCAGAGCGCCTAAGTGGACTGGCAGTGTCACAGCAGACTGGCCCGACTGGCTGGCTTGATTGGTTTGACCGGGCTTGAACAGTGAGCCTTTTTCGCCTGTGCAGCGTTTATTTCGCCTTGTTGCTGAGTGCCTGCGGTGGCGTTGAGCCGCCTCCTGAAGATGTTTATTCGGTCGTCGACTTCGGTGAGACGCCACAGGTTCCCTGCGAGGACCGGGTGGATACTCGCAAGGCCCTATTCGGTGATCTGCACGTCCACACCTCCATCTCGAATGACGCATGGAATTTTGGTGTTCGGGTCACGCCCGATGATGCGTATCGCTATGCGTTTGGTGGCGAGCTGCGCTTGCCCCTTGGCGAAGACCTGCAGGCCCGTCGAACAGGTATCGAACGCCCGCTGGATTTTGCAGGCGTTACCGATCATGCAGAGTTCTTTGGCGAGCAGTCGGTCTGTTACGATCCCCAGTCTCCCGGTTATGAAGCGTCCTTTTGTGGCGTGATTCGCAGCGGTGAAGGCCGAGCGCCGGCCCTGGTGATGCAGATCATTTCACCCTTTTCCAAGCGTAAGACCGAGGTGTGCGGCGAGGACGGCGAGGAGTGCGCCCGCCGTGCGCGTGCCACCTGGGCCGACAACGTGGCCGCGGCCCAGCGCTGGGATGATAGAAGCAGCGCCTGCGAGCGCACGACCTTCGTCGCCTACGAGTACAGCTCATTTCGGATGGGATCGAACCTGCATCGAAATGTAATTTTTCGCAATGCGATCGTACCCGGGCGACCCGTGTCTTACCTGGATGCGCACCGCGAGTGGGATCTTTGGCGCATCCTGAAGGAGCGCTGCATTGATGGGAGCGAGGAATGCGATGTGATCGCAATTCCCCATAACTCGAACATTAGCAACGGCCGGATGTTCAATGTGGACTACCCCGGTACGCTGTCGACCGGCGAGCAGGCAGCTCGCGCCAGCCTTCGGGCCGAACTCGAGCCGGTCGTTGAAATCATGCAGCACAAGGGTGATTCAGAGTGTCGAAATGGCCTTAACGGTGTGTTGGGTGCGGTGGATGAGCTTTGCGATTTTGAAAAGTTCGAGAGCTTTGCCTTCAGAAGCGTTAAAGGCGAGGACGCGGGAGTGGGGCAGTGCTACAACGGCCCGCTGGCCGATTGGTTGCCGCGGCTGGGGCCGTCCTGTCTAGACCGGAAGAGCTATGTGAGATACGCCCTCATTGAAGGTCTGGCCGAGGAGCAGCGTCTGGGCGTCAACCCTTTCAAGTTCGGTCTTTCCGCCTCCACAGATACCCATAATGGTATCGCCGGAGGCGCCTCGGAAATTGCTTTCCCCGGGCATTTGGGCACGGCTGATGCAAGGGCTGAGGAGCGAGTTCAGTTCAATAAAGAAATCGTGGGTAATGCCAGCAACAACCCCGGTGGCTTGATCGGCGTTTGGGCGGAAGAGAACTCGCGCGATGCGATCTTTGATGCGCTGCAACGCCGGGAGGTGTTTGGCACCAGCGGGCCGCGGATCGAGCCACGTTTCTTTGCCGGATGGCAGCTGCCGCCTGACCTGTGCGGCTCGCCGGATATGGTGGGTCGAGCCTACGCCAGCGGAGTTCCGATGGGCGCCGACCTCCCGCCCGGCGCCGGCGCGCCCAGGTTTCTCGTGGCGGCCTCATCTGATGCCGGTACATCAGCTCGTCCCGGTACGCCTTTGCAGCAACTGCAGGTAGTGAAGGGCTGGTACGATGCACAGGGCAACCATCACCAGCGCGTTTATGAGGTGGCCGGCAACGGCGCGAACGGCGCTGCCGTCGACCCGGCGACCTGTGAGCCCCGGGGAGAGGGCTTTGAACAGCTCTGTGCGGTATGGGAAGACCCTGAATTTAACGCTGCCCAGTCTGCCGTTTACTACGCCAGGGCGGTTGAGAATCCCAGCTGCCGCTATACGGCCCACCAGTGCCTTTTACTGCCGGCTCAGGCGCGGCCAGCCGATTGCGATTCGCCGCTGTTTGAGCCGATAATCCAGGAACGTGCCTGGAGTTCGCCCATCTGGTACAGCGCCGGGGCTAAGGAGGCGCTGGACGGCGCTGGTTAGGTCGCTACTGGCTCGCAGCAAAAGATGGGTATGTTGCGATCGGTGCGCGCCTGATACTCATCGAAATCCGGATAAATGGATAACAGGTGAGGCCACAGGTCAGCCTTTTCCTCATCGTTAATCTGTCTCGCAACGTAATCCTTCTCCTCGCCATCGGCCAGGATACGGATGTTCGGGTGGGCCTTGATGTTGTAATACCAGACCGGGTTTTTTGCCATGCCGCCCTGGGATGCCACCAGCAGTTTGTCATCGCCATGTGGCAGGTGAATCAAAGCGATCTCGCGCGTTTTGCCTGATTTCGCTCCGGTCGTTGTTACCACGCAAATCTCCGCTCCGGAACCCGGGAAAGTGCGCATCAGGCGGCCGCCGGAAAGGCGAAAGACAGCGATATTGAGTTTGGTATACCACTTCATGAAAAAGCGTACCGTGGGCACATGCTTTTCGTTGATCTCGGCGACGTCTTCCCGGCGCGTTTTTACATAATCATATTTGGTCAAAGTCTCCGAACTCCTGTTTTTTCGCCGTGACAGTAACGCTCCGCATTTTAACAATCTGTGCTAGAATCGCCGCCCGATTTGCCCGCTAATTTAAACCAATGAGCATCGCGTCCGACAGACTGGAAACCATTCGCGAGCAGGTGCAGACGCACCTCGACCACGCCAGACAGTCGCAGCTGACTCCTATGGAGGAACACCGACTGAAGGCGCAGATTCGCGAGCGACTGGCCGCGGAAAACGCCGTGCTGGTAGCGCACTATTACACCTCGCCGGCAGTGCAGTCGCTGGCCGAGGAAACAGGTGGCTGCGTTTCTGATTCGCTGGAAATGGCGCGTTTTGGCCATGATCATCCGGCCTCAACGCTCATCGTGGCTGGCGTACGGTTCATGGGCGAGACCGCCAAGATCCTGACGCCTGACAAGCGCGTGTTGATGCCGACACTGGAGGCGACCTGTTCGCTTGATATTGGCTGTCCGGCCGATGAGTTTGCGGCGTTTTGTGATCAGCACCCCGACCGCAAGGTGGTGGTTTATGCCAATACCTCCGCTGCGGTCAAAGCGAGGGCGGATTGGGTAGTGACGTCGAGCATTGCGCTTGACGTAGCCGAGCACCTCAGCGACCAGGGTGACAAAATCATCTGGGCACCGGACAAGCACCTCGGTGACTACGTGCGAAGGCAGACCGGTGCGGATATTCTTATGTGGGACGGTGCCTGTATTGTGCACGAAGAGTTTAAGACTCGTGGGCTTGCGGACCTCAAAAATGTCTATCCCGACGCTGCCGTACTGGTGCACCCGGAATCACCGGCCTCGGTGATCGAACTGGCAGATCGTGTGGGTTCTACGACCCAGATCATAAGGGCATCCCAGGAGATGCCTAACAAGCGGTTTATCGTGGCAACCGACCAGGGCATCTTCTACAAGCTGCAGCAGCAGTCGCCCGACAAAGAGTTCATCATTGCGCCAACCGCAGGCGAGGGGGCGAGCTGCAGAAGTTGCGCGCACTGCCCCTGGATGGCCATGAATGAGCTCGAAAGTCTCGCTGCTGTTTTCGATCGCGGTGGCAACGAGATTGAGGTTGATCCGGCTGTCGGCGAACGCGCCATGGTTCCATTGCGCCGTATGTTGGACTTTTCAGCCGAGCTTCGGTTGACGGTCAAGGGCAACGCCTGATCAGCCCTGCATCTGCTCGCGCATGCGAGCGATATCCTGCAGGCGCTCGTTGATCCGGGCAGTGGTGAGATAGTCGCCGCGGCTCAGATCAAGAGCGTACTTAAGCTGTTTCTCTGCCTGCCCCATGATGCCGTTGAGGATAAAGTACTCGGCGCGCGACTGATGCAGGCCTATGATGTTGCCAGAAAGACCCTGCACTTCAGCAAGGAGGTACCAGAGTGCGGGGTCGCTGGCGCGCACCTTGCTTTGATCAACCAGTACTGCCTCAGCAACGTGGGCGCGCTGGTCCTTGAGCAGGGCCCTGGCGTAGGTCATTACCAAGGGATGGTTCTGCGGTGAGAGCTCGAGCTGTCGCTCCAGCTTCACGACGGCTTTTTCGGGATGGTTCCGCGCCATATCGATTTCTGCGTCGGCAATAATGTACTCCAGCCTATCCGGCGAGCCAGACCAGATGCCGTCCAGTTCCAGTGCCGCCTCATCTGCCCGCCCGGCATCGGTCAGCGCCAGGACCAGTCCATAGCGTGCAGCCTCGCGCGAGCGTGTCTTGCCTGCCAGTTCCCCCTCGAACTTCTCAATGGCTTTGGCAGGTGTAGCCGCTAGATGATTGGCGACCCGTGCGCGCATGAGCTGGTATTCGAGGCTCACCGGCCGAATTTGCTTGGGGTGTTGTAGAGCGCGAGTACGGGTGTCTGCAATGCGGCTTTCCGATAGAGGGTGCGTACGCAGGAACTCCGGAATACGGTTGCCACTGGAGTAGCGTGAGGCCTGCAGCATGCGCTCGAACATGGCGGGCGCGGCATGAGGATCCATCCCGGCGGCGACCATCGTTTGCATGCCAATCCGGTCCGCCTCTTGCTCATTGCCTCGGCTGTAGCGTAAAGCGGAGTCCTGGGCTACGGCCTGAGCGGCCGTCAGCGCCGCCATGCCTGCATCGCCCCCCGCGGTTGCCATGAGCAACAGTCCGCCGAGCATTGCTGCAAGGTTCAGGGGTTGCTGGTTCTTCCGGAACTCCACACCACGGCTGAAGTGTCGCTGGCTGAGATGAGCGATTTCATGAGCCAGCACAGTAGCGAGTTCATCCTCCGTCTGGGCGTAGACTAAAAGACCGTTATTAACGCCCACGATCCCGCCGGGAACGGCGAAGGCGTTGATGCTTGGGTTGTCGACAACAACCAGCTCAATGCGACGATCTTCCAGCTGGCTGTGGCTGGCGAGTTTGTAAATCAGGTTTTCCAGGTACTCATGCAGGAGGGGGTCGTCCATGGTATTGACCTGGCCCCTGAACACCCGCAACCACGCACGCCCCAGTTGATGCTCGAATTCCGAAGAGAAAAGACTGGTGCTGGACTCCCCAAGGTTCGGCAGTTTCAGCTCTTCCTGGTTAGCGCTGGCTAGCAATGCGCAGCCACATAGCATGACGGTGATCATGATCCGGTGGGACAGGCGTCTGGCCAGAGTCAACGGTATCATGGTCTTTGGGGCATTCACGGGGCTCTCGGATGGCCGGTCAATTGTACTCCAAGCGTGAGGCATAGGGTGAGTACGCTCTGCCCTGTATTTGAGTTCAGACAGCGGCCAAAGTTCAGGTCAAAAGCAGAAGCGGATGATTTGGGAAGCGCCTTCACAATCGCTATACTGAGCCGGATATCCTTGGGTCTTTTCAGCAGATGACAGAAGCGACGATTGTCGACCTTGATGCCCGTGGGCTTGACTGCCCCATGCCGCTGCTCAAGGCTAAGCGCGCCCTGAACGCCTTGACCGTGGGCGAATGCCTCAGGGTTTCTGCTACAGACAGCGGCTCAGTCCGTGATTTCGAAGTGTTTGCAAGACAGAGCGGCCACTTACTGCTCTCCAGCGAAGAGCTCGATGGTGTGTTCATACACGTGATCGAGAAAACGGATGGAGTCAAAGGCTGATGGCGATGCTGGATATTTTCAATAAATGGTATCGCCGCTACCTGTTTGAGGAAGAGTCAATACTGCTGCTGGTACTGCTTCTTATCAGCATCGCGCTATTGGTGACCATCGGCGACATTCTCGCCCCGATTCTAGCCTCCATCATCCTTGCCTATCTGATGCAGGGGGTGGCATCGAGGCTGGAGCAGCGCGGCATACCCCCCTGGCTATCGGTCAGTATCGCTTACCTGGTGTTTATCGGCGTTTTCTTCGGCACAACGCTTTTGCTGCTGCCGCTGGTCTGGCGCCAGACGGTTAGCCTGGTCAGCGAGATGCCTCGAATGCTCAATGAAGGCCTGCAGTACCTGAGCGTGTTATCTGCTGAATACCCGGATTTCCTGTCGCAGGCGCAAATTGATCAGTGGCTGGTGATGGCGCAGACGGAACTTGCGTCTTTAGGGCAGCGCCTGGTGACTCGAACGCTGGCCACAATCCCTGGGTTGTTGGTGGTGATGCTCTACATGATCATTATTCCTCTACTGGTGTTTTTCTTCCTCAAGGATCGAGACAAAATTCTGGGGTGGTTCACCGGCTTCCTCCCTGACCAACGCCCTTTTCTCAGCCGCATCTGGCACGAAATGGACATGCAGGTTGCGAATTATGCGCGCGGGAAGGTTATCGAGATTATTATTGTGGGGTCGATCAGTTACTTCGCATTCACCTTTCTGGGTCTCAATTACGCTGCCTTGCTGGGGCTCCTTGTTGGCCTGTCGGTTATCATTCCGTACATAGGCGCCACGCTGGTCACTATACCCGTTGCGATGGTGGCCTTTTTCCAGTGGGGCATCACCTCGGAATTTTATTACGTCCTGGGTGTCTACCTGTTGATACAGGCCTTGGACGGGAACCTGCTGGTTCCGCTACTTTTTTCTGAAGCGGTAAACCTTCACCCTGTTGCTATCATCGTCGCTGTGCTGTTCTTCGGCGGCATTTGGGGAATGTGGGGCGTGTTTTTCGCAATCCCACTGGCCACTTTGATCAGTGCCATCATTAGTGCCTGGCCAGAGCCGCAGCGCGATACCGGCGCCGCGGACGCGGGCGCAAACCTGGCGGAAACCTGAGGAGTTTTCTCGATGTTTGAAACGCTGTACAGCCGGTGCCAGTCGGCCCTGCTGATCCTGTTCTTTGCACTGTTGGCGGCCTGTGCTTCGCTCAACGCGGACAGGGGCCCAAAGCCGGCCCAGAGCCCAAATGACGATTACCAGTACCGCTTTCTAACCCTGGACAATCAGATGCAGGTGTTACTGATTTCCGACCCGAGCACGCCGAAGGCCGCCGCGGCACTCGACGTGCTGGTGGGTAGCGGCGATAACCCGCCTGGCAGGGAGGGCCTAGCGCACTTTCTCGAACACATGCTGTTCCTCGGTACCGACAAGTATCCCGACGCTGCGGAGTATGAAGAGTTTGTTACAGAGCACGGCGGCAACCGCAACGCCTACACCAGCTTCGAGCATACGAACTACTTCTTCGATATCAATGCCGATAATTTGGCAGAGGGTCTCGATCGCTTCGCACAGTTTTTTATCGCCCCGCGCTTTGACAGCGAATACGTCGATCGCGAGATGAACGCGGTTCAGGCTGAATATCAGATGGGCCTGAAGAGTGATGCGCGCCGCGGGCTGGACGTACTGCAGCAAGTGATGAACCCCGAGCACCCTTTCAGCCAGTTTTCTGTCGGAAGCCTGGATACGCTGGCCGACAGACCCGGTGACCCCATTCGCGATGACCTGCTGGCCTTCTACGACAAGCACTACTCGGCCAACGTAATGCGGCTAGTGGTGTTCGGGGCTGAGCCTCTGGATGAGTTGGAGAAACTGGTTGTTCCCATGTTCGCAGCGGTGCCCAATCGCGATTACGTGCCAGAGCAAATTTCTGCGCCGCTAATGCGTGAGGGTGATCTGCCGCTGGAGGTGCGCATTACGCCGCAAGCGACGTTGAGAGAATTGCAGGTGTCGTTCCCGCTGCCCGAATATCGGGAGTTTTACCGTGCCAAACCACTGTCTTACCTCGGCAATCTCGTGGGCCATGAAGGCGCCGGTAGCCTCCTGTCACAGCTCAAGGCTGAGGGCCTGGCTGAGAGCCTTGGCGCCGGTTCAGGCCTGGCGTGGCGTGGGGGATCAATGTTCAGTGTCAGCGTGTCCCTGACTGAGAAGGGGGTGGCTGAGCAGGATCGTATTCTCGAGCTGCTGTTCAGCTACCTCGACATGCTACGGGAGGAGGGCCCGCAGGCCTGGCTGTATGAAGAGCAGTCCCAGCTTGCCGACCTGCGCTTCCGCTTCAAAGAGAAAGTAGATCCGATGCGTTATGTCAGCTCGCTGGCCAGCAATATGCACTACTACAGCGCGGAGGACGTGTTGCAGGGTCCCTTTATGATGACCGACTACGACGCGGATTTGCTCAACGATCTCACAGCAAGGCTGACGCGTGATAACGCACTTGTCATCGTCACCGACAGTGGTGTGGAGACCAACAGCGTCTCGCAGTACTACGAAGTGCCCTATGCCAGTGAAAGGTTGTCGGAAGAGCGCGTGGCGTCCTGGCAATCGGAAGGGAGTAATGACCTGCGCCTGCCGGAACCCAATACCTTTATCGCAGAAGACGTGTCGCTTGTTGAGATCGCTCCCGACAACCCCGAGATACCTGAGATGGTGATGTCGCGCGGCAGACAACAGCTGTGGTTCCAGCAGGATGAAGAGTTTCGCGTTCCCAAGGGCGCAGCCTACGTGAATTTCCGCACGCCGATGACGGCGGAAACGCCCGCGCAACGGGCAGCGTCCGGCATGTATACGGCCCTGTTGAAAGATGCAGCGAATGAGCTGACCTATCCAGCCCTCCTGGCCGGCCTGGGGTTTGATCTTTACTCACACGGGCAGGGGATAACGCTGCGCATCAGCGGTTACAACGATAAGCAACTACTGCTTCTTGATGAACTGCTGGCGTTGATGAAGAGAACCCGGTTTGATCAACAACGCTTTGACAATATCAGAGGTGACCGCATCCGCGCGCTGGA
>JBCDJG010000080.1:0-16929 GCA_038748065.1 Pseudomonadota bacterium
CCAATGGAACCTTGAAGAAACACAGGAGTAAAGTAGCAGCGTAAACCGCTTCGCTGCTGCTCTGGTGTGAAAACACCGGCTCAGCAAAAGCGGACAATTCATTTGCTATAAAAACCGGACAGTTCTACTTGCTAACAACACACGGGCTACGCGGCGGCAATGCATTGATTTTTAGTCAGTTTCGGTAAGTGGCCCCATAATTGTGACGCGTTAAACTCCCGCCACAGTCAAGCGCAGAGTAAATGACCGTAAATGGAAGCCTACCTCGGCCTCTTCCTCGCCGCCTTTTTGGCCGCCACCCTGGTTCCCTTCTGGTCGGAGGCCATGTTCGCCGGGCTGTTAACGGCAGGCTACGACCCAATGGCCCTGCTCATCTGGGCCTCTGCCGGCAATACGCTTGGCAGCGCGGTGAACTATGTGCTGGGCCGCTATTTGCTGCATTTTCAGGAGCGCAAGTGGTTCCCCTTCAAGGCCGAAGCGCTCGAGCGTTCCCAGCGTTGGTTTCAGCGCTGGGGGGTTTGGTCAATGCTATTCGCTTGGCTGCCGGTGGGCGGTGATGCGCTGACCTTTATCGCTGGGGTGATGCGGGTGAAGTTCTGGCTATTCGTCCTGCTCGTCGCGATTGGCAAAACCGCGCGCTACGCGGTGCTGGCGGGCTTGTTGAGCCTCTAACGTGGCGAGCCCCTCCTTCGGGATGCTCTCTGCGCTTTTCGTAACACGATTGATACCCTTGCGGGGTGCGCCATGCTAGGCCTACACTCAACTCGTCCTGAGCTCTAGGGGAGCAAACCATGGGTATTCGTTCGCAGTTTATGGCAAAAACCCTGGCCGCCGCGCTGCTGTGCTTTGCAGGGCCTGCGATGGCTGGGCAATCCGGTGCCATTATCACCTTCCAGCCGCTAGGCGGAGTGGGCGTTCCCGCGCTGGGCGCCATACCTCTAATAGCGCTTGCCTCATTGCTGGCACTTGTCGCCTTCCGGCTGCTGAAAGAGCGGCGCAAGGGCGGCACCTCCGCCGTAGTCGCGGCGGCAACCTGCGCGGCCCTGGCAGCCGGTTCCGGTGGGATCGTGCTCATCGAAGGGGCCCAAGCCGGGGCCGCAGGTAGGGGTACACTCACGCTCGGTATCGACGATCAGGACAGCGTGATCGACATCTCCAACAGTAGCGGCGCCTACATGATCGTGAACGGCACGGAGCTAACGCAGCGGATTTCGAGCATTACAACCGATGGCGGCTGCATAATTCTTAGACACGGCGCAGGACCACCCCCCTGCTCAATAGGCACGGTGCTCGCGCCGGGCGAATCCTGCAACCTTGATCTGGCCTGCGGCGCATCGTAGGGATTACTCACCGCCCGCTAGATGGCCAGGGCCAGGCACTGAACCATTACACGTTGCTTTCCCGGCCAGACTTGCTGGGCGATGGATGCCCGGCTTATTTCCGGAGGCGGCAGGCTGACAGCCGTCTCACGAATACTCTCAGGAACTACCCTTACGCTTCGTAACCCGGCGGGTGCGGCACAAAATCGAGCACCGCAGTAATCTGCCGCGCAACCGCCAGGGCGGTTTTATCCTGCAAGTAATCCGCGACCACCTGCACACCAATGGGTAAGCCCTCACTGGAAAGCGCCACGGGCACCGCCGTGGCTGGCAGCTCGGCGTTCAGGGTGAGCCCAGCCCAGCCGAGAATATCGAGGTAGGGCCGCTGCTCGCCATTGACCGTGAGCGTGCGCTCAAACTGGCTGCCCTCCTGGTTGTGAGGAAAAGCGGTGACAAAGGCACAGGGGCACAGCACCGCATCGTAATCTTTGAAAAACGCCGCCCAGGCCGCCTTGAGGTGCTGGCGCTTTTCCATCTGCCGCACCCAGTCACGCTGGTGCGCCGCAATGCCGCGGGCCTGCTGCATCACAAAGCTCTCGTCCGCCGGATCGCTCGCGGCTGATAGCTCCTTCATCGCCTCAAAAACTGCATCGGGCATACCCCCACCGATAGCGGCAGATAACATAAAGCCGTAGTTGCTCAGGTTGTCTTCGAGATTGATCGCCGGCCGCGCCTCAAAATCCACACTCGCGCCCGCAGCAGCCAGCGCCTCACCCGTGCGGAGAATCGCCTCACGAATTTCGCTGTCGACCGGGCAAAAGTCGTCATCTGCCCAGACGGCGATTCGCATGTTGGCCAATGACGCCTTGGGCGCGGGTGGCAGCTCGATACGGTAGGCCACGGCCTCTTCAGGATTGAGGCCGACCAACAGGTCGAGCGCCTGCTCCAGATCATCCACACTGGTACCAATAGGCCCGACGACGGAGAGATCCGCCTCGCTCAGTGTGCCCTCGCCCGGCGGCAAGTGCCCACGCTGCGAGACGATGCCATAGCTGGGCTTGTGCCCGAACACGCCATTGAAGTGGCTGGGCGTGCGAATGGAGCCGCCGATGTCGCTACCCAGTTCCAGCGGCGTGAGCCCAGCGGCCACCGCCGCACCCGCCCCGCCGGAAGAACCGCCGCAGGTGTGATCCGTATTCCAGGGGTTGTTGGTGGTGCCATACACCTCGTTATAGCTCTGCAGATCGGCGCTCATCAGGGGCACGTTGGTTTTACCAAAGATGATGGCGCCGGCATCCACATACTTTTGCACCGCCAGGGCATTGGCGCGAGGAATGTTCTCGCGGCACTCCGGAATACCGCCCACGGTGACCAGGCCCTCGGTGCAGAAGGCATCCTTGATGGTTAAGGGCACTCCGTGCAGCGGGCCCCAATCATCGCCTGAGGCTGCCGCAGCATCTGCCGCCTTCGCCCGCTTCCGGGCCCGCTCCAGATCAAAGGCCACCACCGCATTCAAACCCGGGTTGAAGCGCTCAACGCGATCAAGGAAAAACTCAAGCACCTCGCTAGCGCTCAGGCGCTGCGCTTTGATGTCGCGGGCCAGCGTAAAGGCACTGCGATAGAGGATGTCTGGCATGGGGGCTCCTGGTGGCAGGCTGAAAGGCCGCCTAGTTTACGCCGCCTCCGATGCAAGGGCTATGGCCAGGCCAGGCCGGGCTAGTTCAGGCCGGGTAAGGCCAGCTCAGGTAAGGCCAGGTCAGCTCAGGCAAGGTGGCGGGCCCATGCAGATGCAGTACACTGCCCAACCCAACCTGGCTACCGGAGTCTCTGTTATGGACCTCAGTTTTTACGACCTCAGCATCACCAGCTACCTGCAGACGCTGGATGCCGTTTCCAGCATTCTTGAAAAAGGCGCCGAGAGCCTGAAAGCCCCGAATGAGATGGTGAACCACCGCCTGGCCCACGACATGCTGCCCCTGAGCTTTCAGATTCGCTCGGTGGCGCACCACTCCCTTGGCGCTATCCGCGGCATCGAGGCGGGCCAGTTCGGGCCGCCGCCCAGCGTTCCCGACATGGACTACGCGGGCCTGCAAGCCCACGTCAGCGAGGCGGCCCAGGCGCTGCGCGATTACGAGCCCGACGCCGTGAACGCCCTGGCTGACAAAACCCTGGAGTTCAAAGCCGGCTCGCTCGAATTGCCATTCACAGCGGTTAACTTTATCGAGAGCTTCTCCAAGCCGAATTTCTACTTTCATGCGACGACTACCTACACGCTGCTGCGCATCGCAGGCGTGCATATAGGAAAGCTCGACTTCATCGGCACCCCGCGCGTCGGCTAGCGCCGATGAGCAGCAGCTTAATGAAGTAGTACAGGCCACCCGGCGCTGGGTGCAGGAGTTTGCCGTTGGCCTCAACCTGTGTCCCTTCGCCAACAAGGAACTACAAGCCGGCCGTGTGCGCTTCAGCGTAAGCCAGGCCGATTCGCTGGAGGGCCTGCTCCACGATTTGCACGAAGAGCTGCTAAAGCTCGAACAAGACGATGCCATTGCCACCACAATGCTGATCCACCCCGACTGCCTGCAGGACTTTGATGACTACCTGGACGGCCTGAACCTTGCCAACGGACTGCTGGATTCCCTGGGCTACAACGGCGTGTTCCAGATAGCCGGCTTTCACCCGAACTACCGCTTTGAGGGCACGGCAGCGGATGCAGCAGAGAACTACACCAACCGCACGCCCTACCCCACCCTGCACATCCTGCGTGAGGCCGACCTCGAGCAGGCCATCGACACCTATGGCGACACTGGCGAGATCCCCGAGCGCAACATCACCCGCCTGCGTACCATGGGCTTGGCACAGATCAACAACTTGCGCCAGGCTTGCCTGCCCAGTTGATATCGTGACACGCGATGAGCCATCGCCTGCCTCGCAGGGCCGGAATGCCGCCGCAGAAGTCCAGCCAGCAGCCGGGGCTAGCCTCCAATTTGCAGTGGCCTGATGAATTGAGGCGGATCACCCGCTTTCAGCCACAGCTCCGATGTCTGCCTGGGGGGTGTCTTCAACAGGGCCAACGGGCGCGCCATCCAGCCGATAGAACGTCGCATAGAGAACCGGCACGAACACCATAGTGACCACCGTCGCGAAGCTGAGCCCGCCCATGATGGTAACGGCCAGCCCGGTCCAGAAACCATCGGCCAGCAGGGGTATGACACCAAGTACGGTGGTCGCGGCGGTGAGCACGACGGGGCTCAGGCGGGACAGGGTGGCCATAATAAGTGCGTCATAGCGTTCAAGGCCTTGCTCGAGGTAAATGTCCACCTGGTCAAGGAGCACAATCGAGTTCTTGATCATCATGCCTACCAGACTCATCGCGCCAAGCAGCGCGACAAAGCCGAAGGCGGCACCGGACAACAGCAGTCCAAAGCTGATGCCAATGACAATAAAGGGCAGCGCACACAAGATAATGAGCGGTGGGCGGTAGGCATTGAACAGCGCGACGACGATAAGCGCCATGACGATGACGGCCGGAACGACGCCGGGGATAAGTGAGGCCTGTGAGTCCTCCGTGCTCTCCGTTTCACCGCCCCATTCCATGCGGTAGCCCGGCGGTAGATCCAGCACGGCGATTTCCGCCGCTACGGATTGGCGCAGAGAGGGTAAGGTCACGCCCGCAACGGGATTTGCCTGCACGGTGATGGTCCGCCTACGATCCCGGCGCCCGATGATCGGGTCTTCCCAAACGGTGAGGATACCTTCGGTAACCTGAGCCAAGGGCAGCGAATCCGTTGTGTTGTCCGGCTGAAGCTGCAAAGCGCCTAGATTGCCAACCTGAGCACGCTCAGCTTCGACGCTGCGCAACTTGATCGGTATCAGCTTGTCCGCCTCTCGATAGGTACCAACTTGACGTCCGTCATAGGCGCGCTTGGTGGCGTCCGCCAGGTTTTCGCGCGTAACGCCGGTCGTGCGGCCCTGAAGCTCACTGTACAGTGGCGCCAGCGCGGGAGTGCGCTGGCGCCAGTCGGTCTGCATAACACCGGCCAGAGGTGAGGTGCGCAGGATACCCAGCACCTCGTCCGCAAGGCCACGCAGCACCTGCGGATCGGCAACGGCCGGCCCGCTAATTCTGAGCTCGAACTTCCAGGAATCCGAGGGGCCCACCCCATACTTGCGGACCGGGACCAGAGCATCCGGGAGCGTCTCCGACAGCCAGGGCGTCAGTTCGTCAATCAGCGCGTCGATGTCTTTGGGGTTGTGGACATTTACAATCACCTGGCCATAAGCCGAGGACTGGCCCTCGGGCTCCACAGGCAAGTAGAAACGGGGCGGCCCCGCACCGATGAACGCACTCACGTTGGCGACGCGCTCATCGCCTAGCAGCCGCTCTTCGATCAGGGCAATATCGCCGGACGTTTTCTCAACTCGCGTGCCCTGAACCTGCCACACGTCGATCATGAACTTACTCATGGAAGAATCGGGAAAGAACAATTGCTTCACGCCGGTGAAGGCCAGCATAGCGGCCACCAACAGTGCCACCATGGCTGTTACGGTGAGGAAGCGAAAACGAACAGCGCCCTCCACAATACCCTGAAAGCGCCGGTAGAGCGGGCTGCTGAAGGATTCGCCGCCGGTTTCCTCCGGGTCTGGGTCCGGCAGCATGTCCATGCACTGGAGCGGCGTCAGTGTGACGGAAATCAGCCAGCTCATGAGCAACGAGATCGCGACCACGCTGAACAGCGAGGCACAGTACTCCCCGGCGTTTTCATCCGACGCGGCTATGGGATAGAAGGCCATGACGGCGACCAGCGTGGAGCCTAACAGCGGCATAGAAGGCACAGACGCTGATTCGATAGCTGCCTGGGTGCGTTCTGCGCCTTGTTTAAGGCGCACAGAAAAGCCATCCGCCACCACGATGGCATTGTCCACCATCATACCGAGGGCAATGATCAGCGCACCCAGAGACATTCGCTGCAGGTCGATACCGAACAGATTCATTAGAAGGAAGGAGCCAAGGATGGTTCCGATCAACGCCAGCCCAATCACTATCGCCAGGCGCCAGCCCATACCGACCGTAATGACCAGAATCACGATGGCCACGGCCTGGGCAAAACTCTCAAGAAAGCCGTTCACCGAATCGGAAATGACGTCTGACTGCCAGTGTACCCTGTCTACTTCGATACCCACGGGCAAGGTCGGTGTCAGCTCCTTAAGACGTGCATCGATGCGCTCCCCCATATTGACCACATTGACTCCGGGGATATTGCTAATCGACAGGGCAATGGCCGGCCGACCATTGAAGCGCAGCAGCGTGCTGGGCGGGTCTTCGTAGCTGCGGCGAACATCAGCCAAATCGCGTATGCGGACGAGTTCCGAGGCGCCGGACCTGGATGCGCGATCTGTCGCGCTGGGTGTGATCGTGAGGCTGGCGATGTCCTCGACGGAATCAAAATCACCGGTCGGTGCAATACGAATGCGCCTGTCCTGCATGTCGATGTTGCCGGCATCGACGATGGCGTTCTGGTTCGCCAGCGTCTGTTCGAAGGTATTTTCGCTGATGCCCATTTGACTGAGGCGGCTTTCCGAGACCTCGAGAAACACCACCTCCTCCTGGGTGCCCCAGAAATCGACCTTGGCCACGCCCTCGGTAAGGGATAGTTCTCGTTTCAGCTGCTTGGCATATTCTTCTAGTTCTGCATAGCTGTAGCCGTCACCCACCAGGGCGATTACATGGCCGTACACATCGCCGAATTCATCATTGATGGAAGAAGCGACCACGCTCGGTGGGAGATCACTTTGTACATCGTCTACCTTGCGCCGAAGTTCATCGAACACCTGCGGAATCGTGTCGCTGGTAAAGCTTGGCTTGATGTTGACCGTAACAATGGACACGCCCGGCATGGACAGCGACTCAATGTTATCAAGCTGCTTAAGCTGTTGAAGCTCCAGCTCGATGCGATCAGTGACCTCCAGCTCCACCTCCTCGGCGCTTGCGCCGGGGTAGAGGGTGGTCACTTTGGCGGTTTTGATCGTGAAGTCCGGGTCTTCCAGCTGTCCTAGCTGAAAGAAGCTGGCAAAGCCTGCCGCCATCAGCACCACGGCCGTAAAGTAGGTAACAGCCCGGTTGCGAACAGCAGTTTCTGTGACAGACATGGCGCTTATTCCCCTGTTTCGCTGAGAATACGGACCTGCTGTCCTTCGAAGAGAAAGCTCACCCCCGCGGTGACCACCCACTCACCCTCGTTAATACCATTGGCGATGGTCTGCCCATCTTCAGTTGGCTCACCCAGAACCACGGCGCGCTTGCTGACGAGCCCGGTAGATTCCTCTATCACCCACACCAGGCTGTTTTGCTCTTCAGAAAAAAGTGCTGAGATGGGTACAACAAGCCCGATCCCCTCCGCACCGTCTGGCGGATCGCCGACAACCTGACCCGCCATGCCCGGCAGCACGCGGAATTCAGAGGGCTGCTCTATGGTGACGGTAACGGGATAGGTTCTCGTCGTTTCGGAGGCCTCAGTGCCGATTTCGGTAATCGCGGCCGGCAGCGGACGATCCGGAAACGCATCGAATATGGCCCGGAGATTGCGCGCCTGGCCCGCCACGCTGATCAGGGACTCAGGAATACCAATAACGATCTCGAGCTGCCGATCATCGACAATCCGCAGCACCGCTTGCTTGGCGAGCACCTCCTCAAAGTTCTCCACGTAAGTCGCTACAACGGTGCCGTCAAAAGGTGCACGCAGGAACGTGTCATCGAGGTTATCTTCGGTGGAATTGAGGGACGCTGTCGTTGTGGCAACATTTGCTCTTGCACGGTCGCGCGCTTCCCGAGCCTCGTCTACTGCGGCCTGGCTGGTTGCGCCCGGGTCCTCCGCCATGACGGCCAGCAGTCGGTCGAGATCGGCGCTGGCCCTACGCAATGCGGCTTCCGCTTCACTCAGGTTGCCTAGCGCCTCTCGCATACTCACCTCGTAGTCACGGCCATCGATCTGCGCGACCAGATCGCCGGCCGAAACCACATCACCTATCTTGACCGGTAAATCCACGAGAGGCCCGCTCACCCGGAAAGACAGATCGACCTCCTGGATCGCCTGGGCCCGCCCCGGGAAGCTTCTGCGGTAAAGAGCCTCGTTACTGATGACCTGGATTGCTTTTACCGGGCGCACGACCTCGGGCACCGGTGGCGCTTCCTGCTCGCAGGCGGCGACCAGTAGAGCAATGGCGCCAAGTGCTAGGGTCTTGCTAATAGTCGGCATAGCGAATCTCCGGGAGGGCATCACCAATCAGGGGCGCGAAGCTTTGACTCTGTGGGCGACGCTGTAGCGTCGGGCTCGAGCAAGTCACCCCAGTCCGTGCGCTCTGTCATGGTCTCGCGCAGCTTGTCAGAGACAAAGCCGGCCTGCGGGTAACTCTGCCAACCGCCTCCGAGAGCCCGGTAGGCATCGATAAGGCTGCTCACTACATCGCCCCTGGCTTCTGTAAAACTGTCCTGCTGCGAGACAAGGGACTCCTGAGTGTCGAGTACGCGAGTGTAGTCGGCGGTGCCATCACGATACTGCACGAGCGCTAGCTCAACGGAGCGTTCTGCCGCCAGGACGCTCGTTGAGAGGAAGCCCACCCGCTGACGATTTCGCGTGAAGGAGACAACGGCGTCTTCTACCTCTTGGGCGGCTCGCAGCACGGTTTCCTGATAGCTGAGGACGGCTTGCTGAAACAGCGCATCTTCCGCGCGCACGGCGTTCTTGATCTGCCCATAGTTAAGGATGTTCCAGGAAAAGGACGGCCCGTAGCTTGCCTCGAGGCTGTCTGAATCGAACAGGTCGCCGAGGCTGCTACCTGCGGTGTCCCCGGCCCGAAGCCCGACATTACCGGTAAGGGAAAAAGCCGGATAGAGGTCGGCTTTAGTCAGACCAATGGCGGCACTCTGGGCCGCCGCGAGGCGCTCTGCCTGGCGGATATCAGGTCGGCGGCGAAGTAAATCGGCGGGCATACCCAGCGCAAGCTGGTCTGGCGCAATCGGAATGGCCGTCGGGCCGCGCGTGAGGTAACCAGCCAGGTCCGAGGGCGGCAGACCCAGTAAGACGCTGAGCGCGTGTTGCGTCTGCCGCAGTCCGAGCTCGAGCGAGGGCAGCGTGGCTTGCGTATTTGCGAGCAGGCTGCGTGCCTGCTGCACATCCAGCTCCGTCGTCAGGTCGTTACGAAACCGCACTTCCGCGATCTGCAGCGACCGAGCCTGAATATCTACATTGCTCTGCGCAAGCTGCAGGCGCTCCTCGAATGTTCGGATCAGCACATAGGTGGTAGCGACATCAGCAGCCAGTGTGACCAATACGTCGTCGTAGCCCGCCACTTCTGAGAGCAACGAGGCATCCGCCGCTTCGATAGCACGCCGGAAGCGGCCCCAGAAATCCAATTCCCAGGCAATGTCGAAACCCAGGTCGGCTTCCCGGTACGACGTGTCAAGAAAGCCCGGGGTGAAATTCGCCTGGTTCTCGCTGATGTCGACTTGGGTGACACCACCACGCGTTCGCTGCGATTGCGGGTAGAGATTGCCGACGGCAATTCCCAGCTCGGCACGAGCCTCGAGCACGCGCAAGCCCGCCACCTGTAGCGACAGGTTCTGGCTTCGAGCCAGATTCACGAGTTCGTCGAGCACCGGGTCGTTAAAGCTCGTCCACCACTCGCTGTCGCTAGTTTCGTTCGTCTTGCCGCTTACCTTCGTCTTATCGCTTAGCAAGGTATCAGGCTTATTGGCGATTGAATGCCAGTCTTCAGCGACGGGTGCGTTTGGCGTTACGTAGTCTGGCCCCACGGCGGTACAGGCAGACAACAGTGCCGCAGCAGCGAACGCCGCGAAGTGCCGTAGCGGACAAAACAGTGCATCGATTGAGCTTCGGTTGCCTGCTGCTCGAGCTTCGTTATCACTGCTTGTAGTCTTGCGGGACAGGTTCGAGACAAACACCCCTGCTTGCTCAGAGTAAAACAAATTCAACGACCTCATAATGGATCGAACGGCCTCTCTCTGTGTCTAACACTAGCTAATTCATTAGGTGTCCTGCTGTACTCAATCTGCGGAGGTATGCGCGTTTTTGCGGCAACGCAGCCTTTTGAGTTAAGTAAAATCGGACTCCGTGGAACATGTTTCAGGATTTGAGTAGGAGTTAAAGGGGTGAAACAGTGGGACGAGATGCGTACAGCGCTGTACGTGCACAAGCTGGGCACAGTCAGTGCTGCGGCAGAGGCATTGGGTATTCATCGAGCAACGATCATTCGCCACATTGATGCGCTTGATGCCGCGCTTGGCGCGCCGGTATTCTATCGAAGCTCCAAAGGCTACAGCGCAACAGAATCAGGGATTGAAGCGCTTCGTATTGCCAGCCAGGTCGACAGGCTTCTAGACGGCGTTGTAGGAAAATCAGCGGCGGAAGCCAGGCGGCTAAACCAGCGCATCATCGTATCCACTATCTCTGCCATCGTTCCCCTGGTCATGCCTGCGATACGCGAGTTTTCCGAGTCGCAGAGTGATACCTTGATAGAAATTCACAGCACCGAAGAGTTAGCGCGTCTTGACATCGGGGAGGCCCACGTTGCGCTCAGAGTCGGACAAAAGCCCAACGATGCGGAATATGTTGTACAGAAGTACTGTAGTTTCGGCCTGGGCTTATATGCCCATCCCTCCTATATCAATAGACTGGGCACGCTGACATCGCTCGACCAGGCGCAAGAGCATGTTTTCATAGCGCCACCCTTACAAGCCAAGAGGCCATTTTCCGCCTGGATCGATCGGGTTTTCCCACAGAATAATATCCGCGTGCGGACGGCTGGGCTTGACGTTGGCCTGGAAGCGATTTTGCATGGGGTGGGAATCGGCATTTTGCCTGACTGGGCGGGCTACCTCCATCAAGAGCTTGTGCAGCTTGTACCTCTACCCGAATTCTTCAATGAGAATATCTGGCTGGTGACGCATGGTAATACGCACCGTACTGATTCGATCCAAAATTTCACACGGTGTATCAAGAGCAATCGCCACCCAGAGTTGACTGTCGATTAGGCTTGCCAACCACCCGCTGCCAAGTGTACTCCGCGAACTAGTCTAAGCATCCAAAGCACGTTCACGCTTTGACTGCTTGAGCCAGAAGCGACACCAGGGCCTCGCGTGTTTTTTGATCATTTGCCGGTGCGGGCATAGCCCTTTCCTTACGATTTGCGACAAATATTCCAGTACGGCCCCCATGCGCATCCGGGGCCGCGCTATCCACTATCTTTGCCGCCTGGCGGTCTGCGGCAGCAAATACAAGCGGGGCAAGCCATGCAATGACCTTTGGCATCCCTGAATTGCCGCCCGTCGTCATCTTGGACCGGGTGGCGCCGGGATCGATGGCGCGTATGTAGATATTCTTTTGCTTCAATTCGTCAGCAAGTGCCGGGGCCAGAGCAGTTACCGCCAGTTTTGTTTGTGCATAGGTCGTCATCAAACCACCGACTGTTTCCGGGTTAGTAAGGTTCTCCAAATCAAGTGTTTTTAGCCCCTTGACCGCGCTCGATGAGAAATTAACGATCATGCCGGGTGTCTCGCCTTCAGGGCGCGCCATTTTATCGGCGAGGCCTCGGATAAGAATGAAAGGTGCCAATGTATTGACCGCAAAGTGGGATTCAAACCCCTGGGCGCTAAGGACCTTTTCCCCGGTAAGCACACCCGAGTTGTTATACAGTGCGTCGATGCGTCCCGGCAGCGCAAGGATTTTTTCGCTGGCAGCAGAGAGCTGAGTGGTGTCCATAAAGTCGGCCATCACCAGTTCAATCGGCAGCTCAGGGTAGGCTTTGAGAATATCATCGCGCTGCGCCTTTGCTCTGGATTCGCCGCGGTTAACCAGAACAAGTGCATCACCTCGTTTAGCCAGTATCTTTACGATCTCAGTCGCTATTCCTCCCGTAGACCCTGTTATCACGGTCCAGCTGCGCTGTTCACTCGGATGCTCCATGGTTCGCTTCGTCCCTCATTCCTTATTGCGACTGCCGTCAACTTCGGGTCGCTTGTCCGAATGCCAATATAGGGGTTTTTGCCAACTCGGCAGCGGCTCAACTCATCATTATCACCCGACCACTCGCGATTACACTGCCGCATTTTTGCAACAGGCTGTGCGCTGAAGGCTCGTTGCGAAGGCCATAATGTAGAGTTAGCCTGACACTGCTTTTGTCTTCTCCTGCTTTTGGCGTCGTATTTATGAGGAAATTGATCCAACACGGTTTTAGACCTCGAATCGCTCTCCAATCAGCCAAGCGGTTCAAGTTTGTCTTGCTCTTTGCCTGTAGCGCATTGCTACCTCTGTCTCATTTGGCCAGTGCTGAAAGTGCGTCCTTAAGAGCTGCAATGAGCTGGAATGGCCATGGCAAAATGCTGCAGATCAGCCCCGATCAATCCCAATTTTTAGGAGTGATACAAGGCATTCTCTATATTGAGAGCTCTGAGGGTGAACTGGACGAAGCTTTCGTGGAATGCACCGTTATCCAGCTACTGAAGCTGGAGTCGCAAGAAGGCGATGCGCAGGGCAATTGCGTACTTGTTCAAGATCCTGACAACACGGCTTTTGCTGAGCATAGCTGTCGCGGATTTGCTGGCTCTTGTAAAGGCACCTTCACAATCACGGGTGGCACCGGTCAGTTCGAAGGCGCTGCCGGGCAGAGCCCGCTAATCGTAAGGTCACCTATGAATGTTCTCATCCAGCCGGGTATCGACGTTGAGGATATGGTCATCAACAACGGGGTATTGCTACTGACTGATCTTCAAGTAACACGACCGGGAGGAAACTGATATGGCACCAATGGCCACCACCAAGTCGGCGATTGCGCTCATACTGCTGCTATTCGCTTCTCAAAGCTGGGCGATGCGATGTGGCAGTTACGTGATTCAGGATGGAGGTCGTCATGGCCCCACGATGTATGAAGTGCTAAAGAAGTGCGGCGAGCCAACCTACAGGCAAGGTTCGGTTTGGATCTACGAGTTTAGCAGAAGGAGTTGGGAGCTGAGGTTTGGTAACAACGGCATCCTCAAGGTCGCAAAGCCAGCGTCTAAATTCTAAGCCTAACGGTGAAGGGAACACGCCGGCTATAACGGGCACCGATGCTGATGGCGCCCCCCCACACCGCGTCTAACTTAAACACAACCCTCTCTGCGCATCCTGCGCGAAGCCGCTCTTGAGCAGGCCATCGAGGCCTACCCTGACGCCGGCGAGACCACAGAGCGCCATATCACTCGCCTGCACACCACGGGCCTGGCGTAGATCGAAAACCTGCGGAAGGACTGCCTGCCTACGTGATATCGTTACCCGCGATGATCCACCACCCGCCCCACGGGGTATAGCACTACAACATGCCACCCTATCAGCCCGCTGAGAACGCCATGAAAAAGATCCTGATTGTTGTAACCAACCACGCCACCCTGGGAGACACCGATCAGGCCAACGGCACCTACGCCCCCGAGCTGACCCACGTGGTGGATGTGCTGAACGAGGCAAGCGTGGGCTATGACATCGCCTCCATCAAAGGCGGCGCCGCGCCGCTCTACGGCACGGATATCGACGATGACCCCGTGAACGCCGCCGTGCTGACAGATGAAGCCTTCACCCAGCGCATCAACAACACGATGCCAGCCAGCGAGGTAAACATCGCCGACTACGACGCCATCTTCTACCCCGGCGGCT
The DNA here is from genome assembly GCA_038748065.1 of Pseudomonadota bacterium. Taxonomy (GTDB): domain Bacteria; phylum Pseudomonadota; class Gammaproteobacteria; order Pseudomonadales; family Halieaceae; genus JBCDJG01. The sequence goes on from JBCDJG010000080.1 coordinate 14,018, forward strand.
TCGGCTTACTCTCCGACCTCGCCACCGATGAGACCTTCGGCAAAATGGCCGGCGAACACTACGCCAGCGGCGGCGTCATCGCCGCCGTATGCCATGGCCCAGCCGCCCTGCTCCCCATCACCCTACCCAGCGGCGAGAAGCTGCTGGCCGACCACACCGTGACGAGCTTCACCCGCGAGGAAGAGGTGGATTACGGCACCATCAACGACATCCCCTTCCTGCTGGAAGAAGCGCTGACCCGAGGCGCCAAAGGCTTCAGCAAGGTGCAGCCCTGGGGGGAGTATGTGGTGGAGAGCGAGCGGGTGATTACCGGGCAGAATCCGGCTAGTGTGCATAAGGTGGGGGGGGCTTTGGTTGGAGTGATTTTGGGGTAGCTGTTCTACGACGAGTTCATGAGCCCGCTCTTGTCGCGAAAACGGGACGCCGTCACAAAATGGAAGGCTAAATTCGCTCTTTAACAAACCGCCAGTATAAGCTCGTTAGAAGTAGATCAAGCAGCATTCAGCTGAAGGGACCAGCTTGGACGGACTCAAGTACTGGATACTATTCGCACTCGTAGCGGTAATCGGATACCTGATAGCCGCGGAGCTAGCGGGCGGCACCTCTGCTAAGTGGCTACCAGATTTTGCTGATATCTCATTAAATCAAGAACAGATTCCCGCAGTAGAACCCCAACCCAAACACGATGCGCCTGCGCCAGCCCCACAGCGGCCCGTAACTGCGCAACAAACCCTCCATTCACAAAACAAGCAACCAGCCGACATTCGAGCTCCAATGCCAGCCGCACTGGGCCACACAGCCAGGGATCGCGAAGTTTGCACCCGCCCCAGAGCACTCCCGGAGGAAGACCTTAGCACTACGGTTTACTACCAGTGGGAGGATGAAAATGGACAAACGCATTTATCCGATACGCCGCCTACAAACCGAATCGCAGCAGTCATCAACAACTACGGGGAAAAGACAGACTTTACCTATCACGTTGAGGCCGATGGCGCAGATATCCCGCCGGATTTTGAAGGAAAGCTGATCGCCAGCTCCAAGCGGATATTCGACACGTGGCACTTCTTCTTAGGCGGAGAGAAGCTCCGAAGAGCAGAAATATCGTTGAGGTTTATCGGCGGCCCTGGCAGATACAAGGCTGTCCGAGAGAAGGCGTGGCCCGGGGGACCTCCTTCATACGGCTTTTACAGCCCCAACACTAACTGGGCATACGTGAAGTATGAGGAAGGCAACCCAGACCAAGCCTTGAGAACAGCCCGACACGAGATTTCACACTTAATCACAACAACACACCTAGGGCCCACTCCAGTGTGGCTAACCGAGGGCCTGGCTGAGTACTTCGAGACCATGAGTGTTGAGTGGCAGAAGGGCACTATACCCCCCAATCAAGCACACCTGGACACGCTCAGGCGCGAGAGACTGCCAGATCTCAGAGAGTATTTAGCCTTGGATAGAAAGGCGTGGCACGGGCCACAAAGGTCGCTTAACTATGCAATCGCTTGGTCGCTAATACACTTCTTGATGGAGGGCGCACCAGGGATGTACGCGCTCAAGGATGTAGTCGAGGCATCAGAAGAGAATTTTTGCAAAGATTTCGACTTAGTTACTGCGTTAGGTAGGGCATATCCCGGGGGACTCTCCAAGTTGGAGCTCGATTGGCGGCAATGGATTACACACGATGTGACCTGGATCCACCAAACGTAATACATAGCGGCAAGGTGAAACAGGAATACTGGAGCCGAATCCCTATCAAGTGATGGTAAATGAGGACTTGGCCTTACAGACTTCAACCGTCGCCAGGCACTCTATTTCTTGGAAGAGGACAAACTCAAAGTCTCGGATAGTTCTAAGATAGTGTTAGAAGAGCAACTGGAAAGCCCTAGTCACCGAACTGGCGGCAGCTTCAAGGATTGTTGAGGGCTGCTAGAATCTCCCACTAGTCCTCTGACTTAGACAAAGGAAACGTCAAATGGCAACTGAACTAAGTCCGTATTTGCGCGGGCAGATTGCGAAGGGACAGGCAATACTCTTCTTGGGAGCCGGGGCTTCGATCGGCGGGCTTGATTCCGAGGGCAGACCTCCGTTGACAGGAGACCAGCTTCGCGACCAACTCAGCGACGTGTTTTTGGGTGGCCAAATGAAGGACGCACCGCTAGCTAGAGTCGCTGCAATCGCCAGGGAGCAAGCTGGCGAGAACGCATTTCGAGGAAAAGTCCGCGAGTGCTTCGCGGGCTTAGTACCAGCGGTCTTCCATCAGAAGATCGCCGACTTTAAGTGGCGAGCGATAGTTACAACCAACTTCGACACTATTGTTGAAGAAGCATACAGACTAAACGAGCGAAGAATCCAGGATCTGGGCATAGTGTTGCGCGAAGGAGGAGAACTCGAAGCAGAATCTCGGAAAGGGGCGCTGCCACTATTGAAAATACACGGATGCGTTACCGCTATTCGGGACCAATCGCTTCCGCTGATACTCGCGTCAGAAGAATACGCAATGTACAGAGAGAATCGACAATATCTATTTCAAACAATTGGAGAGTGGGGGCGAACTTATCCGATAGTATTTGTCGGATACGATATCTCTGACCCTCATATCTTCCAACTGCTCTTTCGCCTATCTGATGATTCCATCAGCAGACCTCGATTCGCCCTTGTTAGGCCCAATATAGAACAAGTAGAAGTCAACTATTGGGAATCTAAGCGGGTCGATGTCTTCAGTTTGACATTCGAACAATTTCTAACGTTGGCAGAAAGGAGTATTCCTCAAAACGAGCGGATCCTATCAAAGTTTCTCGATCCAGAGTCTCTCCCTTACAACCTTTATTTGAAAAACGGGACTGAAGTATCAGCAGATCTAGCAGAATACCTATCCACGCAGTGGCAGTTCGTGGATCCGGACTCGACCTTCGAAG
>JBCDJG010000081.1:0-16569 GCA_038748065.1 Pseudomonadota bacterium
CTGGCTCCGGCTCTCGCTCTGGCTCGCTCTCTGGCTCTGGCTCTGGCTCTGGCTCAGTCTCTTGCTCTGGCTCTGGCTCCGGCTCGGGCTCGGGCTCAGGTTCCGGCTCGGGCTCAGGTTCCGGCTCTGGCTCTGGCTCGGGCTCGGGCTCTGGCTCGGGCTCGGGCTCTGGCTCCGGCTCTGGCTCGGGCTCAGGTTCCGGCTCGGGCTCGGGCTCCGGCTCGGGCTCAGGTTCCGGCTCTGGCTCAGGTTCCGGCTCGGGCTCAGGCTCCGGCTCGGTTTCTGGTTCTGGGCCAGGCTCAGGATCATCGTCGAGGAACAGAGGGTCGTCGTCCAGGAACGGAATCTGCTCCCACAAAGCCGCTAGTCCAGCTTCCGATAGCGGCCCCAGACCTAGGAACTCAGAGACTTCTTCCAAGATGCGCAGCAAGCGAATGAAGCTGTGTCCTTCTCCCTCAAGACCACCGAGGCCCGCTGCAGTCTCCTGCAGCACGTCGCCAAGGTCTGCTCCCTCTTCCAGGGCCGCCAGGACCTGCTGTACGGACTCATCCAAAACCTCAGCTTCGTCGGCGCCTGTCGCCTCCTCAGCTAGAAGCTCTGGCGTGATCAGGGTTTCCGGGGAGTCGGCAATAGTCAGTGTCGTGCCGTCAACCAGCTGTACCTCAATTCCACTGCCATCGGGTGTTACGACAGTTTGCCCTTCAAGAAGCTGATCCCCCGGGCGAAGCTCCCTGAGTTGGCCATCTTCTCCGCGCACATAAGGTGTGCCGGTGACTTCTTGTACAGTTCCTAGGACATCTGCCATGACTGGCTCCTTGCAATGACTGGGCGCACCCAAATGGCGCACAAAAATCTATGGCTAGTACCCTCTGATACTACGCCAGTCAATGAAGAAGCACATTGTACTTTGGGGCAGGAATTCAAAAAGCCGTGTGACTTGCCTCACACAACCCTAATTCAGGCAGTCTCTAACCCTGATTGCGAGCTGGACCCGGTCGCGAACTTCAAGCTTCTCGAAGATCGCTGTAAGGTGAGCTTTGACAGTTCTTTCTGTTATGTCGAGATCTTGCGCAATCTCTCGGTTGCTGGCTCCTCCTCCCACCAATTGTGCGACCGCTTTCTCTCGCTCTGTTAGCGAAGAGAGATCTCCGCTATGTCCACTCGAGAGAGCATGCAGCCGTTCGGTAATCCTGAGGAGGCTTGCCATCAACCCCGGCTCCAGCCACACACCACCGCGCTCCAGGACTATGGGGATTTGCCGCAACGTGTCAGCCCGGGTAAATACGTGTGCGTAGCCCCGGGCGCCTCGGGCCATCACGCGAACGGCGTCGGCCTCAGCCGGCGTAGGGGACAATACCACCACATTGGCGCCAGCCGCAGTGCACCTCTCGATCATGGCATCAAGTTCCTGACGCTCAAGGAAGCTCGCGTCAAGCCAAACGAGCTTGTTATCCAGGCTACCCGCCACAGTTTCAGCGACACACGCGTCAGGAAACGCCTCTCTCCACCGCTCCCGAAGTCGACCCGCTCTAGTGATGAAAAAGTTATCCATTCACTACCGCTCCGTAAGTGCCACTTGCTTGGCTCGCAGCACGGGTTTCATGAGGTAGGCGAGTATACTCTTTTGACCAGTCAGAATGTCAACGTCAGCTATCATGCCCGGCAGGATTGGCATTCCTTCTCCAATTCCGGATTCCTGAGTCCTAACGCGGACAGCGTAGTAAGGGTTTCCCTCATGGTCCATGATCGTATCTGCGCCAATTCGCTCAACACGGCCGTCGAGTCCCCCAAACACCACGAAGTCGTAAGCTGTAAATTTCACAAAAGCAGACTGCCCAGGAACCAGAAAGGCGATATCTTTTGGATTTATCTGCACCTCCAGTAGCAAGGTGTCATCAGCGGGCACGATCTCCAGAATCTCTTTCCCTGGCAAAACCACCCCCCCAATTGTGTGAAAGTGAACCCGGTTGATGGTCCCATTCACCGGCGAGGCAATCTCGTTTTGACTGACCCTGTGCGAAAGGCCCGCGCCAGCCTCACGTAAGCTGTTCATTCGGGTCAATGTGGCCGCCAACTCCTCACGTATTGCGTTTTCGAACTCGAACTCTACTTCCTCGACTTTTCTTTCCGCCTCTTGAATGGATGATCGAATCCGGCTGATTTGAGCGCGCGCCTGCGCCAATTCACCATCTAGTTGATTCACCTCTCGCTCCAAACGCAGTATCTCAACCTGGGACACAGCACCTGAGGAGACCATGGGCCGCGTAATAACCGCTTCCTGCTGTGCAAGATCAAGCGATATCGCCAACTGCCTCTCTCTCGCGGAGATTTCCTTGAACTCCTCCTGCCGCTGAACAAGTTGCTGCTCGAAAATCTGTCGTTCAACGTCGGCCTCCTCTCGGGCTGACTCGAATAACGCCATCTCTTGTGCAACAACGTTGGGTATGGCTTCCATGAGAGCCGGATCCGCAACAAAATCGGTACCCTCAGCTAACGCTCGTAGCCGCTCAGATTTGACGGATAGTGCCTGCCATTCGGACAGGTTTTCCCTGAACGTGGACTGTGAACGGGTCTGATCCAGCCGCATCAGCAACTGGCCTTGATCAACGATATCGCCCTCAGTTACAAGAATCTCGCTAACAATGCCACCGTCCTGGGATTGAATCACCTGAATCTGCCGGGACGGTATAACTTTGGCTTGGCCTCTGGTTACTTCATCGATTTGGGCGATAGCAGACCACACGAAGAGCACAATAAATGAAATGGCAATGAAATAAAGCACAGCTCTGGCTCGGATGGGCTGTTGCTCTATGTACGCCCTGTGTGTATCGCTACCCCATTCCAGGCTTTTGGACTCTGTCGGTTCCGAGAGCCAGGGACTGAGAACACGATCCACAAACCCCCGGGACCGTTGAGGTGAAGCTCGCGCTTCGTCAATGTCAGCTTGCTTGTTCACTGTGCTTTACCGATCTTACCTTGCTGCAAAGCCGAGATAACCTGATCTCTCGGGCCATCGGCAACCAGCGCTCCGTTATCAATGACAAGTATTCTATCGACCATCTCGAGTATTGAATTACGGTGGGTGACGACTAACCAGGTGCGCCCCCCAACATAACCGGTAAGCTTTCGCTTCACCAGAGACTCGGTGGAATGATCCATTGAGCCAGTAGGCTCGTCCATGAATAGTATATTTGGCTGGTGCACGATCGCCCTCGCCAGCGCTACCGATTTGCGTTGCCCGCCGGACAGGGAATCGCCCCGCTCACCTACCAGCATATCGAAACCCTGCGGATGGCGATTCACAAAATCTAACAACCCGCTTGTTTCAGCGGCGTCCACGAGGGCCTGATCCGAGACTTCCGGGTGAGCGAGAGTAAGATTCTCTCGCAACGAACCGTAGAACAGCACAACGTCCTGCGGGACGTAACCGACCCGGCTTCTGAACTCACCGGGATCCAGCTGCCTCAAGTCTATACCATCTATCAATATCGACCCATATGTAGGCTGGTAAAGGCCCATGCAGAGTTTTTGCAAGGTCGATTTGCCGGAGCCGATCCTGCCGAGGATGGCAACCTTCTCGCCCGCTTTTATCTTGAACGACACGTTGTTCAATGAAGAAATAGGACTATCAGGATACGAAAAACTGACATGTTTAAACTCGATATCCCCACGGAACATGTCTCGGGACAGGAACTGCTTACCCGGCGGCCGCTCAGTGGGCTCCTCCATCATCTCGTCCAATCCCTTTAGTGCCACCCTAGAATTCTGATATTGGACAAGCAAGGCAGCGACTCTGCCAAATGGCCCCATTACCCTGCCCGATAGAATCACACATGCGATTAAACCGCCGAAGCTCAAAGCTCCTGCTGCAATTAGGTAAGCACCGAGTACAACGACGGAAAGACGAACCATATGTTCAACCCAGCCCGTCAGATTCACCGAAGAATTGGCGACGAGTCTTAGCTGCTGGGTAACATGGGCTGAAAAAGAGGCGGTCTCTTCCCACTTCCGCTGCATTCTTTGCTCAGCGCCCGTAGCCTTGATCGTCTCCACCCCCGCCAGCCCTTCGACCAGGGTCGAGTTACGCACTGTCGCGGCTCGGTAAGCAGTACCCGCGAGTTCCCGAAGTTTGCGCTGTGTTGCTAGGCCGTAAAGCAGCACGATCGACACGCCAATCAAAACTGGGATGGCCATCTGCCAGGCTATCCAGGCCATCACACCAAGGAACAGTCCAGCAAAAGGTAAATCGACGAGCGCAGTAACAGAACTGGAAGCGATGAAGTCCCTTACCGATTCAAACCCCCTGATACGCATAGCCTGGCCACCCACGGAACTGGGTCGGTGCTCCATCCGGGTGGCCATTGAGTGCTCAAATATCAAGGAAGAGGCGCTGATGTCGACGCGGCGGGCCGCGAGGTCGATAAAGTAGGCTCGCATGCCCTTAAGGATTGCCTCTGCGATGAAGAAAATTATCACTCCGCTGGTCAGAAACCATAGTGTCTCCACCGCATGGTTAGGCAAAACGCGGTCGTAAACCAGCCTGATAAAAATCGGCAGCGCTAGCGCGAAAAGGTTGATAAAGAACGATGCAATCAGCACGTCCCGGTACAATGGCAGGTTGCGCCTGACAATGCTCCAGAACCAGTGCTTGCGCTTGGAATCCCCATCTTCCGGCGCACGCTGATCGAATTGGAAACGCGACCGAGTGACAATTGCTGTGCCGCTGTAGCGGCTACCCAGCGCAGCTGCGGACACCTCCAAAACCGATTCATTGATCTCGGGGTAGACCACCCGGGCGAGCACCTGCCCATCCTTCTCGACCCAGTCCATCAGCAGGCAGGCGCCGGAATCCTCGTACAGGAGTACGGCGGGCAGCAGGCCCTCGTCGAGTCCTTCAAGCGGTTTTTTGACGAGGTTGCTAACCAACCCGACCCGACTCGCCGCGCGTTCGAATAGCGATGGCGTGAGTATGCCGCCGTCTAGCGGCAAACCACTAGTCAACGCCTCTGCCGTTGAGGCATTCCCATGATAGCGGCACAGTGCTAACAGGCACTGTAACAGCGAGTCTTCTACACGAGCATCCATGGGTTGCGTGCGGGCTTCCTACTGAAGATGTCAGGGGGCTCATGAGGGTCTCCCTCTAAGCCGCTGAATCTTATCTATTTTTTCGGACCACCGAGCATATGACAGTTGCTCGGTGATTACCACGGCCTTATTGCGGTATTGGTCACAGCCTGATCTGCGTAAACATGCCCCACTTCGCCTCATTTAGCTCTAAATTGAGCGTAAGCGCCGGAGTCGAACCAGTTCAGCTGAGGACGTCGCCATGACGGCGGCCCAGAGGCCCGATCCCAGGGTATTTGAGGGTGTTGCGGGCTGGAGCAATAAGTGCGTCACCGACAGCCGGACGATAAGTGACGGCGATGAATTTCGCGCACAGCAGGCCTTGCGAGCTGGCGGAGTGTGTGACATTTGTCACAATTCCACGGCACTGCGCCCAACGCAGAGTCTCAGCAGGAGGCAAAACGATCAGTTTTGATCCAAACTATCATGTGTACAAGGGACATCAGTTACTACATCAATGATGGGCCATAACCATGACAACAGCCACATTTGAATCCAAGGAACCGTCATCGGACCCGTTCGCTGCTCGCGACTGCTCGCCCAAGCCCTATGCCGGCACCGAGCGCAGGCGCTACAACCGCCGCGGCGGAGCAGACCGCCGTTGCTCTGTAAGATTCGATGTATCGGGTGATCGTCGTGAAAGCGGCGGACGTCGCTCAGACGATTCTCGGGCGCAGTTCCGGTAGCGCCTCTTTGACGGCGTCGGCGTGGCGTAACATCACGTGCGCGAAGTAGATGACGGCGCTCAACAGCACAACGGCACCACCCTGATGGGCGGCTGCCAGCGAAATCGGCACATGCAGCAAGAGGGTACTGATACCGAGGACCACCTGGCCCGCCAGCGCGAGCAAAAGCAGCGACACTGCTCGTCGAGCCCCACCGGCATACCGGCTCCGGTACACCGAGATCGCCGTAGCCACAATCATCGCGCTGAGAATATACGCAAACATACGATGGTTGAACTGAATCGTCGTTATGTCCTCAAAGGCATCTCGCCAGGCCGAGGCACCGCTGTAGACCATATCGGGGATAAAGCTGGTTCCCATTAGGGGCCAGGTGTTGTAGGCAAAGCCCGCCCGGGTTCCCGCCACAAGCCCACCGGTCAGAATCATTAGGTACACCAGGCCAACCAGAATCGCAGACCAGGTAGCCATTCCGCCCCAGCGCAGCTCGGTGCGCTCACCGCGGGACGTGAGCAAATCCAGCGCGAGCCAAATCATGTAGGCGTATATCGCGAACGCGAGGCCCAAATGCGAGGTGAGGCGATACTGGCTTACGCGCGGGTTATCTACCAAACCGCTCTTGACCATATACCAGCCGAGCAGCCCCTGCAGCCCGCCGAGCACGAAGAGCAACCACAGGCGTGCCTTCATGTCAGGCCGCACCATGCCCTTCCAGAGAAAATACGCGAAGGGAACAAAATAGAGCGTACCGATCAGGCGTCCCAGCACCCTGTGCAGGTATTCATACATGAAAATAACCTTGAAGCCGGCCAGGTCCATGCCGAGATTTACCTTCTGGTATTCGGGGTATTGCTTATACTTCTCGAACACGTCCAGCCATGCCGCCTCTGACAGCGGCGGGATAATCCCCATCAGAGGGCGCCACTCAACCATGGACAGGCCCGAGCCCGTCAGTCGCGTTACGCCGCCAAGCAAGATCATGCCAAAAATCACGGCCGCACAGACTAACAGCCAGGTAGCTATTTGGCGGTCGTATAGGGCTTGCTGCTGGACGTTCATGGGCTCGCTGTGTTTTACCGGCTAGGTTGCGGGCGGCAATGATACATCAATCGGCCAGTTCCGGCAGGTCACGATAGAAGGCCAGCGCCTCGGGATTGGCCAGCGCATCCGTGTTCTTCACAGGCCGACCATGCACCACATTGCGTACCGCGAGTTCGACGATTTTTCCACTGATCGTGCGGGGAATATCAGCCACCTGGACAATACGCGCTGGAACGTGCCTTGGCGTGGTATTGCACCGCACGGTCGCACAAATCTCTCGACGCAGTTCATCGTCGAGCGATCGCCCCGGGCGCAAGACCACAAATAGCACCACCCGTATGTCGTCGCCCCATTCCTGGCCAATTACAATGCTCTCGACAACGGCCTCAACCTTCTCTACCTGCCGGTAGATCTCTGCTGTACCGATGCGAACGCCTCCTGGATTGAGAACAGCATCAGAGCGCCCGTGGATGATAAAGCCGCGGTGGGATGTCACTTCAGCGTAATCGCCGTGCGCCCAGACGCCTGGCCAGCTATCGAAATAGGCACTGCGAAATTTCTTGTCGCCCGGGTCGCTCCAGAAGCCAATGGGCGCACAGGGAAAGGGCGCGGCGCATACCAACTCACCCTTTTCCTCCAATACGGCTTCGCCCTGCTCGTTCCAAACCTCTACCGCCATCCCAAGCCCAGGGGCCTGTATCTCGCCGGAATACACCGGCAGGATGGGGCAGCCGAGGACGAAGCAGGAAACGATGTCGGTACCGCCCGAGATACTCGACACACAGATATCGCTTTTAAAGTCGCGATAGACGTACTCAAAGCTCTCGTGGGCCAGTGGTGAGCCGGTCGACAGGATGGTCTTTAAACTCGTCAGCGCATGCGTCTCCCGCGGCCGGTGGCCCGCTTTCTCGAGCGCCGCGATGAATTTGGCACTGGTGCCGAAAACGCTGATCCGCTCGGCATCAATTGCATCCAGCAGCACACGGCCCTCGCCTGCGAAGGGGGAGCCATCGTAAAGCACCACGGTAGCGCCGCTCGCCAAACCTGAGACCAGCCAGTTCCACATCATCCAGCCACAGGTCGTGAAATAAAACAGAACGTCTTCAGGCTTGATGTCCGCATGTAGCCGGTGTTCTTTCAGGTGCTGCAACAGCGTGCCGCCGGCGCCGTGCACAATGCACTTGGGCATGCCCGTGGTGCCGGACGAATACATGATATAAAGCGGATGGTCGAAGGGCAGCGCCGTAAACTGCAGGTCGCCGGGTTCCGGCGTCAGAAAGTCCTGCCAGAGACAGGCACCGTCGATGGCTGAAATATCGGGTGTGTCCCCAACCAGCGGCACGACCACGACGTGCTCCAGGCTATCGATTTTCGAAGCGATAGTCGCAAGCCTGTCCAGGCAGTCGCAGGTTTTGCCGTTGTAGTAGTAGCCGTCCGCCGCGAACAGCACGCGCGGCTCGATCTGGCCGAAGCGATCCATGACACCGTTAATCCCAAAGTCGGGAGAACAGGATGACCAGGTGGCCCCCAGACTGGACGCCGCCAGCATAGCCACAACGGTCTCTTCGATATTCGGCATAAAGCCTGCAACACGATCCCCCGGCTGAATACCGAGGTCGCGCAGGCTGGCGGCCAGTGCAGCGACTCTTAGGCGAAGTTGCGCGTAGCTGGTCTGGCGCCGATCTCCGTTCTCCAGAAGTGAGATGAGCGCGGGATGGTCGTCGCGTCGTTGTAACAGGTTTTCAGCGAAATTAATCCGCGTATCGGGAAACCACCTCGCGCCGGGAAAGTGCTCTGCATCAAGCAATACGTGCTCGCCTCGCACGCCTGTCACACCGCTGAACTCCCAGATCCAACGCCAAAACTTTTCGGGTTCGGCCACAGACCATGCCTGTAGCGCAAAAACATCGCCCTCGAAGGACAGGCCCTCAGCCTGCTCCACTGCCGACATGAAATGGGTGATATTGGCGCGAGCTACACGAGTCGCGTCAGGCCGCCACAGAGGATCGGTCATGTTGCATTCCCTGATCAATGATTGCCTAACTTGCCTGCTGCCTATACATTAATCAAATTGAATTTTTAGATTTATAAATAAATTATTTTTATGGATCTCAGCCTCCGCCAGATACGCGCCTTTGCCACCCTTGCCCAGTGCAACAGCTTTGCCGAAGCCAGCGAGCAGCTTCATATCACGCAACCGGCACTGAGCACCGCGATCAAAAATATGGAAATCCAGGCGGGGGGGAAACTCTTTAATCGCTCTACCAGGCGTATCGAGCTAACCGCCGAAGGACGAGATTTTCTCCCGGTCGCGCGCCGGCTGATAGATGCCTACGACGCCGCGCTTGACGATCTCGGTAGAGCATTTCGCCTGCAGCAGGGCCGTATCCAGGTGGCGGTCATGCCGTCCTTCGCCATGAACGCCCTTCCCGGTGCGTTAAAGCACTTCCGGGACGCACACCCGGGCATCAACGTCAGCGTGCTCGACATTGTCATGGAGGACACGCTGCAGGCGGTGCGCGATGGCGACGCCGACCTCGGCATAACCTTTGAACCCGAGCAGCTCATGGGGCTGGAGTTCATACCCCTGTTTAGCGATCGCTTCACGGCCGTTGTCCCAGCCCACAGCCCGCTGGCGGAGCAATCTAGCCTGGCGTGGCAAGCCTTGTGCGAATTACCCTTCATCGCGATGAACCGAGGCTCGTGGACGCGAACGCGGACCGAGCGCGCGATGCAAGATGCTGGGGTCTCGCCAGTCCAGCTGCTGGAAGCAACCCAGTTGGCAACGATTGGTCGCATGGTTGCAACTGGCCTTGGCGGCAGCGTAGTGCCCAGCTTGTGTAGCGCGCAGATGACGGAGCTGGGCGCTCGCTGCGTGCCGCTGGCGCAGCCACTTATTGAAGCCCGCGTGGGGATTTTCGTCAGCCCCCGCCACCCGCCATCAACGGCCGCTGCAGCCCTCATCGAGGTCCTTTTAGCGACCTTCGGTAGTGCAACCGGCCCGTGAGTTAACAGCAGCGTCAGGACGCTTCGCGCTGCTCCGGGTTGTAGAGTCGATTGATGAACTCGCCCAACAGCACCTCCCGCGTGGCGGCGGGCAGCTGGTTCAGGATCTGGTTGATCTCATCCATGCGCCCTGGCAGCGAGCTGCCATCACTACCCAGGATATCGCCCATGTGATCCAGGGCAGTGTGCCCTGCCTCCTGGATAAACTGGCTCAGCTCTTCGGGAAGCTCGAAGACCTCCTTGCCCTGCTGCGCGGCGCGCTGGGCCGCCGCGAGTTCTCTAAGATCGCTGCAGAATTCATCCACCCTGTCCGCATTGTGATAACCCACCGAGAGGTGCATATTCTCGCCGGAGTTGGCGTAACCGAACTGGGGCTGGATGAACCAGCCACGCTCTTTCATATCCTCGCCAAGCGGGAAGATATCGAAATCGGTCGCGCGCAGGGCGATCATGTTTATCTTTGGATCACCCATGACCTCCATGCCTTCAATGTCGGCCACGCAGTCGAGAATTTTCTGAGTCGCCTTCTGGGTCGCGTCGACCAGCCGCATATAGCCCTCTTCGCCCAGGTAGTTGAGGATGGCCCAGCAAGCGGCTACAGGGCCGCCACTCTTGGTGGAGGTTACACCGGGGTTGATAACGGCGTAGCCAGTCCACTGGGCGTGCGAAAATATCTGGTGACGACGCAGCTCACGATCGTTATAGAGGATGCAGGAAGCGCCTTTCGCGGCGTAGCCCCACTTGTGGAAATCCATGGATAGCTGCGTCACGCCGGGCACGCCCATGTCAAAGTCCGGTATGTCGTATCCCAGCTTCTTGGCGAAGGGCAGGTACATGCCACCGACACAGCAATCCACATGCAGCAGCAGCGAGTGGCGTAGCGCAACCTGGCCAAGCTCGGTAATCGGGTCTATCGCGCCGTGAGCGTAAGACGGGGCGGAGCCCACCAGCATGATCGTGTTTTCGGTAATCGCCGCTTCCATCGCCTCGGGTACCGCGCGGAAGTTGTCATCGACCTCGACAGTAACCGCGGTGAGGTCGAAATAGGCACAGGCCTTGTGGAAGGCGGGGTGCGCCGTGACCGGCATCACCACCTCGGGGTTTTTGATCCCGGGCTTGATCTCGCGGTAGTAGTCGCGGGCAGCCTTCAGGGACAGCAGGATGCTCTCGGTGCCGCCGGAGGTGAAGGTACCCGTGGCGTTTTCAGAGCCGTTGACCAGGTCCACCGCCATGCCGATGACATCCTTCTCCAGCTCCATACAGCTGGGGAAGGAGGTTGGATCCAGACCGTTTTCAATGAAATAAAGGTTATAGGCATCTTTCAGGAGCTGCTTGGCCTCTTCGCCGGCGTCGTAGACATAGGCAAACACTTTGCCTTCGGCCCAGGGCACATCGTCCGTTTTCAGCGCATCCAGCTGACTCAGGATGGCGTCGGGCGTCTGGCCGGTCTTCGGGAATTCCATGAGCACTTCTCCTGTCTTCATTCTCTCTCATCGAGGCCGCGGCAAAGTAACAATAAATTGCACATATGTCCAACTTTTTCTATACTCCGCGCTGCGCCGCTCCAACCTCCTATGACAGAACACCCCGCATGAAGCGCCTGATTCAAACCATCACTGCCCTGGCCCTCGTCGCGATCCTCGCATTTGCCAGCTTGCACTTATTGCTGCTCCCGAAAACCAGCGGCAGCATCAAGGTCGAGGGGCTCTCACATCCTGTCACCATCCGCTTCGATGCCTTTCAGCGCCCCTATGCGCAGGCCACGACATTTGAGGACGCCCTGTTCGCCGAAGGCTGGCTGCACGGCAGTAACCGCTTGTGGCAAATGGAACTGTTTCGCCGCGCCGGCAAAGGGCGACTCGCGGAACTGCTCGGCGACGATATGCTCGACGCAGATCGGGAGCTGTTGCTGATCGGCGTACCTGAGTTGGCCGACAGGCTGCGCCAGCAGGCAAGCGAAGACTTCCTCGAGCAGTTGCAGGCCTACGTGACTGGTGTAAACGCGGCCATCGCTGCACAAGCTATACCGCCGCTGGAGTTTCTTCTGCTCGGTACAGGGCCCGAGCCATGGACCGCCGCTGATGTTTTTGCCGTCGGCGCGCTCACCGCCTATCAATCCGCCAACAACTTCCGCAAAGAACTGCTCCGGCTGGCGATCCGCGAATCCGTTGGCGACGATGCCTTTGCCATCTTTCTCGCGGACGGCAGCGATGGCCCCGACTATCCTCTGGTGTTGCCCACGGGCGAGGCTGTCGCGCTTACACTGGATCGCCTGTCGGCGAGTGATCCACTGGAAAACGAGCAGATGCCACGGCTGGCCTTTGGCAGTAACGGCTGGGTGGTCGCGCCTGCCCGCAGCGCGACGGGCAATGCGCTGTTTGCCTTCGACTCCCACGACGCGCTCGGCTTGCCCAACCTGTTCTACGAAGTCCACCTGTTCTATGGCGAAGGCCGGCAGATTCGGGGCTGGTCTGCGCCCGGGCTGCCGGGTGTAATCAATGGCTTTAACGAGCGCATCGCCTGGGGTTTCACCAACATCGGCGACACCCAGGACCTGTTCATCGAGCGCTACTGCGACGACGGCGCGGGCTTCATCGATGCAGACGAGTGCTACCGGCCGGAGCTGCGGCAAGCTGAGTTGCCACGCAAGGACGGACAAACTGAAACCGTAGACATCGTCCTCACTCGCAATGGCCGCCTGATCAGCGAGGAGCCGGCTATTGCGCTGCGCTGGACCGCCCACGAACTCGAAGGGCTGAGCCTGGAGAGCCTGTTCGATCTCAATCGCGCAAACAACTGGCAACAGTACACCGCAGCCCTGGATCACTTCCCCGCCCCGACGCTGAACGCCACCTACGCCGACGTCGATGGGAATATCGGCTTTCGCACGGCCGGCGCCCTGCCACTGCGTGGCCACGGCGAGGGCCTATACCCCCTGCGCGGCGATATCGCGAGCCACCGATGGCGGGGCATCGTGCCCGCAGATGCGATGCCTGAACGAGCCCATCCCGAATCCGGCTTTCTGGCAGCGGCGAACGCCCGCGTCAACGCCCTCGGGCAGGGCACACTGGTTTCCGCCGATAATGCATCACCCTATCGCATCAGCCGGATCCAGGCCGTGCTCACAGCGTCTGATGCGCTGACACTCGAGGACATGCAGGCGCTGCAGATGGACTGGTATGACGGGCAGGCCGCCCTGTATCTGCGCGATATGCTCGAGCGGGTTGATCGCAGCCTTCTCAGCTCGGCCGCTGTAGCAGCCATCGCCCTGCTCGAGGACTGGGTCGATCTGCCCATGGCAGCGCCTGACAGCGCTGCCGCCCTCATTTACCAGCGCTGGTATCCCGCCCTCGCTCGAGAGGTGCTGGGCAACAGGCTGCCGGCGCCGCTCGTGGACCGCGCGCTGAAGCATAAGTATGTTCTGGATTACGCTTTGGACCAGCTGCTGCGCATCGACGATGATCCACACTGGTGGCAAGGCCAACAGCCGCAGTCTCTGGCCACGGCGCTGAACAAGGCCGTAGCAGACCTTGCGGCGGCAACCGGCGAGACGCGGCCCGACCGCTGGCGCCTGGACCAGCTCCAGCGCGTCGGCCTTAAACACGAGTTCGCCAGCGCCGTGCCTGCGTTGGCCCCCCTGCTGAACCAGGAGGCTGTGCCTTGGGCCGGCAGCGTCACGACCGTCGGGCGCGCCGGCTATCGCTATGACAGGCCCAACCAGGTCAGCAGCGCAGCGACAGTCCGCGTCATCGCAGAGATGAGCGAACCGATACGCGCTGCCGCGGTTATTCCGGGCGGCCAGTCTGGTTACCCCCTGAGTAGCGCCTACCGTGACCAGTTCCCGCACTGGCTCGCCGGGGAAGCGCTACCGCTGTCGAGCGACCCCGAAGCGGTCGATGGACAGGAATTGACGCTGGCGCCCGCAGGGCGCTAGGCAAGCCTGTAAGCCTGGCGTACACTCCCTCGCTTTTCCCGTCACAAGCGCCCCATGCCACTGCTACGCCTCGATAACGCCTGCCTGAACTACGGCACCCAGGTCTTGCTCGACAATGCCGAGCTTACCCTCGACCGCGGCGAACGCCTCGGCCTGCTGGGTCGCAATGGCGCAGGGAAAACGACCCTGCTCAAGGTCCTCGACGGCGAGATTGCACTGGAGGACGGCGAGCGCTGGCTGGCTCCGGGGGCTACCCTTACTCGCCTGCAGCAGGAGCTGCCCGCGGCAGACGAGATAAGCGTGTACGAAGCAGTGACCGGCGGCCTCGCCGCGACGGGTGAGTTGCTCAACCAGTACCATCAGCTCATCGGCGAAGGCGAACCCGACATGGCGGCCTTGGCCCGCGTGCAGGAGCGCCTCGAAGCCGTCGATGGCTGGAGCCTCCAACAGCGCGTTGAAACCACCATCAGCAAGCTGGAACTGCCCGGTGATGCGGCGATGTCATCGCTATCGGGCGGGTGGCGCCGCCGAGTCGCCCTGGCGCAGGCGCTCGTTGCCGAGCCCGATATCCTGCTGCTCGATGAGCCGACTAACCACCTGGACATCCCTACCATTGAGTGGCTGGAAGCGCAGCTGGCAGGCTTTCCCGGCGCCATCGTTCTCATCACCCACGATCGGCGATTCCTGCAGCAGATTTGTAATCGCGTGGCGGAGCTGGACCGCGGCCGCCTCAGCCTGTTCCAGGATCATTACCAGGGCTTCCTGCGGCACAGGGAGCACGAGCTCAAGGCAGAAGAGCGCGCCAATGCACAGTTCGATAAGAAGCTGGCGCAAGAGGAAGCCTGGATACGCCAGGGCATCAAGGCACGCCGCACGCGCAACGAAGGTCGTGTACGGGCTCTCAAGGCGATGCGCAGTGAGCGGGCAGAGCGCCGTGAGCGACAGGGCCGAGCGAGTTTCAGCGTGGAAGACGCGCAGGCCTCCGGCAAAATCGTGGCAGATGTGCGCGATATCAGCCTGGCTTTCGAGGGTCGGCCAATCATCAGTCATTTTTCCACGATCATCCAACGCGGTGACCGAATCGGCATCGTGGGCGCCAACGGGGCAGGTAAAACGACGCTTGTAAAGTTACTGCTGGGCGAACTAGCGCCAGACAGCGGCCTGGTGAAACCCGGCTCCAAGCTGGAAATCGCCTACTCCGACCAGCTGCGCGACACACTTGACCCGGAAAAAAACCTGATCGACAACGTGTGCGGTGGTCAAGACTTCATCGAAATCAACGGTCGCCGTCGCCATGCTATTTCTTATCTGGGTGACTTCCTGTTCAGCCCTGAGCGCGTACGCACGCCAGTGAAGGCGCTCTCGGGTGGCGAACGTAACCGCGCTGTGCTCGCGCGACTGTTCAGCAAACCAGCGAACCTGCTGGTGCTGGACGAACCCACGAATGACCTGGACATGGAGACGCTTGAGTTACTTGAAGAGATCCTGCTGGACTTCGACGGCACGATCCTCCTGGTCAGCCACGATCGAGATTTTATGGACCGAGTCGTCACCAGCCTGCTGGTGCTAGACGGCACAGGCTCGGTAGACGAACAGGCCGGAGGTTACAGCGACTGGGAAGCACGCGGGGGCAGGCTGACGCCACTGGCTGATCCCGCCACGCAGGCTACCGGGACAGAACCAGCAAGACTAGCCGAGGTGGCCGCTACACCGAAACCGGCCAAGCGATCACAAAAGCTGTCGTACAAGGAGCAGCGCGAACTGGACGCGCTACCCGACCTGATTGACTCACTGGAGCAGCGCCAGTCGACGCTGGAAGCACAGGTAGCCGCACCGGGTTTCTACCAGCAGGATCACCGAGAGTCACAGTCGGTGCTCGACGCATTGGCCGAGGTGCAGGCGGAATTAGAGGCCGCCCTGGAGCGCTGGGCGACACTCGAGGATGGGGCCAGTTAGCTAGACGGCCATGACCTGCGCAACCGCCTGCGTCAGATAATCAATGTTGCTGTCATTGACGCCCGCCACGTTGATTCGCGAAGAGTCCAGCATGTAGACGCTGTGCTCGTCGCGTAATCGCTGGCACTGCTCGGCGCTGAGGCCGAGGAAGGAAAACATCCCCTTCTCCTGCTCAATAAAGCCGAAATCGGCACCTGTCGCCGCTTCGAGCTTTTGCTTGAGCTGCGAGCGCAAACCGTTGATGCGTTCGCGGACAACGGTCAGCTCTTCACGCCAGAGGCTGGCCAGGGCCGGGTCAGACAGCACCCTTCCGGCGAGTAGTGCGCCGTGCGCCGGTGGCATCGAGTAGACCTTGCGCGCAGCAACCTTTGCCTGGCTCAGTAGCGCCTGGGCATTGGCTTCATCATGGCACAGAAAAACGGCGCAACCGGTCCGTTCGCGGTATAGACCAAGGTTCTTGGAACACGAGGCGGCGATCACCATCTCCGGCAGCCGCGAGGCAAGCAGTCGCAGCCCGGCGGCATCCTCCTCCAGGCCATCGCCCATACCCTGATAAGCGATATCAATGAACGGCAGAAATCCCTGCGCCTCCGCCATATCGGCAATGACGCCCCACTGATCAAGGCTGAGGTCGGCACCGCAAGGGTTATGACAGCAGCCGTGCAGCAGAACGACGTCGCCGCTGCTGGCGCCTTTGAGGTCCTCAACCATCGCGTCGAATGCCACCGCATGATTGGCCGGATCGTAGTAGCGGTACTTGGAAAACTCCAGACCGACGCTACCGACCAGCGGGATGTGCACGGGCCAGGTCGGGTCCGAAATCCA
>JBCDJG010000082.1:0-16306 GCA_038748065.1 Pseudomonadota bacterium
CCAGCATCGCGCCGACGATGAAAAGGCCCCAGTCTGCGAGACCATTGCCGGCCAATACAAGTCCCAGTACGAGTAGCAGGCTTGAACAGGCAAGGCCAAAACAGATTTGAGAAGACGGCATCACGGTTTCTCCTTCGTGTTTGAATAGTGCAGCGTTAAGATAAATTGGGTTGAGCGAAGTATGGGGTTTTCTTTACTTAGATAAAAATAGATATTATTTATCTTTGAGTTAGATTATTATCTAAGTCATGCCCTCTCGAATCCACGCGCGTATTGGCACTATCAGGCAGCTGGAGATCCTGCTGGCGGTGCATGATGAAGGCGGCGTAGCGGCCGCCTCCGAGGCTCTGCACCTGACGCAGCCTACCGTGTCCATGCAGCTGAAAAAACTGGCGGAAGCCGTGGGTGCGCCCCTCTATCAGAAGGCGGGGAAGCGCCTGGTCTTCACGCAATCGGGCGAAGCCGTGCTGGCCGCTGCCAGGGACGTCATGCAGCGCTTTGAGGCGCTTGACATGCAACTTGCTGACCTCGCGGGGCTGAAGTCTGGCAAGCTGCGCATCGCCGTTGTTACCACCTCCAAGTACTTTATCCCGCATCTGCTCGGTTCCTTTTGCGAGCG
Source organism: Pseudomonadota bacterium (assembly GCA_038748065.1). Lineage (GTDB taxonomy): Bacteria > Pseudomonadota > Gammaproteobacteria > Pseudomonadales > Halieaceae > JBCDJG01. The sequence continues at coordinate 620 of JBCDJG010000082.1, forward strand.
CTATCCTGACGTTGAGGTGCAGTTCCGTGTTGGCAACAGAGAGGAGATTATCGAGCGCTTACACGAGGGTAAGGATGATCTCTACGTGTTCAGCCATCCGCCCGAGGAAGAGAGGGATATCGTCGTAAGCGATTTCCTGCCCAACCCGCTGGTGGCAATTGCACCGGAAGGTCATCCGCTAACCGCGCGTAAGTCGATTTCCCTGCGTGAGCTCGCCGAACAGCCGCTGCTAATGCGCGAGGCGGGTTCCGGGACACGCTATGCGATAGAACGCTTCTTTCGTGAGAAAGGCGTGGAGTTGGATATCAAGATGACCATTCAAAGCAACGAAGCGATCAAACACGCGGTCATGTCCGGGCTAGGTCTTGCGATTCTCTCCGCGCACACACTTACCTACGGTGGCCGTGCCGGGCTCGATGAACTTCAGGTCAGCGGCCTGCCTATCCGCTCACGCTGGTTCCTTGTGCGCCCCGGCTGGCTGCAGCCCTCCGTGGTTGCTCAAACCTTCCTCGATTACCTGGAGGGAAGCGACGAACTGAAGAACCTGATGGACGAACTGGCGACCCAGATGCCGGGCGCCGCATAGGCTGTGGCGAGGCTTGTCCCGTGTCGAGCGACTGCCCTTTGCTTGCTATTCCTCGCCCTCAGTGCGTGTTCTCCGCTGCTCGTGGTTAACGGCCTGACACCAGACGGGGCGGCCATGGTCGAACGCGGCCTCGCCTTTGGCGATAGCCCCCGTCAGAGCCTGGACGTCTTCTACCCGGAGCGCCCACTGGCCGGAGCTCCGGTTCTGGTGTTTTTCTATGGGGGCAGCTGGCAAAACGGCGATCGCGGCGACTATGCGTTTGTGGGTGATGGCCTCGCTGGAATGGGCTTCATTACCGTGATCGTGGATTACCGCCTTTACCCTGAGGTTCGCTTCCCCGCCTTTGTCGAAGATGGTGCCCTGGCTGTGTCCTGGGTTGGCAATAACATTGCGGTGGCGAAGGATGCCGGGGTGGTGGTGATGGGACATTCTGCCGGTGCCCACATAGCCGCACTGGTCGCCCTTGACCGGCGTTATTCAGAACAGGCGGGATATGACCCGACGCTTGTGCGAGGCCTGATCGGTCTCGCCGGGCCCTATGCCTTTGAGCCTCTGCGTTACCGTCGTACTCGATCCGTCTTTGAGCACCTGTCCAACCCGGAATTGGCGCGCCCCATCCACTTTGCCTGCGAGCATCGGCTTGATGTACTGCTTCTGCACGGCGCCGATGATGATACGGTTCTGCCCAGCCATTCCGCCGAGATGGCGGCGGTCATGGCGAACTGCGGGAGCATCGTTACCCATATCGAAATGCCTGACGTAAATCACTTCGATATTGTTCTGGGCCTGTCTCCCCGCTTTGGGAGCCTTGCCGATGTGCTGACGCCGATCGAGGCCTTTCTCAGCGCTTTTCCCGCTCGGTCGTAAACGCTCGTGCAATCCACTACTATCAGGCCCTGCGGGCGCGTTGCGAGCGCGCGGCGAGAATGACAACCTGCGAGGGCACATGAGCGAGTACACGAAGATTCTTCTCAGTGAAGATGAGATTCCCACCCAGTGGTACAACGTTGTGGCGGACCTGCCTGAGCCACCGCCGCCAGCGCTGCACCCAGGGACCCATGAGCCGGCGACAGCAGAGGATTTCGCGCCGCTTTTCCCGATGGCCCTCGTTGAACAGGAGGTCAGTGCGGAGCGCTACATCGATATTCCCGGCGAGGTGCTCGATGTTTATCGCCTGTGGCGACCGACGCCCCTGTTTCGCGCCCGGCGTCTGGAAAAGGCCCTGGATACGCCGGCGAAGATTTTCTACAAGTACGAGGGCGTGAGCCCGGCGGGATCGCACAAGCCGAATACGGCGATACCGCAGGTCTGGTACAACGCACAGGAAGGCATTCGCAAGCTAACCACCGAAACGGGTGCAGGGCAGTGGGGTAGTTCGCTCGCCTTCGCCTGCGCACAGTTTGGGCTCGAGTGCGAGGTCTGGCAGGTGGCGGCCAGCTATCGTGCCAAGCCACATCGTCGGACCATGATGGAGATCTGGGGGGGCAAGGTCCACCCGAGTCCCTCGGAGGTGACAGAGTTCGGACGCCAGCTGTTGGCACAGGATCCCGATCACCCGGGCTCCCTGGGCATTGCTATTTCCGAAGCGGTCAGCGAGGCGGTGGCTGACGAGGCGACGCGCTATGCATTGGGCAGCGTTCTCAACCACGTACTTCTGCACCAGACCGTGATAGGCGAGGAAGCGCTCTTGCAGTTAGCCAAGGTTGGCGAGACCCCTGATGTGCTGGTTGGCTGCACTGGCGGTGGCTCCAACTTCGGTGGCCTCGCATTCCCCTTCTTGCGGGAAAAATTAAAGGGCAATATGTCCCCGGTGATCCGCTGTGTTGAGCCCTCTGCCTGCCCGACGCTGACCAAAGGGGAATATCGCTATGACTTCGGCGATACGGCGGGTCTGACACCGCTAATGAAGATGCATACCCTCGGCCACAGCTTTGTACCCGAACCGATTCATGCCGGGGGCCTGCGCTACCACGGGATGGCGCCGCTAGTGTCCCACGTTTACGAACTCGGCCTTGTCGAGGCGATTAGTATCCCGCAGCTGGAGTGTTTTAGCGGGGCGATTCAGTTCGCACGCGCCGAGGGAATCGTGCCTGCGCCCGAACCCACCCATGCAATCGCAGCAGCAGTTCGTGAGGCGCTGGCGTGCAAGGAAAGCGGTGAGGAAAAAACGATTCTGACGGCACTATGCGGCCACGGCCACCTTGATCTGGCGTCTTACGACAAGTTCCTTCGCGGTGAAATGGAGGACCTTGATCTGCCCGAGAGCGTCATTCAGCAGGCCATGGAGTCAGTCCCTGAAATCAGCTAAACAGACCACCCTCAAACAGATAACAACAAGGACATAAAAGCAATGCGAAAGGATCATCACAGGCGGCTGCCGCTGGCAGCCGCGCTCCTGGCTGTCCCGGGCAGTCTCGCCCTCGCTCCCGCTGCCGCAGCTCAGTCCAGCGGCGCAGATCTCGTATTGGAAGAAATCACCGTTACCGCCCGGCGTCGGGAGGAGGGGTTGCAGGAGGCGCCTATCGCCATCTCGGCGTTCACCGGCGATACGCTCGCGTATCGCGGCGTTACCCAGCTGACCCAGGTCGAGAAGTTCGTACCTAATCTGACCGTTCAGAACAACCCGAGCTTCGGTGGCGCTTCCAACTCTGCCGCTATTTACATTCGGGGGGTTGGCCAGAAGGAGTTTCTGCCGACCACTGAACCCGGTGTCGGGCTTTACGTCGACGGTGTCTACATTGCCCGCTCGGTAGGTGCTGTGTTGGACCTGATTGATGTGGAACGATTGGAGGTATTGCGCGGACCCCAGGGTAGCCTGTTTGGGCGCAATACCATTGGTGGCGCGCTCTCCATCACAACGGTAAAGCCGGCGATTGGCGGTGGCTTCGGTGGCGAAATTGCAGCGGCCGTCGGCACCGATGATCGTCTTAACGTCAAGGGCGCCATAGATATTCCCGTCGGCTCGGAAATGGGCCTGCGGCTATCGGCGGCGACATTCCAACAGGATGGCTATGTCGAGCGCCAGGATGGGGTTGACCTTGGCGATGACGACACGCAGACGGCCCGCCTGGCCTGGGCCTGGGAGCCATCATCGAGATTGCGCACGGATTTCAGCCTGGATTACACCCGTGATCGCGAGAATGGCCCTGCTCTTGAGCTGATTGCTATCGACTTTACCGACCTCAGCCAGCTGCAGGGCGTGGTAGCGGCGCCGCCGCCGCCTCTGGCCTTCATACACAACGTCACCACGGCGGCACTTGGCCCGGGCCAGCCCTGCGCTGCAACTGACGCCGAGGGCAACGGCGTCACCTTCAACCCTGACAGCCCGAACTGTTTTGATGAACGCTATCTGCGCGACAACAGCCGCAATGCCGGGACCGCGGAAGCAAAATCCGATACCGACATCTGGGGTGCCTCGCTTAACGTTGGCTACGAGATTTCTGATACTTTGAGCCTGCGTTCAATCACCGCCTGGCGTGATCTCGACTCCGAGTTTTCACGGGACGGTGATCATTCGCCTCATCGTATCTCCACCCTGTTCGACGATCTCGAGCAGCAGCAGTTCAGTCAGGAGCTGCAGCTGCTCGGGGAGCATGATCGCTTCAACTGGATTCTTGGCGCCTACTACTTCGAGGAGGAGGGTGATAACGTCAACATTCTCGATTTCACGGTATCCAACTTCCGCTCCGGTGGCGAGTTTGAGAACGAGTCCTGGGCCGTTTTTGCCCAGGGTACTTATGACATTACGGATGCCTTGCGCCTGACCCTGGGCGGGCGTTACACAGAGGAAACCAAAAGTTTCCTGCCGGACCAGATCATATTTACCAACTACTACGAGGGCATCAGTAATGTCGTGCCACCAGATAACCCCCTGGCCGCACTGGACGCTCCCTTTTTGCAGGCAGGCACGCGCATCCTGCCGAACATCGAAAAAGAGATTGATATCGATGAGTTCACGCCCTTGGTGAATCTGTCTTTCGATACGTCCGATGACATGATGCTCTACGCCAGCTATTCGGAAGGGTTCAAGTCAGGTGGCTTTACCCAGCGTGTTTTTCCGCCGATCGTGCCGCCATTCACGGCACCGCCGGGCACGCCGGATATCGATTTGATCCCGACCTTCGAGCCTGAATTTGCCGAGGTCTTTGAAATCGGTTTCAAATCGACGCTGGCCGGTGGCAATGTGCGGTTGAACGGCGCACTATTCCACACGGACTATGAGGACCTACAGGTTGAAGTCTTCAATAGTGTCGCCCCGGTCACCGAGAACATCGGCTCCGCTAACATCCAGGGGCTCGAGCTGGAAATGCAGGCCTCTCCGGGTGGTGGCTGGTTGATTGACGCCATGTTTGCCTACCTCAACGCCGAGTACGACGAGATCGATTCTGAAGTCACTTTGATTGGCGAGGATTTCGATTTTGAGCGCGTGCCGGAGTACGCCGCCAGTCTGGGCGTTTCCAAGGAAATCTCTCTGGACGACCTCGGCACGCTGGTGATCCGCGGAGATGCTGCTTACCGTGACGATACCTTTAACGACGCGTTCAATACGGAAGCGCTGCGTACTGACTCTTACACGCTGTGGGATGCCAGCATCCGCTGGGTCAGCCCTGGCGAGGAGCTGTCTGTGATTCTAACGGGCATCAATCTGACAGATGAAGACTATTTGATGACTGGCGTCTACGGTACTGCCTTCCAGGTCTTCGAAGGCGTTTACGATCGCGGCCGGCAGTGGATGCTGGAGGCCCAGTGGGAGTTTTAGTATGGCCAGGGTAAAAATTGCCAAGCCGGAGCAGGTTGATGACCCTGCTATCGCAGGTATTTTCGAGTGGGTGATCGAAAAAGAGGGTGCGGTACCCAACCACTTCTACGTGGAAATGAACTTCCCTGAGTTTTTTCCGGCCAAGCTTGGCGCCACGCGCGTCCTGTGGGAGGCGGGTGAGTTAAGTCTCGAAGAAGTGCAGCACGTTGGCATCCTGGTGTCCCAGGACAATGGTTGTCCGTACTGCACGGCGGCTTTCTGTACCATCCTGACATTCGGCATGGGTACCGCAGAAGAGTATGTAAAGGGGCTGATCACTAATGGCCTCGAGAGCGTTGCTGACGAGCGACTGACCACGCTTCTCGACTTCGCCCTTCGGGTGAATCGCGACCCTGCGGGCACGAGCGATGGCGACATAGCGGCGCTGCGCGCGGTGGGCCTGAGTGACAAGGGTATTGTGCAGCTCGTGCATCTTGTCAGTGACTTCGCCTCCTACAATCGCCTGAATCTCGCCTTGCAGACGGATTACGATTACAAGGACATGTGGCGCGCGCTGGCGTTCTAGCGATCAGGCGATGGTAGTGCGGTCTGCGCCAACACTGGTTGCTGAGCGCACTTAGCCTGCTATGTACCCTGCCGCACTGAAACCCAGAGTCATGGCCACAACCAAAAGTGCGCCCTCTAGCTTGGGTGGTGCGGGTACTGGAATATCTAACCAACGACAGCCCGCGCCAATCGCCAGGCCCAATGAAATGCCGACTGCCAGTTGCATCAGGAGCCACCTTCAGTAGTTTCGCCAAGGTGATGGTCGGTCGGCCTACCGAGCCGTTCGCGGTCGCTGCCCTGGCTTGAGAGTTGTCGGTCCATCAAGCCGTAGCCGACGGTCATAGCCACGACCAGCAGCGCGCCCTCAATGACCGGTGGTGCCGGTGCGGGTACGGTAAAGAGGAAGCACAGTCCGCCGATGGCGAAGCCCAGCGCAAGTCCGAGAAGTAGTTTCATGAGTTGAGCCTCTTTATGGGGTTGAACCCGCTGATTGGAAGCATTGGGTCCTGGGCCAGGTATCTATCATTACGTGAGGCCAGGTCGGCTGTCTTTGCACCGTTAATGCGGTTGTACTTTCTTTGCACACTGGTTAGTCCATGTCGAAGAGGAGAATCTCTGACTCTGCTGCGGCGATAAGCTCCACCTGCGCGGTATCGGCGAGTGCAAGGCCATCTCCTGTGGTGAGGCACAGGCCATTGGCCTCGACTTCGCCCCTGACTATCTGAAGCCAGACTCGGCGGTCCAACGCGATCGAATGCTGCAGAGATACCCCGGCGTCCAGCAGGCTGGCATAGAGATCGACATCCCGGTTTATTGACACTGATCCCTCCCGGCCGTCTCCAGAGCCGACGAGGCGTAGCCTGTTATGCTTATCCGAGGCCGGGAACGCCTCCTGCTGGTAGCTGGGCTGTAGGCCGCGCTCGTTGGGTAGAATCCATATCTGCAGGAAGTGCACCTCTTCGCTCTCTGAGGCGTTGAACTCGCTGTGCAGCACGCCAGTGCCTGCGCTCATTCGCTGGACGTCACCGGGCCTTATGGTTGAGCCGATGCCCATGCTGTCTTCGTGCCGTAGCGCACCGGTCAGCACATAGGACAGGATTTCCATGTCCTGGTGGCCATGGGTCTCGAAGCCGGCTCCCGGCGCGACGCGGTCCTCGTTGATAACCCGCAGTGGCCCGAAACCCATATGTGCAGGATCATGGTAACTGCCAAACGAAAAACTGTGATGGCTGTTCAGCCATCCAAAGCTGGCGCGGCCTCGTTCTTCGCTGTGACGGACGCTCATCATAGTAGTTCTCCCGGTGAGGACTGGCCGCCACGGACGGGTGCCAGCCAGTGTTCAATCTTCGGCGGTAATTCGCCCTGGTGATATTGTTTGACCTGCGCCTGCAGGCGTCGATCGTTCTCTGTGACCCGGTCGTGCTGACGCAGGTGCTCGGCCCAGCTACTGACCTGGAAGCTCTCTATCCACAGCGTGGGGTCCTCGGACTGCTGGAATACGCCCCACTGGAAAGCCCCATCCCGATAACGCTCGCTTGCAAGTTCGCGAATCGCAGTCAGAAATGCATCGATGTTGGCGCTGTCGATACGGTAGGTGATCGATACCATGACCGGCCCTCTATCAAAGTGTTCCTGCGACCCGCCGTGGATGATGGGCTGTGGCCAATGTGCAGAGGGAGCGAGGTCAAGGCCTTCTGCCTGGCCAAGTTTTGCGCGCCAGGTCAAAGCCAGTGCGATCACGGCGCCGCAGCCCGCGACGATCATGGCCGTCGCAATGGACGTGTGCTGGGCGAGTTGTCCCCACAACACTGAGCCGAGTGACATCGAGCCGAAAAACACCATAAGGAAGATCGACAGACCGCGGGCTCGTACCCATCCTGGCAAAGCTGTTTGAGCGGAAACATGCAGACTGGTCAACACCGTGATCCAGCCGAGTCCAGCCAGGAGCGACGCGGCCATCGCCCACAGTGGCAGATTGGCCAGTCCCAGCAGCGCCATCGATAGGGCAGTCGTGAACACGCCAAGAGCAGCGATACGGTGCGTATCCAGCCTGGGTTTCAGTCTTGGCAGCAACAGCGCACCGGCAACAGCGCCAATACCTGCCGCGGCCACGAGCAGGCCATATAGCCTCGCGCCTTCGCCGGGTAGCTGTCTGGCTATTAGCGGCAGCAACGCCCAGTAGGCGCTGGCGAAGAGGAAAAATGACAGTGCTCTGACGAGGGTTGCCTTGAAGGGCTGGTTATGGGCGGCGTGGCGCAGGCCCGTGATAATTGCGTGAAGTAGCGGCTCAGGCGGTAATGCGGAAGCGTCCTTCTTCGGCGGGCGCCAGTTCCAGAGCACCAGGACAATCAGGACATAGCTGGCAGCATTCAAGATGAAGGGCCAGGCCAGTCCAGCGGTCGTGATCAAAACCCCGGCAAGTGCCGGCCCGATTGCTCGGCTGATGTTAATGCCCAGGGAGTTCAGCGCGATGGCGGGAGATAGTTGTTCCCGCGGGACCAGTTCCGGTACCACCGCCTGCCAGGCAGGTGCAATGAAAGCGGCGCCTGTGCCCAGCATGAAGGTAAAGGTAATCAGCAGGGCCGGGGTCATAGCGCCCCGGGCGACCAGCCACGCCAGCATTGCTGCTACCGCACACATCAACACGTTAACGGCGATCAGCAGGCTTCGCTTGTCCAGCCTATCTGCCAGGGTGCCGGCGAACAGCGCAAAGAGAAAGATGGGCAGTGTGGTGGCCGCCTGTACCAGTGATACAACCGCCGGCGAAGGATTGAGCGTGGTCATCAGCCATCCCGCGCCTACGTCATTCATCCAGGTGCCGGTGTTGGAAATCAGCGTTGCCGTCCAGAGCAAGGTGAAGGCTCGCTGGCTGAAGGGTGACCAGGCCGACCCGGCCCCCTCGACTGTCAATGTGCCCGCGCTCATGTCGCTGAGTAGAAGCCGCCGAAGCTGGCAACCGGCGACCACCCGGGTTGAATTGCCGGGAGAGGATTGCTCTCGCCCTTGAAGTCTCCGGCACCGTATACGATGTTGCCACCGGTAATCGTCAGTTCGCTCTCTATTGTGCGCAGCGCCTCGTCGCCGACCTCCAGGTAGGGAGCATTGAGCACAGCGACATCAGCGAACTGCCCCGGCTTGATCCGGCCCTTCAGTAGCTCCTCTTGGCTGAACCACGCCGAGCCCACGGTATGATGGAATAGCGCTTGCTCACGAGATAGCTGCTGGTCTGGCCCATGCAGCCGGGTACCGCCAATGCTCTTGCCCGTGGTCGCCCAGTACAGCGTATTGAAAGGGTTATAGCTGGCCACACGGGTGGAGTCGGAACCCAGGCCCATAGGCAGCCCTGCCTTACGCACGTCCTGCAGCGGGGGTGCGGTGCGCGTGGCTTCTTCTCCGTAGCGCTCCATGAAGTACTCGCCGGCATAGGCCATGCGAGCCTGCATCGCCATACCACCGCCAAGGGCTTTGATGCGCGCAAGCGTCGGTCGCTTAAGCGTTTCGCCGTGATCAAAGGCCCAGCGGATATTGGCGAAGCCACCCCTGCCTGCTGCGACTTCCAGCGCGTGGGCTTCTTCGAATACGTCCAGGATATGATTCGTTGACTCGTCGTAGGTGGCATGAATGCGTAGCGGCCAACGATTGCGTAGCAGGTGGCGGGTGACGCCTACCAACTGTGCTCGCCAGCCGCTGCGCAGAGTGATGTCTGGTCGCGGAGCCATAAAGTTTTCGTAGTCGCCAGCCGCCCACGCCAGGAACTCGCCGCCCCCGCGGACTTTATAGCCATGCAGCAGGTGCTGCGCGCGATTGACACCAACCTGCCAGTTTTCAGACCACTGTTGAAACTCGGCCAGTTCCTGTCCCTTGTTCTGCGGAAACAGGTACATGGAGATTCTCAGGGGGAGTTCGCCGCTTGCAGCAAGCTGGTCAGAGCCCTGGTAGTCTGCTGGAAAATTGTGGCCACCGCCGCCAGCGTCGATGATGCTGGTCAGGCCGAAGCGATTCAGCTCGCGATAAAAGTGTCGTGTGGAGATAGCCTGCTGCTCTGCTGTCATGGGTGGCAGCGCGCCGATAGTGCCATAGAGCAGGTCCGGGTTTGGTATTGCGTGAATGATTGCGCCGCCGTCCGGTGTAAATTCGTAGTCGGTGCCAGGTGGTGTCGGGGTTTTCTCATTGAGTCCAAGTGCTTGCACGGCCGCCCGATTGAGAAAGCCCTGGCTGTAGAGAAACATAGCGTAAACCGGCGTATCCGGTGCGGCCTCGGTAAGCTCCGCCGGCGTGGGCATACGCTTTTCATTGAACTGGAAGGGCGACCAGCCACCGATGACGCGGACCCACTGGCCCTGCGGCGTGCGCGCAGCCTGCTCGCGAATGCGCTGCATGCCAATTGCCAGAGAGGGTACGCCATCCCAGCGTAATTCCATTGCATAGAAACGCCCTGCACGCGTGGGATGCATATGGCTGTCATTGAGCCCGGGAATGACGGTGCGACCGCCGAGAGAGACAACGCGGGTATTGCTGCCGGCCAGTGCCAGCATAGCCTTGTTGTCGCCAACGGCCTGAATCAAGCCATCGCGTATAGCCAGGGCTTGGGCGCGCGGCCGCGTTGGGTCCTGGGTGATGATATCGCCGTGGGTCAGCACGATGTCTGCGCTTAAGCCAGCCGCGTGCAGGCCGCCGGGCATGAGTGTGGCCAGGGCACCGGCGCCAGCGGCGCTTATAAAGCCTCGGCGAGACAGTGTGGGCTTGCTTTTCATGATGTCGATTACTCCGACGGTTATAGTCGAGCCAAAATAGTGAACTCTGCGAAGTTTGCAGTGTCTGCCGGGCCGGTAGCTTCGATAAAGGCTTCCGGCTGCGAGTGCGCCAGCGATACGGCAAACTGCCAGTGGGGGTTGGGTTCCCAGGTCAGGCTCAGCGAGACCGCTGTATTCACAAAACGCTCTCGTGAACCGTCTGGCGTGCGGATCAGGTTTCCCGGGGGCCCGTAGACCCCATCCTCAAGTTCCAGTCGCCAGTAGAAGTTGACGTCGAGGCTGAGAGACAGATCGTCGCGCGGCTGCAGCCTCAGATACGGGTTTACGTTGAAAAAGTTGGCCGGGCCCAGTTGCGCAAGGTCAGAGAAGTAGTTGCCCCTGGGATAAAGTGCATCGAAGGTTTCCAGGCGGCCGTCGTCGGGGTCTGAGTCGCCGGACGCAACGTTGACAGAAAGCATAAGCTCTGGGCGCCAGGGGCCGCTAAGTCGGTAGCCGGTGTTGGTGGCCAAGGTCCAGGCTCTGATCTCATCATTGCCATGCCTGCCGCCCTGCAGGATTGCTTCCCAGTTCCAGAACACACTGCCGTACTCACCGAAGAGTCTTGCACCTACGCTGTGGCGTCGCTGATCGGCCTGGCCCTCTATGGTAACGCGGTCCTTGGCATCGCTATACATGTAGTAAAGGTCAAGACCGCCGAGGGCAAACTCGCGGGTGCCATAGACGCCGGCTAGCTGACGCTCGTGAAGGCTCTCGTCGTTGAAGGAGCCTTCAGAGTCCACCTGCACCAGCTGGAGGCCAAATGTCTCAAGCTCCCAGTTGTTGACTGGCGCCGTAAGCCGGAAGCCCTCCCAGTTACGCCGCACGTTGGTGCCATCCCGAGTACCGAGCAGGCGCTGGGAACCAAGCATGATTTCCTGGCGTCCGATTTTCAGGTCGGCCTCGCCTAGCGGCAGAACGATGTAGCCTTCCTGGATATCCAGATGGTTGTTCTGAATGGGTGAATTATCGATGCCTTCCTGGATGGCGCTCAGCAGGCTTATGCGCCCATGTACGCCGCTATTGTCGCCAATGTCCGCGTTCATGCGAATGCGCTGTGTCCAGAACCAACCGGTATCGGCCGCATCTTCATCAAAGTCGATTGCGGATACGTAGGTCGCACGCTCTCGCAGGTCGCCGGACAAAGTCAGACCGGGCAGCGGCGAGATGTCAGCGCGCACTGTCGGCACGAGCAGTAATAAAACTATGGCGATGTGGCGTGAAGCAATCATGTCGCGGTCTTTAAGTGATTGGATTGCCGCGGGCGGCGAGGATAGCGCCCGCGGCATGGTTAAGCCGCGATCAGGCGGCTTCTGAGTTTGCTGGCTCTGCGGGTACTGGATCGAGACGCTCGCCATGGGCCGAGCGCTCTTGAGCGCCGTGGACCATGGTGTAGGCGTAGTCAACGCCCATACCGTAGGCGCCGGAGTGCTCACGTACGATGTCCATAACCGCGTCGTAGGTGTCGCGCTTGGCCCAGTCGCGTTGCCACTCGAGCAGAACTTGCTGCCAGGTCACGGGTACCACGCCCGCCTGGATCATGCGCTGCATCGCGTAGTCATGAGCCTCCTTTGAGGTGCCCCCGGATGCGTCCGCCACCATGTAGATCTCGTAGTTGGCGTCGTGCATCGCCGACAGAGCAAAGGTGTTATTGCACACCTCGGTCCACAGGCCGGAGACGATGATTTTACGACGCCCATTCTGCGCAAGGTTGTCGCGAACTTTCTGGTCATCCCAGGAGTTCATGGAAGTGCGCTCAAGCAGCGGGTGATCCGGGAAAACGGCGAGCAGTTCGGGGTAAGTGTGGCCAGAAAAAGACTCGGTCTCAACGGTGGTAATGGTTGTGGGTATATCGAATACCTTGGCAGATTTTGCTAGGGCAACCGTGTTGTTCTTCAGCGTTTGACGATCGATGGACTGAACACCAAAAGCCATTTGCGGTTGATGATCGATGAAGATCAACTGGCTGTTGTGCGGCGTCAGTACTTCAAGTTTTTCAGTAGACATATTGGTTCCTTTTTCGCAGTGCTGTTTCTAATCGAGTTAGTCCAGCGAGTGAGTTGAAAATTCAGCCCGCGGGGCCGAACCTCGTCGAGCAGGGCCATCTTAGTTTTGCCCCGCGGAACCACAATCGATTTATTCTGAGCTCTGAGTTTAGGAAAGCTAAAGCATGGCCGTTTGTCCCACTTGCGACTAGAAATCTCAATATAAAGGTATATTCGGTGCGCCATTTTGGCTCGTTTTGGCGTCTTCATCAGAAAAACTCAAGGTTAATGCATCGAGAAATCCGCACGAATTAGCTCAACTATCCCGGGCTTAAGAAATACTCGTTTTACCCCAGGTTTGCGCCTGCCTATCTTGGGCAGAGAACTAATGCTAGCCCCGTCGGTGACGATCGGGTTTACACGAGGTAATGCCTATGAACAGTTTTACACAATGCCCATTTGCCGCAGGCGATAATGACCGGGCCGGTTCGAGCGGCACGAGCAACCGCGATTGGTGGCCCGAGCAGATAGACCTCAGCGTGTTGCACCAACATGCTGCTTCGTCATCACCCCTGAAGCAGAGTTTCGACTACCGTCGTGCCTTCGAGACGCTCGATCTCGCCGCAGTCCGGCAGGACGTCATGAACCTGATGACTGACTCGCAGAGCTGGTGGCCCGCTGACTATGGCCATTATGGGCCGCTCTTCATCCGCTTGGCATGGCACAGCGCTGGCACCTACCGGGTGATGGATGGACGTGGCGGTGGCGCTAGCGGTGCCCAGCGTTTCGCGCCGCTGAACAGCTGGCCCGATAACGGCAACCTCGACAAGGCGCGCCGACTGCTGTGGCCGGTGAAGCAGAAGTACGGCAAGAAGCTGTCCTGGGCAGATCTAATGATATTCGCGGGTAACTGTGCGCTTGAATCAATGGGCTTTAAAACCTTCGGCTTTTCCGGAGGACGCGAAGACACCTGGGAGCCTGAGAAGGACGTTTACTGGGGCAGTGAGACGCAGTGGCTGGGAGAAAGCCGCTACACCGGGAATCGCGAGCTGGAGAATCCTCTGGCTGCTGTGCAGATGGGCCTCATCTACGTCAACCCGGAGGGCCCAGATGGCGTACCCGACCCACAGGCCTCGGCGCATGATATTCGCGAGACCTTCGCGCGCATGGGTATGAATGATGAAGAGACTGTTGCACTTGTTGCGGGCGGGCACACCTTTGGCAAGGCGCATGGCGCTGGTGATGCGGCTCTGGTCGGCCCCGAGCCTGAGGCCGCTCCCCTGGAACAGCTCGGCCTGGGCTGGAAGAATGAACACGGCGGAGGTCACGGCCGCGATACGATTACCAGCGGCATCGAGGGCGCGTGGACCGATAAACCCACCGAGTGGGATGACGGCTACTTCAGGATACTGTTCGCCTATGAGTGGGAACTTACCAAGAGCCCCGCAGGTGCCTTTCAATGGACGCCCAGTGCCGGCGCGGCCGATGGCTCTGTACCCGATGCCCACGATCCGGAGCAACGCCACGCGCCGATGATGACAACGGCTGACCTGGCTCTGCGCGCTGATCCTGCTTACGAGAAAATCTCGCGTCGCTTTCATGCCGATCCCGACAGTTTTGCCGATGCCTTTGCCCGGGCGTGGTTCAAGCTGACCCACCGGGACATGGGGCCAAGGTCGCGTTACCTGGGCAATGAAGTCCCGCGCGAAACCATGGCATGGCAGGATCCGCTGCCTGACTCCCTGAGTGACAAGCTCAGTGCTTCGGCCATAGTCGAGCTCAAGTCCATGATTCGAGCATCGGAGCTTGGCGTTTCGGAACTTGTGTCGACTGCCTGGGCCTCGGCCTCTACCTTTCGTGTGTCAGACAAGCGCGGCGGTGCCAATGGCGCGCGGCTGCGGCTTGCGCCTCAGCGCAACTGGACGGTCAACCTTCCGGAACAGCTCGACCGTGTTCTGGCGATTCTGGAATCGTTGCAGGCGGCGTTCAATGCGCAGGACCACGGCGCGCAGCTCTCTCTCGCTGACCTTATTGTGTTAGCCGGTGGCGTTGGGATTGAGACGGCGGCGGAGCGCGCCGGTTTGGTCTTGGAAGTGCCCTTCCGCGCAGGCCGCGTCGACGCGTCACAGGAAGACACAGAGACCGAGTTCTATGCCGCCCTCGAACCGCGCAGCGATGGCTTTCGCAACTATGATGCCACTGACTCTGTGGTTAGCGCTGAAGCCCGGCTCATCGATCGTGCACAGTTAATCGGTTTGACAGCGCCGGAAATGACCGCCCTGCTCGGCGGCTTGCGTGTGCTGGGTGCCAACAGCGGCACGCAACACGGAGAGCTAAGCAATCGACTGGGTACCTTGAGCAATGACTTTTTCATCACGCTGTTGGACATGGATATCGTCTGGCAGCCCGCTGAGAACGAACGCGATGTCTTTGAGGCCCGGCCCCGAACGGGCGGCGATGTGTTATACACAGCGAGCCGCGTAGATCTCGTTTTTGGTTCTAACGCTCAGCTCAGGGCCATTGCTGAAGTGTTTGCCGCCGAAGATGGGATGTCGCTTTTCACTGAAACCTTCGTTGCTGCATGGGTGAAGGTAATGGAAGCCGACAGGTTCGACCTTGTTTAAGCGCGGGCGGCCCAGCGTGTGGCGGCTGGCAGATCAAAAGACTCAGTCGTAACGCAGGTCAGTCGCTTTGCCGCCGAACACGCGATAGACAAAAACCGAGTAGGCAGCGATGAGCGGCAGCGTTACGGCTACGCCCCAGAATACGATTTGGAGCGAGCCTGCTGCCGCTGCTGCGTCATAAAGAGTCATTTGGCCGATAACGATGTAGGGGTAGATGCTGTAGGCCAGGCCTACCGCAGCCATCAGGCAGATGATGACCAATGCGCAAAAAACCAGTTGCGCATTGGGGAAGAGCTGCGGTTGGGCTCGGGGGGGCGTGGCCAAATGGATCTAGCCCATCATGGATAAAGGCCCAATGGGCAGAGTTGTGGCGGGCGCCGCAGCACGCCCCCGACAC
>JBCDJG010000083.1:0-16237 GCA_038748065.1 Pseudomonadota bacterium
CCAAAACAGATCGTCAGTTGCCCCGCGCGTGGCAGGCGGCATTCTACAGCCGTGCTTGTCTGCGACAAGCGGGTTTTTTATCCCTGCGCGGCCACGTCTGGTAGGTTCTCCTCCGTGAGCGGGCCTCGCGGATCGTTACTGGCCCGGGGTGCTACTCGACCGCTGGAGGCAGCAGGCGGTTCGACGTCGCTCTTGAACAGCGCCGGGTGCCTTGTTTCTATGGCGATTTCCGCCACCGGCTTTGGCGCGATGCGTGGATCATTAATGGCCCGCCCGTCTTCGGTAAGGCCGGTTCGTACTGGCTTTGGCTCTGGCTCGGCCGGGTCGCTTTCCACCGGCGAGCTGGACCTTGCTGCGCTGTCAGCGACCGGCTGACTCGCTTCAGCTTCTGCGGCCTCGGTAGTTGAGACAGGGGCCGGGCTCTGATCGCCAAGCGCTTCGGTCGCCGCTTCCATCGCTTGCTCTGCAGGCTGCTCTGGAGCCTCAGCCGCTGCGCTACCAGTGGTCCTCTCGGCGGTGGGTTCTGCAGCGGATTCCGGCGCTGCTGCCGCCGGCTCTGTGATGCTAGCGCTTGCCACGGCTGCAACCGTGGCTGCTGAACCCGCTACAGCGGCTGCCACGACCTGCTCAGTCTCGGGCGCGGGAGCTTCAGGAGTCTGCGCGGGTAATGTATCGTCGCTCTTCGAGCTGCCTGCCGCCACGGCGGCATTAGCATCCGCCTGCTCAGGACGGCGACCGCGGTTGCGACGTCTACGAGAGCCTTCGCCGCGGCGCATGTCGCTGGGCCGCTTTCGCGGCTTATCGCCATCGTCGCTACCTGTTCTGGCGTCGTTGGCTGCCACCTGGTCTTCTGCCTTCTCGGCGGCCTCCGGTCGACGTTTGCGGTTGTCATTGCGACGGTTATCGTCACGTCGGGCGTCGTCACGTCGGGCGCCGTCGCGTCGATTGTCTTCGCCACCACGACCGCCTTTCTGCTGGTTGCCGCGCGACTCCTGGTTGCGCTGCTGGCCATCTCTCTGGCCTTCGCCGCGCCCGCGTCCGCCGCGCCGCCGGTTGCGGTTCCGGTTACGGTTATTGCTCTGGGACTTGCCATCACGGCGCTTCTCGTCGCCCTCTCCGGCAGGCTGCCTGGCCTGCGGTTTTTGCTCCGGCTGAACTTCCTCTGCTCCGCCGAACAGGGCAGTCCACACGCGCGACAACAGGCCCGGTTGCGGTGCCGGCTGCTGTGGCTTGCGACGCTGCTCCTGTGGCTTGCGCTGGCGCTGGCGCCCTCCCTGTTTGGGTTGTGCCTCAGCCTTGGCCTCTGGTGCCTTGCTCGGCGTTTCTTCAGCGGCGGGGGCGGGTGCCTGGGGCTGAATGCCTTGAACCACGGCCTGCTGCTGTGGTGCCTGCGCCGTGTGGCTGTCGGTAATGGCCTCGACATCCGGTGCGGCAATATCGATCTTATAGCTGGTTTGGTGATCGCCAGAGACTTCATCGTCCCGTAGTCGCTGCACCTCAAAGTGAGGCGTCTCAAGGTTCGGATTGGGAATTACCAGGATGCGTGCCTTGGTGACGGATTCAATCTCGCCCAGCGCGATCCGCTTCTCGTTGAGGAGGTAGGCGGCAACGTCTACCGGCACAATCGCGCGGACCTCCGCGCTACGCTCCTTGATCGCCTCCTCTTCCAACAGGCGCAAGATAGACAGGGCAAGGCTCTTGGTGTCACGGATGGTGCCCTGCCCGTTACAACGCGGACATACGATGGCGCTTGTCTCACCGAGGGAGGGGCGCAAGCGCTGCCGGGACATTTCAAGGAGACCGAAGCGTGAGATTCGGCCGATCTGCACGCGTGCGCGGTCTATGCTCAGTGCATCGCGCATACGGTTTTCGACGGCTCGCTGATTTTTCGATGCAAGCATATCGATGAAATCAATGACAACAAGGCCGCCCATGTCGCGTAGGCGCAATTGCCGGGCAATTTCATCGGCGGCTTCCAGGTTTGTCTGGGTTGCCGTTTCCTCGATATCTGAACCACGAGTCGCGCGGGCTGAGTTGATGTCGATAGAGACCAGTGCCTCAGTTGGATCAATGACAATAGAACCGCCGGAGGGCAGCCTCACTTCGCGCTGAAAGGCGGTCTCTATCTGGCTTTCGATCTGAAAGCGGTTGAACATCGGAATGCTATCTTCATAGCGCTTGATGCGGTTTTTATACTTCGGCATCACCAGTGACACAAAGTCCAGGGCCAGCTTGTAGGCGTCCTCGGAGTCGATCAGCACCTGGTCGATATCGTCGCGCAGGTAGTCGCGCACCGCGCGGATAATCACATTGCTCTCACGGTAGAGCAGTTCCGGGGCTTTTATCTCCGTGTCGGCGTTCGCCTTCGAGATGGCATCCCATAGCTGCAGCAGGTAGTTGAGGTCCCACTGGAGTTCTTCGCTGGAGCGGCCAACGCCCGCGGTGCGGATAATCACGCCCATACCCGCGGGGATTTCAAGGGCGCTCAGGGCTTCGCGCAGTTCGCTGCGGTCGTCACCTTCGATACGCCTCGATATGCCGCCTGCCCTGGGATTGTTGGGCATGAGTACCATGTAACGGCCGGCCAGGCTGAGGAATGTGGTCAGGGCTGCGCCCTTGTTGCCGCGCTCTTCCTTGTCCACCTGGACGATAACCTCGGTACCTTCCTTGACAACATCCTTGATGCGCAGGCGGCCGTCCCCATTGGGCTCGCGGTAAAAGTACTCTTTAGCGATTTCCTTGAGTGGCAGGAAGCCGTGGCGCTCCGCGCCGAAATCGACAAAAGCGGCTTCGAGACTGGGCTCGACCCGCGTGATTTTGCCTTTGTAGATGTTGGACTTTTTCTGTTCCCGGGTCCTGTTTTCGATATCCAGATCGTACAGGCGCTGCCCATCGACCAGCGCTACGCGCAGTTCTTCAGGCTGCGTCGCGTTAATCAGCATTTTCTTCATTGTGTGCCAAAGCCTCTGTTGCACAGGCCTGGCGGGGCGGGAATCATCGGGATGCCGGGCATCCTCGTTGTTATGGTCTAAACCTTTCGGTGGCTCACACCAATACCAAACACCGGTCTCCCGGTGGTCTACAGCTGTGCCGGTAATGGCCGAACTCTAGTGTTTGAGACTCGGCTTGGCGAACTTTATGGACGCCACCGGACAGCTGTGTCGCTATCTGGTCGTATTCGATTCTTCGCCCCGGCAATCGCTGTGCCAGGTTCATCTTTGTGCCGAGTCGCCTGTATAGTTGTCACTGGCGGGGTCGCGGGCGGTCTTTCCACCGGCAGCCTGGGGTCGGCACTACGTATTCAAGGTCTTGCGTTCATCGTGCGCGGTTATACGAGCGGGCCATGCTGTTCATCGGCTGGCCCCAAAAACGCTGGTATCCCTCGGGGATCGCGAAGCCGTATTTAGCGGCCAATCCCCCACACGAAACGTGACTATAGCAGCAAATGGGCGCAAGTTTAAGCATAGATAATGACAATGACTGAACGAGAAGGTCCTGCGAGCCGGCCGCGTCCAAGCCAGCATACGGTCGGCCCGGAAGGCGAGGGGCAACGCCTGGACAACTACCTGATCAAGCTTTTCAAGGGCGTACCCAAAACGCGCTTGTACAAGGCCCTTCGCAAAGGCGAGATCCGTGTGAATAAGGGCCGGGTCAAGGCTGACTACCGCCTGTGTGTAGGCGATGTGCTGCGTTTGCCACCGCTACGGCAGGCGGCGAAGGCAGAAGAACCGCGGCAGGTGCCGCAGCGTTGGGCACAGGACATCGCGTCTCGGGTCGTCTATGAAGATGAAGGACTACTGGTGATTGACAAGCCCTCCGGGCTGGCCGTGCATGGCGGGAGCGGCCTCAGCTTCGGCTTGATAGAGAGTCTACGTCAGCTCCGGCCTCACGATCGCTACCTGGAATTGGTCCATCGCCTCGATCGGGATACCTCGGGGCTGATACTTATCGCCCGCAAGCGGGCGGTACTGACCGAGCTGCATCGCCTGCTGCGCGAAGACCAGGTCGACAAGCGCTATATCGCTCTGGTGCTGGGCAACTGGCCCCAACGCCGCTCCTTGGTCGATGCACCGCTGGAGAAAAATGTATTGAGCTCAGGCGAGCGTATGGTGCGGGTTATGTCGTCTGGACGCCGGTCAAAGACAGAATTCAGCGTGCTGGAGCGTTTGCGGGGTGCAACGCTTGTGGAGGCGAAACCAATCACCGGGCGCACGCACCAGATTCGGGTTCACGCGCGCCATGTCGGCTGTCCGTTAATCGGCGATGAAAAGTATGGCGACGTGCGAACCGAGTCGCTGGCGCGTGATATCGGCCTCAAGCGTCTCTTTCTGCATGCCGCTTCGCTGCGCTTCAGCTTGCCTCACTGTGGCAGACTCGAGTTGTCCGCAGGCTTGGATAATAACCTAGAAAATATTTTAGAAAAGCTTCGCAAGTAGATGAAAAATATTCATTAATTTGCTTTAGTCTGTAGCACATCCAGCCCTGCCTCGAACAGCATGGTCGTTAACGCAATCAGGGGCAGGCCCTCGAGTGCTGTTGGATCGTCGCCCTCCATTGCGGTAAACAGCGCAATGCCGAGGCCCTCACTCTTAAAGCTGCCCGCGCAATCATAGGGCTGTTCGCGGCGCAGGTAGTCTTCGATTTGATCTGCGTTAAGGTCGCGGAAGCTGACGTGAAAGGGAATAGTCACAGCGCGACGGTAGCCATCGGCCTGCCTTGCCAGGGCCAGCCCGGTGTAAAAAGTCATGCGCCGGCCGCTGGCAAACTGCAGCTGCTTGCGGGCGGCCTCGAAACTGCCAGGCTTGCCGATGAGGTCCGTGCCGAAGGTCGCGACCTGGTCCGAACCGATTACCAGACTCTCCGGAAACTGGCCGGCGATCGCCTCAGCTTTCGCGAGGGCGAGCCTGAGCGAACAATCGGCGGGTAACTCACCCGCCAAGGGTGCTTCATCACTGCCGGGAGGCCTGCAGGTAAAAGGCAGTCCAAGGCGCTCAAGCAGTGCTTTTCGGTAAACGGAGGTCGAGGCGAGGATCAGGTCCATAGTCAATTGGATTCCTTAGTGATTAGAACGCCGGGCAGGGTGCCGGGAATCTGCGAGAACTGATTGTAATTATTGGAATTTTTTTTGACAAAGGGGGGGGCGATCCCTATGATGCGCGCCTATGTCGACCGAGCCCCTCCCGCAGATACTCGATATCCGCAAGGCAGTGGCGCGAGAAGCGTCCGTGAGCGGCGTATTGAGCCCTTCGCAGATGCCTCGATTCGCCGCACTGTTGGCGTCGGAGAAGGGTACGGTGAATGCCCGGCTTCAATTCGGGCGAGACGATGAGGATCGCGACGTAGTGCAGGTATCGGTGGCCGCCGATGTAGAGGTCACCTGCCAGCGCTGCCTGGGTGTCATGCCATTGGCAGTAGCGGGAGAAAACGCTCTCGCGCTGGTCTGGTCTGACGAGCAGGCCAAGCATCTGCCCCGTCATCTGGACCCCCTCATAGTGAGCGGCGACAGCCTCAACTTGTGGGATGTGGCGGAGGAAGAGCTGATGCTCTCCCTGCCTCAGTTCAACTACCATGACGAGGCAGATTGCAACAAGTTTTTGGTGGCTTATAACGCGCCGGCTGCAGAGGATAGCGATGCCGACGCCCAGCCCAACCCATTTAGTGTACTGGCGCAGCTAAAGCCAGGCGAAAGGCAGGAGTAGATCATGGCTGTTCAGAAAAGCAAGAAGACGCGATCGCGTCGCGGTATGCGCCGCTCCCACGATGCATTGACGGGCTCTACCCTCAGTGTCGACCAAACCTCCGGAGAGACGCATCGGCGGCATCATATGAGTGCCGACGGTTTCTATCGCGGTAAAAAGGTCGTGAACCTGGGCGACGAAGACTAAGTCAATCGTGGTCATAGCGACACCCGCGGGGTGATCGTTAGCAACTAGACTTTCAGCGGGGGCTTCGGCCCCCGCTGTTTCGTTGTGGAGAACAAAAGTAATGGCTGTCAACACTGGTGCATTCGTCTTTCCCGGACAGGGGTCCCAGAAGGTGGGCATGCTGGCTGGCGCCCATGGCGCATTCTCCGAGGTTGGAGAAACCTTCGCTGAGGCCAGCGAAGCACTTGGTTATGACATGTGGGACCTGGTGCAGCACGGTGAGCAGGATGCCCTGAACCTGACCGAAACCACGCAGCCGGTGCTACTCACCGCAAGCGTTGCGCTGTGGCGAGCCTGGCTGGCACAGCACGGCGAGCGGCCTGCAGTAATGGCCGGCCACAGCCTCGGTGAATTCTCAGCCCTTGTTTGCGCAGGCAGCCTCGATTTCGCTGATGCGGTTCGCCTGGTTCGCCAGCGCGGCCAGTTCATGCAATCCGCGGTGCCAGTGGGCGAAGGGGCAATGGCAGCCATCATTGGCCTCGATGACGACACGATCAACGATATCTGCGATTCCACGGACGGCGTTGTAGCAGCGGTTAACTTCAACTCACCCGGACAGGTCGTCATCGCCGGCCATACCGCTGCGGTCGATGCAGCAATTACCGCACTCAAGGGGGCCGGAGCGAAGCGAGCGCTGCCGCTGCCTGTCAGCGCACCTTTCCATACAACATTGATGAAGGCAGCAGGTGAGCGCCTGTCCGAGGCCATCGCTGACATCGACATCAAGGCGCCCGCCATCCCCGTGATCCACAACGTTCACGCGCAGACCGAAGCCGCGCCAGAGAGGATTCGCGAGCTCCTGGTCGAACAAATTTACAGCCCCGTGCGTTGGACGCAGTGCGTACAGACGATGGCAATCCGCGGCGCCCGGCAGGTGGTCGAGTGCGGCCCGGGCAGGGTGTTAAGCGGTCTCAACCGGCGTATTGATAAGAGCCTCAGCAGTTTTTCGCTGGAAGACCCTGACGGTCTCGCTACCGCATTAACCGAACTGAGCTGATCTGGAGAAAAAGACTGTGACGGAGGAATCGAAAATCGCGCTGGTTACGGGCGCCAGTCGGGGCATCGGCCGGGCTATTGCTGAACAATTGGCTGCCGACGGTTTTACGGTTGTTGGCACAGCCACCACGGAAGCAGGGGCCGAGTCGATTTCGGCCTATTTCGCGGCGGCGGGAAAACCCGGTTGCGGTATGGCGCTCAACGTTACCGAGGAAGATAGCGTTGCTACGGTAATAAAAGCTGTAGTAGAGCGCTTTGGTGCGCCGCTGGTTCTGGTCAACAATGCCGGGATAACACGCGACAATATCCTGATGCGGATGAAGGCGGATGAATGGTCGTCAGTCGTAGAAACCAACCTCGGTGCTCTCTATCGCGTCAGCAAAGCCTGCTTGCGTGGCATGACCAAGGCTCGATGGGGCCGGATCATTAATATCACCTCTGTTGTCGGCTCGATGGGCAACATGGGTCAAAGTAACTACGCCGCTACGAAGGCCGGAGCGGAGGGATTCTCTCGCTCCCTTGCGCGCGAGCTGGGGTCCCGGTCGATTACCGTGAACTGCGTGGCTCCTGGCTTTATCGATACCGACATGACACGCGAGCTCAGCGATGAGCAACGGGGTCTTATGCTGGGTCAAATCGCCCTCGGCAGACTTGGTGCGCCTCAAGAAATTGCCGCCCTGGTGAGTTTTCTGGCCAGCGATGCTGCCGGGTACATCACCGGTGAAACGGTGCATATCAACGGCGGAATGTACATGGGTTGAATCCGCCCTTGCGCTCGCCAATGCGGCTTGAACGAGCCTGTCGCTAACGGAAAAAAAACTTCTTACTCTTGAGAGATTAGGAGTAAAATGCGGTCCTCGCGACCGTCAACAACCCGGGTCCCAGCCCGACACACTCACTCAGGAGTTATGGACAATCATGAGCAGCATTGAAGAACGCGTTAAGAAAATCGTTGCCGAGCAGCTTGGCGTCAAAGAAGAAGAAGTACAGACCGAAGCGTCCTTTGTCGAGGACCTGGGTGCCGATTCTCTAGACACCGTCGAGCTGGTAATGGCGCTGGAAGAAGAGTTCGAAACGGAGATCCCGGATGAGGAAGCGGAGAAAATTACCACCGTTAAACTCGCCATCGACTACATCAACGAAAATCTGACCTGATTCCAGTTCAAAAGACGAGCCAGGGCCGCTGCTATTTGACGATAGGGCGGCCTTTGTTTTATGAAAATCTGAAACGCAGATTCGCCAAGAGGGGGCAAGAGCAGTGAAGGGTAGAAGAGTGGTCGTTACAGGGCTGGGTATGATCAGCCCTCTGGGCCTCGACGTGGCGCAAAGCTGGGAAGGAATCCTCGCGGGCCGTAGCGGGGTAGCGCCAATTACTGCTTTCGATGCCTCGGCCTACAGCACAACCTTCAGTGCAAGTGTCAAAGACTTTGATCCAACCCCTTATATGCCCGCCAAGGATGCGCGCAAGATGGATGTCTTTGTGCAGTTCGGCATGGCAGCAGGTATTCAAGCCTTTGAAGACAGCGGATACGAGGTCGATGAGTCGAATGCGCATCGCATTGGCTGCGCCATCGGCTCTGGCATTGGCGGTATTGGGCAGATTGAGAAGAATACCGAAGTTGTTCGCACCGCAGGGCCAAGACGCATTTCGCCATTTTTCGTGCCTGGCTCGATCATCAACATGATCGCCGGCAACCTGTCTGTGAAGTATAACTTTCAGGGCCCCAATCTCGCCGTCGTTACTGCCTGTACAACCGGCACCCACAATATTGGTCTTGGCGCTCGTCTGATCGCGCAGGGCGATGCCGATGCCATGCTCGTTGGCGGCGCTGAGATGGCGACGACGCCCGTAGGTCTTGGCGGTTTTGCGGCCGCGCGAGCGCTGTCTACGCGCAACGATGATCCAGAGTCGGCATCGCGCCCCTGGGACCGAGATCGAGACGGGTTTGTGCTGGGCGACGGTGCAGGTGTAGTCATGCTTGAAGAATACGAGGCTGCGCGCGCGCGTGGCGCGAGGATTTATGCCGAGCTAAAGGGCTTTGGTATGAGCGGTGACGCCTACCACATGACACTGCCGCCAGAGGACGGGCGCGGCGCTGCAGCCTCAATGCGAAATGCCGTAGAAGATGCGGCGATATCTGTGGATGAAGTGCATTATGTCAATGCGCATGGCACATCAACACCCGCGGGAGACGTGGCCGAGAGCAGGGCGGTTGAAGCTGTCCTCGGTCCCGCCGCGCAGTCGGTAGCGGTGAGTTCCACCAAATCCATGATCGGGCACCTGCTTGGCGCTGCCGGGGCAGTTGAGGCCGTGTTTTCGATTCTGGCAATTCGGGACCAGGTTGCGCCACCAACAATCAATTTAGACACGCCCGATGACGGTTGCGGCCTGAACTACGTGCCGCATACCGCGCAGGAGCGGACGATCCGCTGTGCCCTGTCTAACTCCTTTGGCTTTGGTGGCACCAACGGCTCCCTGCTGTTCTGCGCGCTGGACTAAACGCGCCCGGTGAGCGCCACTAGCCAAATCTGGATCGATGGCGTTTCGGCAGAGTCGCTACCGCTCCCGGATCGTGGGCTGGAGTTTGGTGACGGCCTTTTTGAAACGCTGCTGTCCATGCACGGGCAGGTGCCGCTGCTCGAGTCACACTTTGAGCGCCTCAAACAAGGGCTCCATCGACTGGGGTTTCCCGACTGTGCCGAGCGCGCGCGACAGTGCCTGCAAGCTGCGCTGCCCGCGCTGAGTAACAGCGCGTTTACGGCTATACGCCTCACGGTGACGCGAGGCAGCGGGCCGCGAGGCTATGTGCCACCGGACCCCTGCGAACCTCGTATCATAATTTCGTCTACCGATGTGGCGCGGAACGCTGCTGTGCCATTACCGCAACTGAGCGTGGTGCCTGCGCCGCTGGCGTTGGCCAATCAACCGGCGCTGGCTGGTATCAAACATCTCAATCGCCTGGAGCAGGTGCTGGCGGCCCGGCACGCGCGCGCTGAAGGTGCCGACGACGCTTTGATGCTTAATGAGCGCGGCGAGCCCGTATGCATGGCGAGCTCAAACCTTTTCGCGGTTGTAGCCGGCACGATTTTGACGCCACCCTTAGCTACCGCTGGTATTGCCGGTACCCGGCGCCGCGCTCTCATCGAGCGCTGGGCGCCCGATCTTGGGCTAGCGGTGGAAGAGCGCTTCTTCAGCCTTGGCACGCTGAATGTAGCCAGCGAGGTGTTTTGCAGCAATAGCCTCGTTGGCCTGCGGCCCGTCGGTCAGTTCGGCTCTCGCACCTGGTCCTCCCATCCGGTAATGGCGGCCTTGTTTGAGCGCTACAGGGCGGAGCTCCCGGCATGAGACGCACCCTGTGGTTTAGCATGCTCGTGCTGACCCTTGCGTGGTTGGCCTTGGACCGGGTGCAGCGTGTGTGGGAGGCGCCGCTGGCGGTGCCAGCCGAAGGCTATGAACTGCTGATAGAACGTGGGACGACACTTGGCGCCGTGCTCAAAGATCTGCACGAGGCTGATATCGTGGCGTACCCGCGCCTGGTTGCGCTTTATGGAAGGTACACGGGCCTCGATCAACGCATGCGGCGTGGGGAGTATCGCCTGCTGCCCGGTCTGGATGCAGCAGGGCTATTGGATTTGCTGTCGAGCGGGCGGGTTATCAGTTACCAGGTGACGCTGCCGGAGGGCTTGACCCTGGCACAGGCCCTCGAGGTGTTGCAAGAAACGCCGCGGCTCGAGTCGACGCTCAGCGGTCAGACTGATCTCAGGGTGATGGAGTTAATAGCGCCTCGCCTTGCACCCGAGGGCTTATTCTTCCCGGATAGCTATCGCTTCGAGCGGGGTGATACCGACCTGGATATTCTGCGAAGGGCGCATTCAAGAATGCAAGCGGTTCTGCAGCAGGAATGGATGTCGAGAGCGCCCGACCTGCCCTTTGATACACCCTATGAGGCATTGGTGCTCGCGTCGATTGTAGAACGTGAAACCGGCGTGGCCAGCGAGCGAGGTGAGATTGCCGGCGTGTTCGCCCGGCGCCTGCGTAAGGGTATGCGACTGCAGACAGACCCAACGGTGATTTATGGTCTCGGTGCCGAGTTTGATGGCAATCTCAAACGCAAGCACCTGCGCGACGCCAGCAACCCGTTCAATACCTATCGCCATCACGGTTTGCCCCCCACGCCGATTGCACTGCCCGGCCAGGCGGCCATCAACGCTGCCCTGAACCCACTGGCGGGAGATACGCTGTTTTTTGTTGCTCGCGGCGATGGCAGCCACGTCTTTAGCGAGACGCTTGAAGAGCACGAACGCGCCGTGCGTAAATATCAACTTAATCGTCGAAAGGACTACCGGTCGAGCCCGGGGAGCAAACAGTGAGGGGAGTATTCATCACCGTCGAGGGTGGCGAGGGGGTCGGCAAGTCCACCAACATGGCCTACCTCGAACAGCACCTGCGCAACTCGGGTGTCGAGCTGACCGTAACCCGGGAACCGGGAGGCACCGATCTTGGCGAGGGCCTGCGCGAGGTATTGCTGAAGCCGCGGGACGAGGTGGTCGACGCAACAGCTGAGCTTTTACTGATGTTTGCGGCCCGGGCCCAGCACATTGCTGAAGTCATAGAGCCGTCTCTGGCTGCCGGCCGATGGGTCCTGTGCGACCGCTTTACGGATGCGACGTATGCCTACCAGAGCGGTGGCCGGCGCATTGAGCCCTCAAAGGTGAGGCAATTGGAAACACTGGTACAGGCGGGACTGCGACCCGACTGCACACTACTTTTCGATGCGCCCGTCAGCCTTGGCATGGCGAGAGCCCGGGGGCGCGGTGAGCTTGACCGCTTCGAGCGCGAAGAACTCGGTTTCTTTGAGCGGGTTCGCGACAGCTATTTACAACTCGCCCGAGAAAATAGCGATCGCTTCTATGTGATTGATGCAAGCCAGACCCTGCCTGATGTCCAGGCGCGCCTGCAGGAGGTCTGCCTCGAGCTGATGGCAAGATGGTCGGCTGGCGCCCGTGGCGCTGGGGCCGCCTCGACTGGCGCAGACCGGTGAGCGCAGAGAGCAAGCTTGATATCAGCCTGCCGCTACCCTGGCAGCAGGAAGAATGGCGGCGAATGCGCCACCTCCTCGATGGTCAGCGTTTACCTCATGCCACCATGCTGACGGGTCCACCTGGTACCGGCAAGACGCGCTTTGCACTGGCGCTGGCACGCCTGCTGCTCTGCACTGAACCCACCGAAGAGGGGAACTGTGGCAGGTGCCGCGGCTGTGCAATGAGCGGTGCAGGCAGCCACGCGGACTATCGTTGGCTGGGGCCGGAGGGCAAGGGCCAGATTATCAGCGTGGACGCCATTCGCGAGTTGCTCGCCTTTACGCAAAAGACCGCGGCGCTTGGCAGTCGCAAGGTGGCGGTACTGGCTCCTGCAGACCGCATGAACAGTAGTGCAGCCAATGCCTTACTCAAGTGCCTTGAGGAGCCTGCGGCGGACACCTATCTGATACTCGTGAGCCACCAGCTGCATGCCTTGCCCGCGACGATCCGCTCTCGCTGTCAGATAAGGCGGTTTCCGGTACCCGCACAGGAGCAGGGCAAGGTCTGGCTGTCACAACGCACCGGCAGCCTCGACCAGAGCGAGGCTCTGTTGCAGGCGGCGGGTGGCCGTCCGCTGGCGGCCCTTGCGTTGATGGAGTCTTCCGGCCTTGAGCGCGCACAGGCCGTGGGTCCGGCGCTCGACGCGCTGCGAGAGGGTCGGACAACGCCCGCCAAGCTGGTGCCCGGCTTATGGGCGGACGCCAGTGTGGAGGAGTTCCTGACAAGCCTTGTTGAGTACCTGCAGGACTGTGTGCGCAGGAGCGGCGCGGCTGCGCTCAAATCTTCTACGACCCGTGAGACCTTCTTGCTGTTGGACCATCTTCATCAGCTGCGGGGGGCCGTTGACGCCGGCTCCAACCCGGCACGTGAGGTACTCATGGAGTCTTTGCTCTGGCGACTGCTTAATGACTTGGGCCCGCCAGATACTGGTGATACCATGAAGGCATAACACGGGGCGCGCAGGCATGAATGACCCAGGTAGTGGTGGTGGCAAAGGGATTTTGTCGCTGACTATCAAGGACAAGGCAGTCTTGTACTCAGCTTACATGCCGTTTCTGGAAAACGGCGGATTGTTCGTACCGACCAACAAAAACTACAGCATCGGCGATGAGGTCTTCATGTTGCTGACGCTGATGGACGAGCCGGAAAAGATTCCTATCGCCGGTAAAGTCGTCTGGGTTACACCTCGTGGCGCGCAAGGTAACCGAACGGCGGGTATTGGCGTACAGTTCAGTGAGCAGGACGCCGAAGCCAACACCAAAATTGAAAACCATTTGGCGGGTTCCCTGGGGTCAGACCGACCAACCCACACGATGTAATTCAGGCGCGCTGCACTTTCTATGCAAGCGCCGTGATACACAGGCCTGAATGCAAAACCAGATTAAGGTAAAATCTAGAAGGTGTTTGTAAGCCATTGATTTGCAATACTATAAGGCCAAAAAAATGGGTCCCTTGTGGGGACCCAATAAGACCATTAGGAGTGAAACATAAAGGAATTGCTTCCCTAAAAGAGCATTGGGCATGCTCTTGTGACCGCCCGTTTGAACTAGGGGATGGGTAGTCACATTACTAGTATCGCCGATAATTGGTAATTTTCCACAGCTAATTGACCCTTTTTTAGTACATTTCGTGCTATGCACGGCAGGGTTAAGCATATCAGGTAATATATGGACCAGGCTCCCACGAC
This sequence comes from Pseudomonadota bacterium, assembly GCA_038748065.1. Lineage (GTDB taxonomy): Bacteria > Pseudomonadota > Gammaproteobacteria > Pseudomonadales > Halieaceae > JBCDJG01. The sequence goes on from JBCDJG010000083.1 coordinate 13,690, forward strand.
CTATCTGGCCGGCGTCGTTGAAGGATTTTACGGTCGCGCCTGGCCCCATGCCGATCGTCTTGCCTATGCCAGGCTACAGTCGGACCTCGGCCTTAACGCTCACCTTCACTGCCCTAAAGACGACCCGTGCCTCCGCAAGCGCTGGCGCGACGACTGGCAGCCCGCTCATTGGCGACGCCTAGTGGAATTGTCTGATCACTACCGGGCAGAGGCCGTCGCCTGGGGCGTCGGGTTATCGCCCTTTGCGCTCTACCAGAGCTATGATCTCGCCGCCCGCAAGGCGCTGGCGGACAAAATAAGGCGTATCAACGGCCTGGGTGGGACGCTGCTTGGTGTCCTTTTCGATGACATGCCAGGCGATATCGAAGACCTCGCCAAACGTCAGGCCGAGATCGTATCGGATATTGTCGACTGGTCATGCGCGTCGCGTATTCTGGTCTGTCCGACCTACTACTCCCTCGACCCGCAGTTGGAGCGTTACTTTGGTGCCCGGCCTGCTGCTTACTGGGAGCAGTTGGGGGCGCTCCTACCGGATGAGGTCGATATCTTCTGGACGGGGCCTGAAGTCTGTTCTGCCGCGATCAGCTGCAGGCACCTTGCCGAGGTCATTGAGCACTTTGGGCGACCCCTGACGCTGTGGGACAACTATCCGGTTAATGATGGTGCACAGCGCAGCCGCCACCTCTATCTCGATCCGCTGGTGGGCCGCGAGGACGGTATCGAGCGGCATCTGAGAGGCCACTTCTGTAATCCCATGAATCAGGCCTACTGCTCTTTACCAGCGCTCCTTGGTCTGGCGCAACACTGGGGCGATCGAGTAAGCGAAGTTCCCGAAGAATGGCTCTCGGTCGTACTTGAACCTGAGACCTGGTATCAGCTCGATGAAAACCGAGATGAATTTCGCGAGGCCGGGCTTGCGGGCATGGGCGAGGAGCGCTGTGCCGAACTCGCCGTGGTCTACGCAGGCTTGCCTGGTCCGGCAGCGGGTGAGGTGGCTGCCTGGCTCGGCGGAGAATATACTTTCGATCCCGCCTGTCTGACTGACTGATGCCACGTTTCGAATCCAACTCCATGCCGTTTCTCAGTGTCGAGCGAGCTCGACGAGACCCACATAAAACCCTCACTGACTGGCTGTCCGTACGCGATGAGCAGGATGCTCTGTTGCTGGTCGCTTTTGAGCTGGATCAGTACTGGCTGGCTGGCGAAGCGCCTCGTCCATTAACCGCGATCTATGCATGGCGAGAGCACAAACTACTGATGGCGGTCACGGAGCATGAGCTGGCGACCGAGGCGGCCAGTGTCCCCGATCTACTGGCTCTCTGGAGACAGCGCTACGGACTGGAGTTAGTGGATGCCTCGGCACCCCTGGCCCTGGCGCCCCAGTACATTGCGAAACCATGGGGCCAGGAGATCTGGTTTACAGGTGTCGAGGAGCGCGGCGTGTGTGAGCTGCGCACAGGTAGCATCACGACGCCCATTCCCTGGCTGCAGGCTGCGGCGCCAGAGGATCTGCTGGGGCAAGCTGGTGAAGCACTGGTGCTGCTGAAAGTGCTCGATCCCGTATCTGAGGCGGTAACAGGCGAACTGTATTTTGAGCTGCACGAGGAAAAGCGCGAGGTTTACGTGGTGACCCACGTCGACCGGCAGGCATGGCCCGATGGGCAGGGTTATATCCGCTATGGTTTTGATGCGTCGGTGCTCGCAGGCTATCCCGACGAGGACGCCTTTCGCGCTGCGTATTTGGGTGCTGTCAGAGACTACGAGGTTGTCAGGCGGCGCATAGATAGCCTGAAGGAAACCGAAATCGTGCCACAAGCCCTGCTAGAGCAGGAGGCGATACTGCGTGAGACCATGAACGCCTTTACCCACATGCGGCCTCTGAGTGAGGGCGATGTAGTGAAGGTGCCCCTGGGTCTGCCGCACTCGCTGCAGCATGGCGTGCGCACGATTGAGTTCCAGACGCCTGTTTACGAGCGCAAGATACTGTCCTTTGCGCAGCAGGTTCTTACTCAGGATCACTGGGATACGGAGGCGGCGGCGGCGCAGATGCTCCTGTATACGCCCCCGCCAGAGCCGTCCAGGCTCCTGGGGTCCAGCCCTGGATGGCGAGAAGAGCAGATCGTGGACTTTCCTGATTTCGAGGTCAGCCGTGTGCTACTCAATGGCGTTGATGCCTATCCCTTGATCGCGCGGAGCAGCTATCAGCTTATCATGGTGATAAGCGGTAACCTCTCGCTTGCTGGCCTGTCGATAGGCCCTGAGCAGGCGGCGATAGTGCCGCGGTCCTGGGCCGGGGAACTGCGCACCGCTAGCGCTGGCCAGGAGTGCGTTTTCCTGCGTGCATGGCCCCGCCGGACGGCGGTTGAACCGAGCTGACCTTTGTGGCAGAATCGCGCCCCTTGTAACAGCGCCCGAAAGCATTTTTCGCTAGATTTATACTCTTCAAAAACAGTGACTTAGAGGCTTTTTGTCAGAGCTTTTCTAGGAAGAGATGCGGAGCTTGCAGGCGCCCGGGCTGTTGCGGAAGTGGTGGAATTGGTAGACACGC
>JBCDJG010000084.1:0-16212 GCA_038748065.1 Pseudomonadota bacterium
AGAAACACAGGAGTAAAGTAGCAGCGTAAACCGCTTCGCTGCTGCTCTGGTGTGAAAACACCGGCTCAGCAAAAGCGGACAATTCATTTGCTATAAAAACCGGACAGTTCTACTTGCTAACAACAGCCCCGCGCTGGTTCAAGTGTGCAGTCAACCTCACGCTTTGTGAGCGCGAGATTTGAGCCCGGCCGACGCCATTGGCTACCATGCCGGCGCAGCGCAAGGAGGAGGGCGGAGTATGGGACGTGTAAGCGGCAAGGTGGCGATTGTGACTGGCGCTGCCAGCGGTATGGGCAGGGCAGACGCCGAGGCGCTGGCGCGTGGGGGCGCCAGCGTTGTGCTCACCGACGTTAGCATTTCAGAGGGCGAAGCGGCAGCCGCAGCGATCGGTGAAACCGCATGCTTCATGGCGCTCGATGTGACCGACGAGGAGGCCTGGCGTGGCGTCATCGAGGCGACGCTGCAGCGCTTCGGGCGCCTCGATATTCTGGTCAATAACGCTGGCATGATGGCCATGGCCAGCGCTGTCGATGCCGACCTGGAACAGTATCGCCTGATCAACCGCGTGAACAATGAAGGCGTTTTCCTGGGCTGCAAGCACGCTATCCCGGCAATGGCGTCAACGGGGGATGGGGGCAGTATCATCAACATGTCATCGGTCGCCGCGCTGCACGGCATGTCCTACCTCGCGGCGTACAGCGCCAGCAAGGGGGCGGTGCGCGCACTGACCAAGTCAGTAGCGATGTACTGCAGAGAAGAGAAAAACGGAATTCGCTGCAACTCTATTCACCCGGATGGAGTGAAAACACCCATGATTGTGAAAGTGGCTACAGGTCGCGATACGGCGACTCAGGAAGAGATCGACAAAATCGGCACTGTGGGTAACATGTGTGAGCCTGAGGACATTGCAAACCTCGTGCTCTACCTGGCCTCCGACGAGTCGAGCTTCGTCAACGGTGCCGAGATGGTGATCGATAACGCGGCGACAATTACACCGCCATTTGGCATCTAACGGCGCTGGGCCGTCAGCCGCGTAACCTGGTAATCCGATCCTCCAGCGGGGGGTGGGAACGCAACAAAGCGCCAAAACCCTGTTTCAGCTGCTCCGAAATACCGAAGGCGGTCAGTTCACCGGGCAAGTCCTGCGGTAGGCCCTGCTCCGCACGCAGGCGTTCAAGGGCTCCGATCATGGCAGCTTTACTGGTGAGACTGGCGCCCGCCTGATCTGCGCGATACTCGCGCCAGCGCGAGAACCACATCACGATCATACTGGCCAGCAGGCCAAGCACCATCTCCGCGATGAAGGTTACGATGTAGTAGCCGATCCCGAGGCCGCGCTCTGTTTTAAAGACCACCCGGTCTATTGTGTGGCCGATAATACGAGCGAAGAACATTACAAAGGTATTCACCACGCCTTGAATGAGGCTCAGTGTCACCATGTCGCCGTTAGCGACGTGGCCGATCTCGTGGCCAAGCACGGCCTTGACCTCATCCGGCGAAAAGCGTTTCAGCAGGCCATCGCTAACGGCGACCAGTGCTTCGTTGCGGTTCCAGCCGGTGGCGAAAGCATTCGCTGCCTGTGACGGGAACACGCCCACCTCGGGCATGCCGATACCCGCTTCCTTTGCCAGTTCCTCAACGGTTGACAGGAGCCACTGCTCCTCGCGATTGCTTGCCTGCTCTATGATGACCGTGCCGCTTCCTCGTTTGGCCATGCCTTTGGACAGAAACAGGGAAACCAGCGATCCGCCCATGCCGAATATCGCGCAGAATATCAGCAATGAGCCCAGATCGAGATTGATCCCGTTATCCGCAAGAATGAACTGCCTTTCGAATATTCTGAATACGATGGACAGCAGCAGCATGACTGCAAGGTTGGTCGCGAGGAAGAGGAAGATTCTCATGCCGGTTGCTCCTCGCCGCCTGCCTGCACTTGCTCTTCCGCCTCGGCGTCCGGCGCCTGTGGCAGGGCGATATCGCTAATGGTGACGAGCGGCTCTCCGCGCTCATTCAAGGGTGTAGCGACGACCTCACCGCGCAATTCAATATCCTTAGAGCTCAGTTCGAAGAGCGTGTTCACGGCTTCATCCTGATGTTTTGCGCGCATTACGGCGCGTGCGTCGCTGCCGTCCACCCACTCCTTTTGCTTGCCCCAGAAGTGGCCCAGCTGGTTGCGTATCACAAAAACTTCAATCATTGGCGGTGCGTCCTCATCAAGCGGTCAGCAAATCCTTGGCCTGGTTGATCTTCGCCGCGAGGTAATCGTTACCGCCGCGATCGGGGTGCAGCTTCTGCATCAGGCGCCGGTGCGCCGTAATAACATCTTCTTCGCTGGCGTCATCCTTTAGCCCCAGGATATCCAGCGCTTCCTGACGCGTCATGCCATGGCCACTGTCGGCGTAAGCCTGGTGCTGTGTGCCGAAGTCCTCGTCGTCACCAAAGCGCTGGCTCAAGTATCCCTCAAGTAGCTGTACCGACTCGGCGTCTTCTGACTGGCAGAAGGCCAGCAGCTCTCGTAGCTGTTCAAGACTCATGTCATCCAGGCGCCACTCCCGGTACTTCCCCTTGAGTACTTGGCCTGACAGTGCGCCGCTATCGTGGTCGAGGTGCATCTGCAGGATATCGGTATTCACCTGGGAGCTCTGGCCACTGGCGCTACCGCCGCTGCCGCGCATGGAGCCGAGCATGGGGAACAGGCGAATTAGCACGGGGGCCAGCTGACGCAGCGCAACGAGGAGGCCTGTCAGGGCTGCACCTACCCAGTGCATCTTGCCCGCCAGCGTCAGCATGACCACGGCGATCACGGCAACGCCGACGCCGATTTTGATGTACTCGGCGCGACGCTTATGGGGCGGAAGAGTACTGGCGCGCCGCAGTAGAATGTAAAGCACAAGGGCGACAGCCAGTAACAGCAGGAGTCTTGGCACGGCGAGTCCTAACGATCCAGTTGCTCTAGCAGCAGTTTAACACTGCGCGAGTTCTGGTTCTCAAGGGCCTCACGGCCGCCCGCGGCGTAGCGCGCGACGGCTCCGAGCAGCTGCCGCAGGCTGTCCGCGCTGGCGCTGTCAAAGCGCGCCCAGGCACCGCCGCTCAAGCGCGCCATGTCCTTGAATGTGGTTTCAACGTCGGGCAGACGCCCCTCCTGAAAAAGGAATAACGGCAGCTTGAGCAGACCGCACTGGGCGGCGAGATCAACAAGCGTGCCGGCGTTTTCCTCCATGGCGTCGCCCACGAATATCAGCGCGCGCAGAGGTTTCTCGCGATGCTGCCCGACCGCATGGCGCAACAGTCGGGCTATCTGTGTATGGCCACCTTCGCAAAAGACCCGCGACATCTCGTCCGCAAGTCGCTCCGGATCCCCGATCCACGGGCTTGCCCTGAAGTCTGCCAGGCCTCGGTAGTAGCACAGCTGTACCGACAAGGCAGCCAGCTCTCGCGTGGCCAGAAACATGTCTCGCTGTAGGTGGACAGCGCGGTCCCAGGTTGGCTGCCGGCTGGCAGTGGCGTCGATAGCAAAAATGAGGCGCGGCTGCTTGGCGACAAAGGCCTGTATGTTGCGACTCTGCTTGAGAAAGCCGGCGATTTCGCCGGCGCTGGACTTCTTGGCGGGAGGTTTGGCCACAAGCGCTTCAGCCGGGCAACAGTCAGAGCTTACCCAGTTCCTCCAGCTCTTTGAGGTAATGACGGCGCTCGGCGAGTTCCGCGATCGCTTCGCGTAGTTCATCTTCACTGCAGCCAGAGTCTGTGCTCTGGTTGACCAGCTGCCACAGCTTGCGGCTGCAAAATTCGCTGGGGTCAAAAGTCCTGTCGTCGACGTTCATAGTCGGTGTTATCGTCCTCTTCACTTATTCAGGCGCTATGGGGTATTCAGGGCGCTGCCGGGCAGACTAGCCCGCGAATGTGACATGGGGATGTCATATCCCCTTAGTGATCAAAAGCTTACACCGACTTTCGGAGAAATAACAGTACCCTGTTCGGACACAAAACGGTCAGCCGTAGGGAAAAGGCGGCTGGCCAGTGAAAGCGGGCCCATTAAGGACCGGGCTCTCGCCCCCCTGCCAGGCGGGCACATCGAAGCGAGCGGTATAGATAACCGGCGGTGGCTCTGTAAAGGCCTCGAGTGTTCGCTCGACGCCGACCAGCTGCACCTTGAGGCGGTTGGCGCTGAAATGGGCAATCCCGTAACCCTGATGGGTGGTGTCGACGAAGCGCAGGCCTGGATTCGCTGCGTTCGGGCCGAGCCACTGGCTCACGGTTTTCAGACCAGTACGCTCATAGGCCAGTGATGAGAGCGATCCGCGCAGCAGGGTATTGTGCCAGGTTGGCTCCCTGACTCCGTCGGTTTCTTTCGCGACCAGCGCCATGAACTCGGGGCTCTCGCTGGCCGCCATGTAAAGGTCTCCGTATAGAGGGGAAGACGCCAGGGCGGCGACATTGAAATCAAGCAGCACCTCCGGCGCCTCCGCATCGGCCATGCTGTGGCGGATGCCCCCAGCGCCGTGCATGTGGTGATCACCCGACAGCGACACGACGCCGCCGACCTGCTGCGACCAGAGTTCTCGTACCAAGAGTGACATTTCCCAGGGGTAGCCCACCCAGGCGTCCGTGCTGATCACGCTGTCCTCGAGGCCGCCGAAGGGGATAGCTGACAGGTCCAGATTGAGTGGGATCAGGGGCAGCGAGTTTGCCCAGATCTTCCATGGTTTGTCAGAGGCCGCCAGCGCATTCAGGAACCAGTCTCGCTGCGCTTCGCCCAGGCAAGTGCCCGGCGCCCGTTTGCGGGCCGGATTGGGCACGTCTCCACTGCCATAAGGCAGGAATTCGGGCGGCTGGCCGTCGTTGTATTCGCGACCGGCGTCGGTGATGCTCACCAGGCGGCTGGTAGTAAGAGGCAGATCCAGGGCGGCGGGCAGATCGTCTGGAACGCAGGGCGGCGAGCGGTAGCTGCGATTGTCGGTAATGACGATATCCAAGAGTGCCCCCCAGCTCAAACGCCGGTAGATCAACAGGGAGTCTGCGGCAAGGCGATTGTCGCCCTCGTCACCGGCCAGCTCAGTCGCCCGAAACCCATAGGCTGGCTGCTCCTCCAGCTCGTCCAGTGCAGCAGGCATAAACTCGAACCAGCACCGGTTGGCGTCAAGTCGCCGGCGGGCCTCCAAGCGGATATCACTGCCGTAGGTAGAGTAACTTTGGTAGTTGTTGTTACTAAACTCATGATCGTCCCAGGTCACGATGAAGGGCCAGCGGGCGCGTGCAGCCTGAAGGTGGGGGTCGGCGAGATAGGTCTTGTAGAGATGCCGGTAGTCCGCGAGTGTGAGGGCGTAGCGGTTTTCCTCGCCCATGACACCATCCGGGAAGGGCGGTACCTTACGCGCTTGCTCGCCGCCGTCTATGCGCCGGTGCCAGCAGCGTTCGTAAATGAAGTCGCCGACGTGCAGCACCGCATCGAGCTGCTCGCCGGGCGGCGCCGCCAGGTCGTCGGCGAGCATGCGCGCCCAGCTACCGTAGTAGCTCTGTTCGTAGCTCTGGCAGCTCGCGAAGGCGAGGCGCAGGTCTTTCGCCCGGTCGGGTCGCGGTGCTGTCCGGGTACGACCGGTGCGGGATGTAGCGCCAGAGGCGCTGACGAAACGATAGAAATACCAGCGATCGGATTCAAGGCCGACCACATGGGTGCGGAGCGTGTAATCGCTCTCAGGCCCGGTACTCACGTCCTGGGTAGCTAGCAGGCTGGCAAAGTCTTCGTCTTCGGCCAGCTGCAGCTGCAGGTTCACCAGGCCGGGCGTTTTGGGCTCAGCGCGTGTCCAGAGAATAACGCTGTCAGACTGCGGATCGCCTGAGGCAACGCCCTGAGGAAAGCTAAGCGATACATCGGCCGCCTGCGGCGCAACAGGCTCCGCCTGGCTGCCATGCACACTGACGATGAAAGAAGTGCTGGAAAGTGCCGCCAAAAACTGGCGCCGAGACAGGGGCATTGACTATTATCTCTCGCTGAAAATAACTACTGTAGCGCACTGCAGCGCTGCGCCCCAGTTGAGGGACACCGATGACCGCTGCCGAAGCCCTGTTGCCGGCCGATAAACCCCTGCTCGTTTCGAGTGCCGCAGAGAGCTGTGAAGCCTTGAGGGCGCGTTTCCAGACTTGGGGGTATCTGTATTTCCCCGGGCAGGCTGATGGTGACCGCTGCGACAGCCTGCTTGAGGAGATCGTCGCTCGGCTCGATCCAGAGGTCGTGCTGGGTGCAGACGGGCCGCAGTTGGCTGGCCGCCCGATTACCGAAACTGACGAGGTCTGGGATCGCTGCTATCCGGAGATTCAGGCCCTCGAAGCTTTCCATCGTTTCTTCCACGAGGAAGACCTGCTCGAGCTGATGCGCGTCATCGGCGGCGATATGCCTTTTGTCTACCCCATGAAGATGGCGCGGGTGGCGACGCCGCGGCGGCTGGGCCATGAAACCCCCCCGCATCAAGACGCTCATTCCCATAACGCGCCTGAGCGAATGGCGGGTATCTGGGTCGCGCTGCACGACGCAGGCAAAGGTATGGGACGTCTGAAAATTTTGCCGAAGTCACACCTTGGCGGGGTGCGACCGGTGTTCGAGGCACAGGGCGTAGGCGGCGTTCAGTGTGAGGTCTACCCGCAAGAGCTGACCTGGCACGTGTCCGACGTGCGCCGGGGCGATGTCATTCTCTTCCATTGCTGCACCGTCCACCGTGCTGAGCCCAACACCTCATCGGATCGCGTACGCATCAGCGTCGACACGCGCTTCACCGAGTTTGGCACGCCCGTTTTTTCGACTAATCTCGAGCCGCATCACGGATGGCGTATTGATCGCCTCGACTGGGACTATGTATACCGCGACTGGCTGCGCGACGACCTCAAGTACTACTGGCGGGACTACCCGGCCCTGTTCTGATCACATTTCGTTAGGCACGTTATAGGCCGACTGGTAGCGCTGGAACAGAGCGCGTTCAGCGCTGCGACTGTCGTCCATCGAATACTGGTGTTTACCGAACTTCCCCTTGGGTTTGTCCGCAAGGTAATTCTGCATGCGTTGTTTCGCCGTGTCCGTCAGTGACAGCCCAAAGTGCTGATAAATGCCCTGGATACACTTGATCGGATCGTCCATAAGATCCTGGTAGCGTGAGTCGACGATATTCTCGGCGGGCACGAGGCCCTGCTCGCGTTGATCCATCACCAGTTCGAGCCGCTGGGCCGTTGCTTCGCCCATGAGAAACTGATCCCATAGCTCTGCGTTGAAACGCTGATCGCTGCGCATGTAGTACAGCGTGCCCATCAGGCTGGCAGAAGAGGCCATGCTCTTCATGGGGTCACGATGGGTGTGTACAATTCTGGCATCCGGGTAGACATTCAACAGCACGGGCAGTTTGCCCAGGTGGGCAGGCGCTTTCAGCAGCCAGCGCTTGCGTGGATTCTTCCACTGCAGTACCTGCAGGATCTGCTTGTGGTAGCGAAAGCTAATGGTCTGATCTGCCTGGGCGCACCACTCCATATAGCTTGGCACGCTTGCGGTGGCCGAGAGATGATCAGAGATAAAGGTCGGCGCCATCAGCAGATCACATTCCGCTGGCAGGTGACCGCGCATCTCGTGAATCTGGGCGAATTCTGGCGTTACCCGATTCCATTGATCGAACAGACCGTCTGCTTGCGCGATGCGAGGATCGCTGTCGTAGGTCGACGCTTCCGGAGGCGGGCAGGGGATCAGGGCCTCCCACAGCAGTGGTACGCCCACGTCAGGGTCCTGCCACAGCAGTTCAAACAGGATCGACGTTCCTGAGCGAGGCAGGCCCACGATAAACATGGGCTCAACGATTTTCTCTTCCAGGATTTCCGGGTGGCGCTTGTGCAATTCCTCGACCTGCAAACGCGTCGACAGATACAGAAGCAGGTCATTGCGCATCATCAAACGGCCCATCAGGGTCAACTCGGCTTCCTCTGCCAAGGACTTTAGAAAGACGCCGAAGGGTTCCTGCCAGTCGTCAGCGCCGAAGTCGGTCAGACCGCTGCGCTGTCTGGCGTAATCGATCAGTGAGGCCGCATCCAGCGGGACGACGGCATCGAGGTCGAGGTAACCGCCCTCGCGGTTTAACGCGGCCAGCCAATCAGGCCTTGGTGGCGCTTCCCATGACGTTGTTTTTCCATTGGACATGTCTTTCCCTCCCGGCGCCTGTATAGGATAGATGGCGCTTGAACGCAAAGCCGTAAATCTCTCACTGGTTCAAAGGCTGACGCTGAATAAATTGCTGTACTCGCTTATGCTAGTCAGTTGCTTACAGTGACAGGAGGCCACGGTGACGAGCTTCTATCTTCGCTTTGACATGCGCCGGCCCGACTTCAGTACGGCCAGCCATGCCGATATGTTCAGCGCAGCCCTTGAGCAGTGCGCCTGGGCCGAGGCCCAGGGGATGGATGGTGTGCACCTGTCCGAGCATCATGGCTCCGATGACGGCTACTGCCCTTCACCGCTGGTGTTTGCAGCGGCGGTTGCGGCCCGTACGGAGACCCTGCCAATTTTTATATCCGCGCTGATTGCACCCCTACACGATCCTCTGCAGTTGGCGGAGGATCTTTGCGTTCTCGATCACATCAGCCGCGGGCGTGTGCTGCCCATTCTGAGCGCGGGCTATCGGGAAGAGGAATTTGCTGCGGTCGGCAAAAAACTGTCGGATCGCAAGGTTTGTATGGATGAGCTGGTGCCTTTCCTTGAGAAGGCCTGGAGCGGCGAGCCCTTCGAGTGGCAGGGTAGGCCAATTACGGTAACGCCGCGACCTCACAGCCAGCCGCGCCCGCCGATTCTGATGGGCGGTAGCAGCCGGCCCGCGGCACGCCGTGCCGCAGAGTTTGCCGACATGTTCGTTCCCACCGGCCCCGAGGTCTTTGAATATTATCGTGAGGAGCTGGCCAAGCGCGGTAAGCCGGACCCCGGGCCAATGCCTGCAGCATCGACCTCGGTGGTCTTTCTGGCAGAGGATCCGGATGCCTACTGGCAGGTGATTGCACCCCACTGTCAGCATGAGACCAACACCTACAGGCGCTGGGCTGACAAAGCAGGGGTGCATAGCCCCTACCAGCATTTCGATGACCTGGATGCGCTGCGCGAAGAAGGCAATTACGAGGTTCTCACGCCCGGGGCCTTTATTGAGCTGATCGCGGCGGGGCGCGAGGTCGCGCTTTTTCACCCCATGTGCGGCGGTATCTCGCCGGAACTGGCCTGGCAGAGCCTCTCGTTGTTTGAGTCTGAGGTGTTGCCCGCAATTGCAGGCAGCTGACCGCGCCGGGCGTTCGGGTGGATTGGCTGTCCGAAGCAGTGCCTGATGTCAGCGCGATGCAGCTGCTGGCCATTTGGTCTGCGATTCTACTGGCTGCCCTGCTGCGCGCCTTTACGGGCTTTGGGTTCGCTCTCGCGGCGGTCCCCGTGTTTTCCCTTTTCCTGACGCCAGCGCAGAGTGTCGTCTTGAGTGCCTCACTGTCCTTCGCGATTGGTATTGTTACTGTGCGGAGCTACAGGGGGCATGCGGATTTGCGATCAATGACCCCCCTGGTGTCGTTGGGTCTGATCGGCACGGCCACCGGCGCCTGGTTGCTGGTACAACTCTCTGCGCAGAATTTCAGGCTGTGGATTGGCCTTGCCGTTATCGCCGCATGCCTCGTGCTGAGTTTCTATCGACCTGGCAGGCCGCGACCTCGCCCATGGCTGGGTGCTGGCTCGGGCGCGCTGTCGGGTTTGCTAAACGGGGCCTTTGCGATTCCGGGCCCGCCGGTCATCGTTTACGCACTGGCTACCGAAAAAAATCCGGCCCGTGCGCGATCGATGCTCATCGTCTATTTTACCATTGCCGCTTTTGCAGCGCTGTGTTCCTATGCCGTCGCAGGGTTCATTGGTCTGCAATCGCTGTGGCTGTTCCTGTTGTGTTTCCCGATCATGTTTGTCGGCGACAAGCTTGGATTGGCCCTGTTCCGTCGCTACGGCACACGCTTGTACCGACGGGTGGCTTTAGTCACACTTTACGTGATCGGCATCAGCACGGTGGCGAGATCAGTGTTGGAATAATGGTAGACCGAGGATAGTCAGGAGAGCGGTATGGCGACAGAAACGGCGGTGCTGGGAGCAGGGTGCTTCTGGTGTATCGATGCGGCGTTTCGCCGGGTAGCCGGCGTGACGCGTGTAGAGTCGGGTTATGCCGGTGGCCAAATGGAGAACCCGAACTACGAGGCGGTTTGTACCGGCACGACTGGCCACGCAGAGGTCGTGAGCGTTGAATTTGACTCTGATCAGATCACTTTCGATGACGTGCTCGAGCTGTTCTTTGCCCTGCATGATCCAACGACGCTCAACCGACAAGGCGCTGACGTGGGGACCCAATACCGCTCCGCCATTTTCCCGACCACGGCAGAACAGGAGCACGAGGCGGCGTCCAAAATCGCACAGCTCAACGCCAGCGGCCGCTGGGCGGACCCGATCGTCACAACCATTGAACAGGCTGATGTGATCTACCCAGCTGAGGACTATCACCAGGAGTATGTCAGCCATAACCCAGCTAACCGCTATTGTCAGATGGTGGTCGTGCCCAAGCTGCAGAAGTTCTTCAAACAGCACGGCGATCGACTTATCCCCTGAACACCGGGCCATGCACGGTGGCAGAATCGCGCAAGATCATTCACGTGGATGCCGATTCGTTCTACGCGTCGGTTGAGATCCGCGACAACCCGGAACTGGCAGGGCGGCCCATCGCTGTTGGCGGCAGCGCAGACCGTCGGGGTGTTATTGCCACAGCCAGCTACGAGGCGCGGAAGTTTGGCGTGCACTCTGCGATGGCCTCGGCGCGTGCCCTGCAGCTTTGTCCTGACCTGTTGATTGTGCCCGCGCGCTTTGACCTGTACCGCGAAATTTCGACTCAGTTCCACGCTATCTTTCGCGATTACACCGAACAGATCGAGCCGCTGTCGCTGGATGAGGCATACCTTGATGTTAGCGAGACAGATGCCTGCAACGGCAGCGCCACCCTGATTGCCGAGGAGATTCGAGCCCGGGTTCGCGCCGAGCTGGCGCTGACGGTATCCGCCGGCATCGCGCCCAACAAGTTTCTGGCCAAGGTTGCCAGCGATTGGAACAAGCCCGACGGCCAATTCACCATCACCCCGGAGCGCGTCGCCGACTTCGTACAGGCGCTGCCGGTGAGCAAGATCAATGGGGTGGGTAAGGTCACTGCGGCCAAGTTACAGAAGATGGGCGTCTCAACCTGCGGTGATTTGCAGCAGGTGCCGCTTGAGAGGCTGGTCAGGCGCTTTGGTAAATATGGCAAGCGCCTGGCCGACGTGGCACGAGGGATTGACGACAGAGAGGTGCAGACCAGCCGCCTGCGCAAGTCGATCAGCGTGGAGCGCACCTACGCGGAAGATCTGCCTGATCTGGTCGCCATGCGCGACCAGTTAGACAGCCTGCTGGATGAGCTGGAACGTCGTTTCCAGCGAATCGAGGACCGCTACGTGCCGATCAAGCGCGTGGTAAAGATCAAGTTTCGCGATTTCACGCAGACTACGCGTGAAGAAGTGCTGCCCTTCGATGGCGGCGCCTGGCAGACAGCCGCACCCTTTCACCACCTGCTCGAGGCTGCCTGGCCGCGCGGCGGTAAGCCCGTTCGCCTGCTGGGCGTCGGACTGCGCCTGCAGCCCCGTAGCGCTGATGATGCCGAGCAGTTGTCGCTGTTTGGCGTCTAGCGGGCTCGCTACGGCAGAGGCTCGTCGTCCGCGTAGATGCCGTCGTCTTCGACGGGCTCAGCCAATTCGATCTGTTCCATGAGATGAACGGCGACGGTGACATAGTCGGAGTCCGTCACGATGCCAACGAGCTTGCCGCTGGCTAACACGGGCAGACAACCGAGCCGATTTTGCTGCAGGAATAGCGCCGCGCCGCGCAGCCCCGCATCGGGATCGGTGGTATGTACCGGTGAGCTCATCACCTCCGCAAGCGCCAGGGTCGCATCGCCACCGGTATCGCTGCCGGCCAAGCGGCTTTGGCTCGCTGCCAGTACATCCCGCTGAGAAACGACGCCGATCAGCGTACCGTCCTTACTAACAATGGGGATGTGGCGGATGTGATGCTCTGCCATCAGTCGGCGGGCATCCCCCAGATATTGGTCTGGGTGCAGCGTGTAGGGTTCTCGGGTCATTATCTCAGCAACTGTCAGCATGGCTTGTCCTCCGGATTTCGCAGCCAACCCGCAGGTAGTGTAGGCATAGCCTTTTGTACTGACCTTGACCGTCATCAATAAACACTTGCCAAGGTGGCGATATCGCCGGTATAGGAAGGGTAGAGCATAGTAATAACAAAAGAGGTATAGGAAACATGCGTTCATTTCCCCGTCACCCCCTGACCGTCGCCCACGCATTTGCCCTTGGAACGCTATGGAACCCATTGCCTGCACTGAGCCAGGAACTGGTACTCGAGGAGGTCGTAGTCACTGCGCGGCGCAGGGTTGAAAGCCTTCAGGAAACCCCTGTCGCGGTGACCGCGCTGGATTCTGACGCGCTGCGTGAGGCGGGCGTGCGCAACCTGTCTGACCTGAACCAGGTGGCGCCAAATATTGACGTTGCCGCCGCCAACGGGACGGCCCCCTTGGCTAACATCTATATCAGGGGTGTTGGCCAGCGCAATACCGGCGCTAACATCGATTCGGGCGTGGGAATCTACATTGATGACGTTTACATCGGCCGGCCGGACGGTGCTCTGCTGGATCTCAATGACATTCAGTCGGTGCAGGTGCTGCGGGGGCCCCAGGGTACCCTGTTTGGCAAGAATACGACCGGTGGTGCCATGGTGTTTACCACCAATAAGCCCATCGAGGAGTTTGAGGGCAAGGTGGGCGTGCGCGCTGGCAATTACGACCGGCTCGACGGCGACTTCATGCTGAATGTTCCGCTGACCGACAGCCTGTGGATGCGTTTTTCCGGGGTTGCTCGCTCCCGCGATGGCTACCTCGATAACCTGTTCGACGGCGAAGACTACATGGACGAGGATCGCTATAGCCTCAACTGGCAGACGCGATGGCTACCGACGGACAGTATGACCGTTGACCTCAAGCTGGACTACGCCAAGACCGAGCAGACTATGCGTCCGAACAAATGCGTGGTGGTAGACGGTTATGTTGGCTGGCAATCCACGCTCTTTGACCAGGTCGGCATCTTGCCCGCGACCGGCCAGAGCTACACGGACTTTTGCCAGGAGGCGGAGGAGGCCGGTGGTGGTGATTTGACCAAGGTGGTCACTGACCTCGGCGGTGACTACGAGGCCGAGAACTATGGTGCGTCAGCGGTCGTGGAGTGGGACATCAGCGATAACCTGACAATGAAAAGTATCACGGCCTATCGTTATACAGATGCCCTGCAGAACGACGACCTCGACCATTCGGAAACGCCTTTCCTGCACCGCACTAATTCAGAGCACCCCTTCAGCGTGCCCGCGGAGACAGACCAGTACAGTCAGGAGCTACAGCTGATCGGCAGTGCCTTCGAAGATCGCCTGCAGTACGTTGCAGGCCTGTTCTGGTTTCGCGAAGAGACCGACGATCGGATTACGGTGAACGTACTGGGCCCCTATGCACCATCGATCGCCGGGCCAACCAGCTTCTTCTACAGCACGTCAGCCACGCAGTTGTTTGCGGACAACAAAGCCACGGCGGCTTTCGTTCAGGCTGAGTGGTCGTTTAACGACAACTGGCGCTTGACCGCAGGGCTGCGCTACACCGACGAAACGCGCAGCCTGTCACGGGATCGCTTTGTGCCGGTCGCCGAAAGTTTCGACAGCAATGGCGGGCCGGTCTTCGAAGTCGCGCCCAACAGCGGTATTTATGTGACAAGCCCTGATTTCAACTTCAATCCAGCCTACGAATTCGAACAGCTGGACTTCACCCGCGACAAGACCTCGGATGACGATATCTCGCCAATGATCAGCCTGCAGTACATCCTCGACGGCGGCGGTATTTTCGACAGCGGCTCGCTGTATGCGACTTACAGTGAGGCCTTCCTCTCAGGTGGCTTGTCTGAGGCGCCCAGTGGCGAGCTGGAGGAGTTCCTGCCGGAGGAGGTAGAGAATTATGAAATAGGATTCAAGCTTGATACGCTCGGCCGCAGACTGCGCTTCAACGGCGCCCTGTTCTACACCGACTACACCAATCGCCAGCTGACGACGATCGCGATTAACCCGGTGTTAAATTCAATCGCGGGCGCGACCATTAATGCCAAGGAATCAAACATCACGGGTTTTGAGTTGGAAACCACCTGGTTGGCCACTGACAATCTCGTCATCAACTTTAATGCGACCTGGTCTGACGGCGAAATCGAAGAGTTTGAGGATGTACAGATCACCGTTCTGGAAGGTGGCCAGGATCCCGACCCGGGCTGCCTGCCCAGCGACCTGTCGCTGATTACGGTGCAGCAGTGCAGGATTGACCGCTCTGCTGAAAACCTGCCCAGGCTTGCCGAAGAGACCTACTTGCTCGCCGCCCAGTACAACCTTGAAACCCGTGCTGGGCTGTTCCTGCCGCGCATTCAGGCGAGCTGGAAGATGGACATGGATTTCTGCTTCGACGCGGCCAGCTGTGAGACCGGACTGTGGCTGGAAGATGAACAGTTCGAGCTGAGTGCACGACTCACCTGGATATCGCGTGACGAGCGCTGGATGGGCGCACTCTATGGCACCAACCTGACCGACGAAGACTACCTGGTGGGTGGCATTGCCCTGGTGGAATCCTCCGGTGCTGGCGGCTACGCCGTGGCCCCGCCGCGCATGTATGGCGCGGAGCTGGAATACCGCTTCTAAAGCTGTGGTAGCGAAGGCGAGCGCTAGTTTCGGAGCGGTAGTCTTGGAGCGGTAAAAGTACCCTGAAGTAAAAGTACCCCGAAATAGTGCCTTGCGTGCAGCTCGGTTTGCGGGCAAGGTGTTGGGTGATAACGTGAAGATAATAAAGAGGTATCCTATGAAACGCCTAGTTCTTTCTCCCATTGCCATCGCCGTTATCGCGGCAGGTTCACTGTCCGGTACGCGCCTCGCGACCGCGCAGGAATTGATGCTGGAAGAAGTGGTTGTAACCGCCCGTCGGCGGGAAGAGAGCCTGCAGGAGACACCCGTTGCCGTGACCGCTCTGGATGCGTCGGCCTTGCGTGATGCTGGCGTGCAAAATCTTTACGACCTCAATGAAATAATCCCCAACATTGAGGTGCAGTCGGCAAACGGTAATGCACCGTTGGCGAACATCTATATTCGCGGCGTTGGCCAGCGAAATTCCGGAGCAAACATCGACTCGGGAGTGGGTATCTATGTCGACGATGTCTATCTGGGTCGCCCCGATGGTGCCTTGCTTGACCTGAACGATGTGCAGTCTGTGCAGGTGCTACGGGGCCCCCAGGGCACGCTTTTTGGCAAGAACACAACCGGCGGCGCGGTGGTCTTTACCACCAATGCCCCCGTGGGCGAGTTTGAAGGTTCTGCGGGCTTGCGGGTCGGTAACTACGATCGGCTCGATGGCGAGTTTGTGCTCAATGTGCCGATCACGGAAAACCTCTGGACGCGTCTGTCCGGTGTGGCTATCAGCCGCGACGGGTATATTGAAAACCTGTTCGACGGCAAGGACTATATGGACGAAGATCGCCAGAGCCTGATCTGGCGCACCCGCTGGTCGCCGACCGATGACCTGGTGGTCGACCTCAACGTGAACTGGGCGGAAACGGAGCAGCTGGCGCGCCCGCAGAAATGTGTGACGGTGCCCGAGTTCCAGGGTTGGCAGGCTGAGCTGTTCGACGTCCTGGCGATCCAGCCCTCTACTGGCCGCACCTATGACGATTTTTGCGCGGACGCCGAAAACGCGGGTGATGAGCGCACGGTGATTTCCGATTTGGGCGGCGAGTACTTCGCTGAAAACCAGGGCGTGTCGGTTAATCTCGAATGGGATATCAGCGATAACCTCACCTTTAAGAGCATCACGGGTTGGCGCGGCACCGAAGCGGGCCAGGACGATGAGCTGGATCACACGGGTATACCCTTCCTGCACCGGACCAATAACGTCCACCCCTTCAGCTCATTCGGTCGTCGAAGGCGCTGCCGATCAGCTGGAATTCCTGGCTGAACTGGTCGCTTTCAGACAGTGTGCTGAAGGGGTGGACGTTATTGGTCCGGTGCAGGAAGGGTATACCCGTGTG
>JBCDJG010000085.1:0-15332 GCA_038748065.1 Pseudomonadota bacterium
CCGCAAGACAGCCATGAGCCGCGAGAAAGCCATGAACGCTAAATCGCGCAAGCCAGCCGCGGCCAAAAAGCCCACCCGCAAGGCGGCAAAGGCAGCCACTGCCGCGGACGTCGGCAACTGGCGCTTCTATTTTGTGCTGCTCGCGCTGTGTTCTCTGCTGGCGCTGCTGGTCGGCCGCGTACTCTCGCTACAGGTGCTGGAGACCGACCGAGGACATGACTTCCTGCAGCAGCAGGGTGATCGCCGGGCGGTTCGTCACGCAGAGATTCCTGCCTATCGCGGTGTTATCACCGACCGTCGAGGCGAGCCGCTGGCAGTTAGTTCGCCGGTGGTATCCCTCTGGGCCGACCCGCAACGCCTTGCGGATTCAACGCGCATAGGTGAGCTGGCCGCTGCAATTGGCGTGCCGGAGGCAGAGCTGCATCGCAAGCTCAAAGCCTACAGTGGCAAGCGTTTTATGTACCTGAAGCGCAAGCTGAACCCCGAGCAGGCGCGGGAGATACTGGCGGCCGAATTCAAGGGCGTGTCGAGCGAGCGCGAGTATCAGCGCTTCTATCCGGCGGCCCAGGTGACCTCACAGCTGGTGGGCTTTACCAATATCGATGGCAAAGGTATCGCCGGCCTTGAGCTGGCCTATGACGAGTACCTTCGCGGTCATCCGGGGAGAAAGCAGTACATTCAGAACCGCCTTGGCAATTCCGTGCGCGACATCGGTGTGCTGGAGCCGCCGCGACCGGGCAGCGACCTGCGCCTGTCGATTGACCTGCGCTTGCAGTACCTGCAGTACCGTGAGCTGAAACGCGCGGTCACCACAGCGGGGGCCGCGTCGGGCTCCGCGGTCACGGTTGATGCCCGCACCGGCGAGGTGCTGGCTATGGCTAACTACCCGGTGTACAACCCGAACAGTCGCCGCGATATGACCAGCGAAAATCAGCGCAATCGCGCCATAACCGACGCCTACGAGCCGGGCTCAACCATGAAGACTCTGACCATGGTTGCCGCACTGGAAAGTGGCCGCTACAGCGTGGACACGCTGATTGATACGGCGCCCGGTTGGATGTCGGTTGCCGGTAAGGGTATCAAGGATCCACTGAACTACGGTGAAATCACCGTATCGCGGGTGATCGAGAAGTCGAGTCAGGTAGGCATCACCAAGATCGCGCTCGACATCGGCCATGAGCCTATCTTCGATGTGTTCTCGCGTTTTGGTATCGGCCGTCCGCCGGCTACAGGCTTCCCCGGCGAAGCCAGCGGGCTGCTCCCCAATCGCACGCGCTGGTATGCCACCGAGAAGCTCACCTTGGCCTATGGCTATGGCATCAGCGCAACCCCGCTGCAGCTTGCTCGCGCGTACGGGGTGTTCGCTAACGATGGCGTTATGCAGCCACTCTCACTGCTGGCCCTGGAGGGTGACCTGCTGCCCGGGGAGCGCGTGATCAGTGCTGAGCTCGCGCACGAGGTGCTCGGCGTTCTTGAGGCGGTAACGGGGGAGCACGGCACCGCAGGCAAGGCAAGCGTGCCCGGGCATGCCGTGGGCGGCAAGACCGGTACGGTCAGAAAGCTTGGCCCGGAGGGCTATTCGGAAGATCGGCATATCGCGCTGTTTGCGGGCGTCGCGCCCATCGATGATCCGCGCATTGTCACGGTGGTGGTGATTAACGACGCCGAGGGCGAAGACTTCGGCGGCGGCGCGGCAGCGGCGCCGGTTTTTGGCCGCGTAACTGAGGGCGCTTTGCGCCTGCTCGGCGTCACCCCGCAAGAGGCCGAAGTTGTGGCCTCTGTCGCAGCTACCGGCCTGAGTGAGGCGAGCACAGGCGACGAGGGCGTCGCTGCAGCACAGGGTGCGGCGGGATGATGGTGGCATCGACTCAAGGTGCACGCGCCCAACCGCTGGCGGCGCTGCTTGGCGGTCCGGCAGCAGATGTCGCTGTTAGCGGCGTGCAGCTCGACAGCCGCAAGGTGCAGCCCGGTGACCTGTTCCTTGCCCTGGCGGGGGAGGTGCATGACGGACGCCAATTCATTGAACAGGCGGTCGCCAGCGGTGCCGTGGCGGTCGTGGCGGAGGCGCCGGTGGCCGGTTTTGTCGATGAACTCCCTGTGCCGCTGACGGAGGTGCCCGAGCTGCGCTACGTGGTGGGCGACATTGCGAGCCGTTTTTACAACGACCCCTCATCTGCTCTCCAGATGGTTGGCGTCACGGGCACCAATGGAAAGACCACCACGACACGCATGGTGGCCCAGCTGGGTCGCCTGACAGGCCGCAGGGTTGGCGTTATCGGCACACTGGGCGCCGCGCTCGACGATGTGGTTGACGAAGCGCTGAACACCACGCCAGATGCCGTATCCATGCAGGCTCAGCTCGCCGCCTGGCGCGAGGATGATGTCGACCTCGTCAGTCTCGAGGTTTCTTCCCATGCTCTGGTTCAGGGCCGGGTGTCGGGTGTCAGTTTTGACACGGCGGTATTCACTAACCTGAGCCATGATCATCTCGATTATCACGGCGACTTTGCAGCCTACGGGCGCGCCAAGCTGCAGCTGTTTGATATGCCTGGCCTCGGCGCCGCTGTGGTGAACCTCGATGACCCCTTCAGTGAGCGGGTGATCGAGCGGGCGCAGCCCCTGTCCCACTGTTTGACCTACTCGCTGCAGCCGGGCCGTGGAGACCTGCGTTTCGAGCAGCTGGACTATGGTGCGAGGGGCGTCCGGGGACGCTTGCTGACCCCCTGGGGCAGCGGCGCTTTTGAGAGCCCACTGCAGGGTGATTTCAATTTGAGCAATCTGGCAGCGGCCGTTGCCAGCCTGGCTCTAGCGGGATCACCTTTGGATGAGGTGCTGGACGCCGTCGCTGAATTGCATCCTGTAGCCGGGCGCATGCAGCGTCTTCCCGGTGAAGATGGCTTGCAGGTGGTGGTTGATTACGCACACACGCCTGACGCTCTGGATAACGCGCTGCGAGCGTTGCGCCCGCACACAGCCGGCCGGCTGATCGTCGTTTTTGGCTGTGGCGGTGATCGCGACCGGGAGAAGCGCCCGCTCATGGGCCGCCTTGCTTGCGAGCTGGCCGATCTCACCATCATTACCAGTGATAACCCGCGCTCTGAAAATCCGCTGGCCATCCTTGCCGAGATCGAGTCTGGCTGTGTCGGGCAGTATCACCTCGAAGTAGATCGGGCCGTCGCCATTGCGACGGCGATTGCCGGTGCCGTGCCAGGTGATTGCGTGTTGATCGCCGGTAAGGGGCACGAACGGTATCAGCTCGTTGACGGTGAGCGGCTCGACTTCAGTGATGAGGAGCATGCACGAGCAGCCCTTGCGGCCAGGAGCGTCGCATGATCGGTGAAATGCGACTCTCGGAAATAAGCTCCGTCCTTGATGGCACGCTGCACGGCGAGGACTGTGTCTTTCGAAGCGTCACCACAGACAGCCGTTCAGTAGTCGGCGGTGAGATGTTCGTAGCGCTGTCAGGAGAGCGTTTCGACGGTCACGACTACCTCTCGGATGCCGCAGCGTCCGGCGCTGCCTGCGCTCTGGTCAGTAGGCCGAGCGATGTGCCGCTGCCGCAGTTGCGGGTCGGCGATACACTGCGCGCGCTGGGCCTATTGGGCGCGGCGAATCGCGATCGCTTCACGGGTACGCTGGTCGCCATTACCGGCTCTGCCGGCAAAACCAGCTCGCGCGCCCTGATCGAGGCCATGCTGTCAGAGCGCGGCGAGACCCTAGCTACGCGTGGCAATTACAACAATGAAATTGGTGTGCCCCTGACGCTGCTTCGCATTAGCGATAGCACGCAGTTTGCGGTGGTGGAGATGGGCGCAACGCGCGGTGGTGACATCGGCTGGCTATGCCAATTGGGCAAGCCACAGGTGTCGGTGCTGCTCAATGCGATGGAGGCGCACCTTGAGGGCTTCGGCAGCCTCGACGACGTGGCCTCCGCCAAGGGGGAAATTTTCGATGGCCTGGGGACGGGCGATACGGCGGTCATCAATGCTGACCAGCGCTGGGCTGGGCAGTGGCGTGCCCGGGCCGGTGAGGCCGCCGTCATCGATTTTGGCCTGGAGAAAGCGGCGGCTGTGACCGCCACCCAGGTCTCTTTACACGGTCTGGCAGGCTCCAGCTTTGTTGCCAGCACGCCCGCAGGCGAGATGCCTGTGCGCTTGAAAATGCCGGGCAGACATCTTGTTGCCAATGCGCTGGCGGCCATTGCTGCAGGCCTGGCCTGTGGCCTCGAGCTTGGCGAGATTGTGCGCGGCCTCGGCAAGGCGGAGCCCGTAGACGGTCGCCTCAAACTGCTGGATGCCGACAGCGGTGCAACGATTGTCGACGATGCCTACAACGCCAACCCAGGCTCCGTGCGCGCTGCGATTGCACTGCTCAGCCAGTGCGAGGGACGGCGCATTCTGATTCTCGGTGCCATGCGTGAGCTCGGCGAGGACAGTGCAGCGCTGCACGCGGAGATTGGTGAACTCGTAGCGGGTTCCAACATTGATGAATTTTGGGGCGTAGGCGAGGAACTGCGTGAAGCGGTGGCTGTGGTAGGTGAGCGCGGCCGTTTCTTCAGCGATCTGGAGGCATTCAGGCAAGCCTTGCCTGGCGATTTCGGGGCAGGGGACACCGTGCTGGTTAAAGCGTCATTGAGCACTGGCCTTGGCAAGTTGGTGCCTTTGCTGTGTCAGGCGGGGGCTGTCTAGGTATGTTGCTCTTCCTGTTCGAATTCCTGACCCGGTTTGAGAGCGGCTTTGACGTCTTTCAGTACCTGACGCTGCGCACCATTTTATCCGCAGGCACCGCACTGGCGATCTGCCTGCTGGTGGGGCCCTGGATGATTCGTCGTCTGAATTTCCACCAGGTCGGCCAGGCGGTGCGCGACGATGGCCCCGAAAGCCACCTGAGCAAGGCGGGCACGCCAACGATGGGCGGCGCGCTGATTCTGGTGGCAATAGCCATCAGCAGCCTGCTGTGGGCGGATTTGCGCAACCCCTATATCTGGATTGTGCTGCTGGTCACCGCCGTTTTTGGGGCGGTGGGTTGGGTCGACGACTACCGCAAGGTGGTGGAAAGGGATTCCCGCGGCCTGCCCGCGCGCTGGAAGTACCTTTGGCAGTCCGCAGCGGGCCTCGCGGCGGCGCTGTATCTGTATCTAGCCTTTGAAACGCCGGTCACAACTGAGCTGTACATACCCTTTTTCAAGGACTTCGCCTGGGCTATGGGCCCATTCTTCGTGGTTCTGACCTATTTCGTCATTGTGGGTGCAAGCAACGCGGTGAATCTTACCGATGGTCTCGACGGCCTGGCGATTCTGCCGACGGTGATGGTGGGGACTGCCCTGGGCATTATCGCCTACCTCACCGGCCACGTGACCTTCGCGGACTACCTGCATATTCCCTATATCGCGGGCAGCGGCGAATTGACTGTTTTCTGCGGCGCTATGGCGGGCGCGGGCCTTGGCTTTCTGTGGTTCAACACCTACCCCGCCCAGGTCTTCATGGGCGACGTGGGAGCTCTGTCGCTCGGCGCCGCGCTTGGCACTGTGGCGGTCATCACGCGCCATGAGATCGTATTTTTCATTATGGGAGGCATATTCGTGCTGGAGACCGTATCTGTCATCCTGCAAGTGGCCTCCTTCAAACTCACCGGTAAGCGTATATTCCGCATGGCTCCTATCCACCACCACTTCGAATTGAAGGGTTGGCCGGAGCCGCGGGTGATTGTGCGCTTCTGGATTATCACGGTGATGCTGGTGCTGTTCGGCCTGGCAACGCTGAAATTGCGTTGATTGGTCGGGTTGGAAAGGAGTGACAGGGGCCTTGGCACAGGATCTGATAGCGAGCAGCAACCGGCGGGTCGTCTTCGGACTGGGCCAGACGGGGCTATCCTGCGCACGCTTGCTGTATCGCCGCGGCCTGCCTTTCGCAGTGATAGACAGTCGGGAAGAGCCTCCCGGTCTGGCAACGTTCAGGGCCGAAATGCCTGAGGTGCCGGTGCATCTGGGCACCCTGCCGGAGGATCTTTTGCTCGATGCCCATGAGCTCGTGGTGAGCCCGGGCATCGCTCTGGATGAGCCGGCGGTTGCGAAGGCGATGGATGCCGGTGTGACGGTGGTCGGTGATATTGATCTTTTCGTTCGCGAGGCCAGGGCGCCGATACTCGGCATCACCGGTTCCAACGCCAAGTCTACGGTTACGGCCTTGGTTGGCCGCATGGCCAGCCTTGCGCAGCTTAATGTTGGTGTCGGTGGCAATCTGGGTCCACCGGCCCTGGACCTGCTGGACGAGGCGCGGCAGCTCTACGTGGTGGAGCTTTCAAGCTTTCAGCTGGAACGCGCGGGGCGGCTCGGGCTGGACGTCGCAAGTGTGCTTAATATCAGCCCGGATCACCTGGATCGCCATGGCAGCATGCCGCGTTATCACATGGCCAAGCACCGCATCTTCCGCGGCTGCAAGGCGGCTGTGGTCAACCGCGATGACCCTTTGACCGTGCCCCTGGTCGACGCGAGTGTCAAGGTGGTGAGCTGGCGCATGGGCGAGCCCGAGCTGCATGGATTTGGCCTTCGGATAGAAGAGGGTATCGAGTCTCTGTGTTTCGGCCCACAGTCGCTGCTGCCAGCTACTGAGGTACGCCTGCCAGGTCGGCACAATCTGGCAAATGCGCTGGCCGCTCTGGCGATAGGCCATGCGGCCGGGCTGCCCATGGTCGCCATGTTGCAGGCGCTGCGCGAATTTGGCGGGCTGCCGCATCGCTGCGAGCGGGTGGCTGACATCGCGGGCGTGCACTGGGTCAACGATTCAAAGGGCACCAACCCGGGTGCCACGCGCGCAGCGCTGGAAGGCCTCGGCGGAGATAGTGACCTGGTGCTTATTGCCGGGGGCGTCGCCAAGGGTGCCGATTTCAGCGGGCTGCGACCCGCGATCGCCAAGCACTGTAAAGCTGTATTGCTGATCGGTGAGGCTACCGAGAGCATGGAGGCAGCTTTCGCTGGAGCAGCGAACTTGGAGCGTTGCGCTTCGCTGGAAGTGGCGATCGAGCGAGCGGCGGAGTTGGCTGATGCCGGCGATACGGTGCTGCTATCACCGGCCTGCGCGAGCTTCGACATGTTTAGTAACTACGTCCAGCGTGGCGATGCCTTTCGTAACGCGGTGGCTGGCCTGACGGGAAGCGGCGATGAGTAGCGTTCCCGCTGTGCCTGTGAAGCTGCGCATTGATCCGGTGCTCAGCGTGCTTGGAATCACATTGCTCTGTGTCGGTCTCATTGCGATCACCTCAGCTTCCGTCTCCTACGCGGATGCCCGCCTGAACAACCCCTGGTATCACATGCAGCGACATCTGATTTACATCGGTCTCGCCACGACCGCCGCTGCGGTGGCCTATCGCGTACCTCTCCAGTTTCTCAAGGAGACGGGCTGGGTATGGCTGTTTATTTCCCTGGCATTGCTGATTCTGGTGCTGCTGCCCGGAGTGGGCGTGAACGTCAATGGCTCGCAGCGCTGGTTACCCCTGGGGCCGTTTACTTTGCAGCCTTCGGAGGTTGCCAAGGTGGCGCTGGTGATTTACCTGGCGGGCTATCTGGTGCGTCACGAGCGTGAAGTGCGCAGCGAATGGCGTGGCTTCGTCAAGCCGATGATTGTGCTCGCTGCGGTTACTGTGCTGCTGCTCGCGGAGCCTGATTTTGGTGCGGCGGTGATCTGCATAGGCACCGCCTTTGGCATGCTGTTTCTTGCCGGTGCGCGCCTTACCTATTTTCTGGCGGTGGTCACGGTTGCGCTGGCGGGTATGCTCGCGCTGGTATTTGCCGCGCCCTATCGGGTGCGTCGCCTGACGGCTTATACCGATCCCTGGGCTGACCCCTTCGACTCCGGCTTCCAGCTGACCCAGTCATTGATTGCCTTCGGGCGGGGTGAGTGGCTGGGCGTGGGCCTGGGCAACAGCATTCAGAAACTGTTTTATCTGCCCGAGGCCCATACCGACTTTGTGTTCTCCGTATGGGCAGAGGAGACTGGCCTCGCGGGCACGCTGGCCGTTATGGCGCTGTTTGCAGCCCTGATCGGCCGGATACTCTGGATCGCCCGTCGAGCGATCGCAGGGGGCAATCCTTTCGGTGCGTACCTGTGTTATGGGGCTGCACTGATCTTCGCCGGACAGGCTTTCGTGAATATGGGCGTCAGCTCCGGTTTGCTGCCTACCAAAGGTCTGACCCTGCCATTCATCAGCTATGGTGGAACCAGCCTGATCATGTGTCTGTGCCTGTTAGCGCTGGTGCTGCGCGTCGAGCGTGACCTGCATGCGCCGCGGAGGGCGGCACGATGACGGCCGGGCCCAGGGTTTTGGTTATGGCCGGGGGGACGGGTGGTCATGTGTATCCAGCACTCGCCCTTGCAGATGAACTCATTGCGCGCGGCTGCCGGGTAGAGTGGATGGGCACTCGGCGTGGGCTGGAAGCCCGTGTTGTACCGGGGGCTGGCATTCCACTGCACTGCCTCAGCGTACGCGGGGTGCGAGGCAAGGACCTTTGGCACAAGCTCACAGGCCTTGCCTACCTGGCGCTGGCCTCACTACAGGCACTTTGGTTGATGTTGCGACTGTGGCCGCGCTGCGTCGTTGGCATGGGTGGCTATGCTGCAGGCCCTGGCGGCGTAGCGGCCTGGCTGCTGCGCCGTCCGCTATTGATTCATGAGCAAAATGCCATCGCCGGGACAACCAATCGCATGCTCGCCCCTCTGGCCAGGCGGGTATTGACCGGCTTTCCCACGGACTTCCGCAAGGCTGTGGCCTGCGAGGTGGTGGGCAATCCGCTGCGCAAGGCGCTGCTGGATGCTGCCAGTGACGAGGATGCGGCAGGCGCTGAAACCGCCTTGCATCTCCTGGTATTGGGCGGCAGCCTCGGCGCCAAACCGATTAATGACCTGATGCCCGAGGCGGTCCGCCGCCTGCTTGATGAGCTCGGGCCAGGTGCGTTGAAGGTGCGCCACCAGGCGGGCAATGACCATGCGGATGTCGTTGCGGCGGCCTATGGCGATCTGGCAAGCAAAATGGCAGGAGTCGTTGAGGTGATGGCCTTTTGCGAGGATATGCCGGACGCCTATCGCTGGGCGGATCTGGTCGTGTGCCGCGCTGGCGCACTGACAGTGAGTGAACTGGCAGTCATGGCCAAGCCAGCGATTCTCATTCCCCTGCCACATGCGATTGATGATCACCAGAGCGCCAACGCACGCTACCTGAGTGATGAAGGGGCCGGCCTGCTGCGGCCCCAGGCCGGCCTGAATGCTGAGGCCCTGGCTGAGGAAGTTGCCCGCCTTGCGGCCGAGCCAGAGCTGCTGGCGGCGATGGCCGCAAAGGCACGTATCCTTGGGCGGCCAGAGGCGACGATGACGGTGGCGGATCACTGTCAGGAGCTGAGCCATGGTCGGTGATCACAGCTACGCTATACCCGAGATGCGTAGAATTCGTCGCATCCACATGATCGGTATCGGCGGTACTGGCATGAGCGGCATAGCCGAGGTGCTTGGCAATCTGGGCTACGAGGTCAGCGGCTCAGATTTGCGCGCCAGCGTCGTTACCCGTCGCCTCGAAAAGCGCGGCATTCACGTTTTCATCGGTCATGAGTCCGCTAACGTCGATGGCGCTGACGTGGTGGTTTCCTCCTCAGCGGTTGCCCCTGAGAACCCGGAAGTCGCGGCTGCGCGCGAGGCGCGTATCCCTGTGGTACCGCGCGCTGAGATGCTGGCAGAGCTGATGCGCTATCGCCACGGTATAGCGGTAGCGGGAACCCACGGGAAAACCACCACAACGAGCCTTATTGCCGCGCTGTTTGGCGAAGCGGGCCTCGACCCGACCTTTGTGATCGGAGGCCTGGTTAACAGCGTGGGCAGCAACGCGCAGTTGGGTGCGAGCCGATTCCTGGTGGCCGAGGCCGACGAAAGTGATGCGTCCTTCCTGCACCTGCAGCCGATGGTCGCCGTGATCACCAACATCGAAGCGGATCATATGGACACCTATGGCGGTGACTTCAGCGCCCTGCGCCATACGTTCCTTGAGTTTCTCCACAACCTGCCTTTTTACGGGGTCGCGGTGCTCTGCGTGGATGATCCGGTGGTAGCCGAGCTGCTGCCTGAGGTCAGTCGGCAGGTGCTGAGTTATGGCTTTGCTGCAGAAGCTGACTATCGTATCGACGACCTGGAGCGTGACGGCCTGCAGACACGCTTCAGCTTACATCGCCCGGCGGGATACAAAACTCTGCGGCTCACCCTGAACATGCCTGGCCTGCATAACGTCTTGAATGCTGCGGCGGCAGCCGCTGTTGCCACGGATGAGGGCCTCGACGACGGGGCGATAGAGCGCGGGTTGGCCAGCTTTGCCGGGGTTGGCCGCCGTTTCTCCGAGGCGGGTCGGTTGCCTGCTGGCGACGGCGAAGCAGTGCTGGTGGATGATTACGGCCATCATCCTACTGAGGTTCGCGCCACGCTTGATTCCGCCAGACAGGCCTGGCCGGGGCGGCGCATTGTTATGGTGTACCAACCCCATCGCTTCACCCGCACGCGCGATCTGTACGAGGACTTTGTCAGCGTCCTGGGCGACTGCGACGCACTGCTGTTGCTGGACGTGTATGCCGCCGGCGAGGAGCCCATTACGGGTGCTGACAGTCGCAGCCTGGCGCGCTCCATTCGTCAGCGGGGGCGTCTGGACCCGATTTTTGTCGAGACCATTCAGGATGTGCCTGCCGTGCTGGCAGGCGTGCTGTGTGCCGGTGACGTAGTCGTGACCCAGGGTGCTGGCGATGTGGGCAAGCTGCCCAGCCTTTTACTGCAGGCCATGGCCGGCGAGGCGCCGTCATGAGTTATCGCACGACAAATCCGCTGGCGTTGGCCGTACTACTTGGGGGTAACTCTGCGGAGCGCGAGGTGTCGCTGCAAAGCGGCGCTACTGTGATCGAAGGGCTCGAAACGGCTGGCCATCGCGTTCGTGCCGTCGATACTGCTGACCGCGACTGGCAGGCGCAGCTGTCGGCGGTTGATTGCGCCTTCATTGCCTTGCACGGCCCCGGCGGCGAAGACGGATGCTTACAGGGCGCGCTGGAATTTATGGGCCTGCCCTACACGGGCTCGGGCGTACTTGGCTCGGCGCTGGCCATGGACAAGCAGCGAACGAAGCAGCTGTGGCAGGGTATCGGTCTGCCGACCGCGGGCTTCGAATTGCTTGGCGCAGACAGCGACTGGCAGCAGGTGATCGAGCGCCTTGGTAAGGTCTTTGTGAAACCGGCATGTGAAGGCTCAAGCATCGGCATGGCGCCCGCTGCAACAGCCAGTGAGCTCGAAGCCGCATACCGGGTGGCCAGCACTTACGCCGGAGACGTGATCGCGGAGAAGTTCATTGACGGCCCGGAATTCACCGTTGGCGTGCTGGGCGGGCGTGCCCTACCGTCTATTCGCATCGAGGCGGAGGCGGAGTTTTACGACTACGAGGCGAAGTATGTCTCCGACGGCACTCGCTATCACGTTCCTAGCGGGCTGAGCGATAGCGAAGAGGGGCAGCTCGCCGCGATGTCGCTGGCTGCCTTCAGTGCGTTGGACTGCTCAATATGGGGGCGTGTCGACCTGATGCGCGACGCCGATGGCAGCTTTTACTTGCTGGAGATCAATACCAGCCCGGGCATGACATCTCACTCGCTGGTGCCTATGGCGGCGCGTGCCGCCGGGATCGAGCTGCCTGAGCTGGTTGATAGAGTCGTGCAACTGGCCCTGGAGATGCGCGGCTGATGGCTGTTATGAAACGCAAGCAGCGCCCGCAGGGCGCCCGGCGCAAAGCGCAGCCCGAGGCGGTTCGCACCAGCGTTATCCGCAGCGTCGTTGATGGGTTTTCGCGTTGGCTTAATCGCCTGTTGATCCTCGCGGGCTTGGCTGTGGTGGGTGTTTTGATCGCGCAGGCGGCGATGACACTGCTGGCTATGCCGGTGGAACACATCACCGTCACAGGCAAGCTGGAACATACCCGCACCGAAGCGGTTCAGGCGACGGTGCAGCCCGCTCTGGCCGGCGGCTTCCTGCAAGCAGACCTTATGCGACTGC
This sequence comes from Pseudomonadota bacterium, assembly GCA_038748065.1. GTDB lineage: Bacteria > Pseudomonadota > Gammaproteobacteria > Pseudomonadales > Halieaceae > JBCDJG01. The sequence goes on from JBCDJG010000085.1 coordinate 12,057, forward strand.
AGCGCGAGCTGGAATCCCTGCCCTGGATTTATAGCGCGCAGGTTCGGCGGCGCTGGCCCAATGCGTTGGAGATTCATGTTGTCGAGCAGTTACCGATTGCTCGCTGGGGCGAGCAGGGCTTTCTCAACCACGAGGGTGAGATTTTCCATAGTGAACCAAGCGATGCCTGGCGAGATCTGCCGCGCTTGTCGGGGCCAGAACGAAGCAATGAGGCCCTGGTCCACGATTACCAGCGTCTACAGGAGTATCTGGCACCGCTGAACCTGACCGTGACGGCGCTTGCCAGTGATGACCGTGGCCAGCTGCGCGCGCATTTGGCCGGGGGTATCGAACTGGTGGTAGGCGATGCGGATTTCAAGGAGCGCCTATCGCGCTTCATCGTCCTTTACCAGAAAACGCTGAAAGACCGGATAAGCGACTTGGCGCGCGTTGATCTGCGCTACCAGCGCGGCGTCGCTGTGGAGTTTCGCGAGCCTGAACAAATCGCGGGTTTCGACGTGACAGTGGGCACACAACAATGAGCGGGGAGAGACTGCCATGGGCAGCGCAGCGGACAAAAAGATGATCGTTGGCCTGGATATTGGAACATCCAAGGTGGTGGCGATTGTCGGTGAGGTGGGCGCAGACGGCGATATCGAGGTCGTTGGAATTGGTTCGCACCCGTCCAAGGGCCTGAAGAAGGGCGTCGTGGTCAACATCGAGTCCACCGTGCAGTCCATTCAGCGCGCGGTCGAGGAGGCCGAGCTGATGGCTGGCTGTCAGATACACTCTGTGTTCGTGGGCATTGCCGGCAGCCACATCCGCAGCCTGAACTCCCACGGCATCGTTGCGATTAAGGACAAGGAGGTTTACGCCCAGGACCTGGAGCGCGTCATCGACGCGGCCCAGGCGGTTGCTATTCCGGCGGATCAGAAAGTACTGCATATATTGCCGCAAGAGTACGTGATCGATAATCAGGAGGGCATCAAAGAGCCCCTGGGTATGTCGGGCGTGCGTCTGGAGGCCAAGGTGCACCTGGTGACCTGCGCGGTGAACGCCGCCCAGAACATCGAAAAGTGCATACGCCGTTGCGGTCTCGACGTGGAAGAGCAGATTCTGGAGCAACTCGCCTCGAGCTACTCGGTGTTGACCGATGACGAGCGTGAGCTCGGCGTCTGTCTGGTGGATATCGGCGGTGGGACAACGGATATCGCGATCTTTACCGATGGCTCGATACGCCACACCGGGGTGATTCCGATCGCCGGCGACCAGGTCACCAACGACATCGCGATGGCTCTGCGTACGCCGACTCAGCACGCCGAGGAAATCAAGATCAAGTACGCCTGCGCGCTCACCCAACTGGCGGGTCCGGAGGAGACGATAAAGGTCCCAAGCGTTGGCGATCGGCCGCCAAGGGACCTGTCACGGCAGGCGCTCGCAGAGGTGGTGGAGCCGCGATACGACGAACTGTTCACGCTTGTTCAGGCAGAGCTCAGGCGCTCCGGCTTTGAGGACATGGTGCCGGCGGGCATTGTCCTCACCGGGGGCACATCAAAGATGGAAGGCGTCATGGAGCTCGCAGAAGAGATCTTCCATATGCCCGTACGGGTGGGTTACCCGACGGTTGTGCAGGGGCTCACGGATATCGTGCGCAACCCGATCTATGCAACCGGCGTTGGCCTGCTGCAGTACGGCGCGCAGCACATGGATGAGGGCGGCACGGCGGGCGGGCGCTCGCTGGCTGCCGGCGATGGTTGGCTGAATCGGCTCAAGAGCTGGTTCCGGGAAAATTTTTAAGCGGTAAATCGCCCCGCAAGGGGCACATTGATAAAGGGGAAAAACCATGTTTGAACTTATCGACAACGTACCATCCAACGCGGTGATCAAGGTCATCGGGGTCGGCGGTGGAGGCGGCAATGCCGTCAAACACATGATCGACAATTCGGTTGAGGGCGTGGATTTTATCTGCGCCAATACCGATGCCCAGGCCCTGTCCTCGATCGAATCGAAAACGGTTCTGCAACTGGGCAGTGACATCACCAAGGGCCTCGGTGCCGGTGCCAACCCCTCCGTGGGTCGGGCAGCGGCCCTTGAGGACCGGGACCGTATCGCCGACGCTCTGCGCGGCGCTGATATGGTGTTCATAACCGCCGGCATGGGGGGTGGCACTGGCACGGGCGGCGCACCCGTGGTTGCCGAGGTGGCGCGGGAGCTGGGCATCCTGACAGTTGCAGTCGTGACCCGGCCTTTCCCCTTCGAAGGCAAAAAGCGGCTCAAGATCGCGGTGGAAGGGGTGCGTGAGCTGCAGGAACACGTGGACTCACTCATCACCATTCCCAACGAAAAACTACTGGAAGTTCTTGGAAAAAATACCAGTCTGCTCGATGCCTTTAACGAGGCGAATGATGTACTGTTGGGCGCGGTTCAGGGCATTGCCGACCTCATCATCCGTCCGGGCATGATCAACGTAGATTTTGCTGACGTGCGCACGGTGATGTCGGAAATGGGTATGGCCATGATGGGTACCGGGTCATCCAAAGGCGAAAATCGCGCCCGAGAGGCCGCTGAACGGGCCATCAACAGCCCCTTGCTGGACGACATCGACCTAGAAGGCGCCCGCGGTATTTTAGTAAATATCACCGCGGGTCTCGACCTTTCACTGGGCGAGTTTTCCGAAGTTGGCGACACGATCGAGGAATTTGCGTCCGAAGACGCCACCGTTGTCGTAGGCACGGTGATCGATCCGGAGATGTCCGACGAGTTGAAAGTCACTGTGGTAGCTACGGGGTTGGGCGCTGAAGCCGCTCGTACGCCGCTGCAGGTGGTTGAGCCGGCGACGCGTGCCGTTAGCGCACCCGCTGACGAGGAGCCTGACTATCGCGATTTTGATCAGCCGGCAGTCAAGCGTCGCCGCCGCGCCGCGCCACAGGCAGCGGCAGAGTCAGCCGAAGCGCTGCAGCAGCAGGCGACTGGCACCGGGGACGGGGACTATTTCGATATCCCTGCCTTTCTGCGTCGTCAGGCGGACTAAAGCGCGGGAACTGACCCTGAACTGACGCTGTCTCAGGGCCAGGCGAAGTGGTCGACGTTCATGGCGGGTCCACTTGAGTGTGGGAACACGTGAGTGGTTCCAAACAGAGGAAGAACAATGATTCGACAACGAACACTGCGAAACTCGATCAAGGCCACCGGTGTCGGCCGCGACCTTGCGCGCTGCGGTGGACATGCTCAAGACGCTCCATGTGCAAGGAACGGCCGCGCTGCGAGGCCCGGTGCTCAGCTTTTGGGTGTTTCACA
>JBCDJG010000086.1:0-15254 GCA_038748065.1 Pseudomonadota bacterium
GACCCTCGACCAGGACCGCATCAATACCTTCGCCGACTGCACCGAAGACCACCAGTTTATTCACATCGACCAGGAAGCCGCGGCACAGACCCCCTTCGGCGGCACGATTGCCCACGGCTTTCTGACGCTTTCTATGCTGGTGAAGATGTGTGAAGACAGCGGCATCATGCCTGAGACCGTGGTCATGGGCATTAACTACGGCTTTGACAAGGTGCGCTTCTTGAGCCCGGTGCGCGCCGGCAAACGGGTGCGTGCCCATGTGGAAGTGCTGGATATCCAGCAAAAGGACGACAGCCGCTTCCTGATCAAGCAGGGGATTTCGGTTGAGATTGAAGATGAAGATAACCCCGCCCTGGTCGCCGAGTGGCTGTCCATGGTGGTGACCGGCTAAGCCGGCCTATTAATCAGCAGGAGAGAGGTAAGGATGTCTATTCGTTACGACGGAAAAGTAGCAATTGTGACCGGCTCTGGCGGCGGCCTCGGTCGCTGCCATGCCATCGAACTGGCCAAGCGTGGCGCGAAGGTGGTGGTGAACGACCTGGGTGGCGGCGTCGATGGCAGCGGCGGCGGTTCTGAAGCGGCCCTGGCCGTGGTCGCCGAGATAGAGGCAGCGGGAGGTGAGGCCATCGCCAACGGCGCCAACGTGGCCAAGTACGAGGATGTACAGGCCATGGTACAGCAGGCCATGGATCAGTGGGGCCGCGTGGATATTCTCATCAATAACGCCGGCATTCTGCGCGACAAGAGCTTTTCCAAGGGGAGCCTCGAGGACTTCCAGCTGGTGCTGGATGTACACCTGATGGGCACCATCAACTGTACCAAAGCAGTGTGGGACATCATGAAGGAGCAGGAATATGGCCGCATCGTGGTCACCACCTCCTCCAGCGGCCTCTATGGCAACTTTGGCCAGACCAACTACGGCTCGGCCAAGATGGGCGTGATCGGCGCGATGAACACGCTGGTGCAAGAGGGCGCCAAGTACAACATCAAGGTCAATGCGCTGGCGCCGACGGCTGGTACCCGCATGACCGAGGGGCTCATCGACCAGAAGGCCTTTGAATTACTAACGCCCGAAACCGTGACCCCGGCGGTGCTGTTCATGGTGTCGGAAGACGCCCCCAACCGCACCATTATTTGTGCCGGCGCCGGCGCCTTTGCCGTCACCCGCCTGGTGGAGAGTGAAGGCAAGTGGCTGCCGCCGGAAGAACAGACCCCGGAAGGTATCGCCGCGCACTGGGATGCAATTTCCGATACTTCCGGTGAAAAAGCATTAAACGCTGGTTTTGAACAGTCCATCAAGATGGTCGGCCAGGCGGTAGAAGGCCTGGGTATCAAGCTCGATTAAAGGAGTACACCATGACAGACGCAGTAATCGTATCCACCGCACGCACCCCGATTGGCAAGGCCTATCGCGGCAGCTTTAACAACCTGGGCGGCGCCTCACTGGGGGCCGCTTCCGTCGCCGAGGCCGTTAAGCGTGCCGGCATTGACCCCGCTGAGGTCGACGATGTCATCATGGGCTGTGCGCTGCAGCAGGGCGCTACCGGCAGCAATATCGCGCGTCAGATCGCTCTGCGCGCGGGCCTGCCGGTGACCGTGTCCGGTATGACTATCGACCGCCAGTGCTCCTCCGGCCTGATGTCTGTGGCAACCGCGGCCAAGCAGATCATCGACGATGGCATGAAAGTGGTGGTGGGCGGCGGTTTGGAATCCATCTCGCTGGTGCAGAATGAGAACATGAACATTCACCGCATGGTGGATGAAGAGCTCATGGCGATGCACCCCAACATTCATATGCCCATGCTGCAGACCGCCGAGGTCGTGGCAGAGCGCTACAACATCAGCCGGGACGCCATGGACGAGTATGGTTTGCAATCCCAGCAGCGCACGGCGGCGGCCTATGAAGCGGGGCGCTACAACGACGAAATTGTGCCGGTGACCTGCAATCGCATCACCTGGAACAAAGAGACCGGCGAGCAATCTGAAGCCGAAGTGACCGTGACCGCCGACGAAGGCGTGCGCGCCACCACGGCGGAGGGCCTGGCGGGCCTTAAAACCGTGGTTGAAGGCGGCACGATTACGGCGGGCAACGCCTCGCAGCTCTCCGACGGTTCCGCTGCCCAGGTGGTGATGGATGCCAAGCTGGCGGAGCAGCGCGGCCTGGAGCCGCTCGGTATTTATCGCGGCATCGCCGTGGCGGGCCTTGAGCCGGACGAAATGGGCATCGGCCCTGTTTACGCCGTGCCCAAGCTGCTGAAGCAGAACGGCCTGAGCATGGATGATATCGGCCTGTGGGAGCTGAATGAGGCCTTCGCTGTGCAGGTGATTTACTGCCGCGATCAGCTCGGTATCGACAATGACAAACTCAACGTGAGTGGCGGCGCGATCTCCATCGGCCACCCCTACGGTATGAGCGGCTCGCGCATGATTGGCCACGCGCTGATCGAGGGCAAGCGCCGCGGCGTCAAGTACGTGGTGATCACGATGTGCGTAGGCGGTGGCATGGGTGCAGCCGGCCTGTTCGAGGTGGCCTGAGGGTGCGCGCCGTTGTTTGTAAAGAGCTGGGCCTGCCCGACAAGCTGGAGCTGGCGACCGACTGGCCAGAGCCTGAGGTGGGCGAGCACGACCTGCTGGTAGACATCAAAGCCGGGGGGCTGAACTTCCCTGATGTGCTGATGATCCAGGGCAAGTACCAGATGCAGCCCGAGATGCCCTTTGTGACCGGCGGCGAGTTTTCTGGCGTGGTCAAGGACGTGGGCGAAAAGGTCACCCGCTTCAAGCCCGGCGACAAGGTGATCGCCGTGAGCGGCACCGGCGCCTTCGCCGAACGAGCGGTGGCTAATGAGTTTGGCGCGCTGCCGATGCCTGAAGGTCTGAGCTTTGAGCAGGCCGCTGGCGTAGGCATGACTTACTTCACCTCGCATTACGCGCTGAAGCAGCGCGCGAATCTGCAGCCGGGTGAGACCTTGCTGGTATTGGGGGCTGCTGGCGGCGTGGGTGCCACGGCGGTAGAACTGGGCAAGGCGATGGGCGCCAAGGTAATCGCCGCAGCGAGCTCGGATGAGAAGCTCGAGCTGTGTAAGCAGCTCGGTGCCGATGAGACGATCAACTATTCAGCAGACGGCTTTGACCTGAAGGCCACGCTGAAAGAACTGACCGGCGGCCAGGGCGTAGACGTGGTTTACGATCCGGTGGGCGGCGATTTTTCGGAGCCGGCCCTGCGTTCCATGGCCTGGAAGGGGCGCTTCCTGGTGATCGGCTTTGCCTCCGGCCCGATTCCCAAGATTCCGCTCAACCTTACACTGCTCAAGGGCTGCGAAATTGTGGGCGTGTTCTGGGGCCGCTTTATCGGTGAAGAACCCGAGGTGCACGAAGCCAACGTGAAGGAGCTTTGGCAGATGTTCGCCGAGGGCAAGCTGAATCCGGTGGTGAATGACGTGTTTCCGCTGGAGCAGTACGAAAATGCCTACACCTGCATGATGGAGCGCCGCGCCCGGGGCAAGGTCATTCTGACCACGGGCTGAATCAGCTTTGCGCCGAGCCCTCGGCTGCGTGCTGGCGCTCCTTGAGCGCCAGCATCACTAATACCCCAAAGAACACGCAGGCGCTGAACAGCGGCGCCAGCGTGCCCTCCACCTGGTAAAGATAGCCCGCTGCAACCGGGCCAACGGAAAAACCCAGGGCGGGGCAGGCGGTCACCAGTCCTGCCGCCGCCCCCTGCTCATCCGGTGCGACGGCCAGCGAAGCCCCCGACAAGATAGCCGGCATGGAGACCCCGAGCCCGGCACCCAGCAGCAGCATGGCAGCAGCAATGCTGGCATAGCCCTCGGCGAAAAACAGGAGCGCGGCGGCGCCGATCAGGCTGACCAGCCCGATCCGTACGAACTGCGTGGGTTTGAGATTAACGCGCTGCATCACCGTGACCTGGACCAGGAAGGTGGCGGCGGCAGCGATCATCAGCGCAACCCCGGTGTACTGGGCCGTTTGAATGCCGCTGAGCGCGAATTGGTCCTGCAACTGGAAGCCCAGGGTTTGCTGGATACCGGAATAGCCGATAAACAGCCCCACGGCGGTGGCGATATACAGCGCAATGCGCCGGTCTGTGATGCGCAGTTTGCGCCGTGTTACGTGTTGCACTCGCTCGGCCCTGGGCGTGAAGGGCAGCCGCGCGCGCACTGCAGCGGCGGCGCCCAGGGTCAGGGCTGCCGCAAAGTACAGTGGTGCCAACAAGCCGAGCGCGGCCATGGCACCGCTGACCGCCGGGCCCAGAATGGTGCCAAGGCTGTTGGCGGTGCCCAGCTTGGCCATGGTGCGCAGGCGCTGTGCGGGTTCGGAGTGATCTGCCGCGTAGGCGGTGGCAGCCGGCGAACTGGCGGACATGACCAGTGCCTGGATGCAGCGCACGACGAGCAGGGTCACATACAGCGCCGCGCCCGTGAGAACACCCTGTAGCCCGGCATAGAACACGCTGGTAAAGGCGAGGGTGCCCAGCGTGTAGCCGACAAGGCCCGTGATGATGATGGGCCTGCGCCCGACCCGATCACTGAGCCTGCCCCAGCGCGGCGACGAGAGGGCGAAGGCCAGCGCCGACAGGGCAATGATGGAGTTGATCTGGACCTCGATTAGACCCACCTCGCGGCCCAAGGGCGCAAGAATAGCGAACACCATAGATTGACCGATGCTGATGGTCATCAGCGTGGTAATCAGCAGAGCCAGCTGTTGCGAACTAAGGCGGCGGGACATGGCCGCTCATCATAGCACTGCCAGGCCCGGTAAAAGTGCGCAAATGGCAGTGCAGAGGCGGGCGCCACGCTGGACACCCCCCGGGCGATCGCCTACAATTTCGCTCCAATCTAAACGCCGCCAGCGGCCCGCTGAAGCAGGCGTACCAGAGCGTAAAACCAGTGCGAAATACGTGGCAAAAAGCGAGATGAGATTATCCATCTCGCTTTTTTTCGAGCGCGCGAGTTGTAGCACGAGTTGTAGAATAAGACCTGACGATTGGAGGTGTGCTTGTCTAAACCGGCCCTACTAGCCCTGGAGGATGGGAGCATCTTTCGTGGCATCGCCATTGGCGCCGACGGCAGTTCCGTAGGAGAAGTGGTGTTTAACACCGCAATGACGGGCTACCAGGAGATACTGACGGACCCGTCCTATGCACGGCAGATCGTTACCCTGACTTACCCGCACATTGGCAATACCGGCACGAACACTGAAGACGAGGAGTCGACCTCGATCTGGGCCTCAGGCCTGGTGATCCGCGACCTGCCTCTGCTGGCGAGCAACTACCGCGATGAGCAGCGCCTGGACGACTACCTGCGCAGCCGCGGCATCGTTGGGATTGCCGAGATCGATACCCGCCGCCTCACGCGCATCCTGCGCGAAAAGGGCGCTCAGAACGGCTGCATCATGGCGGGCGGCAGCCTCGACGAGGCCGCAGCGCTAGCCGAAGCCCGTGGCTTTGCCGGCCTGAAAGGCATGGACCTGGCGAAAGAGGTGACCGTAAGCGAGGCCTATGGCTGGACCGAGGGCAGCTGGGCGCACGGCGAGGGCCATACCGCCCACGACGACAGCGCGCTGCCCTTCCACGTAGTGGCCTACGACTACGGCGTAAAGCGCAACATCCTGCGTATGCTGGTGGATCGCGGTTGCCGCCTCACGGTGGTGCCCGCGCAGACCCCGGCCGCCGACGTGCTGGCCATGCAGCCGGACGGCATCTTCCTCTCTAACGGCCCCGGCGACCCGGAGCCCTGCACCTACGCCATTGAGGCGATTCGCGAGATTCTGGAAACGGATATCCCGGTATTCGGCATTTGCCTTGGCCACCAGCTGCTGGCCCTTGCCTCCGGCGCCAGCACGGTGAAGATGAAGTTTGGCCACCACGGTGCCAACCACCCGGTGCAGAGTATCGAAGACGGCACGGTGCTGATTACCAGCCAGAACCACGGCTTTGCCGCCGACGAAGACAGCCTGCCTGATAACATTCGAGTGACGCATAAATCGCTGTTCGATGGCACGTTGCAGGGTATCCATCGCACCGACAAGCCAGCCTTCAGCTTCCAGGGTCACCCGGAGGCGAGCCCGGGGCCGCATGAGGCGGCCACGCTGTTTGACCACTTCATTGAATTGATTGAAGCCCACGCCGGGAACAAGTAACGCCGTATGCCAAAAAGAACCGACATTCAAAGCATCCTTATCCTTGGCGCGGGGCCCATCGTGATCGGCCAGGCCTGCGAGTTTGATTACTCCGGCGCCCAGGCCTGCAAGGCGCTGCGCGAGGAGGGCTTCCGGGTCATCCTGGTGAACTCCAACCCGGCCACCATCATGACCGACCCGGCCATGGCTGACGCCACCTATATTGAGCCCATCGAGTGGCGCACCGTGGAGCGCATTATCGAGGCTGAAAAACCCGATGCCCTGCTGCCGACTATGGGCGGACAGACCGCGCTGAATTGCGCCCTGGACCTTGCCCGCCACGGCGTTTTGGAAAAACACGGCGTTGATATGATCGGCGCCACCAAGGAGGCCATCGACAAGGCGGAGGACCGCGAGCTTTTCGACCAGGCAATGAAGCGTATTGGCCTGGAAACGCCGCGTGCCTCTACCGCCCACAGCCTGGAGGAAGCTAACCAGGTGCTGGATTCCATCGGCTTCCCCTGCATTATTCGGCCCTCCTTTACGATGGGCGGCTCCGGCGGGGGCATCGCCTACAACCGCGACGAATTCGAGGAGATCTGCACGCGCGGCCTGGATCTCTCGCCCACGAACGAGCTGTTGATCGATGAATCCCTGATCGGCTGGAAAGAGTACGAGATGGAGGTGGTTCGCGATAAGAACGACAACTGCATCATTATATGCTCCATCGAAAACTTCGACGCCATGGGCGTGCATACCGGCGACTCCATCACCGTGGCACCCGCCCAGACCCTGACCGACAAGGAATACCAGATCATGCGCGATGCCTCGCTGGCGGTGCTGCGCGAGATCGGCGTGGAAACCGGCGGCTCGAACGTGCAGTTTGGCCAGTGCCCGGAAACCGGGCGCATGGTCGTGATTGAAATGAACCCGCGGGTGTCGCGCTCTTCAGCCCTGGCCTCTAAGGCGACCGGCTTCCCCATTGCTAAAGTGGCAGCCAAACTGGCGGTGGGCTACACCCTCGATGAGCTGCAGAACGACATCACCGGCGGTGCCACGCCGGCCTCTTTTGAGCCGGCCATCGACTACGTCGTCACCAAGATTCCGCGCTTTGCCTTTGAGAAGTTCGACGCGGCTGACCCGCGCCTGACGACTCAGATGAAATCGGTGGGTGAGGTTATGGCCATTGGCCGCACTTTCCAGGAATCGGTACAAAAAGCCCTGCGCGGCCTCGAAGTGGGCTCCGCCGGATTTGAACACCAGATTGATATCGACAACCCGGACCTGCGCGATGAGCTGGTAGCCGAGCTGACCAACCCGGGCGCAGATCGCATCTGGTTCCTCGCTGATGCCTTCCGTGCCGGCATGGACATCGACGAGGTGTACGGCTACTCCGGCGTCGACCCCTGGTTCCTGGTGCAAATAAAAGACATCGTCGATACCGAGAACAGCCTCAAGCAGATTGAGCTGGCAGGCATCGACAAAGACGCCATGTTCCGGCTGAAGCGCAAGGGCTTTTCGGACGCGCGCCTCGCTGTGCTGCTGAACACCGAAGAGGCGAGCGTGCGCGAGCACCGGCAAGCCCTCGATATTCGGCCTGTTTACAAGCGTGTGGACACCTGCGCGGCGGAGTTCGCCTCGGCCACCGCCTACATGTACTCCACCTATGAACAGGAGTGCGAAGCCGAGCCATCAGGCCGCGACAAGATCCTGGTGCTGGGCGGCGGCCCCAATCGGATTGGGCAAGGCATTGAGTTCGATTACTGCTGTGTACACGCGGTGCTGGCGATGCGCGAGGACGGCTACGAGACCATCATGGTTAACTGCAACCCTGAGACGGTCTCCACGGATTACGACACCTCCGACCGCCTGTACTTCGAGCCGGTCACACTGGAAGACGTGCTCGAAATCGTCGACCTCGAAAAGCCCAAGGGCGTTATCGTGCAGTTTGGCGGGCAAACACCGCTGAAGCTGGCGCGGGCGCTGGAAGCGGCCGGTGTGCCGATTATCGGCACCACCCCCGACGCCATTGACCGCGCCGAAGACCGCGAGCGCTTCCAGAAAATGATCCAGAAGCTGGGCCTGAAGCAGCCCGCAAATACCACCGTGCGCAGCACTGAGGAGGCGATTGAGGCGGCGGCCACGATTGGCTACCCGCTGGTAGTGCGGCCCTCTTACGTACTGGGCGGCCGCGCGATGGAAATTGTGTACCGCGAGGAAGACCTCCTGCGCTACATGCGCGATGCCGTGCAGGCCTCGGACGATGCGCCGGTGCTGCTGGACAGCTTCCTGAGCTCCGCCGTTGAGGTAGATATCGATGCCGTGTCTGATGGGGAGACCGTGGTCATAGGTGCCATCATGCAGCACATTGAACAGGCTGGCGTTCACTCGGGCGATTCGGCCTGCTCCCTGCCGCCCTACAGCCTGCCCGTGGGAGTGCAGAATGAGATGCGCGAACAGGTTCGGCAGATGGCGCTGGAGCTGGGCGTGAAAGGCCTGATGAACGTGCAGCTGGCCTGGCAGGACAACGAGATCTATGTGATTGAAGTGAACCCGCGCGCCTCGCGCACGGTGCCCTTTGTGTCCAAGTGCATTGGCACGTCGCTTGCCAAGGTGGCTGCGCGCTGCATGGCGGGCCAGAGCCTGGGCTCGCAATCCTTCACGCGCGAGGTAGTGCCGCCCTATTACAGCGTGAAAGAGGCGGTGATGCCCTTTAACAAGTTCCCGGGCGTTGATCCGATTCTTGGCCCCGAGATGAAATCCACCGGCGAGGTGATGGGCACCGGCGATAGCTTTGCCACAGCCTTCGCGAAGGCACAGCTTGCGGCGGGCGAGCCGAGCCCCACCAGCGGCACGGCCCTGATCAGCGTGCGCGACGCGGATAAGCCCGGTGTTGTTAAAGTAGCCGGGCAGTTGGCGGAGCTTGGTTTTGACCTTGTGGCGACCTCGGGCACAGCGAAGGCGCTTGAAGAGGCGGGCCTCGAGGTGCGCCGCGTGAACAAGGTCCTGGAGGGCCGCCCGCACATCGTTGATATGATCAAAAACGACGAGGCCGACCTCATCATCAATACCACCGAAGGACGCCGCGCTATCGAGGATTCGTCGGCCATTCGCGCCAGTGCAGAGCAGCACAACGTGTTTTACACTACCACCCTCGCGGCGGCTGAAGCGGTATGTATGACGCTGGTTTCGGAAGATGACCAGAAAGTACGCCGCTTGCAGGACCTGCACAGCAGCATCGAGGCCTAGACAATGGACAAGGTACCCATGACGGTTAGCGGCGAGGCCGCACTGCGCGAGGAGCTGGAGCAGCTGAAAAAGGTGGACCGCCCGCGCATCACCCAGGCGATTGCCGAGGCGCGCGAGCACGGCGACCTGAAAGAAAATGCCGAGTACCATGCCGCTCGCGAACAGCAGAGCTTCGCGGAAGGGCGCATCATGGAGATTGAGAGCAAGCTCGCCGGCGCCCAGGTGATCGACGTCACCGCGATCAGCAAAACCGGCAAGGTGATCTTCGGGACCACCATTGACCTGATTAATATCGACACCGACGCCACCGTTACCTACCGCATCGTAGGCGACGACGAGGCCGACGTGAAAAACAACCTGATCTCCGTGTCGTCGCCTATCGCCCGTGCCCTGATAGGCAAGGAAGAGGGTGACGTGGTGACCGTAAGAGCCCCTGGCGGCGATATCGAATACGAAATCGACCAGGTTCACCACATCTGACCACTTGTCATCCTCGCGAATGCGGTGTGGCCCGACGCTTCGGTCCTGTGTCTTGGGAATAACGCCATGAACGATTACTTTATCGCCCCCTCCATCCTCTCCGCCAACTTCGCCAAACTCGGCGAAGAGGTGGACAATGTGCTGGCTGCAGGCGCCGATATCGTTCACTTCGACGTGATGGACAACCACTACGTGCCCAACCTCACCTTCGGCCCGATGATCTGCAAGGCCCTGCGTAAGCACGGCGTGACGGCCCCCATCGATGTGCACCTGATGGTGCAACCCGTCGACCGCCTGATCGGCGACTTCGCCGAAGCGGGCGCCAGCTACATTACCTTCCACCCCGACGCATCCACCCACGTGGACCGCTCGCTGCAGATGATTCGCGATGCGGGCTGTAAATCCGGCCTGGTGTTTAACCCTCACCTTGGCCTCGATGCGCTGGAATACGTGATGGACAAGGTCGACATGGTGCTACTGATGTCGGTGAACCCTGGCTTTGGTGGGCAATCCTTTATTCCCGCGACGCTGGACAAGCTGAAGGCGGCCCGCAAGCTGATTGATGACTCCGGCCTCGACATCCGCCTGGAGATCGACGGCGGCGTAAGCCCCGCCAACATCGCCGAGATCGCCGCCGCTGGTGCGGACACCTTCGTGGCCGGCTCGGCCATCTTCAACAAACCCGATTACGCCGCCGTGATCAGCGAGATGCGCGCCCAACTGGCTACTGTCTAAGGCGGCTTGCCAGCCCCTTTTGCCCCCCTACGCCCCGCTGTACAATGGGGCTCTCTCAATCCTGGAGAAAGCTGTGCTCACAGCGAAGCGTTTAGGCATCGAGTTGCTCTTGATGCGTGAGGTCACCTGCTGGCGATGGTAGCCAGGGCACTGCCACGACCTTTAAACGCCACTTTCTCCGAGGATAAACCATGACTCCCGACGATTTTGCCGCCCTGGCCGCCCAGGGCTATAACCGTATTCCGGTCAGCCGCGAGGTGCTCGCCGACCTGGAAACGCCGATATCCGCCTACCGCAAGCTTGCTGAAGGCCCTTACTCGTTCTTCTTTGAGTCGGTGCAGGGTGGCGAGAAGTGGGGCCGCTATTCCATCATTGGTATGCCTTGCAGCACCTACCTCAAAGTCTTCGGCCACCGCGCCGAGCTCTGGCAGGACGGCGTGTGCGTAGAGAGCGAAGAGGTGGCCGACCCGCTGGCCCATGTAGAAGCCTTTCAGCGGCGTTTTAATGCGGCACCGCGCGAAGACTTGCCCGTATTCCACGGTGGGTTGGTGGGCTACTTCGGCTACGACACCGTGCGCTACGTGGAGCCCAGGCTTGCACAGTCTACGCCGCCGGATCGCCTGGGTACGCCGGATATCTTGCTGATGCTGGCAGACGAAGTGCTGGTGTTCGATAACCTTGCGGGCACCATACGCCTGGTGGTGAATGCCGACCCGGCTAAGGACAGGGCCCTGGCCAGGGCCGAAGCACGGCTCGATGCGCTGGTGACACAGCTGCCCGAGCCGATGAAGCCCTTACCACCCGTGCGCCTTGACGGTGCCGACAGCGATGCACTGGAGCAGGCCGCCCAATCCGACTTTACACAAGCCATGTACGAAGACGCGATTAACAAGGTGAAGGAGTATGTGCTGGCTGGCGACGTGATGCAGGTTGTGCCCTCGCAGCGTATGAGCGTGCCCTTCGATGCGCCGCCTCTTAATCTCTATCGCGCGATTCGCAATCTCAATCCCTCGCCCTACATGTACTTTCTGGACCTTGAGGACTTTCACATCGTGGGCTCCTCGCCAGAGATTCTGGCGCGGCTGGAAGATGGCCTGGTGATGGTGCGGCCGATTGCGGGCACGCGCCGCCGCGGCTACACGGAAGAGGAAGACGCCGCCCTTGAGGCCGAACTGCTGGCCGACCCGAAAGAAATTGCCGAACATCTGATGCTGATCGACCTGGGCCGCAACGACGTTGGCCGCATTGCCGACACGGGCTCAGTAGAGCTTACCGATAAGATGGTGGTGGAGCGCTATTCACACGTGATGCACATCGTCTCCAACGTGAGCGGCAAGCTACAAGACGGCCGCAGCGCCCTGGACGTGCTGCGCGCAACCCTGCCTGCGGGTACCCTCAGCGGTGCGCCCAAAATACGCGCGATGGAAATCATCGACGAACTGGAGCCCGTGAAACGCGGCGTATACGGCGGCGCCGTAGGCTACATCTCCTGGGCCGGCGACATGGACACCGCCATCGCCATCCGCACTGCCGTGATCAAAGACGGGCAGCTTCATGTGCAGGCCGGGGGTGGCGTGGTGGCCGACTCCGTGCCGCGCCTCGAGTGGAAAGAGACGCACAACAAGGCTCGCGCCATCTTCCGCGCAGCGGCGATGGCGCTCTCGGGAGAAGACAAGCCAGACCCCTAGGGTGTTCGTCGCGACACGCCGCTTGCGTGCTCGAGGTGTGCGTTTTGACAGGCAGTGCTCTACACTGAGTGCAGCCTTTTCGCCGGTCACGCACATGATAAAAACAAAGGGGCTGCTAGCATGGCTGGCGGCATTCATGATGTTTAGCTTCGCTCAAGTGAGCTATGCAACAAACTGCCCGGGAGGCGGCTACTCACTGTACACCCAGGCGGACGTTGACGCCTTCCCGCAAAACTGCGACACGGTGACGGGTTTCCTGGAGATCGACGATGCCGGGGGATTCAATCCGACCTTCGACATTGCCGACCTGAGCCCGCTGGCCAATGTAACCACGGTTAACGGCAACACCTTTATCCGCAATACGCAGCTTATGACGGACCTCACGGGCCTGGATAATATTCAGTCCATCGCCGGATTTTTGCTGATCAATGATAACGATGCGTTGACCTCAGTGTCTGCGCTCAGCAACTTGGGCTCTATTGGCGGCCAGATGTGGGTCAGAAATCATCCCCTGCTACTTAACCTGGACGGCTTAGAGGGGCTGCAGGCCGTGCCCGGCGATTTGCTTATCGACAATAATGATGAACTGCTGAACCTGCTAGGCCTGGCTAACGTCGCGACCGTCTCTGGCACCGTAGCCGTGCGCGATAACCCCAAGCTGCCAGACCTTGAAGGCCTCTACGCTCTGCATACCGTAGGAAGCCTGCAAATTGTCGGCAACACAATCATGACCACCTTGCGCGGGCTGGGCTCCCTGAAACGTGTAAATGGCGCCATGAATATCTTCGACAACTTCTCACTGGTGGACTGCTCCAAGCTTCTGGTTGTGCTGGATACCGTGGATGAGAATGGTGACGGGCCCGACGCCGACAGCGAGCCGGATATTGGCGGATCGATACTCTTGTCCAATCGGCTCGGCTGCTCGAAATCGGAAGTGCTCCGCGACAGCGACAACAACGGCACACCAGACCACCTGGAGGCCTGCCCGGACGACCCGCTCTTGATCTCCCAGGACGACATCGATTACTTCCCGCGCACATGTACGACCGTTCCCGGCAAGCTGCGCATCATCGGCCCGCAGTTTGGCCCCAGTGTTCGTGATTTAACGCCCTTGTCGCATGTGGGCGATATTGGCACCTTGCAGATTTCCGGTCATCCCCTGTTGAAGTCGCTGCGGGGCCTTAGCAAGAATAAAGAGATCGATGTACTGCGTATTATCAATAACAACGCCCTCAAGGACCTGGACGGCCTGGTGGTCAGCGAGATTAACGGCATCCTCGAAATCAGGGGTAACAGCGGTCTGGAGAATATCGATGCGCTCGCCAACGCCCGCATGTTAAGCGGGCCTGACCGGCCGGCTGTCACCATCCGCGAGAATGCGTCGCTGCAGCATCTGGACGGCCTGGCAGGCGCGATCTTGCTGGGCAGCTTAGACATATTTGACAATGATTCGCTCACCGATATCACGGGCTTGAGCAATGTGGCCTCAGTCAACGGTGGGCTTCTACGTATCACCGACAATGCCGTACTGCCAAACCTTAACGGGCTGAATAAGCTGGACTTTGCGGTTGGCATCATCATCGACGACAACGACAGCCTGACCAATATCGACGGCCTGAGTAAACTGACCCTGAACCGGGGTAGGTTAAGCATCACCGACAACCTGTTGCTGACCGACCTGGATGGCCTCGCTAATCTGGAGCGCCTCGATTCAGGGGGAGACTCCGACGTCACCGTTACCATCCGCGATAACGCTGCGCTTGGCAACGTGAATGGCCTGAGCAAACTTGGCTACGTGCTGCAGAATGTGTTTGTGGAGGACAACCCCCAGTTAAACAACTGTGTTGGATTGTATCGCCTGCTCGACCCCTTCAACGATGGCTTTCCCGGCCCCGGTGGAGGGAGCCTGTCCGATAACGGAGCCTACGTCGAAGATGTGGGTGGCGTTGCCTCCATCGGCGGCGGCAACGGGCCCTTGTGTAACTCCGAAAGCGCCCTTGTGGATGCCGATGGCGATGGCACATCAAACAGATCCGATCCCGATGATTTTGATGGCGATGGCGTGGCGGACAAGGATGAGATTTTGGCGCTAACGGACCCGCTCAACCCCGATACCGATGGCGATGGTTTCAGTGACGGCGCAGAAGCTGACGCGGGCAGTGATCCCCTATCCGCCGACGATCAGCCGCTACCTGCGCGGCTGAATATTATTCTGATTAAGGCCGCTGTGGACGCGGCGGCGGAATCTGAATAAAGCGCATAAGCCGATTCCGCCACGCAGAGCCGATCCCGAGTTAGCCCGGCCAGCTCTTGCTCGAATCTCTCGTGAGCATCGCCGTACCGAGATAGACAAGACTTTAAGACCTGACTAATGTAAGGGTGAGGTATGCCAGTGGTAAGGGTAGGGCGGTAGCGTACCTGATGCTCAGGCTAGGCTTCCCCGTTTTTCATGCGAATGATGCGCAGTATCTAGACCGGGATACCCAATAATCCCGGTTTTTCAGGCGTTTATCCGCCTCAGTCCCGACATCATGCGAATTGATCACCGCTTTCGCTCAATGAATAATTCGCATGATGTCGACGTTTGATGAAGGCTGATCAGTGTAAGTCTATGAATATTGGAACAAAGATTCCCGGCGATCGCAGTGGCCTCCGAGCAGCTTTCGGTACAGCTGTTGTTGAATTGTTCGCTAGAAGTAGCTGTTATAAGGAATACGGGGAAAGACCGCGTTGTACCCCATGAATCGGAGGAACCACAAGCAGCTGCTCGAATATGCTGAATTAAATACTTTGGTAATGGCTACAACCGACGTCGACCGTAAAAACTTTTTCCTGTACCGTGAAGCGCTTGCTGCACTCGCAACCGCATGGATTGCGGATGCAGCCTTCGCTTCACGGCAAAGCCTTTTCCACCCGTCGTCTCCGGCATCAGTTTCGACAAGAATCGCTAATCTATCAGCGGGTTTA
>JBCDJG010000087.1:0-14984 GCA_038748065.1 Pseudomonadota bacterium
CTTGCCAGGATGGTCAACGAAGTGGGTGTGCCGAGGCTGCTGGCTGCGATGAGGTGACGCCGCCTCTAAAAACGAGGCCTGAAGAATGAAAAAGCCCAGCTGATATCAGCTGGGCTTTCTTGCCGGGCGCCGGAAACTGGTCTTTACACAGTCTCCGTCAGGCCGCTTTTTTTGTAAATGCTCAGCGCCTAGTTGAGCTTCTCCTTGATACGCGCAGCCTTACCGGACAGCTCGCGGAGATAGTAGAGCTTGGCCTGGCGAACGTCGCCGCGGCGCTTTACGGAAATGCTGTCGACCAGCGGGCTGTAGGTCTGGAAGGTACGCTCTACGCCAACGCCGTGCGAGATTTTGCGCACGGTGAAGGCCGAGTTCAGCGCCCTGTTGCGCTTGCCGATGACCACACCTTCGAAGGCCTGCAGGCGCTCACGGTTGCCCTCCTTCACCTTCACTTGAACAACTACGGTATCGCCCGGACCAAAATCGGGTAACTCTTTCTGCATCTGCTCTGCTTCGAGCTCTGAAATAATTTTGTTGGTGCTCATGGCGCGCTCCTCTCTTGTCTGTGGCGTAGCCTCACGGCTAGGTCTATGTCGCAGCCTCGCGACTTGTGGTCTGTTAAATGTTTCGTTCCTGGCGGTATTGCGCCAATAATTCCGCTTCTTCCGAGCTCAGGGCCCGTTCCTTCAAAAGGTCTGGCCTACGCTGCAGCGTGCGACCGAGTGCCTCTTTCAGACGCCAGCGGCGAATCCTCTCGTGATCGCCGCTCAGTAATACTTCCGGCACTGCCCTGCCCTCAAACACCTCAGGCCGGGTGTAGTGCGGGCAGTCCAGCAAGCCACCGGCGAAGGAATCCTCCTGCGCCGACTGGGCGTGCCCCAATACTCCGGGCAACTGCCGCGTTATTGCATCGACAACGACCATGGCGGCGAGTTCCCCGCCACTTAGCACGTAGTCGCCGATCGACAGCTCTTCGTCGACCTCAGCCTCAATGAGCCGCTCATCCACCCCTTCATAGCGGCCTGCCACCAGGACTAACGCTGCTTCCGACGCCAGGGACGAAGCCCAGGCATGGTCAAAACGCCGGCCTTGAGGCGACAGATAGATGACTGTCGCGCGGCCACCTACCTGCTCCCTGGCACGGCCGATTGCCTCGCGCAGGGTATCCACTTTCATCAACATACCTGGACCACCACCGTAGGGCCGGTCGTCCACCGTGCCGTGTCGATCCGTGGCAAAGTCTCGCGGATTGCTGTGTGTGAGGGCCACCGCGCCCTGCTCCACCGCCCGGCCCGTTACGCCGAACTGCGATACCGCGTCAAACATTTCCGGAAACAAACTCACCAGCGCGATGCGTAGGGCTGGCTGTTCCGTTGCTTTCTCTGCCTCCTCACTCATCGAGGAACCAGTTGATTTCTATCTTGCTGGCAGCGAGATCAACCGCCGTCACCACGTCACCGGGAACATACGGAACCAAACGTTCCCTGTCGTCCAGACTGCCTGCGGTGGGCCGAATCACCAACACGTCATTGGCGCCGGTTTCGATCAGGTAATCCACCTCTCCGAGCAGTGCTCGCGAGCTACCCTCGGTACACCACACCTCAAGTCCCTTGAGCTGGTGCCAGTAATAATCACCCGCCTCCAACGACGGGAGTTCCGCCCTAGGGACCAGCACCTCGAGCCCGCGGTAACCCTCGGCCTCGGTGCGATCATCAACGCCTTCGATGTGAGCCACCAGGCCCCTTCCGTGGCGCTTGCCGGCATCGAATCGAACAGGCTCTAACCGCCCTTGACGCTTCAACTGCCAGCTGTCGAAGCTCAGGAAATTCTCCATTGCCTCGGTATAGGGGTGAATCTTCACCCAGCCCTTGATGCCATAACAGCCGGTTATTTTACCGGCGACCAGCCATTGGCTGTTTGCGGGCTCACCCATTGTCCCGCTGGGCGGCTCAAGCCGCGGCGGCGGCTTCCTTGACCAGCTTTGCCACGCGCTCAGACAGCTGCGCACCCTGGCCCTGCCAGTATTCGATGCGTGCGACGTCAATGCGCAGCCGCTCTTCCTGGCCGCGAGCGATCGGGTTGAAAAAGCCGACGCGCTCAATGAAACGACCGTCGCGTGCTTTGCGACTGTCGGTGACTGTCAGGTGGTAAAACGGGCGCTTCTTGGCGCCGCCACGAGAGAGGCGAATTGTTACCATATTCCGTAATTTCCTAAAAAGTTGCAGCGAAATGCAGCGATATCGAGTCATCTCGTTCGTCTACACACGCCAAACACCGGCACCAGGTCCGGAAAGGTGGCGTATCATACGGAAATCAGGGCCGCTTGGAAAGCCCCGCGCAGAAGAATTTTTGTAGTAAATTCCGTGCCTTAGCGGAACGGCGGCATGCCCCCCGGGCCGCCCATACCGCCCCCTGGCGGCATCATACCGCCGAGGCCGCGCATCATTTTTTCCATGCCGCCACCTTTCATCTTCTTCATCATCTTCTGCATTTGCTTATGTTGCTTCAGCAGACGGTTGAGATCCTGCACCTGGGTGCCCGAACCCTGACAAATGCGGCGCTTTCGGGAACCCTGAATCAGCTCAGGCTTGCGTCGCTCAGCCGGGGTCATGGAGTTAATCATGGCCTCCATGCGGGAGAACTGTTTCAGATCAAGATTCTGCTGGGCCATCTGCGACATGTTCCCCATGCCCGGCAGCTTATCCAGCATGTTGGTTATGCCGCCCATATTGTTCATTTGCTGCAGCTGATCACGGAAGTCTTCCAGGTCGAAGCGCTGGCCCCTTTTGACCTTGCGAGCAAGCTTTTTGGCCTTCTGTTGGTCAACCTTCTGCTCTGCCTCCTCGATCAGCGACATAACATCGCCCATGCCCAGAATGCGAGACGCCAGGCGGTCGGGGTGGAAGGGGTCAAGCGCGGTGGTTTTCTCACCGACGCCAAGGAACTTGATCGGCTTGCCCGTTATGGAGCGTACTGACAGCGCGGCACCGCCACGGGTATCGGCGTCAACCTTGGTGAGAATCACGCCCGTCAATGGCAGCGTCTGACCGAAGGCCTTGGCAGTGTTGGCTGCATCCTGGCCGGTCATGGCGTCAACCACAAAAAGCGTTTCCACAGGTTTAGCAACGGCATGCAGCTCGGCTATCTCAGCCATCATGTCTTCATCGACCGCCAGGCGTCCGGCCGTGTCAATGATCAGCACATCGCTGAACTTCACCTTGGCGTGATCTATGGCAGCGCGTGCAATATCGACCGGCTTTTGCTCAGCCGTCGAGGCAAAAAAGTCCGCGCCCACCTCCTCAGCCAGGGTTTCCAACTGCTTGATTGCAGCCGGCCGGTAGACGTCGGCGCTGACGACGGTCACGCTCTTTTTCTCGCGCTCTTTCAAGTGTCTCGCCAGCTTCGCCACCGATGTGGTCTTACCCGCACCCTGTAGACCCGCCATCAGGACCACGGCTGGCGGCTGCGCCGCGAGGTTCAGTGCCTCGTTAGCCTGCCCCATGACCGCTTCCAACTCGGCCTGAACCACCTTCAGGAAGGCCTGACCGGGGCTTAGGCTCTTCATCACCTCCTGGCCCAGGGCGCGCTGCTTCACCGCGTCGACGAAGTCTTTCACCACCGGCAGGGCCACGTCCGCCTCCAGGAGTGCCATGCGCACCTCACGCAGGGTCTCCTGAATATTGTCTTCGCTTAATCGTGCCTTCCCGGTAATTCCGCGAAGGCTCGAAGAAAGGCGATCACTGAGGCTTTGGAACATGGTTTTACTCACTACTGGCGGAACCGCCAGCCGCATGGGGCTGCTTGATTCCGGCGGGACAGTTCGGTACAAAGGGGCGAAGTATACGTCAGCCGGGCAGTTCCCCCAAACCGATGTCCATCGACCTTCTGGCCCCTGTCATCGCGCTCTTGTACCTGGCAGCCACCGGATTACAGTTGCTCAACATTGCGCAGCGACAGCAACAGCTCGATCGCCGCGTCGTGGCGATCGGCACGCTTGCGCTGGTGGGTCACAGCATTATCGCCTGGGATGGCATCTTCCATGGCGGCGAGGCCAGCTTCGGCTTTTTCAAGATCGCCGCAATGCTATTTCTCGTGGTCAACATTGCCTGCCTGCTGTCGCTGATTACGCGGCCCTTGCAAAACCTGCTGGTAGTACTGTTCCCGCTATCGGCCCTTGCCGTACTCGTTTCCACCTACGCCCCCGATACCGACATCGCCGGCAGTGCTCCCGAGGGCGGACTTCTTGCACACATTGTTTCATCCATCCTGGCCTATGCCGTTCTGACCCTGGCCGCGCTACAGGCGATGCTCGTTTCCCTGCTCGACCACCAGCTCCGTCATCGCCACACCCGGGGCGTTGTACAGGTCTTACCTCCCCTGCAGCTGATGGAGCGCATGCTGTTTGAGCTTTTGTGGATAGGGGTTGTTCTGCTGAGTGCGTCGATCGCGACAGGCATGATTTTCCTCGATGACATGTTTGCGCAGCAGCTGGTTCACAAAACGACCCTGACCATCGCGGCCTGGATTTTGTTCACGGTGCTGTTATGGGGGCACTACCAGCTCGGTTGGCGCAGCCAAACAGCCGTCCGCTTTACCCTGGTTGGCTTCGCCCTGCTGGTGCTGGCCTTCTTCGGTTCAAAGCTGGTCCTGGAGTTAATACTGGCCTAGCCCGGGCTTGCCGAGGGGCAGCTTTTTCTCCAAGATAGGTCCTCGCGCATCTTAGGGATAAGCTCCTGTCTTGAACGACGCCCCGCTGGGAATGCTTTTCGCGGTACTAGCTGCACTCATTTTCCTGTCCGGTTTCTTTTCGAGTTCCGAGACCGGCATGATGTCTCTGAACCGTTATCGCCTGAAGCATTTGCAGAAAAGCGGGCACCGCGGCGCAAGACGCGCTGGCAAACTGCTGGATCGCCCAGATCGCCTTATTGGGCTCATCCTTATCGGCAACAACCTTGTCAACATCTTTGCATCGGCGATCGCCACGGTCATTGCGATCCGCATCTGGGGCGACGCTGGTATTTTCATCGCCACCGTGGCACTCACGCTAGTCATTCTGATCTTTGCGGAGATCACGCCTAAAACGATCGCCGCACTGCATCCGGAGAAGATTGCCTTCCCAGCCAGCCTCATTTTGCTGCCGCTGCTGAAACTCGCCTACCCGCTGGTTGTAGCCGTCAATACTCTGACAAATGGCTTGCTGCGAATGATGGGCGTCGACCCGGCCGGCGCCGACAATGAGAATGTATCCAGCGAAGAGCTTCGCACTATAGTCACGGAGGCAGGTCAGCTTATTCCCACCCGCCACCGCGGCATGCTGCTCAATATTCTTGATCTCGAGGGCGTGACCGTGGATGACATCATGGTGCCGCGAAACGAGGTCTACGGGATCGACCTCGATGACAGCGACGACGACATCCTTCGCGCCATTCAGTCCAGCTCACACACGCGACTGCCCGTGTGGCGAGAAGATATCAACAACATTCAGGGCGTGTTACACATGCGCAACATCAGCCGTGTGATTGACCGACAGGGTCTCGACCGTGGTGCCCTGGAGCGAGAAATGGACAAGCCCTATTTCATCCCCGAGAGCACGCCGCTCCATCCGCAGCTCCTGAACTTTCAGCAGCGCAAGCTGCGCCTGGCCATCGTGGTTGACGAGTACGGTGAAGTGATGGGCCTGGTGGCACTGGAGGATATCCTCGAGGAGATCGTTGGCGAATTCACCTCCAATCTCATCGACACCGAAGACACCATATTTCCGCAGCGTGACGGCAGCTTCATCATCAATGGCACGGCCAGCATTCGGGACGTCAACAAGTCACTGGACTGGGAATTACCTACGGACGGACCCAAAACACTCAGCGGTCTGATCCTGGAATACCTAGAGTCTTTCCCGGACGCCAACGCCGGTATGAACATCGAAGGCTATCGATTGGAAATTCTTGAGCTGGAGCGCAACGTCGTGCGCGCCGTGCGCGCCCGAGCTGCCGAGGCTAGTCCAGCCTGATCGACTGCGCCTCACGCATGCGCTGCTCACTTGCCGCTATGATCTCGTGCTTGCGTTCATCACTGGCCATGAACCAGTCGGTAATTTCATCACCGGTGCGATAGCAACCCATGCAGACATCCGCCCCGTCCAGCGCACAAACGCCGATGCAGGGGGATATCAGTTCTCCCTTACTCATGCCAGAGCCTCCAGTTCGGCGGTAAAATGCGCCGCGTTGCTGACATAGTGGTCACCATTCAGGCGCAACGCGGCTTGCTCTTCTGCCGTGAGCTCGCGCCGAATCTTGGCCGGCGCGCCCAGTACCATGCTGCCGTCAGGAATCTCCATACCCTCGGTCACCAGCGCGTTCGCGCCAATCAGACAGGCCTTACCTACGCGAGCACCATTCAAGACCACCGCACCGATACCAACAAGACTGCCATCGCCAATGGTGCAGCCGTGCAACATAGCATTGTGCCCTACGGTACAGTCTTCACCGACGACCATGGGAAATCCCGGGTCTGCATGCATTACGGTGCCATCCTGAATGTTGCTGCGCGCACCGACCTCGAGGCGCTCAGCATCACCACGCAATACGCAGCTAAACCAGACGCTCGAGCGATCGTGAAGCGTCACGTCGCCGATCACTGCGGCGTTGGGCGCAATAAAGTGGCCCTCTCCCTGCAGATTCGGGCTCTTTTCACCCAACTTGTACTTCATGGAGACTGTCCCCAATTGCGTTTCAAATCAAAGCCGGCATCGTAAATCAGGTTAGCAAGCTGCGCCAGCACCGCCGCAGTAACGCCCCAGATATCGTCGTCGCCGTAGTGGAAATGCGGCACCCAACGGCTGTGACCACCGTCCTCATTGCGCGTCAGCTCAAAGATGCCAGGATCAGCGAATTGCGCGAGGCAAGGCGTGAACACGCTATCGAATTCACGGGTATCGACCACCAGATCAAGGCTCGCCGGTACACGCCCAACACAGGGCCAAAGCTCAAACCGCGAGCGGGTTTGCAGGCTCGGCATAGCGCCGAGGCGCTCAACCGTACTCGGGTCGATGCCCACTTCCTCCTGTGCCTCGCGCAGGGCGGTGTCCCAGGGCCCAGCATCCTCCGGTTCGCGCTTGCCACCTGGGAAGGCGATTTCCCCGGGATGCAATGACAAGTGTAGCGCTCTACGCCCCAGCACCACGCGTGGCTGATCTTCATCTGTGAGCGCCACCAGCACGCCCGCCTGGCGGCCCGCGCCCTGCCAGTCGCCGAGTTCGGGAAGGAGTTCCGAACGTAAACGCGCCACAAGATCATCCATCGTTCTTATCGAAGCGTCCATTGGTCAGCTCAATTACATCCCAGGCGGGCTGTTCGTAGGGGTGTGCAGCTTGCAGCGCAGTAATCGCGTCAGCCACACAATCGCTGGCACACACCAGTTCTACCCGGTACTCATCAACCCGTTTTATTTCTCCGGCCTCGCCCACAAAGGGATCGCTGCCCGGCAGAGGCCGAAACTGGCCTTCGCCGAGCACCTGCCAACAGCAGCAGTTATAATCGCCAACTCGCCCCGCGCCCGCTGCGAAGACCGCGGTCTTTACCGCCTCAAGGTGACTCGCCGGGACGTAGAAGCACAGTTTGTACATCAGACACCACGGGCCTGTTCTGCATAGAATTGCTCGGCATAATCATCCAGCGTACCCGTTTCAATGGCGGCTCGAATTGCGGCCATATGCTGCTGGTAAAAATGCAGGTTATGGATGGTATTAAGCTGCGAGCCAAGGATCTCGTTGCACTTGTCCAGATGATGCAGATAAGCGCGGGAGAAATTCTGGCAGGTGTAGCAGCTGCAGTTCTCATCGATCGGTAGCGTGCTGGTTTTGTGGCGGGCGTTTCGAATCTTTAGCTGTCCACGGGAGGTAAATAAATTGCCGTTGCGGGCATTGCGCGTGGGCATCACGCAGTCAAACATGTCGACCCCCCGGCGCGCTCCTTCGAGCAAGTCCGCTGGCGTACCGACCCCCATGAGATAGCGTGGCTTGTCGACGGGCATCAAAGGCTGCATGAAATCCAGTACCGCCATCATGTCTTCCTTGGGCTCGCCCACTGATAGACCACCGATGGCATAGCCATCGAACCCTATATCGGTTAAGCCTGCCAGCGAAATCTCTCGCAGCGACGGATACATTCCGCCCTGCACAATGCCGAAAAGCGCCGCATCACTGGACCCGTGCGCCGCCTTGCTGCGTGCCGCCCAACGCAGGGACATCTCCATGGAGTCCCGCGCTTGCGCTTCTGTGGCGGGGAATGGCGTACAGTCATCGAAAATCATCACGATGTCTGAACCGAGACTGCGCTGTATCGCCATGGAGGTCTCTGGGTCGAGGAATACCGGGCTGCCATCAACGGGTGACTGAAACTTCACGCCCTGCTCACTGATCTTGCGCATGTCTCCCAGGCTGAAGACTTGAAAGCCGCCAGAATCGGTGAGTATCGGGCCCTGCCACTGCATGAAGTCGTGCAAATCACCGTGCTGTTCAATAATATCGGTGCCTGGCCGTAGCCAGAGATGAAAGGTATTGCCGAGCAAAATTTCTGCGCCGCTCGCCACGATATCGCGCGGCAGCATGCCCTTGACGGTTCCGTAGGTGCCAACCGGCATAAAGGCCGGTGTCTCGACGCTGCCACGCGGGAAAGTCAAACGACCTCGCCGCGCATTCCCGTCGCTACCGAGGTGCTCGAATTGCAGTCGAGACTGCCTGCTCATACACGGCCCTCTGCATTCCTTGTGATAAACATGGCGTCGCCGTAGCTGAAAAAGCGGTAGCGCTCCTCCACGGCTGCACGGTAGGCACTCATTATAGGGGCACGGCCGGCAAAGGCGCTCACCAGCATAAGCAGCGTTGACTCAGGCAGATGGAAGTTGGTAATCATGGCATCGACACAGCGGAAACGATACCCGGGGTAAATGAATATGTCCGTGTCGCCAACCAGCGGATGTAGCTCTCCCTGTTCATCCGCAGCGGATTCCAGAGAGCGCACCGCAGTCGTGCCAACCGCGA
Organism: Pseudomonadota bacterium; assembly: GCA_038748065.1. GTDB lineage: Bacteria > Pseudomonadota > Gammaproteobacteria > Pseudomonadales > Halieaceae > JBCDJG01. Next base: position 9,035 of record JBCDJG010000087.1, read on the forward strand.
CTACGCGCCCGCCCCGAATGCGCGTTTGACGCACGGACTCGCACAGCGCTTCGTCAACTTCGAGGTACTCTGCATGCATCATGTGATCCTCGATATCATCAGCGCGCACCGGCTGGAAGGTCCCTGCCCCGACATGCAGGGTGAGCTCCGCTCGGCCAACGCCCTGGCCCTGCAGTTCTGCCAGCAGTTCTTCCGTGAAATGCAAGCCGGCTGTTGGCGCCGCCACCGCACCATCGCGCTGTGCGTATACCGTCTGATAGCGCTCCCGGTCCGCCACTTCGTCCGCCCGTTCAATATAAGGTGGTAGCGGCATGTGTCCCAGCTTGCCAAGGAGCTCGGTGATCGGGGCTGTTTCTGAGCGCACTACAAACAGTCCGTCCTTACGATCGACAACTGTCAGCATATCGCTTCCGGGGTGTTGGCCCTGTGCCGCCGCTAGCAGGATGCGGCTGCCCGGCTTTGGTGATTTACTGCAGCGAATGTGCGCCAGAGCTGAATCGCTACCGGTCATGCGCTCAATGAGGATTTCCAGCTTACCGCCGGTTTCCTTTTGCCCCCAGAGCCGCGCCGGAATGACTCGTGTGTTGTTGAAGACCAGGAGATCGCCCGGCCGCAGCAGTTTGCCGAGGTCAGTGAACTGAAGATGCTCAATCGCAGCCGTGGAACCCTCCAGGCTGAGCAGTCGACTTGCGCTGCGCTCCGCCAGGGGATGTTGGGCAATGAGAGACTCGGGCAGCTCAAAGTTGAAATCGCTACGTTTCATAGGCAAAAAAGCCGGCGCTAGGCCGGCTTGTTAGAAACCGAGGCCTCGGCCTTACTTATCCTTTTCCTCGTCAGCGCTGTCATCTTCTGAAGGCGCCTCCTCCTCAGCAGCAGGCTCTTCGGCCGGAGGCTCCTCGGCAGGCGCTTCTTCGGCTGGAGCTTCTTCTTCCGCCGCGACCTCTTCGGCCGGTGCTTCTTCTGCAGGCGCCTCTTCCTCCGGCGCTGATGCTTCTGAAGCCTCTTCCTCGGAAACTTCTGCGGCTGCTGGGTCAGCCGCGCTTTCTTCTGGCTCTGCTGCGGCCGGAACCGCGGCCTTGATCAGGCCCTCTTCAACAAGTATGCGTACCTTTTCATCGCCATTGACCGCTTGCTTATTCGCGTCCTTAACGGCGTAGCGCTCGTCGCCGCGCTGATAAATGCTGTATTCTTCGGTTTTCTTGACCAGCTTCATGGCCATGTTCTTTTCTCCTTGGATACTCAGAGGTTGGTGCCCCATCGGGCGAGTATGACGTGTTCAAAAGCGCTCCTTCTAGCTGGCGCGGATTCTACAGGGATTGGTGGCACAGGTTAAGAGGCAAGATTGCACTTTGGAAGCCGGTTGTTATAATCGCGCGCTTCGCTTTCCAGGCCAAGCCTACGGCCTTTTGCCCATGCCAGAGTGGCGAAATTGGTAGACGCAGTGGATTCAAAATCCACCGGGGTAAAACCCGTGCCGGTTCGAGTCCGGCCTCTGGTACCAACAATCACTGAAAATCAAGTGCTTATGGGTGATCGATCCAATTACCCTACATGAAACCCAACATTAAAGGCGAGTTCAGCACCCCAGTTAGCTGGCTGATTAAGATCTGTCCTGCGCCCCAGGATCTGGGACCTATGGAACTGAACAGCAATACATGACTTACAGCTTCCGTTAGGCGCTATTCATGGAAGGTAGGGGCAAGGACGCGCGATTCAAACCGTTCCTAAGCAAGCTACTGCTGATGACTTATGCGGTTGGTGCTTGGCGGTGCGATGGCAACTGCCATTGTGTTGCGCCATCCATAGTACGACGCCAAAGTGATCACCACTCTTCAGATACGGATAGACCCACGAACGGGCATGGAAAGTGCCAAGTTTCCACTTATTGCTTCAAGGTTAGACCCCTCCACCCCCAAGTCCCAAGCCAGACAGGTATGAGTGTTTATTCATTTACACCCCCCACGCGGAAAAGCTCTCCGAGCTGTAGAGGGCCGCTTTCACCTCAAGGGGGACTATGCAAAACGGCTAGGTCAGAGGTTATCGACGTCCGCTTTGGGCCAGTTGCCAGACAAAATAGTTACTCAGATTGCTCTGCAGATTGCCGCAGAGACTCCATGGTGATTTTTTGCTGCGAAACGCTTTGCTTAAAATAGTTTAACTCTGGGTAAGGAGAGCCCTCCGGATATTTGCAATCAATAACAAGTGAGAAATCTCCCCAGTCTCTTCGATAGTCGATTCGTTCATCTTCTAGTGGTTCTAGTCCGAATTTCGCGGCCGCCATTTTAGCCAGAACTACTTTTTCGGCATGGCACCTAGTGCTATCCGCGTAACCTCGTTTGGCTTGTACATATTTAACCAATCTGCCATCTCTGCTGATGCTTACTGTGTAGTCGTAAAAGAAGTCCAATGGCGACCCTTCAGGAATAGGTACACGGAAAATCGACCCAAGGATAGTATCGTTCGTTCTAGCATGCGATCGGGATTCATATGGATAGGCAAGGCCAACTGGCACATCAAGTAGGTCCAAGAACTCGCCACCTACTGGAGGGAAGCCAGCGACATCGGAGACAGACGACTGACCGCTCACAAACCCTGAATCTACATCGCTCTCTACAATATGATTTTGCTTGGAAACCAGTACCCCCAGATAACCAAGCGCTATGAAAGCTATACCAACGCCACAGCCGAAGACTAGTCCATCGAACAAACGCTTGAGCATGTACCTTGCCTTGGATTCCACAGATTTTGAGAACCCGCTCTATCGTCTAAAGCGGCAATCCAAGTTATCACAATCTGGTGACCGCTCGTAGGCGAAAGCGGACCCATTTGGAGGGCCCGCGACTGGAATTCAAACCTCGATTTGTTCGGCCAGGCTCAAGGCATCATCCTCATCTATTCCCAGGTACCTCACCGTGCTCTCCAAGCTTGTGTGACCGAGTAGGAGTTGCACTGCTCGGATGTTCTTGGTCTTCCGATAGATGATTGAGGCTTTCGATCGCCTCATGGAGTGGGTGCCATATAGAGCAGGATCGAGGCCAATATCAGACACCCAGCGACGCACGATCCGCGAATATTGCCGCCTGGTGAGATGCCCCGACCTACCGATGCGGCTGGGGAAAAGGTAATCCCTCGGGCACAAGCTCATCTTGTCGATCCACCGTTCCACTGATCGCCGCGCTTGCTCGGATTTCTCAAACTGGACAGGTCGCCCTGTCTTCAGCTGTACAACTCTGGCTCGGCTCTGAACATTGCCAGCTTGAGCTATATCGGCTACCCGGATGCGCATCAAGTCGCAGGCCCGTAGCTTGCTGTCAATCGCCAGGTTGAACATGGCGAGGTCTCTTGTCCTGTTCTCAGACTCAAGCCTGAAGCGAATCTCCCATATCTCCTGCAGTCGAAGCGGACGCTTCTGACCAACCAACTTACCCTTGTTCCAAGGAACCCTTATCGGGCTATATATAGCGTTCGTATACATAGCATTCTCCTCCTCCCTGTACGGGAGTCGATGCTTTAACTCAAAACGCTCGAAAAAGTCAGTCCGTCAATCAAATCGGAGGGTTGCGAGGGGCCGCTTTCGCCTACGAGCGGCCCTCAGCCCGTGTAACCTTGAATGTCCGCATTCGACCACATAGCTGACATTATATGGTCTACTCCGATCAGCAATTTACAAGTCAAAAAGAGGAGGATTCGATACCCTATCTTGAGATGCACTACCGAAAATTCCTACAACTTGGGACGGTTTTACTGGTCACACTAACAGGCTATCTGACTGTTGGCCTCACCATGCGAGCGGACATCAGCTACGTTGTAGCCTATGCTTTGTCCGACGAGACTCGTCAACCATTTCGATTCGTTGCATGGCAATATTTGTCAGTGACTGACAGGGTCTTGAACGATGTGGATGGGGGAGCTAAGCCATTGATAACCTATGTTCTTAATTACCACTCATTCAATCAATACCGGCCCAGCAGAAGCCTTGAAATGGCGAGAGTTCTGGTTGACAGAGGGGTGGATGTCAACGAAAGGTCTTCGGCGGGGCACACGCCGCTTCATAATGCGATACTGGCAAATGAACCTGAAGTAGTGAGTTTTTTGGTACTAAACGGTGCAAGTCGGGAACTGACGTCTCCTACCAAAATTAAATCAAGCGGGGAGGTGACAAATCTGGCACCTTTGCATTATGCGGAGTACCTAAATGTTCATTCACTTAAGCCTGGGGAGTGGAGTCAAATCATTTCCTTGTTACGAAATAGTCCGCAGTCTTAATAGAATAAGATGTCTGCTGCTGGCCCCAAAGTTGACATTCGTGCAACACTCTTACGTTGCTTCCTTTGAGGTGGAAGCGGAAGTGGTCGCCTACAATATCCCGACTTCACGCCTGGAGTCCCCTGTCGCCTAGGACCGGTCAGCCCGTTTAAATTCCGCGAACGCCGGCATTCTGTTCCCGAAGTCGCCGCAAGTAACTTGTATTTGCGTGGCCAGAATTCATCAGACAATAGATTTGACACAACCTCCCGCGCTCTATATCGTGGGCTCGGCTTAAAGAGCGACTCTGATTTACTTTCTTCATCTCGTTGTACGTTTAGTTCCACGTCCTGTAGTTTCTAAATTTCGGCCCTTTTTTTTGCTATTCAGGCCTCCTGAAGGCTTCTTCTATTTTTTGATTACAGGATTCATATTATGTCTAATACAGTTACTGGCACCGTTAAATGGTTCAACGAAACTAAAGGTTTTGGATTCATCGAGCAGAAATCAGGCCCCGATGTGTTTGCACATTACAGCGCGATTTCTGGCTCTGGTTTCAAGACATTGGCAGAAGGCCAACAGGTCGAGTTTTCAATAAGCCAAGGACAGAAGGGCCCCCAAGCGGAGAACATTCGGCCGCTATAACTAGTATCCGACGACACAACCTGGGGTACGAGCCTTTTTCACGCTCTGCCCCAGTTACTCTCCACGAGTCTTACAGGAGTCGGGTGTGGACAGAAAGAACTACAGTTGGGAAAAGCGCCAGCGCGAACTTGCAAAAAAGAAAAAGCAAGAAGAGAAGCGACTCAAGAAGGCCGCTGCAAAAGAGCAGCAGTCATCAGCTCAAGAACCACCTTCCGAATCATCTTCCTAACTAAACTGCACTCCCCGTATACTAGTTTCCTTAAGAAGGAATTCTAGTGACAGCGCTTTCAATCCATCATCGGACGACCTACGACTATCGCGTGCCAGTGAAATTTGGCCCTCATCGCTTGATGCTACGGCCGCGCGAGAGCCGCAACCTCCAGCTCCTGAAGCATGACCTGGTCTGCACGCCCGATGCCTCAGTAACTTGGGCGCAGGACGTATTAGGCAACGCGGTTGCCACCTCAGTTTTCTCCGAGGAGTCGGACAGGTTGATTTTCGATAGCTTTGCCGAACTAAGACTCGACGTCGAACGCTGGCCCGTCTTTGACATTGCCGCCTCTGCTACGAGCTACCCATTTCTATTGACCGATGACGATATGACTGATCTTGGGGCGCTGCGGCTGCAGAGTTATCTGGACTCTGACGGTCGACTTCGGGACTGGGCGTTAGGATTTGTAGCAGATAACTCTACTGATACTCTCACATTGCTGAAGGACATATCTTCTGGTGTTGCGGCGTACGTTGCCTATGAGGTTCGAGAGGAAGAGAACACTCAATCGCCAGAACAGACGCTAACTCGTAGAAGGGGGTCCTGCCGCGACTTTGCTGCGCTCTTTATCGATGCTGTGCGCAGCCTTGGTTTCGGAGCGCGCATCGTCTCTGGATATCTTTACGATCCGGAGCACGGCGCGATAGGGTCAACCGCAAGCGGTTCCACCCATGCTTGGGCGGAGGTTTACGTCCCCGGCGCTAGCTGGATCACCTTCGACCCAACGAATCGAAGTTTAGGTGGCCACAACCTTATCCCGGTAGCCGTTGCGCGCCATATTCGCCAGAC
>JBCDJG010000088.1:0-14338 GCA_038748065.1 Pseudomonadota bacterium
CCAGATGCTCGCTGTCGGTGCAGTTGGCGAGTCGTGTCAGTTCCAGAAACGGCCGGTTAAGACAGTCAGCGCAGGCAGCGCGCCAGGGGCTGGGTAATGCGCGATCGGCCACCGTCTACAGCAGGAGTTCATACAGGTGGATCAGATGTGCCTGCCGATCCCGCACGGCTGCTTGATCAAAGCCCGGCCGACACAGCAGGTAACGCTGGATTAGCTCCGGCGAGTCCGGCTGCAGGCCATACCTCACCTTCAAGGCGAGGTTCATCTGCTCAAGGCAAACTGTCCAAGGAGGATCGGAGACCACGGGAGCGTCCATATCGTTCTAGATGGTAATGATTCTCATTATTGTTGTATTCTGGGCACTCGTCAAGCGTTACAGCGGACCTGGATTATGCAAGTGATTGCAAGCACAACGACAGCGCTCAATGTTGTACTCGGAGCCGCCAACACGTCGGTGACTGAAGGACTGCTCGCAGACGCGCGTGCCGTTGACGTAGATCACACGCTTTGTATGCGTCACGCGTCCGTGCTGCGTGACGGCCGCACCTGGGACACCTCTCTGTTACTGCTGACGCACGACATGGCTGCATTAAAAGCCCTATCAGAAAGCTGGCAAGCAAGGCCAGAGATATCAAAACATGTAATGGCAATCGACATCATGCAAGTGCAGCGCAATGTCGACATGCTGCTGCCGCACACTCAGTCCTCGATCCCGGCATCCAGGATGCTGCAGTGGATCGAGTATGTTTTCACCCGCCCTGAGCACAAGGCAGTGTATTACCAGCAGCAATACGACTTTTCGGGACCTGCTATGAAACGTCTCTGGGACAAAGACCGCTGCAGCAGGTTTATCGGATTCGAATTGAGACAGAGGATTTACCAGGTACACCCCGCGTTTCCGCGCTGGGACGTCATTCATATTGTCGGTTTCACACCCTGGCAGATGATCAAATCACTGCCCGCTTTCCTGCCCGCGTGGAACGCGCAAGCCCGGGCCTGCTACGGTGACGAAAAGCGTCGAAAAATCATCTGGAATGAAGAGTGGCCGCGATATCGGGAGGTGCTGAAACACCGCGCCTTTCAGGCCCACTCTGGCTAACTGCCGCAGCGGTATCCGCTCGCCACATCAGCCCACGCAGCAGATAATTCGGCTCAAATTGCTTGCAGCAGGGTTCCGCCGTGAGCTAGGATTAAGCTATAAGGATTATCAAAAACGCCAACCCGCGCAGCCCTCCACACGTTTAGATCAACAGCACCCAAAAGCATGGAAGGATCAATCATGGATACTCAGGTCGCCTGTATTGGCGTTGGTAATGTCGGCCGTGCGTGGGCCATTGCATTCGCCCGCGGTGGGCATCGTGTCCGCCTTTTCGACACAGAGCAAACGGCGCTTGAACGCTCACTGGTGCAGATCGCCACCAGCTTGGACGACCTGCAAAGCGCCCTTCTGGTCGACGACGCGGACGCCATTCTGGCTCGCATAGATACCTGCGCCAGCATGGAGCAAGCGCTGACAGGCACAGACCACGTGCAAGAATCCGTGATCGAAGATATCGAGATCAAGCGCCAACTCTTCGCCGAGATGGACGCACTAGCGGCGCCTGGCTGCGTACTGGCAAGCTCCTCTTCAGAGTTCATGAGTTCCGAGTTTGTCGGTGACACGAAAAATCCGCAACGCTGCCTCGTCGCCCACCCCTTCAACCCACCACACCTGATTCCGCTAGTAGAAATCTGCGGCCACCCGGGCACTGACCCAAGTGTGGTCCAGCGAACCCGCGAACTCTTTGAGCGCATCGGTATGTCGCCGGTTGTCGTAAACAGGGAGGTAAAGGCCTTCCTGCTGAATCGGCTGCAGGCGGCTGTGGTTGGGGAAGCCATGCACCTTGTAGGTGAGGGTTATTGCTCCGCCGAAGACCTGGACCGGGCAATGAGCGATGGACTCGGCTTACGTTGGTCATTCATGGGGCCCTTTATGACCGGGCACTTGAATGCCTCAGGCGGTTATCGTGAATACATGCGTACTTTCGGCGATACCTACCGACGAATGTGCGCCGATCTCAGCACCAACTATCCCTTCGATCTGCAGCTCATCGACCGGGTGTCAGGGGATATGGAGAAAACCTTTCCCGCGGATCGCATCGCGGAGGGGCAACGCTGGCGCGACCAAAGGCTGATCGATCTGCTGCGGCACAAACAAACCGCTGCGGCCCCTGCAACGGATACCGACGCTTAAGCGCCTGCCGACCTTCAAGCTCTGTGAGACATGGAACCATCATGGTGAAACAAACGCCTGCCAGCCATCGCTTTACCCTTTCGCTACTGCGCCTGCTGTCGCTTTCTCTGTGCGCCGCTCTGCCACTGGAGGCCCTGGCGCAGTTACCCGCCAGCACTGCCACCGAAGCCCGCGTCTCCGCCTTTGGCGACTACTACGGCTATTCGGCTGCACGCTATGACGGCTACACCCGTTATTCGAGATATGTCGGAAATCGGGAGGGTATAGACATTGCGATGGATTACTACATCCCCACGCTTGGGGGTGTCGAAGCCGAGGTAGAACTGCCGGTGATCTTCAATATGACGCCGTATAACCGGGCTCAGATCGACGAACAGGGCAACATCACCGACGCAATTATGGATAGCGACACTCTGCGTTCCTTCACCGAGCACGGCTACGTCGTCGCCATGGCAGACGTGCGCGGAAAAGGCGCATCATTTGGCGACTATGCCGGAGTCACGACGGCGGAAGAGGCCCGCGACGGCGATGACATGATTGAGTGGCTGGCTGACCAGCCCTGGTCTACGGGCAAGGTTGGCATGTACGGCGGATCCTACCTCGGCCAAATGCAATATCTGTTTGCCGGCCAGCAGCCTCCTTCCCTCAAGGCTCTGTTTCCCATCCATGCCATGTTTGATGCCTATGATCCGATAGCGATGAATGGCGTGTTCTTCACCGGTTTTCAGCGCTATTCACAGTGGATAGCGGAACTGGCCGGCGAAACCGTTGATGAAGAGAACCGCTCGGTGCCCATGCCAACCCGGAGAGACATCCAAAAACCCGCCCCGGTCGACGGTGCAGAGGGCCGAAGCAAGTGGGAAGCCCTTATGGCAGAGCGCGAAAAGTCTGATTCGACCATCAGCGACTTCCAGTTTCAGGTGTTCAAATGGCTATTCAAGGCCAGGCTGATGCCCATGATCAACGGGCCCACGGACAATGGCATGCAGAGCCTTGCCGCACATTTACCCGCCATTCAGGAAGCTGCTATCCCGGCGTACCATTTCGGCGGATTCTATGACAACAATCCACAGCAGGCGCTGCGCTGGTACGGTAACTGGCGAGCGCCACAGAAGCTCATCTTAGGGCCCTGGACGCACAATGCCGATGAACCCAAGGACCCAAGAGGCGAAGCCTACAAGCGGCTATCCCGCATTGAATCCCTGCGCTGGTTTGACTACTGGCTGAAGGGCATCGATAACGGGATCATGGACGAAGCGCCCATCATGATCTCCTCCCAATCAGGCGGCACCTATTCGCAGCGCGCGCTTGATCAGCAGTACCAGTCAGTCGCGTGGGAGTGGCATGCGCTGGAGAACTGGCCGCATCCGGGCGCTGAGGCCACCCGCTTCTTCCTCAATGCCGAGCCGTCGGGCACGATTGATTCAGTGAACGACGGCGGCCTCGGAACGGTCGCGCCAGGCGAGCCTGGGGAAGCAACCTTCGCAGTAGACGCAAGCAGCACGACAGGTCAGGGCGGGCGCGTGTTCGACTCTATGGGTTTCGGGCCAGTTATATTCCCGGATATGCGCGACGCAGACCGCAGGTCTCTCACTTACACCACGGATGTGCTAGCGGAGGATTTGCTGGTCATTGGAGTGCCCACAGTACAGCTGTTCGCAAGGTCGACGGCCAGCAATGGCACTCTGTTCGCCTGGCTTGAGGAGATCGACCCGGATGGCTACTCCACCCTCGTTGTGGAGGGCCGGCTGAAGGTGTCTCATCGCACGCTCGGCACGCCCGCTTTCAATAATTTCGGCGACCCTTGGCCCACCTCAGCCTGGCGCGATGTCCTGTTTGCCGAGGGCTTTGACGATGCCATTATCGAGCTGGCCTTTCCTCTGCTACCCACCGCCACACGTTTCAAGGCCGGCAAGCGACTGCGGCTGACCATCGCCGGAGCGGACGCTGACTCATTTGAAATCGTGTACCCCGATGCCGAAATCACCCTTTACCACGGCAGGACCTACCCATCCGCGCTGGTTCTGCCTGTTGTCACTGAGTCAGGCCGCTCACCCCAGTCGTGATAAACTCCCAGACGCACTCATGGCGAACGCAGAGGTTGACATGTCCGAGCGCCCTTTCAGCATCCTGGGGATTCAGCAAATTGCCGTTGGCGGCCTCGATAAAGAGAAGCTGCGTGCGTTCTGGGTGGATACCCTCGGCTTGCACCATGCAAGCTCCTACGCCAGTGAAGCCGAGAACGTTGACGAGGACATTTGCGAGGCAGGCTCTGGGCCACTGAAGGTAGAAGTTGACCTGATGCAGCCCCTGGACCCTGAGAAGCGGCCCAAGGTGCACGAGCCCGCCCTCAATCATGTCGGCCTCTGGGTCGATGATCTCGCTGCTGCTGTTACCTGGCTTACGGACCTGGGAGTCCGCTTTACCCCGGGGGGCATTCGGCCCGGCGCCGCAGGCTACAACGTCTGCTTCATCCATCCCAAGGGGAATGAGGAGTTTCCTATCGGTGCCGAGGGCGTGCTGGTGGAGCTGGTTCAGGCACCGGACGAGGTCATCGCTGCCTTCGCGACACTGGCGTCAGCCTGAGTCGAAGTCATAGCCATCCTGAGGCGGGGCTTTCTCACCTCGCGCCAGCCATCGGTAACATTTTATTGGCATTGAGTGCTCAGTCGCGTTAACTTATCCTTCATAAATCTTGATATGAAGCTAGTTGAGAGAACGCATGCATAGAGCCCTCGTGTCCGACATAAGCAAGTCTATTATTCTCACTGTTGGCCTGGCGTTGATGTTCGCTTCACCACTCACGCAGGCAGAGAAGGAACCGGCTCAGTCAACGGCACTTGCAGAAACTTCAGCAGCGGAAGCGGCAGATGCGATGGACGCAATCGAGCGCCTCGCCTTGGAAGCCTTTGTTGACGGCGTCGTTGTTACGTCGATGGAAGACAACAAGATACCCGGCGCAACAATCGCCGTCGTTGACAGCGACGGGCCCTTACTCGTTAAGGGCTACGGCTACGCCAACGCGGAGACCCGGGAGGCCGTTGATGCCGACTACCATCTGTTCCGGATCGCCTCAATCACCAAAACCTTCACTGCCACAGCCATCATGCAATTGCTGCAGCAAGGCAAGCTGGACCTTAATGACAACGTTCGCATGCATCTTGGCGAACTCAACGTAGATGACCATATCGGCGATATTACGATTGCCAACCTGATGACCCACACGCCGGGCTTCGAGGATCGCTTGCTGGGCTACTACGGCTCGCCCAACCCCAGGGACGGCGACTCAACTATAGAGCAGTTGCAAGCCATCGCTGCAATACAGGTACGCCCCCCGGGCGAAGCCGTGTCCTATTCCAACTATGGTTACACGCTACTTGGCGAAATCATCGCGCAGGTCTCTGGTGAGAGTTACGCCGACTATGTACGCAAGCACATCCTGATGCCGCTCGCTATGAATAGCTCCGACGTGCGTGTCAAAACTGTCACCGGCCCCGACGAGTCTCTACCCTGGCTCGATGAACTGCGCGCGCGAGAAGCGCGCGGCCACACCTGGAGCAACGGTTGGTACAAGCCTATAGACTGGCCCCTGGCTCGCAATACCGTTCACGCGGAAGGCTCGATGTCATCTACCGCGGCGGACATGGCACGCTACATGCAAATGCACCTGAACCGCGGGACTCTCGGCGATGCCGTGATTCTGCAGCAGGCGACCTGGGATACCATGAGCCAACCACTCTTCAGGAACAGCGAGCGAACCCAGGCCAACGCTCACGGCTTTTGGACCAATAACTTCAGCGGCTACCAGGCCCTCCAACACGGCGGCTCCATCAACGAGTTCAAATCGATGATGGCGCTGGTGCCTGAACTGGGTATAGGCGTATTCGTGTCTACCAACTCTGACAGCGGCGGTGCGCTGAATTCACTACCGCGCCGCATTGTCGAACGCTTCTTCCCCGACAAACCTCTGTCACTGCCTGAACCACCCGAAGACTTCGGGGAACGCGCGCAGCGCTATACGGGCACCTATTTGAACACCCGTCGCACAGAGCAGCGCTTTGAAAAGGTGCTCATGCCATTCTTCGTCAACGCTGAGATATCCAGTACGCCAGAGGGCTATCTGGTCCTCTCTCGCGGGGGTAGCAGCACGCGCTATGTCGAGGTCGGCAAAGACACCTTCGCCTCTCTGATCGACGGTACGGTCATTCAGTTCGGAGGGAACGATCCAGCCCAGGCAAACTGGTTATACCTCACCAGTGGCTCCGCCTATGAGCGCCCGACCATCACCGAGAACCCGCTGATCCTCTTCGTACCCGTCGCCCTCGGGCTGCTTGCCGCACTGTTCTCACTCATTTTCGCCGGCTTCCGGCTTTTACGCCCGGCGACGCCGGACACCGGCGCGCTCGACAGAGCGTCTTTCGCGTTGGTCACGGCAGCAGCAGCAGCTTGGCTGCTCATGGCCAGCACACTCGCTTCAGCCATGATGACTTACGCGGCATCCCCTACCGCTATTTTCGGCTTCTGGCCCTCACCGGGACTAATCACGACCTCCTACCTGCTGTGGCTCGCTACCCTTCTCTCAGTCGCTGGCGCAATCGCTGTACTCGCAGCATGGAAGACCGGTAGCACACTGGATCGCACTCTTAAGATCAGTCTGCGCACAACGAGCATCCTGTTTCTGGCTATGATCCTCTCGTTCTATGTTTGGAACATCTTCCGGATAGCAGGCTAAGCAAGCGATGTTTGCCTCCAAGAGTGAAAGACGTGAAATAACTCAATGCAATATGAGCCGCGGGTTGCGCCTCTGGGCGACATGCACGCTAGCCGCGCTGCTGCCGTTGCCCACGCTCGCCGACATCAGTGATCCACGTTTTGCCAGCGCCATAGATCAAGCAAGAACAGCGTTTGGTGGCCTGCACGACCGCATGGGCGGCGCCGGGATGAGTATTGCCGTTGCCTTTAACGGCGAGCTGATCTGGTCCGAGGGCCTCGGCTTTTCTGACCTGGAGGCTAAAACGCGAATGCGCCCGGACCAGCCCATGCCTATAGGCAGCGTGTCCAAACCCCTCACGGCCACTGGCGCTGCCCTGGCCGTAGGTCAGGGGCTGCTGAATCCTGACGAGCCCATCCAGACCTACGTACCCACCTTTCCTGACAAGGGCTACGCCATTACGCCGCGCCAGCTATCAGCCCATATGGGGGGCATCAGGGACTACAACGTCTGGGATGGTTTTCGCCTACCCGATACGCCCTTTGGCTGGTTGATGACCGTAGGGCCCTATACCAACGTCAACGAAGCGCTCGACGTCTTTAAGGACGATGAGCTGATCGACAAGCCCGGAGCCCTGCAACAGTACACGCCTTTCGGCCCCGTCCTCTTGAGTGCCGCGATTCAGGGGGCCGTCGATCAACCCTTCCAGGATTACATGAGATCAGAGCTTTTGCTGCCACTGGGCATGCGCAACACCTTCCCCTTCAGCATGGCTGAGTGTGAAGCGCGCTGCGCAAAGGGCTACCGCTTCGATGACGATAGCCTGGAAAAGCACGACCTCAAGGACATCAGCTACAAATGGTCTGGCGGCGGCTTCGTGTCCACGGCAGAGGATCTTGGGCGCCTCGGTGCCGGCATCCTGAATCGCACGGACCTTTTTCCTCCCGAGATCGGACGAATGATGCTGACGGTGCAGGCTGCCGAAAACGGCGATGCGCGTTACGGCTGGAATTGGGTGGTAGACGTGGCTAACGAGGTCACTGTTCTCGAAGATTCGCCGTCGTTTTATCACACGGGCGGGGTGCTGGGTTACAACAGTTTCGTGCAGATTTTTTATCAGCTGAATCTGGTGGTCGCTATCACCGCCAACACGTTTTTTAGCGATGACAAAGTAGCTATTCTGCGCAGCATACCCAGCGACCACATCGCGCCACTTTTCATCGAGGCATTCGCGCAAGACCCGAGTCTAGCCACTGAGGCGCCAGCCTTATGTGAAGACGATGGCTGCAGTGACGCAGTACTGCGTGCGGCGCTTGTACCCAAGCGCTAACCAGGCCCACTACAGCCGCGGGCACTCACAGTTCCTGCACGTGCAAGACAAGCTTACCGACGGTACGCGTACTTTCTGAAAGACGGTGGGCTTCAGCGGCCTGCTCCAGGGGCATCACTTGAATTCGCGGTAGCGTGACCACGCCCTCGATAACAAGTGTCAACAGTGCTGCCAGCGACTCGCCGTCAGCCCGGTGGTGAAGAAACTCGGACCGAATACCCCGCTCCGCAATGTCTGCCGTCTCCGGGGGTTCATTATTGAGGTACACGACCGCACCCCCATCCTTCGCGAGGCCAATGGACTCTTCGGACACTTTATCGTCGTAGAGCGACTGCACGATGACATCGAGACCCTGGGGCTCCGCTTCGCGAACGACCTCTGCGTAGTCTTGCGACTGGTAGTCGATCACGACGTCCGCGCCGAGTGATCGCACGTAGTCGTGGTTCTTGCTGCTGGCCGTGGTGTAAACCTTGGCGCCAAGGTGCTTTGCCAACTGGATAGCAACGCTCCCCACGCCACCGGCCCCGGCGTGAATCAGCACTGACTGCCCGGCCTGCAGCTTGCCAAACTCAGCCAGCGTCTGCCAGGCCGTAAGACTAACCAGCGGCAGTGCGGCGGCCTGTTCGAAGGACAGGGACTGCGGCTTATGGGCAAGCGCGCTGGCCCGTACCGGCGCGTACTCGGCGTACGTGCCGTGCTGTATGGCCCAGATGAACGATAGGCCCACAACGTCGTCGCCCTCAGCAAACTCAGTGACGCCGTCGCCCACCGCGACCACGCGACCAGCCAGGTCCCAGCCTGGCACGACGGGGAATGCGCGAGGGATGTACTCGAGTAGCTCCCCCCCTCTCAGGCGTCGGTCAATCGGATTGACGCTCGTCGCCACTACCTGCACAAGGACCTCATCCTCTGCAACAGGCGGCATCGGCAACTCACCCACCTGGAGGACGTCGGCATTGCCGTGCTCGGTATAGTAAACGGCTTTCATATGAGTTCTCTCAGCTTTGGGCAAGCGCGCATAGTAGCAATTATTTTAAAGCTAAAACAATGCCCTCTATACGTCGCGCTCAGACTAGAGAACTGATCACGACTACGACCAGCTTAGGTCTACCTATGCCGCGTAAGCCTCGCGCAGTTCTGCCGCAATAATTTCCACGCCACGCCTCACCAGGCTTTCATCTTGAGCATAGGACACGCGGATACACTCGTGTTTGTGTCCCCACTCATCATCAATGCCAACGAAGAAGTTATGGCCGGGCACAATGAGCACGCCTTTTTCTTTAAGTCGCTGATATAGCGCCTGACTCGTGATCGGAAGACCCTCAAACCACAGCCATAGGAATATTGCACCCTCGGGCTTGTGTATGCGAAAGGGAAGCCCCTCAAGCGCTTTTCGGAACCACGCGACGGATTGCACAGCCCGCTCGCGGTAAAAGGGCGTCACGTGATCGCGCGTGAGAGACAGGATCTCCCCGGACGCAAACAGGGCCTTGGCCAATGCAGGCCCAAGGTTGCCACAGGCGAGGCTGACGACGGTATTGGCGCGGGTATAGGCCTCGATCACGTCTTCTCGCGCTACGACGATGCCAGTCCGCACGCCAGGCAGGCCTAGCTTGGAAAGGCTAAGCGCCAGTATGGTGTTTTCATTCCAGTGCGGGCTCGCCTCGGCAAACAGAATGTTGGGGAATGGCAGGCCGTAGGCGCCATCGATGATCAGCGGGATGCTTCTCGCACGCGCGATTTCGTCGAGGTGATAAACCTCTTCGTCGGTCAGCACGTTGCCCGTGGGATTAGTAGGCCGCGATACGCACAGCGCCCCCACGTCGTCCCCCGGCTGCAGCATGGAGAAATCGACGCAGTATTTGAACTGGTCCTCATCAAGTAGATCTATGGTCGGCCGTGTCGCGCTAAAAAAGCCGTCACTGAGGCCGATGTCGGCGTATCCCACGTATTCTGGAGCGAGGGGCAGATGAATGCGCCGATGGCCTCCGTCAGGCATGCTGCCCGCGAACAGATTGTACAGCACGAAAAAGGCCGACTGGCTGCCGTTGCTCACCGCAATGTTCTGTTCGCCCAGTTGCCAGCCGAATTGACCGTTTAGGAAGCTGGCCACCTGCTGGCGAAACTCCCTGTCTCCCTGCGGCGACTGGTAAATGCCGAACAGGCTGTGACGCTGCGCGGGGTCTGACAAAATGCTTTCGAGTCGCGCCTGAAAGATCGACTCTACCGCCTGCAAACGCCCGGGGTTGCCGCCGCCCATGAAGATCATCTCGGGATTCTCGTTAAGCGCTTCACCGAGATCGGTCATCAATTCGACAATGCCGGATTCCCCCGCGAACTTCTGCCCAAAGGTCGATAACTGCATGACAAATACCTCGCTCCGGCTCTATACGAAGATTGCGCCGGGATTTTCCAACCTGGTTCTCAGCGACTGCACTAGCTGCGCGCCATCATACCCATCCACGATACGATGATCGAATGAGGCCGACAGGTTCATCATGGTACGAACCACAATTTCTCCATTGCGCACAACAGGGCGCTGCTGCATTTTGTTCACACCGATAATCGCCGTCTCCGGCGCATTAATGATCGGCGTCGTCGCTACACCACCGATGGCCCCCAGACTGCTGACGGTTATCGTGGCACCACCCAACACGTCCCTGGGCGCTTTACCGGAGCGCGCCAAGCTGGTCACGCGCCCCAACTCAGCGGCGGCCTGCCAGATATCGAGCTTCTCACAGTGCTTCACGACAGGTACCAGCAAGCCCGCATCCGTCATGGTAGCCACACCCAGGTGCACTGCGTCAAATTCGGTCAGCACTTCCTGCGCGTCATCGAAACGCGCGTTGCAATGAGAAAAGCCCGGCACAACTCTTACCAGGGCAAGCATGATAAATGGCAGCAATGTCAGCTTCGACTGCGCGTCATCACGTTGCGCATTGAGGTGCATCCGCAGCGCTTCTAACTCGGTAACATCCACCTCCTCGACGTAGGAATAGTGTGGAATATTACGCTTTGACGCCTGCATCTTTCGCGCGATAACTCTACGCATGCCGCTGAGCTTAAGCTCGCGCACGCCTTCGCGCAGTTCGCCCAAAGGCGACGCGGCAGGCGGCACGGCCAACGAGCCACCGGCGGCTATAAACGCGTCAAAGTCCTGATGACTGATCCGCCCTCTGGGGCCACTGCCTGGCACGTCTGCCAGATTGATGCTGGCTTCACGGGCTCGCTTGCGCAGGGACGGCGACGCCAGGACTTGTTGATAGACCGGATCGCTGGCCGGTTTAGCCGAAGGTGCGCTGCCTCGTTTGCCCGGCGCAGGCGCAGGCGAAGGCATAGCTGAGGACGCAGGTGTCGCATCCCCTTCGAGCTCAAATCGCACCAGTTCCGAACCCACGGCCAGCACCTCACCCGGCCCGCAGCCCAGTGCGACGATCCGGCCCGCCACCGGGGCCGTTACCTCGACAATGGCCTTGTCCGTTTGCACATCCGCCAGCGGCTCATCTTCTGCCACGTGGTCACCCACACTGACGTGCCAGGCAGACACCTCCGATTCAACGATGCCTTCGCCGAGATCCGGCAGCTTGAACGAAAACTCCCGGCAATCAGCCACGTCCCTGTCAGCCTCCTTCATTTCAGCCACCTCATTCACAGGCCACCGCGCGCTTCAAGGCATCGCTGATCCGTTCACAGCTCGGAAAATAGTCCCACTCGAAGGCATGCGGATAGGGGGTATCCCATCCCGTGACGCGTTCGATGGGGGCTCGCAAATACCAGAAGCACTCTTCCTGGACCTCCGCTACGAGTTCGGCCCCGTAGCCACTGGTGCGGGTGGCCTCGTGGATGACCACACAGCGGCCGGTCTTCTTCACCGATTCTGCAACGGACTCGATATCCAGCGGCAGCAGTGTGCGCAGGTCTAGCAGTTCGGCGTCAACGCCGGCGTGGGCAATCGCGGCTTCCGCCACATGTACCATCGTGCCGTAAGCCAGGACTGTCACGTCCTGACCCGCGCGCACTCTCCTTGCCTTCCCCAGGGGAACCGTGTAATGACCTTCTGGCACCTCACCATCGCTGTGCTCCGTCCAGGTTGAGGGCCCGTCGTAGCCACTATTCTCATCTCGATGCTGGCCCTTGCTGCGCCCGTAAAAAGGCCCGTTGTAGATACGCTTCGGCTCAAAAAACATCACGGGGTCGTCGTCTTCGATAGCGCTGATCAGCAGGCCCTTCGCGTCGTAAGGGTTAGAGGGCATGACGGTTTTCAAGCCACAAACATGGGTGAAGATGCCCTCCGGACTCTGGGAATGGGTCTGTCCGCCACGAATGCCCCCACCGCTGGGAGCACGCACGACAACCGGCGCCCAAAACTCGCCACCGCTGCGGTGCCGCAGTCGCGCCAGCTCCGAGATAATCTGGTCGATAGCCGGGTAGATGTAATCGGCAAATTGCATTTCCACGACTGGGCGCAGTCCGTTGACCCCCATGCCGATCGCAGCTGCAACAATACCGCCCTCAGCAATGGGAGTATCCAGCGCACGGTGTGCGCCATACTTGTCATATAAGCCTTCTGTGCAGCGAAACACGCCACCGAAGTAACCCACGTCCTGGCCCATGACCAGTACGCTGGGGTCACGCGCCATGGAGCAATCCAGTGCCGAGTTGATAGCCTGCACCATGCTCATGGCACTCATAGGCCACCCCCTGTCTGGGCCTGCTGACGTGTCAGATGCTCGGGCATCTCCTTAAATACATCCTCGAACATCGATTCAACCGGCCAATGGGGGCCGTCTTCGAGGGTGCCCAGGGCGACGGCGGCCTTCCAGTCTTCGGTCACCGACGCCTTCAGCTCGGCTTCAAGCTCAGCGTGCTGGCCTTCGCTCCATTCCCCGAGCAGAATCAGATGCTGCTTCAAGCGTTCAACAGGATCGCCCAGCGGCCATAGGGCCGCTTCATCCCTGGCGCGATAGCCCTCGGGATTATCGCTGGTTGAGTGACCCTCAACACGATAGGTGAACAGCTCAATGAAGGTCGGACCGAGGCCTTGCCTGGCGCGGTCGGCAGCCCACTGGGTAACGGCGTAGATGGCAAGGAAATCATTGCCGTCCACGCGCACGCTGGGAATGTTGAAGCCGAGACCCCTGGCGGCGAACGTGGTCCCCGCGCAAGCAAAGCTCTGCGGTGTTGATATCGCCCACTGGTTGTTGACGACATTAAGCACTACCGGGGCTTTGTAGGTAGCGGCGAACAGCATCGCATTATGCACGTCTGCTTCTGCGGTGCTGCCGTCACCCACCCAGGCGGAGGCAATATGATCTTCACCCTTGTAGGCTGACGCCATAGCCCAACCCACCGCCTGGCTGTACTGTGTCGCCAGGTTGCCGGAGATGCTGAAAAACTTTCCCTCGCGCCAGCCATAAAACACTGGCATCTGCCGCCCTTTGAGATTATCGCCCGCGTTGGAGATGCAGTGGCACATCATGTCAACTACCGGGCGCTGGCGCACGAAAAGCAGGCCCTGCTGGCGATAGCTGGGGAACAGCATATCGCCTTCGGCCAGCGCCATGCCCTGCGCCACCGCAACGGCTTCTTCGCCCGTTGACTTCATGTAGAAGGATAGTTTGCCCTGTCGCTGCATGCGGAACATGCGATCATCGTAAGCGCGGACATGGAGCATGTGCCGCAGGCCCGCGCGCAAGCGCTCAGGCGCCAGCGCCGGGTTCCACTCACCCACCGCGCTGCCATCCTCATCAAGAACGCGAACCAGGCCATGGGCAAGAGCCACCGTGTCTGTCGCGCTCACCGACAGCGGTGGCTGGCATAGTTCGCCCGGTGGAGGCAGGACCAGTGAGGCAAACTCTGAGACTTCCCCGGGGCGAGAGGATGCCCTGGGCACATAAAGCTTGCTGGCAAACGGCGCGTTCGCGGCCGACAAGGAGGCGGTCATATTCTATCCCTACATTCGTCCGGCCGCTTTTGACGGCAGGGCGGTGAGCTGCTGCAGCTCGCCCGGATGGGGCTGGCTACGGTGTCGGGGCCGGAGGGTGACTCCGGCGTAACGGCGACC
>JBCDJG010000089.1:0-14290 GCA_038748065.1 Pseudomonadota bacterium
ACGCCGGCGACCACTGCGGGTGGTTTCTCTCCGGTCATCGAACTGATACGCGGCATAAGGTCGAAGTCGAAATTATCCGGGAAATCGATGCCACGGGTCATATTGGATTTGATGTCGCCAGGGCTCACACAGTTGGCGCGCACGCCACGCTTGGCATACTCAACAGCAATGCTGCGCGTCATGGCCAGCACTCCGCCCTTGGTGGCAGAATAAATCGTGCCGCTGGGTAAGCCCGCTAGCGCCGCCGTTGAAGCCGCGTTCACAATGTTGCCGCCACTTTCTATCAGATGAGGCAACGCTTGCCGACAAAGCAGCATAGTACCCGTCAGGTTAATCGCCACCACACGATTCCAATCCTCAGTGCGAATGCTGGCGGTATCGTCAAAGCGCAGAATACCGGCCATATTGATCAGGGCATACAAGCCCCCAAAGCGCTCGACGCAGGCACTAACACAGTCAGCTACTGCCTCCTCGTCGCTGATGTCACAGATGTGCGTCTCGGCTGTACCGCCAGCGCTGCGAATCTGGTCTGCCGTCGCCTCTACGCTGTCAGCGCTGATATCGACACAGAAGACCTGCCCGCCCTCCTGGCCGAGGCGCAGCGCACTGGCCTGCCCGATGCCGCTGCCCGCACCCGTCACTAATACTGCCTTGCCTGCAAACCTGTCCATCGCGCCATCCTTGTGGTCTTAAGTGGGGAGAAGCTTTCTGTGAAATGCCGCCAGAATGCCGGGCACACCCCAGCCGGTCAAGTCGCCGGGTCTGTGACGCTAAACCACTGATTATTCTCGAATTCTGCTGTCCAGACACTGGCCAGTTTTGTCAATGGGTATGGCTCATTAGGCCATTGCACCCGCAGTCCTGTTCGCTACCCTGATGGGCCTTTGAAAGGAGTGACACTTTGGAAAATCTTGATACCTTTCGCACCGAGGTAAGAGCCTGGCTTGAGGATAATTGCCCCGAGTCACAGCGCCAGCCCACGACACCTGAGGAGCAGTACTGGGGCGGGCGCCGCGGGAAGTTTCCCAGCGAAGACGCGCGCATATGGTTCGAGCGCATGCGCGACAAAGGCTGGACGGCACCGGAATGGCCTGTCGAGTACGGTGGCGGTGGCCTGAATGACCAGCAGGCGCGGGTGCTCAAGGAAGAGATGAAGGCCATCAAGGCGCGTACGCCCTTATTCGGCCTCGGGATATGGATGCTCGGCCCCGCCCTGTTGGAGTACGGCAACGAGGCGCAGAAGCAAGAGCACCTGCGCGCAATTGTCGACGGCAAGAGCCGCTGGGCGCAGGGCTATTCCGAGCCGGGAGCCGGCTCAGACCTCGCCAGCCTGCAGTGCAAAGCCGAGGACATGGGCGATCACTTCATGGTCAACGGCAGCAAGATCTGGACGACGGCGGCTGACAAGTGCGACTGGATTTTCTGCCTGGTACGCACGAACCCCGATGTCAAGAAGCAGGAAGGCATCAGCTTCTTGCTCGTCGATATGTACGCAGAGGGTATCTCCACGACACCCATCGAGTTGATTAGCGGCGAATCCGAATTCTGCCAGACCTTTTTCGACAACGTGAAAGTGCCCAAGGAAAACCTCGTGGGCGGGCTGAACAAAGGCTGGAGCGTGGCCAAGGCCCTGCTGGTGCACGAGCGCAAGCTGATGGCCGAGGTCGGCACTGATTCGCCACGGCAGGTTCTCGCACCTAACCAGGTTGCCCGTGAATATCTCGCCTTCGCCGATGGCAAAATAGACGATGCAGAGTTACGCCGGCAGCTGGTGGAGTACGACATGCAGATGCACGCCATCGGGCTTACCCATTTCCGCACCTTCGAGGAAAAGGTAGCGGGTCAGCGCAGCGCTGCGGGGCTGTGCATGAAATACCTGGGCTGCGAGGCCGAGGCCGCCAAAAGCGAGCTCTTGCTGGCCATCATGGGCAGCCAGGCGCTCGGCTGGGAAGGCGAAGGCTTTAGCGATGCAGAGATCGATACACTTCGCCTCTGGGCAATGAGCAAGACCATGACCATCGCGGGGGGCAGCTCAGAAATTCAGCTCAACGTGGTAGCCAAGAACGTTCTGGAACTACCTCAGGAGTAAGGGCATGCCACTGGTACTTAACGAAGAACAGCGCCTGCTGCAGGACACCGCCCGAGAATTTCTCGCCAGCCATGCCCCGGTCGAAGCGCTGCGCAAGCTGCGTGATAGCCGCGACTCACTGGGTTACGCACCGGCACTGTGGCAGCAGATGGCGGAGATGGGCTGGGCGTCCATTATTTTACCGGAAGCCTATGGCGGCCTTGAGTTCGGTTTCCTCGGCCTCGGCGTGGTCATGGAGGAGTCCGGACGCACGCTGACCGCATCCCCCCTGTTTGCATCCGCGGTGGTCGGCGCGTCGGCCATCCTGCTTGGCGGCAGCGAGACACAGAAAGAAGCCCTGCTGCCGGCAGTCGCTAGCGGCGAACTGACCCTGGCCCTGGCACTGGAGGAATCCAACCACCACCGGCCATCGCACATCGAAACGGCGGCGACCCCCACGGACGGTGGCTACCTGATCAACGGGCGCAAGTCCTTCGTTCTCGATGGGCATAGCGCCGACAAACTGATCGTGGTAACGCGTACCGGTGGCGACATCGGCAGTCAATCTGGTCTCACCCTATTCCTGGTCGACCGCGATGCACCCGGCGTCAGCTGTCAACGCACCATCATGGCAGACAGTCGAAATGCCGCTATTGTGGAACTCAAACAGGTACAGGTCGATGCAGAGGCCGTCATTGGCAGCGTCGATGACGGCTGGCAGGTGCTCGAGCCGACCCTGGACCGCGCCAGGGTTGCTGTCGCGGCGGAAATGATGGGCCTGGCACTCGAGGCCTTTGAACGCACCGTCGCCTACCTGAAGGAGCGCGAGCAGTTCGGGGTCAAGATCGGCAGCTTCCAGGCGCTTCAGCATCGCGCTGCCATCATGCAGTCGGAACTCGAACTATCACGCTCCGTGCTGCTGCAGGCACTGTCGGCCGTTGATGACTCCCCCGATCAGCTTCCCCTGCTCGCCAGCCTCGCCAAGACTCGACTCAACGACGTCGTTAAGCTTGTCACAAACGAAGCGGTGCAAATGCATGGCGGTATCGGCGTCACCGACGAGTTCGAGATTGGCTTCTTTCTAAAGCGCGCCCGCGTTGCCATGCAAATCTTTGGCGACAGCGGTTATCACAAGGATCGCTACGCCAGCCTCTGCGGCTACTGAACTCATAAGGAGAACACTATGGAAGCCAGTGACAAAATCGCCGTCGTCAACAAGTACGTCGAAGCCTTTGACCAACAGAGCCTCGACATCATCCGAGATATCTTCGCAGCGGACGCCACCGTTGAAGACCCGGTCGGCAGTCCGGCACACGAGGGTATTGACGCCATCTGCGCGTTCTACGAGGGAGCGCTCTCGTCCGGCGCCAAACTGGAATTGACCGGGCCACAGCGCTGCGCGGGCAACGCCGTGGCCTTCCCCTTTGCTGCCGTCATGCCGGGCATGCGCATGGAGATTGTCGACGTTTTCGAGTTCAATGACGACGGCAAAGTAATCAGCATGAAGGCGTATTGGGGTCCGGAAAACGCCATTACATAAGCGGCGTCACGACGCGTCTGTCCGTCAGCCAGCGGACGCAGCTTGACCTGCTATCGCGGTCCTGTGGTGGGAGAAGCCACTGAAACGCGGACTCCCAAACCGTCCTGTTACGGGACGACATAGAGGGACAAGCCCATGAATAAGAAAAAGATTCTCGGCCTCCTGTTTGCGACGCTCCTGCTTGGCGTCGCCGTTGTCCAGTTTATCCCGGGTGAACCTCTACTTATTCCTGCGGAACTGGACGAGGAACAGCGCGCCGCCCACCGGGTTCTGAACTTCAAGGGCATCGCCAACTTCCGGGACATCGGTGGCTATAAAACCTTCGACGGACGCACCACAAAATGGGGTGTCCTCTACCGCTCCGGCAACTGGGCCGACGCAAGCCGCGCCGATCTTCAGGGCATCCGGCGCCTTGGCCTCAATACCCTGGTCGACTTCCGCTCCACGATGGAAAAGGAGGAAGAGCCCGATCGGCTACCCGATCAATCAACCTTTGCCGTCGTCGAAATTCCTACCCTCGATGGCGAGGACAGCGCGGTTGCCGAGGAACTGAGAGAGCGCATCGAGAATGGCAATTTCGGCGATTTCGACCCCGACGCTTTTATGATTGAGGCCAATCGTGCGCTGGTGACCAAGTTCAAAGAGCAATATCGCGAGTTTTTCCAGACCGTGCTGGCCGCCAAGGGCGAGCCGGTCATCTGGCACTGCAGCGCCGGCAAGGACCGCGCAGGTTTCGCCGCTGCGGCCCTCCTTCGCGTACTCGGCGTAGATCAGGAAACAGTCCTGGATGATTACATGCTGAGCAAGACTTACTCGGTGGAAGCCCGTCGCAACCTGCTGCGCGTGATGCGTGTCATGCAGGGCGAAGACGTGGCACAGAAGCTGGAGGTGCTGATGGGTGTAGAGCGTGACTGGCTGGAGGCAGCATTTGACGAGATCGACCAGCAGTACGGCAATTTTGATGGCTACGTCCGCGAAGGCCTTGGCCTGACGGAGGCTGAGGTCCAACAGCTGCGCGACCAACTGCTGGAATAATTCTCCCCTTAAGCGCTTGTCTTTGCCCGCACAAGCTCTTAGCCTCGTCACAGTGCCTATATTGGTACAGGCTAAAAGAGGGCAGCGACACCATGCCACTCGCACAGACAGCCGCATGTACTGCCATCCTCTGGCTGCTGATTGCCTTGTCGGCAAGCGCCAGCGTCCCGCGCGCGGAGCAAGGTGTCATCGACCTGCGGAGCTGGTCATTTTCGGCTGACGGTGCGGTGGCACTCGATGGCGAATGGCAGTTTTACTGGCAGGAGCTGTTGGCGCCAGAGCAGGTTTCGGACGCCGCCCAGCTGCAGAACGTACCCCAGAGCTGGAAACGCTATACCGGGAACCTGCCCACCGAAGGCTACGCCAGCTATCGACTGACCGTCCAGCTACCGCCGGGTCGACACAATCTCGCCATTTATAATCCCGGGCAGTACACCTCTACCGCCATCTGGGTCAATGGAGAGCGCTATCAGGGCAGCGGCGAGATAGGTACCACCCGCGCCGACACAGTGCCCTCGAAGAAACGCATTGCACTGTTTCTAGGCGAAGCGGAAGGCGAACTGCAGCTAAACCTGCAAATCGCCAACTTCCACCATCGCAAAGCCGGTTTCAGTAACGCGCTAGTGCTCGGGCTGCCGGAGGACGTGCACAATTTTCAGCGGCGCGAATGGATATCTGATGCCCTGTTCGTCGGCATCACTCTGTGCGTGGGCATTTATTTCCTGTTGATGTACGGATCGCGGCGTGATGATTACGCCACCCTGTACTTCTCGCTCTTGTGCATCACCATCAGCTTGCGCAGCAGCCTCGTCAACCAAAGCCTGCTGGCCTGGCTGATGCCGGATAGCGCCTGGCAGGCGCTGTTAAAGGTCGAATACTTGAGTTTTTATTGGGCGCTGTCGCTTTTCGCAGGCTACCTGCGCGCCCTCTACCCTGAGGAGTACAGCCGCAAGCTCCTCATCGTCAGCGGGCTACTGGCCGGGGCCTTCTCTGTGGCAACGCTGCTATCGCCTACTCTGCTGGCCAGTCAGCTGATCCCGGGCTATCAGGGCGTCTACCTGATCTTCCTCGCCATTATGTTCCACCGCCTCTATTACGTGGTCATCAATCGTCGTCAGTATCACCAGTACATCGCCGGCGCCTCCGTCATCATGACGGTGCTGATTATCATGGACATGCTTTACGTGATGGATTACCAGCCCCTGGCTAATTTGAGTCGCTTCAGTTTGCTGGTGTTCATACTGGTACAGGCAGGTATGCTCTCCCGCCGCTCAGCGGACACATACCACAGAATCACACAGATCACGGAGGAACTTGAGGCGCGCAATGAACGACTGCGGGAGAGTGAGGAGACCTACCGCAGCCTGTTCGAAGACTCTTTCGATACCATTTTTGTTTCCTCGAAGACCGGCCATCTCGTCGACATCAGCCCGGCCTGCGAGCGCCTGATCGGTTATACACCGGCGGAACTAAGAACGATGCGCGACCTGGACCTGCTGGGGCGTGAATCTGACCGGATTAAATTCGCTCGCGAAATGTCCAGCAGCGGTAACGTCGTCGATTTTCGTACCGAACTCCGCCATAAAGCAGGCCACATGGTGCCCGTTATGGTGACGGCCACCATGCGCGGCGGCAACCCGGAGAAGGGCTACCAGGGCTATGTACGCAACCTCAGTGACCAGCTCGAGGCTATCGAGCAGCGCCATCGCGCGGAACAGCTTGCCGTCATTGCCACTCTCGACCCACTGACCAGCGTCTACAACCGGCGGCACTTCGAGCAGGCGGCAAGACGTGAGCGGGCGCGCTCATCGCGCAATAACACGGCGCTGGCCTTGCTGATTCTGGACATTGATCATTTCAAGCAGGTCAACGACGAATATGGCCACCTCGCCGGCGATGAGGTCCTGGTCGCAGTTGCCCACCATATCCGAGGGGAGATTCGCGCGACAGACGTGATGGCGCGCTACGGTGGCGAGGAATTTGTTTTGCTGATGCCAGAGACCACAGCGGAGCTGGCCGTGCAGCGTGGGCGCCAGCTCGGGGACGGCCTTTCCCAGCTAGAGATCAAGCGTGAGAGTGTCAACCTGAAGGTCACCGTCAGTATCGGCGTCGCTGACTGGCCCAGGAGCATTGAGCTGGAAGAGGCCTTGTTGCGTGCCGACCAGGCGCTGTACCGAGCCAAGGCTGAAGGCCGCAACCGCCTCGAACTATGGCAGGAGGACGCTCTCGCGACAGTGGCCAAAAGCGTTTAGCGGCGCACCAGCAAGAACATCATGCCGCCTGCTTGGCCATGGTCCGCGCGATAATGCTGAGCATCGTCTCATCGGAGCCGCCACCGATAGCGCAGACCACATTGTCGCGCATCGCCCGGGCACAGAAGTTCTCCCACATGAAACCCATGCCGCCCCAGTATTGCAGACAGGCGCGCGGGACCTCGCTGGATAAACGCCCTGCCTTCAGCTTGCACATGGATGCCATCAGACTCATATCCTCGCCGGCAATGTGCCGCGCAGCTGTGTCGTAGCACAGGGAGCGCAGGGCCTGAACCTCCGTCTGCAATTCCGCCAGCCGAAACTGAATGACCTGGTTCTCCGCCAGCGGCCTGCCAAAGGCCTGACGTTCGGAGGTATATTCCAGCGTCAGGCGTATACACTTCTCAAGGTAACGCAGCAGGACGAAAGCGCAATACATCCGCTCTTCCTGAAACTGCTGCATCTGGTAAACAAAGCCGAGACCTTCCTCGCCGATGCGATAACCCTGCGGTACGCGAACATCTTCGAAGAATACCTGGGCCGTGTCCGAGGCATGAAGCCCGAGCTTCTTGAGACGCGGCGCTACCGTAATACCAGGCAGATCGGACGGAACCACAATGAGAGACTTGTTCTTGTGTATCGGACCCTCGCCCGTATTGGCCAGCAGGCAGAAGAAGTCAGCCTGGGTAGAGTTGGTAATCCACATTTTAGTGCCGTTGATGATGTAGTCATCGCCGTCCTTGCGCGCAGTGGTCTTGATAGCTGCCACATCAGAGCCTGCGTGGGGCTCGCTGACCGCTATGCTGGTGACGAGGTCACCCGCAATAGCCGGCACCAGGAATTCGCGACGCAGCTCATCGCTGCCGTACTTTGCCAACGCTGGCGTCGACATCATGGTATGCACGCCCAGCAGCAAGGGTGAACTGCCATGGTCAGCACCACCCAGTTCCTCGGAGAATACGGCCTGATAGGAGAAGTCGAGCCCAAGCCCACCGAAGGCCTCAGGTTTGTCGATGCCGAGCAGGCCAAGCTCACCCGCCTTCTTCATGATGTCGTGGGAAGGCAGTACACCCTCTTCCTCCCACTGCTCGACATAGGGATTCAATTCCTCCTGCACGAAGCGTGAGACGGTACGACGGATTTCATTGTGTTGCTCAGTAAACTGCATGTGTGCTGTCCTTCTGTTGTTTGGGTCTGATCGCCCGTGAGGGACTACCTTGAGTGGCCGACCACTCTAAACTATTTGAAGGCGTAACGGACCGGCAGTGACTTGAGCCCGCCGACGAATACGGCCTGCACGTATTGGGGGTCACCGGCCAGTTCAATCCAATCGAGGCGCGACAGCAGCTCGCGGAAGAATATCTCTACTTCAAGCACCGCAAGATGCTGACCCAGGCACATGTGCCCTCCCCAGCCAAAAGCGAGCTGGTTGCGATTGTCTCGCTCAATGTCAAAGTCATCCGGCGCGTTCATCGCCCGCTCGTCGCGATTGGCCGAGGGATACCACAGGGAGATGTTTTCGCCCGCTTTAATGGGCACACCGCAGAACTCTGCGTCAGCGGTGAGCGTGCGCATCATGTGCCGCACCGGCGAGACCCAGCGCACCATTTCTCGGGCAGCTGCTCGCGCCAGCTCAGGGCGGCGCGTCAGCGTTTCGCGCTGGGACGGGAAATCGATGAGCGCTTTCATACCGCCGCTGACCGTGGCCGAGGTCGTGTCATGCCCGGCTGTTGCGCTGATGATGAAGTAGCTGATCTGGTCAAGCTCATCCATCGGTTTACCATCGATCTCGGCATTGGCTAACACCGATGCCAGGTCATCCCTTGGCCGTGCCCGCCGATCCGCCACTACCTGCTTGAAGTAGTCGAAAAGATCAATCACAACACTCAGGTCCTCGGGCGATCCACCACCTCGGCCCTGGTCAGGATCGTGCGCGCCGAAGAGCTCCTGCGTAAGCCGTAGCATCAGGCCCTCCTCCTCGGGTGCGACACCCAAGATGGACATGATGACGCGCAGGGGAAACAGCATGGCTACGTCCTTAACGAAGTCGCATTCACCGCCCAGCGCCGCCATCTTATCGACGGCGTCACGCGCCATAGTCTCGATCAGTGGCGTCAGCTTCTCAATCGGGGCAGGTTTGAACCAGTCCCGCGTTACCCCTCGAAGCGTGCGATGCTTGGGGTTGTCCATATGGATCAGCGTCTCAAGGCCATTGCGAGTGCCAAACTGCTGTAACAGGGCCTCTTCCGCGACGCGCGGCATGATCATCGTTCGCGGGTTATTGATAAACAGCTCGTTGTTGTGGCTGACATGGCGAATGTCCGCGTGCCGCGTCAGGACCCAGAAAGGCTCGTAGTCGGGATGCTCCAGATAACTGACCGGATCGTTATCACGCAGGTAACGAAATAGTGCGTACATGGAGGGCTCATCGCCCATTAACGACGGGTTGAGGATGTCCTGATTGCGATGCATCTTGTTGTGCCTGGCTTGTTGAAACTCAATGCGTCGTCAGCGCCGCGTACCCGGCACTAGCCGAGAATTCCGACGACGAAGATGATCATGACCGCCGGCGGGACGATAAAGCGAATCAGGAAGTGCCAGATTTGGTAGCTCGCCACGCCCAGGGTGTGCAACTCGTCCCGCGCATACTGGTTCTTCATAAACCAGCCGGCAAACAGCGCGATGAAGAAGCCACCCAGGGGTAGTAGAATCTGGTTAGAGAAATAGTCCATGGCGTCGTTGAAGTTCATGCCGCCAATGCTCATGCCACTCATTACATTATAGGACGCGATGCTCAGCACGCTCAGCACAGCCACCGACCCAACGACCATGAGGGCGCTGGTATGACGCGCAATACCGAAACGGTCCTCCAACCAGGCATTGACGCTTTCAACCAGACCAACCATCGAGGTAATCCCTGCCACCGAGAGCATCAGGAAAAATAGCACTGCGAACAGCCAGCCACCGGGCATCTGGGAAAAGGCTACCGGCAAGGTCTGGAATATAAGCCCGGCACCCGCTGCGGGATCCAGCCCGAAGTTGAAAACCGCCGGGAAAATGACCAGACCTGCCAGCAGGGCGACAAAGGTGTCGGCCACTACAATAATGAGCACCGAATAGGTGATTGAAAATTCCCGCGGCATATAGGCGCCGTAAGTCATCATTCCGCCCATGGCCACGCCAATCGAGAAAAAGGCCTGCCCCACGGCGGCAAGGAAGGTCGAGGGCCCTATTTTGCTGAAGTCCGGCGTGAACAGCCAGCGGACAGCCTCACCGAAGCCTCCGGCAAAAATGTTATAGACTGCCAGTCCAAGGAGCAGCGTGAACATGAGCGGCATCATCAGCGTCACCGCTCTCTCGATACCCTCTTTAACACCGGCAAAAATGATCAGACCGGTTATGGCAAGCCCGACAAGCGTCCAGAACACCATGCCGAGGTTACTGTCGAGTACGGCCGCGAACTGCGCCTCTGAGGCGGCCGCATCAACGCCTGCGAAGCCCGTAGTGAGCGCTTTGTACAGGTACCACAGTACCCAACCCACCACAGCGGCGTAAACGACTTCAATGGTAAAAGCGGCGAGCAAACCCATGCCGCCGACGAAGGCCCAGCGGCGTGACTGGCCGCTTTCCCCGGCGACGTTTGCCATCGCAGACGGCGGGCTGCCCTGGCCACGTCGGCCGATCAGCAGCTCCGCCATGAGTATCGGCACACCGATGCCGAAGGCACAGGCCAGGTAGACCAGGACAAAGGCGGCGCCGCCATTTTCCCCAGTGACGTAAGGAAAACGCCAGATATTGCCAAGCCCGACGGCAAAGCCCACCGCCGCCATAATAAACGCAAAGCGTGATGTCCAGACAGTTTGGCCGCCGGCCGCTGCCATAGAGCTCACTCCCCAGTAAACAGTTATTCTTGCGCCAGTCTACACAATGCGACTCGACGCTTCAGCAGGCCGGAGCCTCGCCCTGAATTACTCTTCGTATAGATCGAAGTCCGATTTGCCGATACCACAGTCCGGGCATTCCCAGTCTTCCGGAATATCCTCCCAGCGAGTGCCCGCAGGAATGCCGTCATCCGGCAGTCCCTCGGCCTCGTCATAGATAAAACCACAGATCACACACTCATACTTCTTAAACGCTTCTTCGCTCATGCTCCAGCTCTCCAAGTCTTTCTTGTTTTAAAACTCTGCGTCCAGTCGCGCTCGGAAGCCATCGCCCTCAGGCACTGCAACCAGAGACAGCGCCTGACGCAGCTGCGGGTCCAGGCCGCCTTCATCTTCCGCACTGATCAACGCATCGATACGGTAACGGCGGCCATCTATCTCGGCCTCTCCTTCCGCCGACACCGGTCCAGCAAGCGTTAGCACCTCTCCGCGCAGGGGCTCATCCCTTGCCTGCGAAATGTCCATGGCATAGCTACCCAGAGCCAGGCGGCCCAGCGGTGAGTTCCACAGTGCACCCTGCCAGACTACCCGGCCCTCGGCCTCAACGGGCAGGCCTTCTGTGAGGCTCAACTCGGCAAACTGCGCCGTCAGTGTACCCTCCAGGGACACGGGCAGAAACTGCTGCAACAGACTCGCGGGTAACTGCGCGTCAATGTCGCGCAAGCGCACGCTATCAGCGCCTTTCAGCGTGATCTCGCCGCTGAGCTGTTGTGCACCCCAACGCGCATCCAGCTCCAGCTGCGGCGCCAGCAGCAGCAAGCTTAACGGCGCCAGCTGCCAGCGAACTTCGCCGAGATGCAGGTAGCCGCCGGTAACGCGCAGCAGGCAGCTGCCCGCGCGCCCCTTCCACAGCGAGCCTGATACGCCCTGCAGCAACACCTGGTCGGTGGGAACAAAATACGTGAGCAGGCGTGCGGGCGCAGAGGCCAGCAGCGCAATCAGCAACAGTCCGGCCAACGCAAGGCCCACTTTCGTACGCGACATACTAGGAGCCTTGAGCGATTCGAATCGTCGCGTTTATAAGGCCGCTATCGCTAGTCTGGGTAATCGCGACCTCGGATAAGAGCAGGCCTTCCCGGTACTCCATGTCATGCAGCCAGGCCACCAGGCCATCGAAAGACACCTCTTCCAGGCGCACCTGTATGTCGCCGCGGCTGTTGGGCTGTAGCCGACTCACCTCGATGCCTCTGGCGCGAGTACTCTGATTAACCAGCGATGTCAGGTTGCGCCGGCTGCTACCAGCCTTCCCGGATGCACGTAGCTGGCTGATCTCTGCTGCCATCCCATCGACGCGCTGCAGACTGGATGCAACGCCCTGGTTGCTCTCGCGCAAGGCATCGCGTTTCTGTGTAAGTGGTGACCAGATAAACGCGTAAAGGATGTACAGACCAACAGCCAGCGCCATAGCCACCAGTGCCATCTGCTCTCGCTGGGTATAGCGAGCAAACCACTGACTCATCACGCTTCACCCACCCGGATACGCGCACGCACGCCATCGTCGCGGGCGCTGCTGGACTCCATCTCTGCCCTGAGTCCCGCTTTCGCGATCCCCTCTCGTATCGCTTCTACCGCTTCGAAGTTTCGCGCCACGATATTCAAGCGCATCTCGCCGCCGCGATCGCTGTAATTAATGCTCGTGATCGAGGTGCCACGCGACTTGGCAATTACGCCTCCAACGCGGTCCATCAGACTCACAAAGCCACTGCTCTGCCCAGAGCCGCGCAGTGCCTCCAGCTGACGTCTGAGCTGCTTTTCGGCATCGACTACGGCGCCCCTCGGGTTGACCTCGCGATAGCTATCCTGAACGGCGGTGCGCAGTGCAATGTTCTCGGCATTAAGCTGGCGATAGTCGAGCCAGGTTGCCAGCATCTGCACCGTGAAGGCGATAGCGAACACTGCAGCCACCGCCCGCCACTGCTGCCACCAGCGCCCTAGGGGCAGCTGCGGTGCGAATTCGCCCTGCAGCAGATTCAGCGACGCCTCCTCGGCCTCGGCGACCTGCTGCGCCGACGCAAAACCGCCGCGACGCCAGTGCGCCACACTACGAAGCGACTCAGGCAGTCGTGCCAGATCAAGCTCCTGGTCCTGTCCATGTACCAACACGCCCGGCGGCTCCTCGGCCTCAGCCAGGCGCGCCTGCAATAGCGGCTCGAGCAGTTCAAGCTCTACACTAAAGCCCTCAGCTTGTGCGCAGCGCACGACCGCATGGGTATCCTCCACCACAATACACCAGTGCGCGTCACGCCATGGCAACAGCAGCGGTTCCGGCACCCAGCGCTTCACGTCACCCAGGCCTGTCAGGTGGGCCTGCCAGTCCCGCATCTGCTCGCTGGCGCAGACTGCGACAACATAGCGCAGACCTTCCAGGTTCATGGCAGAGAAATGCAGCAGCTCAAGATCTTCTGCCAGCTGCTCTTCCAGCATGTAGGGTAGTGAGCGCTGGAAATGGCGCTTTTCGTCGCCGCTGATTTCCAGGGCAAGCAGCCGGACCGCCTCACCCGGTGCCGCGAAACACGCCGACCCCCGGTGCTCATTCAGGGTCGCCATGAGCTGCTCGCGAGCTTCATCGCTATCCAGCCAGGTGGGCTCATCGCCGGCGCCCGGGGGATACCACCCCAGACGACCACCGATGGAGCGGATAATAGCTGTTTCTGGCACCAAGCCTCCCGACGCTAAATTACAGGGAACCGCTGGCGCGTACGCTGGCGGAAATACTGCGGCCCCGACGTTGGAGCACACTGTACAAGCGCATCTGCCGATCGGCAACTTCCACTGTAGCCGCCAGCATAAACCAGGAAGAACTCTCACCCAGCAAGGGCCGTATGCCCGGCAGCGCATCGGCGTCCAGCGCCGCCTGCAGGAAGAAATCGTCCATATCAGCAAAACCTGCGAGCTGGCGATATTCCACCAGCTGTTGCGTATCACTCAGGTCGAGCGGCTCGAGCACACCATCGGCGTTGATTGATCGCAGCAGGGCCAGCGGTGCGGTATGGACATTGAGCGGCTGCGGGCTGGTTGGCCAAACTGTCACCAGGGAGGCCAGCGCGGCGTAGATCTCGGGGGTCATGTTGGCTACGGCCTGTAGCTCACTAACACTTGCCATAGGCGCATTGGCGGCGCGGTAGGCGGGTTCGCGCGCAAAATAGGCGCTGTCCTCAGCACCCTCCAGACGGGCGTTGGCATCGACATCCAGCCAGTCCGATATGGATTCCGTGATCGCAATAGCCTGCTGCTGGTCGACAGGCACGTTATCCAGGGACTGCAGCAGACGAATGAACTGCTCCTGGGCCGGCGTAAAACGCGGCCCCTCCCCATCGTCGCGCTCAGGTGCTGGATCCGCCAAGCGATTAAGGTTGAAGCGGCCCTGCAGGTCCGTGAGCCTACCCATCATCCAACCGCCTTCGCCCAGCGCATAGGGCGCGGCCTCCTGCGCCCAGGTCTCAGACAGATCGTC
>JBCDJG010000090.1:0-14064 GCA_038748065.1 Pseudomonadota bacterium
ATGGCCATGGCCCGTCCCGCAGTCTGACTCGCTACGACGAAGACTTGAACATCCTCCCCTTTAGCGGCGCTCTGCGGCCGAACGAAAAGACGGAGCGGACGTCTTCGCCCACTTTCGAGCGCATGAAGAGTATTGCCAAAAGCCTCGCCGCCGACTTTGACTTTGTGCGCGTCGATTTATACGAGAGTCAGGGCAAGGTCTATTTTGGCGAACTGACCTTTTCTCCCAACGCGGGGCTGATGAAATTCAACCCCGATCGGTATGACTATTGGATGGGCCAGCTCTGGAAAGATTTAGAGGGCCCGGTGCGCTGACCGGGGTGCGGATCAGGCGTCGCCGTAGCCGCGACTCTCGTCAACCGGGCTGCGGGTCGCATAACCTTGGCGGTCGGTAGAGCCTGGGCTCTTCGCTGACGCCAGACCTGCCTCGGATACAGGTCGTGAGAAATGCTCAGGCAAGGTTGAACCACTCACTACAGCGCTGCCCGCGGTCAGGCTTTTTACCGCCTGCTTGCCTTGTGCGTTACTCATTGCCTACTTCCTCATGTTGTTTACGTTAAGCCTTCGCCTGCTTCAAGCAGAAGCCGCGTATCCGAAAATCTCGAGGCCACTATCGGTCGATGAACCCGGGCCGCCCACAGAGCCTATGTCCCTGGCAGACGGGGGCTCAGCGCTCGCCGTGTTGATCGCTACATCAGACACCGGCTTGGAGAAATGTTGCGGCAAGGACGTTCCGCTGACCACCGCACTCCCCGCCAGAAGACCTTTTACCCGTGTTCCGTTTCCTGTTCTGCTCACTGTTGCTTACCTCGCGTTTGAGCTTCGTGGAATGATCAATGCTGCTTACCAAGACGCTACTGCTTACCAATACGTTCCGCGCCGATTATCCGCCGCCCCCATAGCCATGGATTTCACGGGCGCTTTCGCCAAATGAGGCAGACGTGTCACTGACCGCCTGACGGCCTCCGCTATGCAACGGCCGTATGGCCGCGTTGGACTGTGGCCGGGAGAAACGCTGCGGCAGCGCCGAACCGTGAATGACCGCACTGCCGGCAAGCAGGCTCTTGACCGTTGCTGGATTATCAACTTTGCTCATAATGCGCCGTCCTATGACAAGATGCTATCGGTCAAGACTATCCAACAAAACCGCGGCTGTCTACGGTAGCGCCACTTCGGGATAGAATTGCCGGTAGAACCAGCCAAACTCTCGGAGGATGGCTTCCTCTATCCGAACGGGCAGGTCGTGGGGCTCAGCCACGCTGACCTCAGCGTGCGTGGCATGCGGATACTTGTAGCGGTAGTAGCTGTCCGCCTCCGTGGGGGTTACGACAAGGTCGTCGGGATCGAGGTTGAAATCGGCGATGTCCAGCCAGTCGTAGATAAATGCCATGGCGTCAGCTGGCGTGGTTGCCAGCTGCTCGTAGCTCACGTAGCAAATCTTAGAACGAATACCTTCATCTTCAATGTCCTGCATCTGCTCTATCGATCTCAGCGCCTCGCCCACAAGGCCGTTATCGTTGAACAGGCTACTCATTCGCTGACTGATGGAGTGGGAATCAAGGTGATCGGGAAAATCCAGCAGGCGCGTTTTGGCATGCTGCGCCTCAATGGAGCCCATTATCTGGCGTAAATCACGAACACAGACGATCATCCGAAAATCCGGATCGATCAGATTCAGCATCTCTACCATGCACAACCAGCCGCGATTCTTATCGACAACGACCGGCCGCTCAGTTTCATCAAACCAGCCATTAATCAATCCACGGGTCGCGGACAGTAATCGCGCCTGCACTCTCTCAAGGTCGCCATCCAGCTGCGACAGTAAAAAGCTGTTCTCACTCATGGAGCGACGAAACTGGTTGATCGCGTCAAACAGCGGGGAGCTGTGGCCGAGCCCGTAAATATCAGGGTGCTGCCCGAGTAGCTGGCACATCAGGGTACTTCCAGCTCGCGGCAGGCCGGATACGTACGTGATTCTTTTATCAATCTTCATACTCTGCTCACTTTGCCTCTTCAGCTTTGTGGCGCTAGCCGTTTGGCCATCGAATCGTACAGTGGCCCCTCATCAGGGTTGTACCAGTCTCCTATGAGGTGGACTCGGTCGATACCAGAGTCGTTCCGAACCTCGTGCGAACGGAAGTTGTTGATCTCCCACAATTCACCCGGGGCCATCGATTTCTCCACATCATTCACGTAGAACTTGGCTGCGGGATCGGTAATAACCGCCATATGCACCCGGTGACTCACGGCAAATGATCTGCCGGTATCCGCGTGCCGGGGTATACGCTTTCCAGACGGCACCCGAGTAAGAATAACGCGCAAGAAATAGCCCGGACCATAACGCTCGGCCATCAGTGCCTCCAGCCTTTCGATGTGGTCTCCAAATACATCATAGTGATGGCGCGCAATCTCATGTTCGGCGTGCACGACATCATACTTGGGCGGCTGAACCCAGCGCAGGGCGACCGTGCGAGTATCGACGTGGGGGCCTTTCTGATCCTGTCGAAAGGTCATCTGGTCCCACTCTGCGCCCAGGCCGCGAACCTGATCGGCTAATTCCCCGACGCCCTCGTACTGCCCGACGCAGAAATAATCAAAATCGCCCTTAGCCATACGCTTGGCCGTGTCTGGCTCGGCGTCCCGTAGGGGTGTTCGGCTAGTCAGCGGCGCCGGCCGGAATCCGTCGCCGCGTCCGGCGGATTCCGGCAGAAGCTCGTAGTCAAATGCCTCGAGGAGGTCTCTGTACGGCTCAAATACACGGTTGAGCTGCTTAATCATCCACGGGGATAGATTGGCGATCTGCTCGGCATTCATATCATGAATGCTTGAGTACAGTGACCCTTTCACCACAATCTCACTCGCCGCTTCAACGCGTAAGGGTCCAATCTCAGGGAGCAGTTGGACGAGGCGGTCCAGCAAGGATTGCGGGGCGGCCGCAATCTCCTCATAGCTCATCGCGACCATCCGGTCGCCGTAGCGCTCGGTGTTTTCCCGGGCGTAGCGCAGCATACGCAGGGCATGACGTCCCGCCTGCGCGATCTGAGCCTTGGGATTATTCCTGAGAATACCCTCCGCCATCGCATAAGGATTACGCCAAGACACAATGAAGTAAGCGTCCGGGAACACGGTGTCCAGCATCCCCATGCGAACCACGTTGGGCGGACTCTTCTCAACCCGGATTGTCGCCTGCGGGTTGTTGGCTTCCCATTGGGCTTCCCACACTCGCCTGATGCCTGGCCAGTCGTAGGCATCCATATCCGTAAACATCTCGTTCTCGCTAAAGAAGTGCACAAGCCCAAGCTCGAGCGGCACTGGCCCGGCAAAGCCCTCCACGTGCTGGCCTTCCTGGGGTAGGGTGGCGACATTGCGTGAGCGTGCCACGAGCCGCTGAGCAAGACTCGATCCACTATTATTTGGAATACAGATGAAGAGGTGCTTCATTTCTCACTTGAATCAGCCGGCAAGGTAACCAGCATAGCCTTGATCCCCGTCAGTTCAAGGCGCTCGGCACTCAGGCCATGAAGCGCTTCAGATGGGATTCAAAATCCCGCGTATAGCTCGCACCATCAGTTAATGAAGCCGCTGCCATCCGCGCACGTAGCTGGCCGCGCAGCGTGCCCAGCTGCGCCCGCTCATTGGCCCAATGGCGACCCTTGTCAACGAAGGCCTGCGTGCTGCTGGCGACAAAATCATCCAGCCCGACGGACGACAGCATGGCGCCACTCTGGCGCCCGATCAGGCGCTGCCCGAGCCGCGTCAGCACCGGCACACCCATCCACAGTGCTTCACAGGTGGTAAGACCGCCGTTGTAGGGGAAGGTGTCCAGAGCGATATCCATATCACCGTATTGCGCCAGTAGCTCAATGTGGGGCGAGGCACCCCGGAACTCAATCCGCTCGCGGCTGATACCTCGAGACTCGAACTGCCCGGCAAGATTGGCACAGACATCCGGGCTGTCAAAGGCACCTGCCTTCAGCAGCAAGCGGGCCTGGGGCACGGCTTGCAATAGCTTTGACCAGGCCTCGAGCACGGGTGGGCCGATCTTGTGTGCGCGATTGAAGGAGCCGAAGACCAAAGGCGCATCTGGGTCGCGCGCGGCAACCTCCGGCGCGTAGTCCGGTGCCTCATAGACCAAGCGTGGCTGATCGAGATAAAGCAGCGTTTCAGAGAAGCGCTGCGGCCCCTGCTCTGGCGTGGAGAAGCGATCACTCACGAAGTAGTCCATAGCCGGCAGACCCGTCGTATCGAAGTAATCGAGCATGGAGATTTGGATCGGCGCGGGCTTCGCCGCCAGAGCGCCGATGCGAGACTCCGGTGCATGTCCGGCGAGATCCACCAGTACATCGATTCCGTCATCGCGAATGCGCTGGGCCAGTTGTGCATCGTCCATGTTGGCGACGTCAAGCCAGACGTCGGCGCCATCGCGGAAGTAGGCCGTCATCGCGTCCTCTCGCGGTGTCGCGCTGTAAAGATACAGCTCAAATTCATCACGGTTGTGATGATCAAAAATCGGCTTGAAAAAATATCCCACAATCTCACAGGAAAACCGCGGAGACAGGTAGCCAAGGCGAATGCGCGTATCACTCCTGGTGTGCGGTGCAGCGGTATTCAGCCGAGGGGCGCGCTCTGTCAAAATTTCCCCTAATCGGCAGTGCCGCTGATACAACTCCTCGTGCTCGTCCCCGCAAAATAACTGGATATTAAGCAGGACGTTGCCGAGCGTGGACAGCGGCAGCCCGCCAGCATCAAAGGCCCGTCTATAATGGTCGAGCGCCTCTCCCGTGCGGCCCACATCGCGCAAGGTATTGGCCAGATTGTGATGCACCTGGACCAGGCCAGAATTCAGCGTGAGCGCGCGCTCGTAGCAGTCAATTGCCTCTGCCTGACGCCCTGCATTAGCCGCCGCGGTGGCAAAGTTGTATAGCGTCGCGGCGTTGTTTGGCTGCTGCGCCAAGGCGCGCTCGCCGTATTCACAGGCCTTGTCGAAGGCTCTCTCACGCATGGCCAGCCGACAGGCCAGTCCGAGTGCACCCGGATAAGGCTCTTTTGCCTCCAATAGCGGCCGCAGCGAACGCCAGGCGCGCTTATTGTCCTGCCGGTTAAAGGCCGCCTTAGCGTGTTCAAACTGCTGAGCCGGCCGCGGTGCCGGCGCAGCCGCAGGCTTCAGGCCACCGGGCTCAAAGCGCCCGCTGGCAAGACAGCAGTGTTTGTATTTCTTCCCGCTGCCGCAGGGACAAGGCTGATTGCGACCGATAGACATTGCCTGGAACTTATATCACACAAAAAAAAGGCGATGCCATGGCATCGCCTTTTTATCGTATAGCGCCTTACTCGGCAGCTTCTTCTACCGGGGCCGGTGCCTCGTCTTCCAGCAGCTCCTTAATAGAGAGCTTGATGCGACCGCGCTGGTCTACGTCCAGCACTTTGACCCGCACTTCTTCACCTTCGCTCAGATGGTCAGATACGTTCTCCACCCTCTCGTTGGCGATCTGCGAGATATGCACCAGGCCATCTTTACCGGGCAGAATGTTAACGAAGGCCCCGAAGTCGACAATGCGCGCCACGGTACCTGTGTAGATCGCCCCGACCTCCGCTTCCGCGGTGATCTCTTCGACCATTTCTACGGCCTTATCGCGGGCGGCCTGATCCTGACCGAAGATGCGGACGGTGCCGTCATCGTCGATATCAACGGTAGCGCCAGAGGCTTCGGTGATGCCGCGAATCGTCGCACCGCCCTTACCGATGATGTCACGTATCTTGTCGGAATCTACCTTCAGGGTCACCATGCTCGGCGCGTTCTCCGAGGTCACTTCACGCGGCGCATCCAGCACGGCGTTCATCTGGCCAAGAATGTGCAAGCGTGCTGCTTTAGCCTGCTCGAGCGCCGTCTCCATGATCTGGGCTGTAATACCTTCGATCTTGATGTCCATCTGCAGCGCCGTGACACCCTCGGCGGTACCGGCAACTTTAAAGTCCATGTCGCCGAGATGATCCTCGTCACCAAGGATATCGGTCAACACGGCAAACTGGTTGCCGTCCTTTACCAGACCCATGGCAATGCCGGCAACCGGTGCTTTGAGCGGTACGCCAGCGGCCATCAGAGATAGTGAACCCACACAGACTGACGCCATGGAGCTGGAGCCGTTCGACTCGGTAATCTCCGAAACCACGCGGACCGTGTAGGGGAACTCCTCTTCACCCGGCAGTACGGCTGCAAGACCCCGGCGGGCCAGGCGGCCGTGACCGATTTCGCGACGACTGGTAAAGCCAACTCGCCCTGCTTCACCGACCGAGTAGGGCGGGAAGTTGTAGTGCAGCATAAAGGGATCGCGGCGCTCACCTTCAAGGGCATCGATGATCTGGGCGTCTCGGGTGGAGCCCAGGGTGACAGCACCTATCGCCTGGGTCTCGCCACGCGTGAACAGGGCCGAGCCGTGCGCCTTCTTCAGCACGTCGACCTCACAGGCAATGGCACGGACAGTGCGGTTGTCACGACCATCAATGCGGGCCTCGCCGGAAAGAATGCGCTTGCGCACCAGGTTCTTCTCGACGGACTTGAAAACGTCCTTGATCTCATCGGCGCCAGGGCCATCTTCAGTCGCAAGGGCCGCAACACAGGCCTCCTTGATCTGACCAACGCGCTCGTAGCGTGCCGATTTCTCGGTAATGCGATAGGCTTCGCCGAGATCCGCCTTGGCCTGGCTTTCCACCGCAGCCAGTAGCTCTTCATTGACTGCGGGCGCTTCCCACTCCCACTTCGGCTTACCCGCTTCCGCGGCCAGCTCGTTCACAGCCTGGATGACGGCCTGCATTTCCTGGTGAGCGAACAGCACGGCGCCGAGCATCTGGTCTTCAGTCAGCTCACTGGCCTGCGACTCAACCATCAGCACAGCGTCCTTGGTGCCAGCGACAACCATGTCGAGCTGGCTATCGGCCAGCTGATCGTAAGTGGGGTTCAAGACATAGCCGTCGGCTTCGGTAAAGCCAACACGAGCACCACCGATGGGGCCGTTAAAAGGTGCACCCGAAATCGCCAGAGCGGCAGACGTACCGATCATCGCAGGAATGTCGGGGTCGATGCTCTTGTCCGCCGACATGACGGTGCAAACCACCTGCACTTCGTTCATGAAGCCATCGGCGAACAGCGGGCGGATGGGCCGGTCAATCAGGCGCGAGGTGAGTGTTTCTTTCTCACTCGGGCGAGCTTCACGCTTGAAGAAACCGCCGGGAATCTTGCCGACGGAATAGGTCTTTTCGATGTAGTGCACGCCAAGCGGAAAGAAGTCCTGACCCGGGCGCATGGATTTTTCTGCCACCACGGTGCACAGCACCGAGGTATTCTCGACGGTCACCAGGACGGCGCCGCTTGCCTGCCGCGCGATGCGGCCGGTCTCCAGGGTGACAGTCTGGCTGCCATACTGGAAGGTTTTCGTTACTGGATTCACATTCATTCTCCGTTAGACAAAACAACCGGGGCACCCGGCCCCGGTAGTAGCGAAAGCTTAGCGACGTAGTCCAAGACGCTGGATGAGGTCGGTATATCGGGTAGAGTCTTTACGCTTTAGGTAATCCAGCAACTTGCGACGCTGGTTCACCATGCGGATCAGACCGCGGCGGGAGTGGTGGTCTTGCTTGTGCGACTGAAAGTGCCCCTGCAGCTGCTCAATATTCGCGGTCAGCAGTGCGATCTGTACTTCCGGGGAACCGGTGTCGCTTTCACTCTGTTGATACTCTTTAACGATTTCAGCTTTCTTTGTAGCATTTAATGCCATGATAATTCCTCTTCTAATCTGCCTCAGGCGAGCTTGCCGCCCTTCGTTTAACAAAGAGCCTGTCCGTGCAGATTTACAGACAGGTTCGTGTCACCCACGTCAGGTGACTATCAGTCGACGCGGCGCCACGCGCCCGTCGTCTAATATCTCTCCTACCCCCAGAAACTCTCCGGATTCCAAGGCGATGCGCACCATACCATCACAGGGCGCATTTGGCACCTGCACTGGCTGGCCTCGGCGCATGTAAAAACCGCTCGATTCGGGCAATTCCACCAGAGGCAGCGAGCCCAGCGCCCGATCCGGCGGCAGCAGCAGCGCGTCCATATCCGCGAGTCGCTCATGCGCCTTGAGGGACTCAAGCGTTGCCAGCGTCACGCTGCGGTCTTCCCGGAAGGGGCCAGCCTGAGTTCGCCTCAGGGCGCTAACGTGAGCGCCACAGCCCAGCGCCTCGCCAAGGTCCTCTGCCAGGGAACGCACGTAAGTACCCTTACTGCACTCAAGATCGACGTCCACTTCGGGGCGTTCACCCCCCCGAAAGGCGGTCAGCTGCAGCCGTTTAATGTGCACCCGGCGGCTAGGTCGCTCGACCTCTTTTCCCCGGCGCGCCAGTTCATACAGCGGCTTGCCCTCATGTTTCAGTGCCGAGTACATCGACGGTATCTGTTCAATCTCTCCGCGGAAGCGACCCAGTGCCTCTTCAACCGTCCCGCGCGTGAGGGCGCTGCCATCGCATTCTGCGATGACTTCGCCTTCCGCATCGCCCGTTGTCGTGGCAATGCCGAGGCGAAAGGTGCTGCTATACGCTTTATCCGCGTCCAGCAGGTACTGGGAAAACTTGGTCGCCTCGCCAAAACAC
Source organism: Pseudomonadota bacterium (assembly GCA_038748065.1). Classification (GTDB taxonomy): domain Bacteria; phylum Pseudomonadota; class Gammaproteobacteria; order Pseudomonadales; family Halieaceae; genus JBCDJG01. The sequence goes on from JBCDJG010000090.1 coordinate 8,628, forward strand.
AGGGGCAAAACCCCCGTCGCAAGCGGGTCAAGGCTACCGGTATGGCCGGCTTTCGCAGCAAAGAACAGCCGCTTCGCGCTCTGCAAGGCCTGGTTAGAACTCACCCCAAGGGGCTTATCCAGCACCAGAATGCCATTCAAGGGCCGGCCGCGCCTGCGCCGTGCCACGGCCTACTGCTCCTCCGCGTCGTCATCGCGCAGGCCCAGCTCGCGGTCTGCGTCCGCCGCCCGCCGGATCAAGTCTTCCAACTCGCGGCCACGACCAACACTGTTGTCGAAGTAAAAGCGAAGCTGCGGCACGCTGCGCATGCTGCTGTCGCGTGACAGCTCACTGCGCAGGAAGCCGGACGCGCGATTGAGCACCTCGGTGACTTCCTTGGCCTCTTCGCTGTTGTCCGCGTTGAGCACCGTGTAGTACACGCGCGCATGCCCGAGGTCTCGGCTGATATCGACACTGGTAAGACTGACCATGCCGAGGCGCGGATCTCGCAGCTCGTGCTGTATCAGGCCCGCCAGCTCGCGCTGCAGGTGGTCTGCCACCCGCTGCGTACGGCTGTATTCCCTGGCCATGTAAGTCTCGCCCGCCTAGAGCGTGCGAGCGAACTCCTTGACCTCGTAGACTTCGATCAGGTCGCCAACTTTCACGTCCGTGTAGTTCTTAACGCCGATGCCGCACTCGGTGCCGGCGCGCACCTCATTGACGTCGTCCTTGTGGCGGCGCAAAGACTCAAGCTCGCCCTCGTAAATCACCACGTTGTCGCGCAGTACGCGAATCGGCTTGGATCGATAGACGGCGCCCTCGGTCACCATGCAGCCCGCGATCTGTCCAAACTTGGGCGAGCGGAATACGTCGCGCACCTCTGCGATACCCACAATCTCCTCACGCAGCTCTGGCGCCAGCATACCGGACAGGGCGTTCTTGACATCATCGATCAGGTCGTAGATAACGTTGTAGTAGCGCAGATCGATACCTTCGTTCTCGACGACCTTGCGAGCTGCGCTGTCGGCGCGAACGTTGAAGCCAAAGATCACCGCTTCCGAGGTGAGCGCCAGCGTCACGTCTGTCTCGGAAATGCCGCCGACACCGCCAGCCACGATATTGACCTGAACTTCGCTGTTGCCCAAATCAAGCAGCGCGGTTTGCAGCGCCTCAAGTGAGCCACGTACGTCGGCTTTGACGACAATATTCAGGGTCTTCTTTTCGCCCGCAGTCATGCTTTCGAACATGTTGTCGAGCTTGGCCGCCTGCTGCCGCTGCAGCTTGTTCTCGCGACTCTTCTCCTGGCGGAAGTCCGCGACCTCGCGCGCACGTTTTTCGCTCTCAACTGCGGCGAATTGATCGCCCGCGTCGGGGGTACCGTCCAGCCCCAGAATTTCCACGGGGATGCTGGGTCCGGCCTCGTCGATCGCTTGCCCGTTTTCATCGAGCATCGCACGCACGCGGCCATACTGCAGACCCGCGAGTACGATATCGCCTTTGCGCAGCGTGCCGCTCTGCACCAGCAGCGAGGCCACCGACCCGCGCCCTTTGTCCAGCCGCGACTCGATCACAATGCCCTGTGCCGGCACATCACGCGGAGCGCTCAGTTCCAGCACCTCTGCCTGCAGTAGCACCGCATCCAGCAGTTCGCTGATGCCGTCACCGGTAAGGGCAGACACATTGATAAACTGGTTCTCGCCGCCCCACTCTTCCGGGATAACCTCTTTGGCGGCTAGCTCATTCTTGACCCGCTCCGGGTCAGCGCCTTCCTTGTCGATCTTGTTAACGGCAACGATCAGGGGCACTTCGGCAGCGCGGGCATGGTTGATGGCCTCTTCCGTCTGCGGCATGACACCGTCGTCCGCGGCGACCACCAGGATCACGATATCTGTGCTCTTGGCGCCACGGGCACGCATCGCGGTAAAAGCCGCGTGGCCAGGCGTATCCAGGAAGGAAATCATGCCGTGGTCGGTATCGACGTGATAGGCACCAATATGCTGCGTGATACCACCTGCCTCACCGGAGGCGACATGGGTCTGGCGGATATAATCCAGCAGTGAGGTCTTGCCGTGGTCGACGTGGCCCATCACTGTCACGACCGGCGCACGCCCTTCCTCAGTACCTTCATGTTGCGACAGCGTTTCCTCAAGCTTCTCTTCCAGCGCGTCAGCGCTGACCAGGTTCACTTTATGGCCCATTTCTTCAACCACGAGGGTCGCGGTGTCCTGGTCAATCATCTGATTGATGGTCGCCATAACACCCAGCTTCATCAGCTCCTTGATCACCTCGCCAGACTTGACAGACATGGCCTGGGACAAGCCGGCCACGGAAATCATATCGGCAATTTCTACCTCGTGGATGATGTCCTTGGTGGGCATCTCGAAGCCATGCTTGCCGTGTTCTTCGTGCGTGGCCTTCATCTTCTTGCGGCCTCGGCGTCGGCCGATGCCAGACTCTGCAGCTTCAAGATCAGACAGGGAAAGGTTGTGTCCGCGCTGCTTGCCGCGGCCTGCGGGCGCGTTGCGATCGAGGCGGGTGCCACGTTTTTTCTTGTAGTCTTCCTGGCGACCGGGCGCCGGCGCATCATGCAGGCGTTTCGGTCGCTTGGCCGCTGCGTCTTTATCCGGTGCTGCTTTGCTGACTTCCTCGGCTTTGCGCCGTTCTTCCTCTTCCTTGCGCGCTACCGCGGCAGCCGCGCGGGCTTCGGCTTCAGCCGCTTCCCGAGCCTTACGGCGTGCAGCGGCACGCTGACGCAGCACTTCTGGATCGAGGTCAGCCGGATCTTCCTCCTCAAACTCGTCGACAGCGACCGTGGCTTCCACGGCAACCGCCTCGGCCACTTCGGTATCGGCCGCTGTCGTCTCTTCGACCTCTTCTTCTACAACAGGCGCGAGCTCTTCCACGTCATCAGCTGCGCGGGCGGCCGCCTCCGCTTCCAGCTCCGCCGGATCGCGCTTAACGTAGGTGCGCTTTTTGCGCACCTCAACGTTGACCGTCTTCTTGCCCTGGCTGCCGGAGGTCCTCAGGGTGCTGATGGTCTTGCGCTTCAGCGTGATGCGCTTGGGTGCCGCGGTCGATTCCCCGTGGCTGCGCTTCAGGAAGGCGAGCAGCGTCTGCTTGTCTTCATCAGAGACACCCTCTTCCGCCTCAGTGTGCGGCAGACCTGCCTCTTTCATCTGCGTCAGCAGACGATCAACGGATGCGCCCACGACTTCCGCGAGTTGCTGTACTGTCACCTGCGCCATCAATTCTCTCCTTCGTACCCTGTTCGCCTTACGCCTGCCATGATCGAGCTATTACTCGCTGGCCTCCTCGGCAAACCAGGGTGCACGGGCCGTCATAATCAGCTCGCCCGCGCGCTCTTCCGTCATATCTTCGATATCCAGGATGTCTTCCACACCCTGCTCGGCCAGGTCTTCCATGGTGACAATGCCGCGACTGGCCAGAATAAAGGCCAGGTGGCGATCCATGCCGTCCATGGTCAGCAGATCTTCAGCGGGCTCGTTAGCCCCGAGCTGCTCTTCCGTAGCAATCGCCGCGGTGAGCAGTGCATCCTTTGCCCTGGCCCTGAGCTCTTCGGCGATTTCCTCGTCGAAGCCCTCGATAGCGGTCATCTCGTCCAGCGGCACGTAAGCCACCTCTTCCAGAGTGGTGAAGCCCTCTTCGACCAGAATCTCCGCAACTTCTTCATCCACGTCGAGTTGCTCACAGAACACACCGATCACCTCGCCGGCCTCGGCCTCATGCTTCTCGGCGGCCTCATCCGTGCTCATCACATTGATGGTCCAGTCAGTGAGTTCGCTAGCCAGACGTACGTTCTGGCCGCTGCGGCCGATCGCTTGGGCAAGATTGTCTTCTGATACGGCTACATCCATGGTGCCCGAGTCTTCGTCGACCACGATGGACTCCACCTCAGCCGGCGACATGGCATTGATGACCAACTGTGCCGGATTGTCATCCCAAAGCACGATATCAACGCGCTCGTTGTCCAACTCATTGGACACCGCCTGTACACGCGAGCCGCGCATACCGACGCAGGCGCCGACCGGGTCAATACGCTGATCATTGGTCTTTACCGCGATCTTGGCGCGAGAGCCGGGATCTCGTGCGGCAGCGCGAATCTGGATCACCTCCTCGGAAATCTCAGGCACTTCGATCTTGAACAGCTCGATCAGCATCTCGGGGCAGGCACGGCTCAGGATGAGCTGAGGGCCACGGGTCTCGGTGCTGATCTCCTGGAGAATCGCACGCACGCGGTCGTTGACGCGGAAAGTCTCTCGGCCCACCAGTTGTTCACGGGGCAGCAGGCCCTCGGCGTTGTTGCCAAGGTCCACGATGACATTGTCGCGGGTCACCTTCTTTACCGTGCCAGCCACCAGTTCGCCCACGCGGTGCATGTATTGCTCGACGACCTGAGCGCGCTCTGCGTCGCGCACCCGCTGCACAATCACCTGCTTCGCAGTCTGGGCAGCAATACGGCCAAAACCTACATTTTCGACCTGCTCCTGGTAAACATCGCCGGGCTGCAGGCTGGTATCTTTCTCGGCGGCTTCCTCCGTCGTGAACTGCGTGCCGAGCAGCGCCAATTCATCGTCGGGTACCACCAGCCAGCGGCGCACCGTTACATAGTCACCGGATTCGCGATCGATGGTGACCTCAATATCCGCCTCCTCGTCGTAGCGTTTCTTGGTGGCGGTCGCCAGAGCCAGTTCGATGGCCTCGAAGATAATGTCCTCAGACACGCCCTTCTCATTGGACACCGCTTCGGCAACCAGCAAAATTTCCTTTGTCATCTCAAGCCTCTTTGTTCTGGCCAGCTTTTTACTCGTTGGAGCTCGCAGACCGCATCACGTCCGGGGTTGTACGCGCGCCCTGTCAATGACGCCGTGGGGCAGCAGGTATTCATGATCATCCATCAGAATAACCACGTCCTCGCCCTCAATGCCCCGCAATACTCCCTTGAACTTGCGCCGCCCTTCGAAAGGACTGCGTAAACGCAAATCTACCCACTCACCCACGTAAGCAGGATATTGCGACAGTTTGAACAGCAACCTGTCGAGCCCTGGGGAAGAAACCTCGAGGGTGTACTCGGAGGATATCGGGTCTTCCACATCCAGCACCGCGCTGACCTGCTCACTCACCGCCGCACAATCGTCGACGGTGATGCCCTGTTCGGCTTCTATATATAGACGCAGCAAGGAATGCCTGCCACTGGCCGAATACTCAAGGCCCCACAACTCGTAACCCAGGGCCTCGACCGTCGGTTCCAGCATCTCAGTCAGCTGCTGTTCGCGCGTCGCCAACTTTTTTCGCCACGTACGAAAAAGCCCCTGAAACGGGGCTTTTTCAACGCCGTGCCACGGTGTAGGAGCGTGTGGCACGAATTTGGTAGCGGGGGCCGGATTTGAACCGACGACCTTCGGGTTATGAGCCCGACGAGCTACCAGGCTGCTCCACC
>JBCDJG010000091.1:0-13536 GCA_038748065.1 Pseudomonadota bacterium
AATCAGCTTTCGGCAATCGATATAGGTGGGCGCCTGTTTGCCTGAGGCGTGGGTGAACAGCGTGTCGGTGTCGAACAGCACGGCGCGAATATCGAGAAGCATGCGCGCCGTCATTTGCGTTCAGCACGACACGGCTGTCGGCACAGGGCAGGCGATACTTTTGCAGCATTGCGCTGGTATACCATTTGTTCTTCGTCAGATGCGCGGCGGTTACGCTGGATAAGCTGGATAGTGTCTCCTTCAGATGGCGGCGTTTGCAGCCAGTACCGAGCTGGTAAAAGTTGCTACCCGGGAGGAGATGAGTAACGGGTATGTCTCGCGCAAGCGCGGCATCGATAATAGCCTTTATCGACAGGTCCGGGCACTTGCCCGGCTTCAGTGATTCGAGGTCCAGCAGTTTCTGTCTAAAGTCGTTAAAAGGTAGCTCCGCGGGTGAACCTTCGAGCGCCTGTGCGCAGATAAAGCGTATGGCGCCTGCACTGAGGTAATAGATATCCGGGATCAGACCTTCGGTCACCGAGTAACTGATCAGGCTGACGAACTCGTCTGCATTCTGGGCGATCGTCTGCAAATAGGCCGGCCGCTGGTCGATGATGCCGGCGATAGTCCCGTGCAGCCAGAGCAGGCAGCTGGCGATATCGGGGCCAAAACTGTCGCCGCCTTGACCCAGGCCGATGCAGCAGAAGGGGTCTTCAGCGAGATGTCGCCGCAGGGTTGCCAGCGAGGCATGCAGGGCAGGCATTATTTCGGCCTCGCGGTGCAGCGGCAGGCCGTGCTTCAAGCCCATGATTATCGCGGGCGCGTCGCAGTGGATATTGGCCCCTATCAAGTGTTGATAGATTTTTGCTTCCATATTCCTAGCATAGTGCGCTGTGCCCCCTGACACCACAATCCTTGTCACTGTCGTGATCTGTGGCTATCTCGCAAAGCGTTGATGCCTCTAGTAAAGTGCACTGTCCGGATAGGGGGCCCAGGCTTTATCGTCGCCTCATTCGTCAATGACAGCCACAAACCCACGGCAGCGGGGACGATAATAATGCGCCGAGTAGATATCACCGATGCTGGCTTTTTGCTGGCAGAGAAGCGGGAAACCCCAATGCACGTTGGCGGGGTCAATCTGTTTACCCTGCCCGAGGGCGCACAAGAGCACGAGTTTCTCGCTGATCTGGCGGATGTGCTGCGCAATATCGGCGAGTATCGCAAACCCTTTGGCGAGTTCGTGCGCACAACACCCTCCGGGTTTTTCTGGGAAGAAGACGACAAGATCGACCTCGACTACCATGTGCGCCATTCGGCCCTGCCGAAACCCGGCCGGTATCGTGAGCTCTTTTCCCTGGCATCACGCCTGCACAGCGTGCTGTTGGACAGGAACCGACCGCTGTGGGAGATCCACCTGATAGAAGGTCTGCAGAACCGTCAGTTCGCTCTGTATAACAAGATTCACCACGCGGCCATTGATGGCGTTGGCGCTATGCATATGGCGCGTGGCGGCTATTCCGAGGATGCCACGGAGCATGTCGCCTTTTCGCCGCTTTCGCTGGATGCGTATCAGCGTTACAAAGCCATAAAGTACGGTGACAAAGCAAAACCTGCCGTTGCTTCCAGAGAGGAATCTCGCAACGTGGTCGAGGCTCTCAAGCAGTCCTTCGACTCCAGCGTCCACCTGGCGACAGCCTTGTCCCGTTTCGGCGGGGCCTTTCTAGGGCGCAGCGGCAATCTGGCGGTGCCCTGGCACAATGTACCGCGCACATCCATCAATACCAAGGTAACTGGCGCACGGCGCTTTGTGGCGCAGTCCTGGGAGTTCGAACGGGTGCGGGCGGTTTGCAAGGCACTGGACGGCACGCTGAACGATATTGTGCTGGCAATGTGCGCGGGCGCACTTCGTCGCTATCTGCAAGCTCGCAATGAGCTACCCCAGTATTCGCTCAAGGCGATGGCGCCGGTGTCGCTGCGGGAGGAGGGCGATCTCGATTCCGCCAATGCCGTGGGCTTTATCACTGCCGATCTAGCCACAGGTGTAGCCGATCCGGAAAAACGGCTGCGCGCGATCCAGAAATCGATGCGTGCAGGTAAAGCCCTGCTGTCGGATATGTCTTCGCGTGAAGCCGCTATCTTCATGCAGCTGACGCAGCTACCTGCTGTGGTCTCCTCCGTGCTGGGTATGGCTGCAAAATACCCAGCCTTCAGCACGGTCATCTCCAACGTACCGGGCCCGCGAGAGCGCCTCTACTGGAACGGGGCTCGGTTGGACGGCATGTATCCTGCCTCTATTGTGTTTGACGGTTTCGCGATGAATATCACCTTGGTCAGCTATCATGACCAGCTCGATTTCGGCATTGTGGCCTGCCGTCGATCGCTGCCCAATATTCAACGTTCTATCGATTTTCTGGAAGAAGCGCTGCAGGAGCTTGAGGAGGTCGCTGGATTGCGAACCGCGGCTGGCAGCGGCAGGAGAGGCGCGGCTCGGAAACGATCAGTGCGCAAAAAGACTGCAAGCAAAAGACCCGCTGCTAAAAACAGGCCCGCCAAAAAGGCGCTTGCGAACAAGGCCGTTACGAAAAAGGCAGTTGCGAAAAAGGCAGCTGCGAAAAAGACGGTTGCGAAAAAGACAGAACAGAAAAAGAAGGCCGCTAGGGCAGCCAAAAAAGGCGCGGTTCGGCGATCGGCGGCCGGGTCTCCAGCCAAAACTTCGCCGACGCGTAAGGTACGGCCGAAGCGCAGGTCAAACTGATAGGAAGCCGCGGTAAAGCAGGCGACCAAAAACTCGTCTAGCATTGAGTGGTGACGCCAGGCGTCCGCTCAAATTATTCAGAAGGAGTACATACTGTGAAATCAATTTTTCTCGCACCTCTTGCACTGATCTTAACGCTGTTGGCGCTTGGCGTGCAGGCACAGAATCTCGAAAAGGCGCTGGAGGCGGTTGATAAAGAGAAAGCTGTCGAGTCTGTGGATATGGACAAGATGAAAGGTGCCGTCTCCGGTGACGGCGTGGATTACAGCAAGGCGCTGGATGCCGTTGATAAAGAGAAGGCCGCTGATGCGGTCGATACCAAGAAACTGCAGGAGGCTCTGACCGAAACGGCGAAGTAAAGGCCGCGACTGACCGCCACGCGCAAAGACTGACAATTTTTGTCAGTCGCGTGTCGGTAAAAAGTCCGAAATGCGGCGGAATCCCCCCAATCCGCCTTAAAAATTGCTGGCACGTATCCTGCTACATCAATAACTGCTGAACGTGAGGCTGGCTGTAAGGTCTCACTCGGGGCGTAAAAATTGGCCGCCGGTCTGCCTCCCATGCGGGCACGGCGGTCTGACTACAAGACCGGGCTAGACCAGGCAGGAGAAGTACGATGAGACACCAGCAGCGCGGTTTCGCGATCATGCAGGGCATCATGGCCGTGGCCGTTATCGGCGGCGTCGCTGCCTATGCCATTCCCGCTTACGATGATTTCCTGATCCGTTCCAAGGTAACAGAGGCGTTCACACTGGCCGGTGACACCAAGAACCGCCTCACCGAGTTTTACGTGACCAATGCTCGCTTCCCCAAGAGCGAGAACGAACACGCAGCATTGAAAACGGAGGCCTATACGCCTCCTGAATTTGTGCACGATATTCAGGTCGATCTAAAGAACCCGGATTACGACGCCGTCATCCAGGTCTATTTCAAGGACGGCGCTATCCCGGGCGCGATTTTCGAGGACGACTATGTCTTTCTTGGCGGTGTCATCGCGCCGGATGGCGTTATTGAGTGGAAGTGTGGCGCCGATGGCATCGTCGATGAGTTTCTGCCGGAGCGCTGTCAGTCCAAGTCCAAGGATGATGACGCACTCATGGAGAAATACGATGATGTGCGTCAGTCACAGAAGCAGAATCAAATAGAGGGAGCCCGTGACCGGATGCCCTCTGAAGAAATGCTCCAGTAGCAATGTCGTAGCGTCGTCGCCGGGCTTGCTAGCCCGGGTTGGCGGCCTTGTACTCGCGAATTTCCGTATTGAACTGGCCCGCGACTTCCTCTTCCTTGGACACGGCGTCGTTGTAAGCCGCCACGGCTTTATCGTGCACTTCTGTTGCGGCGGCTTTTTCGTCGTCGTTTCCGGAGTCAGCGTCCTTGGCCGCGGCATTAAACACCTTCTCCAGGCAGCCCATATAATCCATGTTCGCGGCCTGAAAGGCCTTTACCGCTTTCTGGCCCTCGAGCATGTCTTGCATGCTCGCGGTGGCTCCGTCAGGTAAAACCGGGGATGCCGGCGCATCGCAGTCGGCAAAGCTGGCTGCGCTGAACAGTGTCAGGCTTGCCAGGGCGGTCTGCATTATTCTCATAACAACTTCCTCCGATTGCAGGGACGAGCAACAGTAGCAGGCCCGTGTGTTGCTGCCAAGCCCGCCTACTGTTCGCCCACCCAGAGCTTGCTGACGCCGTGGGCCTGCTCAAGGCCGCGGGCCACTTGCTCCGCTTCTTCGCGGCTACCAAGGCCCACGACCCTCAGGCGATAGACCGTGCGGCCACCGACCTCTGCGGGCACTATCATGACCTCGCCAGCGCCGGGCGCCAGCCGTGCGCGCCAGCTTTCCGCCGTTGCCCGTTGGCTGTAAGAGCTGAAGTTGACGAACCATCCTGATGCCGGTGCCGCAGTATCGATGGCTGCTGACACAGGCACAGGATCCGGGGTGGTGACGGGTGCGGGTTTTGCAGCAGGTCTGGACGCCGATCTCGCGGCTGCAGCCGCCGCGGACGCGGCTTCGGCGGCGGCCACCTCCGCCGCCTCTCGCTGCACCTCAAGTTGCGCCTCTAGCCCGGCAACGGTGTCCTGCAGTTGACGGTTTTCGAGTTGCAGCGTGGCGAGACTGTCCGCCAGCGACGTATTTTCCAGCTCTGTCGCCCGCAGTGCCTGCCGATTTTCGCTGGCCTCATCCCGGCTGATCGTATTGGCCAGGGCGGCGCGGAGTTCGCGCAGTTCATCCTCTGCTGCGGCGCGCTGCTGCATGATGCCATAGCCGCCGGCCGCGAGTAGCAGGAGGGCCACTACGGCCACGGCAATGAGGCCAATGGGCCAATCCGTGCTGCTCTCTTCCTCGCTATCGAGCGCCTCTTCGGCCAGCCACTTCTCGGCCTCGACGGGATCGTCGGTCCAGTTGGGTTCACTATCGAGGTCAGCTGACTCTGTCAGCGGTGGCAGGCTGCCAGCCTCGGAGTCGAAGGGGTTGGATTCTTCGGTCGTCAGGTCGACTTCGTCAGTATCGGGGTTATTTTCAGTCGGCTCGTCGCCCCAGATCAGCTCAACATCTGCCTCGCTGTCTTCGCCTTGCTCATCCTCGTCAAGCTCTGCTTCTCGTTCCCACTCAAGGCTGAAGTCTTCGGTGTCTTCAGGATAGTTTGCGCTGAAAGCCTCTTCTATAAATTCGTCGTTTGACCTTTCCTCATCGTTAGCATCGTAGGTGTTGCTTTCGCGCTTGTTAAACGCGTCGCCGAAGCCCAGCTGCCCTTCATTGTCCCGGTTAGTCATCGCCCCAATGCCCCGTTCACGCCGTGTGCCGGCTTGTGGTTCGATAGTACCAGAGGGGGGCTGGGTCAGTCAGGTAATCGCAGCGATTGGAGGCCTTGATTCAGGCGTTGCAGATGTTCGCTGACCCCCTCGCCTTTGGCTTTTGACACGCCAGCGGCGAGAATATCAATAACCGCAAGATGGGCGATTCTGGAGGGCAGCGGTGTATAGCTATGCTCACTTTCCGGCTCCACATCGATGGGTATGGCGATACTTGAGCGCTGAATCACCGGTGTACCCCCGGGCGCCAGCCCGATGATCTCGGCCCCCGCGTCGCGGACCAGTTCCATCGCATCCAGCAGAGACCTACTGCGACCGGACTGGGAGATTGCAACCACCACGTCTTCGTCGGTCAGTGACATAGCTGACATCGCCTGGATGTGCGGGTCGGAATGGGCGGCGCTGGCAATCTGCAAGCGGAAAAACTTATGCTGTGCATCAATGGCGACCGGACTTGAGGCACCGAAGCCATAGAACTCGACGCGCCGTGCACATGCAAGTGTTTCCACCGCCACGCCAATGGCGTCCGGGTCCAGGCGGTCTCGAACCCGCACCAGCGTTTCGACGGTCGCGTCAAACACCTTATAGGTGTAATCCCGAGGGGTGTCCTGTTCGTCCAGCACAAAGGGTGCAAAGCTACCCGGCCCTACCGTGCTTTGGGCCAACGCCAGTTTGAAGCTTTGAAATCCGCTGCAGTCGATGGCGCGACAAAAGCGCACGACGGTAGGTTCGCTGACGTCGGCCGCGGCCGCGAGATCGACGATGCGCATGTGGATGACGTCTTCTGGTCGGGACAAAACGAGGTCTGCGACCTTGCGCTCAGAACGGCGCAGCCTGTCCTGCCGCGCTCTGATCTCCTGCAGTATTTGTCGGTGTGTCATGGGTCCAGCGTTGCAGACGTATCGTCGCATTATACATTTGCAGCCTTGCGCGGTGAGAGCCGAAGGGTTTTTCGCTAGAATGCGCCGATGGATGTCTCCGATATTCTCTCCCCCTTGAACGACGCGCAGCGACAGGCCGTCGCTGCCGACGATGGCAACCTGCTGGTACTGGCAGGCGCTGGCAGCGGCAAGACCCGCGTATTGGTGCACCGGATCGCCTGGCTGATCCGTGGGCTGGAATACTCGCCCTGGTCAATACTGGCGGTTACCTTCACCAATAAGGCGGCGCGAGAAATGCGCGGACGCCTCGAGTCGATGCTGCAGCTGCCGGTTCACGGTATGTGGGTGGGCACTTTCCACGGCCTGGCCCACCGCTTGCTGAAGGCCCATTGGCGAGAGGCGGGCCTTGTCCAGAATTTCCAGATCCTCGATAGCGACGACCAGCTCAGGCTGGTCAAGCGAGTGCTGCGAGAGCTGGATCTGGACGAGTCGCGATGGCCCCCGCGGCAGGCCCAGTGGTACATCAATGGCCAGAAAGATGAAGGGCTTCGTGCAGCCCATGTCCCAGCGCCGCCCCCGGGCGATCTCTTTGCGCAAACCATGTTGCGCGTATACCAGGCCTACGAACAAGCCTGCGAACGCTCTGGCATGGTCGACTTTGCCGAGCTGCTGCTGCGGGCCCACGAGCTCTGGCTAAAAAATCCTGAGGTTCTCGCCCACTATCAGGGGCGCTTCCGGCAGATCCTGGTGGACGAGTTCCAGGATACCAACACCATACAATATGCCTGGTTACGCGTGTTGGCGGGTGACAGCATACCGGTGGTAGCTGTGGGTGATGACGACCAGTCGATCTATGGCTGGCGCGGCGCAAAGATAGAAAACATACAGCGCTTCACTGCGGACTTTGTTGGCACGGAGACAGTGCGGCTCGAACAGAACTACCGTTCTACCCAAACGATTCTCAAGGCCGCTAACGGGGTCATAAACCATAATTTTGGCCGCCTGGGCAAAGAACTGTGGACCGCCGGTGAAAGTGGTGAGGCTATCACCCTCTATGCCGGGTTTAATGAGCAGGATGAAGCGCGCTTTATTGTGGAACAAGCACAAAGCTGGATAAGTGACGGCAATGAACGCGCTTCCGTCGCCATCTTGTACCGGTCCAACGCCCAATCCCGCGTGCTGGAAGAGGCGCTGATACGTGAGGCTATGCCCTACCGGATTTACGGTGGGCAACGATTCTACGAGCGTATGGAGATTCGCAATGCGCTCGCCTACATGCGCCTGATTACCAACCGCGCCGATGACGCTGCGCTCGAGCGGGTGATCAATACGCCGCCGCGAGGCATTGGCCTCAAGACGCTGGAGATGGTGCGCGCTATTGCTCGTGAGCGTGAGATGGCTCTGTGGCAGGCCCTGCATATCGTTATCGATGAGAAACTGCTACCCGCCCGGGCGCTCGGTGCGCTCGAAGGCTTTGCCGCCCTGGTCAATGAGCTCGACAGTGGTACCGACGAGCTGAGCCTGGAGGAGCTTGCTGAACATGTGGTGCAGACCTCTGGCCTGCTGACTTTTCATGAAAAAGAGAAAGGCGAGAAAGGTCAGGCGAGGGTCGAAAACCTGGAGGAACTGGTCAGCGCGGCGAAGCAGTTTCAGCCGGAAGACGAGGAGGTCTCGCCGCTACAGGAGTTTTTGGATAACGCGGCCCTCGATGCCGGCGACGCCCAGGCCGAAGCGCACGAGGACAGCGTGCAATTGATGACACTGCACTCGGCCAAGGGCCTGGAGTTTCCGCTGGTGTTCCTGGCCGGGATGGAAGAGAACCTGTTTCCTCATCGCATGTCGCTGGAAGAGCCAGGCCGCCTCGAGGAGGAGAGACGCCTGTGTTACGTCGGCATCACGCGCGCCATGCAGCGCCTGGTCATCAGCTATGCCGAGACCCGACGCATGCACGGGAACGAGAACTTCAATGCGCCCTCCCGCTTTATCCGCGAGATTCCTGCTGAGCTGCTGCAGGAGGTACGGCTTAGCAGTTCTGTCACCCGGCCTGTCAGCGGTATGGGGCAGGCCGAAGTGCCTGACACGGGCCTAAGCCTTGGGCAGCGTGTTTACCACCAGATTTTTGGCGAGGGCGTCGTGCTAAACTTTGAGGGTCGCGGTGCCAGCGCGAGGGTCGAAGTCAACTTCGACGACGAAGGCAGTAAGTGGCTGGTGCTGCAGTACGCCAAGCTACAGCTCTTGTAGATCACACGATGAACGGATAAGAACAATGAGCGCATCGTTAGAAAGACGCCTGGCGCCGCTGATCATTTTGCTGCTGGTAGCCGCATTGGTCGGCGTGGTCGCCGGCTGGGCCATGGACCGGGCATCCGGCCGAGCGGGTGAGACGGTGAGCGCCAACCCTGGTGCGGGGTCAATCGTGCCCTTGGCCGATACCATTCAGTGGAAGCTTGTCACGACCTGGCCAAAAAACTTTCCGGGCCTTGGCACCGGGCCTGAGAACTTCTCGCGCATGGTGCAGGAGATGAGCAATGGCCGGATGAAGGTCCATGTCTATGGCGCCGGGGAAATTGTGCCCGCCTTCGAGGTATTCGATGCGGTTTCCCAGGGTGTTGTCGAAGTTGGCCACGGGGCATCCTATTACTGGAAAGGCAAGATTCCGGCGGCCCCCTTTTTTACCGCGGTGCCTTTCGGCATGACGGCCCAGGAAATGAATGCCTGGCTGCACAAGGGCGGCGGCCTTGAACTCTGGCGCGAGGCTTATGCCCCCTTCAACGTCATACCGATGGCGGGAGGCAACTCGGGCGTACAAATGGGTGGCTGGTTCCGTGAAGAGATCAAGTCGATCGACGATTTGCGCGGCCTGAAGATGCGCATACCGGGTCTTGCCGGCGAAGTGTTTACCGCGGCAGGCGGCACCTCCGTCAGAATTCCGGGCGGTGAGCTGTATACCTCGTTGCAAACCGGGGTGATCGATGCGGTTGAATGGGTAGGGCCCTATAACGACCTTGCGTTAGGCCTGTATGAGGCAGCCAAATACTACTACTACCCAGGCTGGCACGAGCCGGGCCCAACGCTGGAGATCATTTTCAACAAGGATGCCCTGGAATCGCTGCCTGCAGATCTGCAGGCAATTGTGACGACGGCGGCCCGGGCGGCCAACCAGGAGATGCTCGATGAGTTCACGGCGCGCAATAACGCGGCGCTGTCTGAACTCATCGATGAACACGGGGTGCAGCTGCGTCGCTTCCCCGACGATGTCCTGAAAGCTCTGTATGAAGGCACGCGGCAGACCCTGGATGAGCTGGTGGCTTCAGACCCTATGGCCGCAAAAACCTATGCCTCCTGGAGTGACTTTTTCAGCAAAGTGCGGAACTATCACCACGTCTCCGAGCAGGCCTTCATCAATGCCCGGGATGTGGTTCTGGAGGAGGGGTGATCAGCCGCGCTGAATACTGCGAGTACGGCCGTTCTCGTCGATGGCGACAAACACGAACTCTCCCTCGGTAACTTTCAAGGGCTCACCGTCGTGACGCGAATTGATCCAGACCTCGACCATGATACGAACCGAGCTGCGGCCTATTTCCAGTACATCGCAGAAGCACGAGACAACGGCCCCGACATGCACCGGCGTCAGAAAGGCCATGCCATTGATAGCGACCGTGGCAACGCGCCCGTCGGCGGCTTCCCCTGCGGTGATGGCGCCGGCGAGGTCCATCTGTGACAACAGCCAGCCACCAAAAATATCGCCGTTGGCGTTGGTGTCTCGCGGCATGGCGATAGTTTGCAGGGCGAGGTCGCCCTGGGGCACCGGAGTGTCGTCGATGTCATTCATGCTGCTCGTGGCCTGCGGCTATCGATAAGGATGAGTATGGTATGAAATGGTATGGATAAGGTAAACCGCGAAATCCTGAGCCGCCTGCAGGCCGATGCAGGCCTTTCCGTTGGCGATCTTGCTGATCGAGTTGGCATATCCAAGTCCGCCTGCTGGAGACGCATCCAGAAGCTGGAAGAGGAGGGCGTCATTCGCGGCCGTGTGACGCTCCTGGATGCAAGAGCTCTTGATCTGCCCCTGACGGTGTTCATCTCAATTCGCACGCGCGAGCATAATGAGCGCTGGGCGAAACGCTTCGCCGAGGTCATGGAATCTGTGCCCGGCGTGCTGGAAGCCTATCGCATGAGCGGCGAGCTGGATTACCTGGTGAAAGCGGTTGTCCGGGATATGCCAGATTACGACCGCCTGTATAAAGAGCTGATCAAGGCAGACCTGTTTGATGTGACCGCGAGCTTTGTCATGGAGGAGTTAAAGTGCACCACAGCTTTGCCACTGTAAGGGAAGCAGTGCTGCGGCGCAGCTTGCTGGCCTCACTGGCGCTGCCAATTCTGATTGCCTGCAGCCCGGCACCCCAGGTACCGGAAGGGGAAGTGGAAGGAGAGGCGGAACCTGAGCGCGCAACAGGCCTTCGCGAAAGCGGGCTCGCGGTCGGGCAGAAAGACATGCTGGTCTCTGCGAACCCTCACGCCAGCCGCATTGGCTACCGCGTGCTTGAGCGCGGCGGTACCGTAGTGGATGCAGCGATTGCCGTCCAGGCGGCACTGACGCTGGTGGAGCCACAGTCTTCAGGTATTGGCGGTGGCGCGTTCATTTTGTATTGGGATGCCACAGAGCAAAAACTTTACAGCTTCGATGCCCGCGAGACCGCACCCCTGGCGGCGACACCGGATTTGTTCATAGAGAATGGCGAGGCCGTGCCATGGATTACGGCGATTGTGGGAGGTCGCTCAGTCGGCGTGCCAGGCGTACTGCGCGGGCTCGAGCTTGCCCATCGGCGCCACGGCAAGTTGCCCTGGAACACGCTGTTTGAAGACAGCGCCCAGCTTGCGGCCGATGGTTTTGAAGTCTCGCCACGCCTTGCCGCACTTCTGGCCTATCGTTTTCATCCCGGATTGCTTGAGCTTGAGCCAGCGGCTTCCTATTTCTATCCGGGTGGCGAGGCCCTGCAAGCCGGTACCTTACTGGTCAACAAAGAGCTGGCCCGCAGCTTGCGTTACATAGCGCGCGAGGGTGCCGACTACTTTTACCGAGGTGCACTCGCCAAGGAGATTGTTGCGTCGGTGCAAAATAGTGCGACTGCCCCCGGTAGCCTCACCTTGCAGGATCTTGCTGATTACAGGGTGTCGCAGCGCGCACCCCTGTGTGCGCCCTACAGGGATTACCGCCTGTGTGGTATGACCATGCCCTCGTCGGGAGGCGTAGCAGTCTTGCAGATGATGCGCCTACTCGAGCCATTCGACATGAGCCGCTTCAAACCCGGTGATCCAGAAGCTATACACCTGTTCACCCAGGCGTCCAGGCTCGCCTACGCTGATCGCGAACGCTACGCCGCGGATGCCGATTTCGTAGCCGTTCCCATCGAGCCACTGATCAGTGAGGCCTACCTTGAGCAGCGGCGCGCGCTGATCGACCCGGCACGTGACATGGGCCGGGTCGAGGCGGGTGAGCCCCACGGTTCGCTGAGCTATGCCGACGATGACAGCTACGATTTACCGAGCACCAGCCATATGTCCATTGTCGACCAGTATGGCAATGCGCTCAGCATGACCACGTCGATAGAAATGGCATTCGGCTCCAGCGTCATGGTTGGCGGCTTTCTGCTGAATAACCAGCTCACCGACTTCAGTCGCAACCCGGAAGTCGACGGCGTGCCCGCAGCCAACCGCGTTGAGCCGGGTAAGCGCCCGCGCAGTTCCATGGCGCCGTTCATGGTATTCAACAACGATGATTCCCTGCGCGCGCTTTTGGGCGCCCCCGGCGGTAGTCGGATTATCAACTACGTGGCTAAATCGCTTATTGCTATGCTCGACTGGAACCTCGATGTCCAGCAGGCGGTGGATTTGCCAAACATCAGCAACCGAAATGACGCCACTGTGTTGGAGGACGGACTGGCTGATCCGGAGACGGTTAATGCGCTGACGGACATGGGGCACGAGGTCAAGCTGCAGGACCTGAACAGTGGCGTACACGCCATCGAGTTGCGTGACGGCAAGCTTTACGGTGGCGCCGATCCGCGGCGGGAGGGCCAGGCCCTGGGCCAGTAGCGCAGCCTCAGCCTTTTAGCTGCTGCGGCAACCAGGTCGCCAGCTCTGGCCAGAACCACAGCAGTATCAGCACACTGACCTGAATGGCAATGAAGGGAATGACGCCGCGGTAGATCGCCCCAGTGGGTAGCTCTTTGGGCGCTACCCCGCGCAGATAAAATAGCGCAAAACCGAAGGGTGGCGTCAGGAAGGAGGTTTGCAGGTTAATTGCGATCATGATCCCTAACCAGATCGGATCCAGACCCAGCGTCAGCAGCACCGGGCCGACGATGGGGACCACCACGAAGGTGATTTCTATAAAGTCCAGGATAAAGCCAAGCAGAAAAATGACCAACATAACGATGAGCGTGGCGCCCATGACACCACCCGGCATATTTGACAGGTAGTGATGTATCAGCTCTTCGCCGCCGAAGCCGCGGAATACCAAGGAAAAAATTGAAGCACCAATGAGGATCAAAAAGACCATGCATGTGATCTTCATGGTCTCCTGCACGACGTCGGCGAGGCGTTCACGGTTGAGCTGGCGCTTGGCCACGGCAAGCAGCAGGGCGCCCACCGCGCCAACGCCCGCCGCCTCAGTGGGTGTGGCGGCGCCAGCGAGGATGGAGCCGAGGACGAGCACGATCAAGCCCAGGGGCGGCAAGAGCCCCAGCAGTAGCTCGACGAGGTTGCGGTCGCCGAGGTCGGCGGGCGGTGCCGACTCAGGGTGGCGCCAGGCAAAGTAGACCATGTACAGGGCGTAGAGCAGCACCAGCGTTATGCCCGGGCCAATGGCCCCGATAAAGAGGTCGCCTACGGAGACAGACTTCGGGTTGAAGATGTTCATGTTCAGTTGCGCCTGGGTATAGGCGCTTGAGAGGATATCGCCGAGCAGGACCAGCGCGATCGAGGGCGGAATAATCTGCCCCAAGGTGCCGGTGGCGCAAACGGTACCTGTTGCCAGGGACGGCTTGTAACCCGCTTTCAGCATGGTCGGCAGTGACAGCAGGCCCATAGTGACTACCGTGGCGCCGACG
>JBCDJG010000092.1:0-13093 GCA_038748065.1 Pseudomonadota bacterium
AAGAGATGTCAGCTCGACTGACGCAACAAGAGTCAACGCTGCAACACGCAGCACAACAGTACGTAGGGAGGAGAGAAGCAGAATACAGCGAAGTACTACAAGAAAGAATGTTCCAAGAGTCAGCACAATTGCAAAACGAAGCACAGTCGTTGAGACAACTTAGGCAGGACCTACACAACCAAGAGCAGCAATGGCAGCAGCAGCAGCAGCGTAGGCGTACTTGGGTTTTACCTTTTCTATCTGACGCTGCAATACATACCCATGGTGGACGCTATGCTGCTACGTCAGAGTGCGCCGCTCACGGTGCCTCTGGTGATGCTGCTGTGGAGCCAGGAACGGGTCAGCGGGTCAGCCTGGTGGCCCTTGCTTGTGGGGTTTCTCGGTATCCTGGTGATTTTGCGGCCCAGCCCTGCGGGGATCAGTCTCTGGCACCTGGCGGGCGTGGCCTCGGCCTTCACTCTGTCGATTTCGATGGTGGCGACACGGCACCTTGCCACGAGCGAGCCGCCTGGGCGCATCCTGTTTTATTACTTTTCCCTGTCGATGGCGTGTGCACTACCCTTCGCCATTGAGGGTTTCGTCGGTCTACCGTGGCAGGCGTGGCTGGCGATGGTGTATGTCGGTGTTTCGATTTATGTTGCGCTGCTCACCTACACACTCGCCTACGGCATGGCACCCGCCTCGGCAGTTGCGCCGGTGAATTACTTCGCGGTCGTTCTCGCAGGCCTTTGGGGGTGGCTGATTTGGGGTCAGGTGCCAGATGCCTGGTCATGGATCGGCAGCTCCTTGGTCATTGCGGGTGGGCTGATGACGATCTATCAGAGCGGATCGAGTTCCCGGCGGTGAAGAATCTGGCCATTGCCTGGAAATCGCGCTAGCGTGTCGGGATGGAATGCCGGAGAGGGTGCGGCGCCTGCTGCATTGCGCCTTCAATTCACTCACCGCTGCCGGGTATGCCTGAGGGTAAGCCCGCAGGCTTGCCCTGCGTAAATCTCGACCCGGTAAGTCGCGACTGCCGCCTGTGGGGCGGCGCGAATTATCCGGAATGCTGTCGGGCATTCAGGCCTGCCAGCGACAGCTGCGGTGAGAGTCCCGCTGAGGCGATGCGCCTGCTGGATGAACTGGAGCGACTGTCGAGCTGATCAGGCCGCCGCGGAAGGGTCCAGTGTTTGCTGCAGCTCTTTTTTTAGAAACTTGCCGCTTGCATTACGTGGCAGCGGCTCAGACATCATCCAGATATAGCGCGGAATCTTAAAGGCGGCGAGGTGCTCGCGGCAGAATGCCCGCAGTTCGTCGGCGCTTACCGTTTGCCCCGGCAGTGTGAGAACGGCTGTGCCAACTTCCTCACCCAGTCGGTCATCGGGAACTGAAAATACAGCGGCCTCCGCGATCGCGGGATGGCGAAACAGAGCGTTCTCGACCTCACTGCAGTAAACATTTTCGCCGCCGCGCAAGACCATGTCCTTGGCGCGGTCAACCAGGTATAGAAAGCCCTCCTGGTCGAGGTACCCGATATCGCCCGTGTGTAACCAGCCGTCAATGATGGTGTCTGCCGTAGCCTCCGGCCGGTTCAGGTAGCCCTTGATCACTTGCACCCCGCGTACGCACACTTCACCGGCCTCACCCGGGGGCAGCGCGTTGCCATTGCCGTCAATGCATTTCACCTCGTAAACCGGCAGCACCGGGCCACAGCTGGCGGGCTTGGCTGATAGAAAGTTGCCTACGGAGCCGCTGATCAGGCCGCTGGTTTCGGTCATGCCGTAGCCTTGCATGCCAACGCGGCCTGAGTCGTCGATTTTACTAATCAGATCGGGCTGAACTGCAGCGCCACCACCACCGAGGCCTACCAGCGTGGATACATCTCGCTTGGCGAAGTCAGGGTGCTGCAGAAGCTCGCGGCTCATGACCGGGACGCCTGTCACCGAGGTGAGCTTTTCGGCCTCTACCAGGCGCAGCGCCTCTGCGGTATCCCACTTGTACATGTGCACCAGTTTGCCGCCGATGAGGGTGGTGACCTGGGCAGAGCAATTGTTCGCGGTGACGTGAAACAGCGGCGTGGTCACCAGAGAGGCCGGTGCCGGCCCCTGGCCTGAGAGCGGGTCTAGCGATGGATTATCGCGCAGCTGTGCGATTGCCCTGAGTTGGGTAAAGTTCAGGAACAGCATACTGAAGACGTTCTGGGCGCAGCTGCGTTGCGTCAGCTGGGCGCCCTTGGGCCGGCCGGTTGTGCCTGAGGTATAGAAAATACAGGCGTCATCATCCGGCTCTACGGTGGCCTCGGGCATTTCGGGATCGGCGCTGAGTAACTCCGACCAGGGCGTTGCCCAGTCAGGCAGCTCTGGCACGCGCACGGCAAGGGCTCGAATGCCGGGGAAGCGATCCCTGATGCCGTCGAAGCGCTCCAGCCGCTCGCGATCGCAGATCATTATCTTCGGGTCGGAATCTTCGAGCGCGTAGGCAAGCTCTTCCGCTACCCACCAGGCATTGACACCCACGACCGCGGCGTCGATCGAGGTAATTGCCCAATAGCTGAGCATCCACTCCGGGTAGTTGCGCATGGCGATGGCCACGCGGTCTCCCTTGCCGATGCCCTGCGCCACCAGCCAGTTCGCAATCCGGCTCACTTCCTGATGCGCGTGCAGGTAAGTCCAGCGCTCATCTTCATAGACGAGGTAGTCCTTGTCGCCGTGCCCGGCGGTTAATGCCCATAGGTCCCGGAGGGTTCCAGGCGCGGACTGCCAGGCCCTGACTTCCTGGCCGCGTACCTCGACCGTGGTTACCTCGAACATTTGGCCCGGAGCCATCATTTCTTCTTGGACGCTTTTCAGTACGTCGTTCATAGAGTCACCTTCGATGTGGGGTTGCTGTCAGTCGCCTTCGGTCGCATCGGCCTGTTGGTATGGGTTTCTGGTTTCATAGGGAATAGCATAGCGCTCGCGGTAGAACGCGAGACGATTATCCACGTCGTCACGATCCAGGCCAAAGTCGCTCAGAGCGTATTTGTGCAAACCATGCTTATGCTGCGCGTTCGCTGCGAGGAAGTTGCGCATACCCTGGCGTGCCTGTTCGGCGAAAGGCATGCCAAGGAAGTCATACACGCCTTGCAGCGTGGCTTCCCAATCTGCGCTGATGTCGGCATAGAGCACGTCGTGCTGCTGAGCAGCGGGAATGCTTTCGCGCAGTTTGAGTGTTTTGTGCAACATGCGCTCGACCTTGGGCAGCCAGGCGTGGCCCACCACATCGGGAGTCATGTTTTCCGTATCGCGCACAACAGAGTTCCACACGGTGGAACATACCGAGCCAACTACCTTGATGGGGTCGCGGTGAGGAAATATAAGCCGGGCGCCGGGGAAGACGTTCATTAGTGCATCCAGGTCTTGCATATGTTGAGGGCTCTTTAGAACCCAGGGCTTATCCTCGGGGTCGCCCCGGAACCATGAGATGACCTTAAGCAGGATAACCATATACTCATAGGCGAAGGTCTGGTCGTGCTCCTCGAGGTACTGGGCGAAATCCGGCGCCCAGCCAATTACCTCGAAAATCTGCGTGGCAAAGGCATGTTGTATCAGGCCAATTTCCTCTTCGACCTCCATCGTGCCCAGCGGATGCACCGCGGCGATCTGGGGGCTCATGTAAAGAACGGCTTTCAATGCCTGGTCGATGTTGGTAATACGAGGATCCACCTCGCCCCGCTCGCGGGCCTCGAAGCTCTCTGGCCAGGGCACGGGGTTGACGGACTCCCAGGAGCTCAGGTGCAGAAAGCGCTCGTCCGCCGCCAGCATGCGATGCAGTCGTGTGGTGCCTGAACGAGCAAGACCAACAACGACGACGGGGTCTGGCATGCTGCGCTCAAGTATTTCAGGGTGCTTCTTGAGCAGATCCTGCAGCAGCAAGCGATGCTTGAGTACGCGCAGGATGTTAGTTCGGCAAAGCAGCCTGCCGGTTGGGGTCAGAGCCGCCTGGCGCTCGGTTGAGTCCAGCAGAACGCGTAACTGGGCCCGCGTTGACTCGTCATCCCCATAGTCCGATAGCCCGGTGGCGCGTTCGGCCCGGGCGCGCAAATCCTGCTCCGTCAGGGGCACCCGGGCCAAGCCCACACGGTTTAGGCCCTTTAGCAGCGTGTTGATTACGCTTAGCGGACGCCGGTGATAGTCACGCGCGCGCAGTCCATGAGTGCCAGTGGTCATTGCGACAGTCCTTATTATTTGAAGTGCAGCTCTTTACTGTTCAGTTTGCTGAACCTGAGACTGAAGAAGTCCAGCAGATAATTCTGGTAGAGCCGCCAGGGTGTTTTCTTACCCTGGCGAGGGAACTGATCCTGTGCGCGAAGCACGTAGCCTGCGTCAAAGTCGAGCAGAGGCTCTTCGCAGGCGGCCTCGCCTGCCGCCAGGCGTGCCACTACAGTGTGTTGACTGCGCTTCTTCATACGATTCAACAGCCGGCAGACATACTGCGATACGAGGTCGGCTTTGAGGGTCCAGGACGAGTTGGTATAACCGAAAACCGTCGCCATATTGGGGACATTGGATAGCATCATACCGCGATAGAGATTGGCAGCGGCAAGGTCCACGGGATGACCGTCCATGCTCAGTTGCATATCCCCTGCAAACTGCATGTTCAGACCGGTGGCGAGAACCACAATATCGGCATCCAGGTGGCGGCCGGATGCGAGTTGCAGGCCGTGTTCGGTGAAGTGGTCGATGGTGTCGGTGACCACCTCGGCGCGGCCCTCGCGCAGTGCTTCGAACAAATCGCCTTCCGGCACCGCGCAAAGGCGCTGATCCCAGGGGTTGTAGCGCGGCGTGAAATGCGTGTCGACGTCAAAGTCAGGGCCGAGTTCCTGCCTAACGTGGTCGAGCAGGAAGCCCTTGAGTAGCGCAGGTCTCTGGCGCGAGATCTGGTAGACAAGAATCTGGATCAGAACGCGCTTCCAGCGCGTGAATCGATAAACCAGTGCCATGGGCAGAAAGCGTCGCAGCACGGCGGCCATACCGTTCTCCCGCGGTAGCGAGGCGACATAGGTTGGCGAGCGTTGCAGCATAATCGTGCTCGTCGTCAGCCGTGCCATTTCCGGGACCAGCGTCACCGCGGTGGCGCCACTGCCTATGACGACCACGCGCTTGTTCTTGTAGTCGAGGTCTTCGGGCCAGTGCTGGGCGTGGAAAAGCTGGCCGCGAAACCGCTCCTGTTGATCAAAGTGCGGCGTATGGCCCTGCGCGTAGCTGTAGTAGCCACCGGCGATAAACAGGAAGTTGCATCGCCAGGCCTGGATTTCCTGGCCCTCGATCTCCACGCTAACGATCCACTGTTGCTCCTGACTGTCCCAGTCTGCGCCGAGAGCCCTGTGGCCGTAGCGAATGCGGGGAAGAACGGCATACTCCCGGGCGGTTTCGGTCAGGTAATGGAGGATGGAGGGCCCGTCGGCCAGCAGGGAGTTATCGGTCCAGGGTTTAAAGCTATAGCCCAGCGTGTACATATCGCTGTCTGACCTGATGCCGGGGTAACGAAACAGATCCCAGGTGCCGCCGAGGGTGGCGCGCGATTCGAGTAGCAGAAAGCTGTGTTCCGGACAGTCGCGGCGCAAATGGCACGCCGCACCGATACCGGAAAGGCCTGCGCCAATGATCAATACGTCAACCGCCGGGGCGCGATCGCTGCCCGCGGTCGGCGGCGCGCTGGTGGCGGCACTGTCGGCTGATGTGTTCACTTGTAACATGCTGTCAGAGTGTGGATACTGCGGCAACAGATAATAATTAGCGCGGTATCCGATGTATTCTTTTTGTCCTCGTTTGTCCAGCGTGGCTGGAGTGCTGTCGGCGCTCTTCGTAGTCACTGCCTCACCGCTGACGCTTGCTCAGGAAGCCCTGCGCCTCGAGGAGGTCGTGGTTACTGCGCAAAAGCGAACCGAAAGCCTGCAGGATGTGCCCATTGCGGTGAGTGTCGTGTCCGGCGAACAGCTGGAATCTGCTGACCTGCGCAGCCTGCAGAGCCTGGCGGAGTATGTGCCAAACTTCTACCAAGTGGCAACGCCGACCTCCAACGTGGTGTATATCCGCGGCATCGGTTCAGGCACGAACGCCGGCTTTGAGCAGTCGGTTGGCACCTTTCTTGACGGCAGTTACCTGGGCCGCGCCCGCCAGACCCTGGCACCCATGTTCGACCTCGAGCGAGTTGAAGTGTTGAAGGGCCCGCAGTCGATCCTGTTTGGCAAGAACACGGTAGCCGGGGCCGTGAGTATCACCTCCAATCGGCCCGATTACGAGACATCGGCGCGGGCGCTGGCGCAATACGGCACGGAGGAGGAGTGGCAAATCCAGGGGCATGTGAACGGGCCCCTGGGGGATAGCGTAGCGGCCAGGCTTTCCGTTTATGGTGCTGGCATTGATGGTTGGGTGGAGAATGAATTTGATGGCGCGGACGGTCCGGATACGGAAGACCTCGCGCTGCGACTGGGCATCACCTTTGATCCTTCCGATACGCTGAGCGGTTACTTCAAATACCAATGGTCTGAGCGAACCCAGACTAATGCACCCTATGAGATTTTCCAGAAGTCGCAGCAGCTTGATCCAGCGACCGGACAGCTGGTGCCGCAGCACCTGACGGATATCGATGCACGCCAGAACTACAAGACTGATTTTGGTAACAGCGGGGCGCTGGGGGACAACACCACCGAGACCGAGTTGGTGATGGACAACGTTCTCCTGCAGCTCGATTTCAGCCTGGGTGAGCATACCCTGAGCTCCATTACCGGCTACACCGACTATGACTATGACACTCAGTCCGATCTTGATTTCACTGCGGCGAACCTGATCAACGTACGACCGGGCGGCTTTGAAAACTTTGATCAGCTGAGCCAGGAACTGCGCCTTGTGTCTCCTGTGGGTGAGCGCTTTGACTATATCGCTGGCCTCTACTGGCAAAAAGCGAATGTCGACATCGATCAGGATATTGGCTTTCAGCTCTCTACCCTCGTGCCTGCCGCTGGCCTGGTGGGTGCTGATGGCTACCGTGAAACGGTCTTCGAGCAGGAGGCGGAAACCTGGTCTGGTTTCTTCCAGGGGAACGTCTATTTGAGCCCAGCGTGGAGCGTGAAATTCGGCCTGCGCTATACCTACGAGGAAAAGACCCTCGACCGGCTGATGGGCGTGCGGGACTTTAACGACCAATTAATGAACCCGGTCGCCCTGGCCTCGGTCTGGCGGGATCGACTGAATACCGTGCCTTACAACGTGCGTCGTGAGCGTGATGAAGATGACTGGACGCCAATGCTGGCGCTGGAATGGCGCGCAACGGATGACATCATGACCTATGTGAGCGCCAGCAAAGGCTTCAAGGGTGGCGGCTATGATTCCACGCACTCCAACGGCGCGGACATTGATGCCCTGGAATACGAGCCTGAGAGTGCCGTCAGCCTCGAAGTCGGCAGTAAAATGACCCTCGCAGACGGCCGCGGCAGTCTCAACATTGCGATCTTCCAGACCGAGTTCGAAGATCTGCAGGTCAGCACGTTTGACGGCTTCGTCGGCTTTGCCGTCACCAACGCGGCGGAGGCAACATCGCGCGGCGTTGAACTGGACGGGCGTTTTCTGGTGACCGCGGATCTCGCGCTGAGTGCGTCCCTGGCCTGGCTGGATTACGAGTACGACGAGTACGAGGGTGCGCCCTGCACAAACTCGCAGCTCGGGCAGCAGATCGTCGATACCGGCGGCTCCGCTGGCTGTGTTAACGACCTGTCAGGCCAGACCATTAACTACGCGCCAGAATGGAGCGCGGCAATCAGCGGCACATGGACACTGCACCCGAGCGAATCGCTCGATGTAGACCTTACCTTGGATGCCAACTACCGCGATGACTTTTTCATGTCGGCGGATCTCGACGAAAACACCGTGCAGGACGCCTACTGGCGCATTAACGCGCGGATAGCGCTCGTCAGCAGTGATGGTCGATGGGAGCTGGCGCTGATTGGCAAGAACCTCACCGACGAGGCGACCTACTCCGCCAGCACCATTATCCCCTTTGGCTCGAGCAACACGCCCGCCTTTAACATTCCCGATTTTGAGGGTACCTACTTTGGCATCGTGGATCGTCCGCGCAGTGTCGCGGTGCAGTTCAGCTACAGTCTGTGGTGACCGTCCTGTGGTGAAGGCCGTTCAACACAACAGGGAGAACGCACGATGAGAATAAATAAGAAGCGCGCGTTACTGGCCGGCAGTCTGACGGCTTTACTGGCTACCGCGGCCAGCGTCGCTAATGAGCCCAGGGATTATTCGCCCTACGCCGGCGACGCCAACCCGCGCAATGTTTACTGGGGTGATACCCACCTGCATACGGCGCCTCTTAGGGCGCCGCATTGCAGCATCTGAGGCTGCTCTCAGAAGTCCACGCAGTCCGTTCTGGCGGAGTGATCGCAGGCGTCGCGGCCAATATAGCGTTGGGTGCTGTATTCCTCGATGGGCAGCTTCTCCAGCGACCGACCCTCTGCGGCGAGGTCCTCGACGTAATCAATGAAGCCCTGAGCGTATTCTGTAAAGGTATCCTCGAAGTCGCCTGCGGCAAAAATTGGGCCGAAGGTGTCGTAGCCGTCGCGACCCGATGCGATAAAGTCATTGGTCACCACGCGATACGACGCGTTCGGATCAATCGCCACCCAGTCGCCCGCCAGCCTGGGGTTCACCTGGACATTAGAGATGCGCGAGCCAAAGGCGGCGGACGCGTCGACGTCATAGCGAATGCCTGAGGCGTAGGGATAGGAGCCCGTAGAGCCGCCGTCATCGAGGAAATTCGACAGCGCATCTTCCAGCACATCGGTGATTTGCTGACCGCTCATGTCGAGGATGATCAGCGTATTGGAGAACGGCAGTAGCGTAAATGCGTCACCGATC
This sequence comes from Pseudomonadota bacterium, assembly GCA_038748065.1. Taxonomy (GTDB): domain Bacteria; phylum Pseudomonadota; class Gammaproteobacteria; order Pseudomonadales; family Halieaceae; genus JBCDJG01. Next base: position 8,883 of record JBCDJG010000092.1, read on the forward strand.
GTAAAGTCGCCGGCGGCGACGTCAACGCGCACGCCGCCCCCGTTCTGGATGGCGAAATCGGCGGCCTGACTCACCTCTAGAAAGGCTCGCGCGACAATGTTGGAGATGTCGGAACCGTTTTCATAGGTATCCGCTCGCTCGCAGATCGCAGAACGTGTCTCCCCGGGCCAGCGCACAAGGCAGAGGTCCTCTGCAACACTGCCAATGACGGTTTGTTCCAGGACGGCTACCTGGGAGTCAAAGCCTGCCAGCAGATCAACGGCGGTTTCGTCCTCCTGAGCGCGACGGAATTCGCGCATCTCCAGCAGCGAGCGAACGACGGTCTTACGGTCGTCGCCGCGCAGCTTGCGCTCGGTTTCATCGGCGTCGTTATCCTCGTAAACCAGGGAGTTCGCCGCAATTGGGATGACCGGATGACCGGAGCAGGCTGCTACATTCCCGTCTCTGTCGAACTTGACTCTCAGGCGACCGAAGAGATGAGCGTATTCCCAACCCTGGACAATACAGACTGGATTGCCATTCTGGTCCTGTGCCATGGTTGGATAGTCGCCGCTGACAGGAAAACCCATGTCGATAAGGTTGGGGCCGCCAAGCAGCGAGTGGGAATCACCACCCACAATGACATCAACGCCGGTGAGATTACTGGCTAACTCGATATCATTAGCGTAGCCGATGTGGGTTGCGAGGATAATCTTGTTAACCCCCATGTTGACGAGGTCGTCAATGACCATCTGAGCCGTGGTGGTCTCGTCAAGAAACTCGGTGTCTTCGTCTGGGCTGGAGGAGTTCTTTGTTTTACCGGCGATATCAATGCCGACGATCGCGACCTCCTGGCCTTCGATGTTTAGAATGGTGAAGTCTTGCAGATAGTCGCTTTGCGACAAGGCTGAATCGGGCCCGGGTACCACGTTGGCTGCAAGCACCGGGGTGTTGCAATCGCCCGTTGCGAGAAAATCCAGAAAATTCGCCAGGCCCGTATCACCGTCATCGAATTCATGGTTGCCGAGTGCAAAGGCGTCGAAGCAGATATTGTTCATCAGCGCGGCGTCGGCTTCGCCGCGGAACAGGCTGTAGAACAGGGTGCCTGTGATGGCGTCTCCCGCATGAATCTTGATCGGGTTTTTCACCTTTGCTTCGAACTTGGCCATAACCGAGGTGAGCAGTGGGTAACCGCCGTAGTCGATCTCGACCTCTTCCAGCAGTGCGCCGTCGCTCAGGGTCACGCTTAGATTTTCGCCGCTCACATCCAGGCCGAAATCGTCGGCTTGGAGATGTGAGTGATGATCGTTGATATGCAGAATGTTGACGGTCAGTGGGGATTGGGCGTGAGCTACGCTTGACAAGCTCAGCACCGTGGATAGGGCCGCTAATTTCGAGAACCTGTGCATAGTGAGTTTCCTTCTCATAGGCATTCATCACGAGGGGAGACTATTGATCTCACGCCTATGTGACGAAAAGACTGCAGTAAAATGAAGAGTATGCTTCAGTATAGTTACAATCGGCGGATTGGCACGAAAGTATTGGCCGCCAGTGTGCCGCCGCCGGTGCTAGGCGGCGGGCTTCAGATTAGGGCGCAGTCGCTCAAGCGTCTCACGTAACGCTTCCCTGTCGTTTGAGGAGACGTGAATATGGCCCAGCTTACGCCGTGGCGCGGCACTCTTGTTGTAGTCCACGTAGTCGGCATTCGCTGGCAGGCTGGCGCGATCATCTTCGCTCCAGTGTTGGCCCAGCACGTTGACGATCCCCTCGAAGCGCTGAATGTCGGTGGCGCCCGGCGCGAGGCCGAGTACGGCACGGAGATGGTTCTCGAACTGGCAGGTCGCCTCGCTGTGCAAGGTCCAGTGGCCACTGTTATGTACCCTTGGCGCAATCTCATTGATCAACAGCCTGTCGCCCGCGAGGAAACACTCCATTGCCATAACCCCGACATAGTCGAGAGTGTCCATCAGTTTGCCGATGTAGCTCCGAGCTCTGTCATCAAGCGTGGGGCTGACGTTGCCCGCCGGCGCAATTGAGCTGACAAGGATGCCCTCCTCGTGGCGGTTCTCGGTCAGGGGGTAAAAGGCAGTTTCGCCGCTGTGGGAGCGAACGGCGATCAAGGAAACCTCGCGCTCAAAATCTATGCGCGCCTCCGCCAGCCAATCGCCGCTGGGGAAGTCCTTGTTAAAAGCCTGAACATCCTCATCGCTATAAAGACGCCACTGACCCTTGCCATCGTAGCCGCCCCGGCAGGCCTTTATAAACAGCGGCAGGCCCAGTCGTTCAGCGGCGACTTCAATGTCCTGAGCATTATTAGCGCCAACAAAGGGGGCGGTGTCCAGACCCAGGCTGTCGATCAACTCTTTCTCACTCAGGCGGTGACCGAGGGCCGCCAGGGCGTCGGGGTTAGGATGCACGGGGCATGACTCTGCGAGTTGGCGCAACAGGTCCAGGTTCACGTGCTCGTTTTCCACCGTGACGACGTCCGGGTTACCGAGCGCTGATAAAAGCTGTGCGGGATTCCATGGCTCTCTGAGCCGAACGAGAGTGCCCAGCCCTTCGACCGGGCTGGCGTTTTCCTCTGCGCCAGCCAGGAAGCTGCAGCGCACTCCAATCTTTTTCCCGGCGAGGGCCATCAGCCGGGCAAGTTGGCCACTGCCGACGATAGCAACCAGCACTATTCGACCTCCTCAGGAACCTTGGCGAACTCCTGGGAACGGAAGCTTGCCAGTCGGTCGCTGAGCTCGGCGTCACCAACTGCGAGTACCTGAGCGGCCAGTAGCCCCGCATTGTAGGCGCCACTCGCACCAATGGCCTGTGTTGCCACGGCGACGCCTGCTGGCATCTGGACGATAGACAACAGGCTGTCCATGCCGCTCAAGGCCTTGCTTTCTACGGGCACTGCGACAACCGGTAGCAGGGTCATGGAGGCGGTCATGCCCGGCAGGTGCGCAGCGCCGCCCGCGCCAGCGATGATTACGCTGAGGCCTCTCGCCTGGGCACCGCTGGCATAGGCCACGAGCCTGTCGGGTGTGCGGTGGGCCGACACAACTTTGGTTTCATACGGTATGTTGAGTGCATCCAGTACTTCGGTAGCACGCTGCATTGTGGGCCAGTCCGAGCGGGAGCCCATAATGATGCCGACTTTTGGCGTCGGCACCGATTCGCCATCCTTCACATCACCCCTCCGTTGTAGGTGGCGTGCAGCCAGTGTGCCGCTGAGATATAAAGCGGGATACCGACAAGCACATTAAACGGGAAGGTTACCGCAAGTGAGGTGGCGATCGACAGCCCATGATTGGCGCTGGGGAGGGCCTGGCGCATAACGGCAGGCACGGCAATGTAAGAAGCGCTGCCGCCGAGAGCGGCGAGCAGGGCGATGCCGCCCGCCGAAAGGCCGAGTACGGTGCCCAGTACCGCACCTGCAGCACCCCCAACCAAAGGCATAACGACGCCGAATGAGGTGATGAAGGGCGCACTGCTGCGTATGTCAGACAAACGGGAGGCCGCGACCAGGCCCATTTCAAGCAGGAACAGCGCCAGCACGCCCTGAAATAGATCGCCGAACAAGGGCATGATCGGTTGCACGGCATCGCCGGCAAAGTAGCCGATAGCCATGCCTCCCACCATCAGCACCACGCCCTGGTTGCAAAAACACTCGTGCAACAGTTTGCTGCGATCCATCTTGGCACCTTGCGAGCCAGCCAACGCCAGGCCTACTGCGATGGCCGGCATTTCCAGCAGGACGACGAACAGCGGAAAATAGGCTTCGTAGGGGATGCCGCGCGCTTCCAGTACGGCAACGGCCACCGCGTAAGTCCCGACACTCACGGACCCGTAATGCGCGGCTATGGAGGCGGCATCCGCGCGACTTAACTTGCCGACCCGAGAGAGTAGCGGAAAGGCAACCAGTGGCAAGGCCAGGCCAAGGCAGACAACGGCAATGGCCTGCGGTGCCAGGGCAATGCTCGCATGGTCTTGCAGGGCCAGGCCGCCTTTCAGCCCGATCGCCAGTAGCAGGAAGATCGTCAGGCTCTGATAGAGAGCCTGCGGAAATTCAACATCGCTCCGTATCAGCCTGGCGATGAAGCCGAGCAGGAAAAAACCGGCTACCGTGCTCATGCTGTGCTGCGGTCTCTGGCATTATCTTGTGGCAGGCTGACGCGCAACTTCCTTGGGCGTTCGCGGTACCAGGTGGTCAGGGCAATTGTCGCCAGCATCGCGCCGACGAT
>JBCDJG010000093.1:0-12787 GCA_038748065.1 Pseudomonadota bacterium
ACCGCCGAAGGCTCAAGCTGCAGATTTTCTGCGTCCTTGGCCATACGGATATAGCGGAAGAGAGTCTCGTCTTCGACGGTAAAATACCCGTCAATCATTCTTTCCATGGCGCGGCCTACAAAGCCCGAGGCACGGCCAACGGCCAGGCCATCGGCAGCGGTGCGGTTATCAATACCCAATTCCTGCACAGAGATCCCATCATGTAATCCCGTACATACACCAAGCATCATGCAGGGTGAATGCGTTGGCTCTGCAAAAAAGCAGTGCACGTTATCGCCGAAGGCGAGCTTCAGCCCGAAGGCCACACCGCCCGGCCCGCCACCAACGCCACAGGGCAGGTAGACAAATAGTGGGTGCTCCGCATCGACAGTGATCGCCTGCTCCGCGAACTGCTGCTTAAGTCGCTCCCCCGCGACCGCGTAGCCCAGAAAGAGCTGGGTGGAATTTTCGTCATCGACAAAGTGGCAGTAGGGGTCTCCTTCTGCTGCTTTCCTGCCCTGCTCAACCGCAACGCTGTAATCCGATTCGTACTCGTAGACGTCGACGCCGCATCCGCGCAAGCGATCCTTTTTCCACTGTCGTGCATCAGCCGACATGTGAACGCTCACACGGAAGCCGAGCGCTGCGCCCATGATGCCAACGGAAAGACCCAGGTTACCGGTGGAGCCCACCGCGACCTCATAAGCAGAGAAGAACTCGCGGAAGCGCGGCGTATTGAGCACCGCATAATCGTCATCACTGTTCAGCATGCCTGCGGAAAAGGCCAGTTGCTCTGCGTGATAGAGCACCTCATGGATGCCGCCCCGCGCCTTGATCGAACCGGAAATAGGCAGCTGCGCATCCAGTTTGATATGCAAGCGACCCGGAAAAGCAGTGCCAGTCTCGGCTTGCAAAGCCGATTGCAAGGCTGTCGCCCTGACCAAGGGGGATTCCAACAGCCCGTTCATAGGCTGCGTCTCTGGAAATGCACATTGAAAGAAGGCTGCGAATCGCGCCAAGCGAGCAGAGGTCGCCGCCACATCTTCCGGGCCAAGGCCAACATAAGCCAGGGCGCCTTCATAGGGCTCAACCCGGTCACTGAACCAGCACGCAGGCTCCATACGCACCAGGGATTCCAATATCTGTGGATCGCCAGGCAAATCACTGATCTGTAGATTACCCATGCATCTGGTCTCTCAACAACTCGATGCAAAGTATCTTAACGTAAAACTAAAAATAAACAATAAGTGATGCTAGCAAGTACTCACAGCATGAGTGCTTACATGACTTGATCAGAGTAGGTCTTGAAAGTGCTCGGTGGCAAAGCCACGGTACTGCATGAAACGGCTTCGACGTGCCTTTTCCTTGATGTCGCTCGCCGGCACACCGTCAAACTTGCGCGCCAGTACTTTGCTGGCACTGTCGAACCAGTCGAAGTCACCAGCTTCTAAAATAGCCTGAATGTCCGCCTCAGCAATGCCCTTCTGGCGCATCTCCTGGCGAATACGCAGCGGGCCTTGCCCGCGGTTATAGCGCTGGCGGACCAGGCTTTCGGCATACCGTGCATCGGACTGCAGATTCTCGTTAGCCAGGCGATCTAACTGCTCGAGAATAAGCTCCTCATCCTCAAACCGCTTCCTGAGTTTCATGAGCAATTCTCGACGAGAGTGTTCACGGCGAGTAAGCAGGTCCATCGCGGCAATTCTAATAGCTGCGGGGCTTGTCTCCGACAGCTTGGACAGGTCCGGCTGGTCAGTCATAGAGAAAAGCAGGCGCCGGGCGCGGGAGCGTGAGTGGAACGCGTGGAATCGCCCGCCGCCTGAGGGGGAAAGGCTGTAAGGAGCCGCTTATTCCTGCGGCTCCTCTGCGCTAGCAGCCTCCTCGTCCTGAGCGGGCTGCTCAGGCGTAGCCATAGTCTGGGCGCGGATCGCAGACTCGATCTCGTTTGCAACCGCCGGATTATCTTCAAGAAACTTGGATGCGTTGGCCTTACCCTGACCAATCTTGTCGCCCTTGTAGGCATACCAAGCGCCGGACTTGTCCACCAGGTTGAGCTTCACACCCCAATCGATGACTTCGCCCATGTGGTAGATACCCTTGCCGTACATAATCTGGAACTCGGCCTGCTTGAACGGCGGTGATACCTTGTTCTTCACCACCTTTACGCGGGTTTCGTTACCCACCACCTCGTCACCATCCTTGACCGCACCGATGCGGCGGATATCCATGCGTACCGACGAGTAGAACTTCAGCGCGTTGCCCCCGGTCGTGGTTTCCGGAGAACCAAACATCACACCGATTTTCATGCGAATCTGGTTAATGAAGATAACCAGACAGTTGGTCTGCTTGATGGCGCCAGTCAGCTTGCGCATTGCCTGACTGAGGAGTCGTGCCTGCAGGCCCACGTGGGAGTCACCCATGTCCCCTTCGATTTCCGCTTTCGGCGTCAGCGCAGCGACGGAATCAACAACCAGGACATCAACGGCGCCTGAGCGCACCAGCATTTCGGCCACTTCCAGAGCCTGCTCGCCCGTGTCCGGCTGGGACATGATCAGGTCGTCCATCTGCACGCCCAGCTTTTCTGCGTAAATCGGATCCAGGGCGTGCTCGGCGTCAATAAAGGCCGCGGTACCTCCAGCCTTTTGTGCCTCGGCAATCACCTGGAGTGTCAGGGTGGTTTTACCTGAGGACTCCGGCCCGTAGATTTCGCAGATACGCCCCTTGGGCAGTCCGCCAATACCCAGCGCGATATCCAGACCCAGTGAGCCGGTTGAAATCGACGGGATCGCAACGTGCTCGCGATCACCCATACGCATTACCGTGCCCTTGCCGAACTGGCGTTCGATTTGCGAGAGCGCGGCTTCCAGTGCTTTTTCCTTGTTGGCGTCCATACTGTGTCCCCTGTTGTATCTGCTTCTGTGTTTAAGTGGGTCAATTCGTCACGGGTGGCTTCTAAAATCACTTATCACTGCGTGATCTTGCTGATTTCTCAGCGTTTGCCCCGAAGCCGCCCGGCACAACTACTGTACATATACTCAGTGCTTTAAAATCGAATTGCAAGCCCCTGATTCCATTAAATTCGCCCACGGGAAAGTCACCTGCCTGAATTGGCGACAGGTGGCACTACGGGGCAATACCAGCCGCTGTTCCTGTCCTATACGCGGGCAAGACCCCGCTTCGGGCTGCCTCTAGACTGGATTTCGCACAGCGTCAGGAGTCTCCGTGGCTATAGCAAGCGCCGACAACTCGACCACAGAAGTGGTCCAAAACAAAAGTGTATTCGACGCGTGGCAGTCCGTGGCAATCGCGATCTACATGGCCTTGGCCGGCTACGGCGTCATGGTGGGCATCCCGGTCATCAGCACGGCCTGGGTTGACCTGCTGGGTTTCTCGGAGGTGCAGGTCGGGCGCGTGGCCGGCGCTGATCTGGGCGGCTTTTCCGCCGGTGCAGTCCTCGCTTCCCTGCTGGTTGCGCGCATGGATCGCCGCCTCCTGGTTCTGCTCGCTGCCACGGTGGCTATGGCCGCAAACGGCCTGTGTATGGTCATGCTGAGCTACACCGAAACACTTTGGCTGCGCGTTATCGCGGGTTTTGGATCTGGCGCTTACACCGCTGTCGCCATCGCCACACTCGCGGGCAACGCCAAGCCAGCCCGGGCCTTCAATATCCTGCTGTTTTCCTTCGCCTTTTCGCAGGGTGGCGCCCTTTGGCTGCTGCCGCAGCTCAGCATGAACGGCATCTACGCCTTTTTCATTGGCACCTACGCCTGCAGCCTGCTGTTTCTGCGCTGGCTGCCGGCGCGCCCGGTGGCAAGGCGCCTGGACGTGGAGATCGATACGAAGGCCGCCACCGGACAACACGCTTTAAGTCACATCAAGGTGCCCATGTCAGTGCCGTGGCTTGTGCTAGGCGCGGTGCTCCTCACCTACGTCAATATCGGCGCCTACTGGACCTATATCGAACTGGCCAGCGCGGAATCTGCGGCAGATGCTGACTGGGTCAGTAAACTGCTGGTCTACACCTCGGTATTCTCAGTCATTGGCTGTGCCTGTGCGACCCTGATCAGCAATCGTTTCGGCCTGGCGCGTCCCCTGCTGGTCACGCTTATCGCCCAGGGCATTCTCGTGGGCATGCTCGCGGCTGGCATCAACAATATCAACGTCATGATCAGCATGTTCGCCTTCAATTTCTGCTGGATATTTGTCGACGTCTATCAATCAGCAACCATCGCCAATGTCGATCATTCGGGCCGCTTTGCCGCGTTGCTGCCTGGCGCACAGGGGCTGGGGCAGATTATAGGCCCCAACCTTGCCGCCTCACTGCTGGCCGTCGGATCAGGCTACAGCAGTATTTTTGTGATGTGTGCAGCGGCTTCGTTGCTGGCATTCGCTGTTTACCTGTTTATGTACCTGCGACTACGGCGCACGATACCGGCTCTGGCAGATGCGTCATGAATCATCGGGAGGCCGCATCGGCATGAACAGCGAAGACCGTAATCTCGGCATGGGCTGCAAGATCACACGCCGCGATCTGCTTCAGGGCATGGGCGCCACAGCCGGCATGGCGATACTACCCCGGCCCCTCGCAGCAGCGCCTGCTGGACACAGCACAGCCTCCTACCCACCGGCTGAAACCGGCATGCGCGGCAACCACCCCGGTTCCTGGGAAACAGCTCATGCGCTCGCGCGCAATGGCGTGCGCGAATGGGGCGACGCCCAGACCGAAGACGAGTCTGAATATGACCTCGTCGTGGTCGGCGCCGGCATCAGTGGGCTCGCTGCCGCCTGGTTCTGGCGCAAGGAGCGTCCCGACGCACGCATACTGATTCTCGATAACCACGACGACTTCGGCGGTCATGCGCGGCGTAACGAGTTCTCGGTAGGCGGCAGAACCCTACTCGGTTGCGGTGGCAGCCAGAATCTTGTGGCCCCGGATAACTACCCGCTTGAGCTGCAGCGTATGCTTAGGGAACTGAGCGTCGATACATCGCGTTTCGAGCAAGCCTACGACGACGATTTCTATCAGCGGCACAATCTCGCGGCGGGCATCTACTTCGATGAGGCGGGCTGGGGTACGCGCAAACTTCTGCGCTACAAGCTCGCAAACGTCTTTGAGAATTACATCCCTGTGGCCGAGACGGGCCTGAGCCATCGCGAGGCTGCTGCCAAATTGCCTATGCCCGACGCCGCGCGGGCGCAGGCGCTCAACATGCTCAGCGGCAAGGGCGTGCCCGTGCCAGGTGATTCCGAATACGACCGCTGGCAGTACCTGGCCACCATGACCTATCGGGAGTTCATGGTTCGTCACTACGGCGTTAGCGAAGAAGCCGTCTTCCGCCTTTTCCAGAACATGACCTATGACTCTGGCTCGCGCATCGACACGACCGCGGCGTTTAGCGCCATTTTTTACGGTGGGCTGCCGGGTATTGAACTCACTGGCGTGACCCCCGAAGACAGCGTCCCCTACCGCTACCATTTCCCGGATGGCAATGCCTCGATCGCTCGCTTGCTGGTGCGGCAGATGATTCCTGCGGCAGCGGCCGGAGACGGCATGGAGGACATCGTCACCGCAACGATGGATTACGGCAAGCTCGACCGGCGCGAGAACAGCGTTCGCTTGCGGCTGAACAGCACCGTCGTCGAGGTTGCACATCGCTCGAGCGCAAAACACTCCGAGGGTGTGGAGGTCAGCTACGTGCGTGCTGGTACCCGTTACAGCGTTAGGGCTGGCCAGGTTGTTCTGGCCTGTTACAACGCTATGATTCCTTCCCTCTGTCAGGAACTCCCCGTCGAGCAAAAGGCGGCCATGGCCAGGCAGGTGAAGGTGCCGATCCTCTACACCTCGGTAGCGGTGCGCAACTGGCAGGCCTGGAAGAAGCTGGGCGTGGGCGCGGTGATGTGCCCGAGCAGCTATCACGTTAAGGCTATTCTCGACTTTCCGGTCAGCATCGGAGACTACGCGTATAGCAACGACCCCGATGAGCCCACCCTTGTCCACATGCAGCGTTTCATGCTGCGCAACGCCGATGGCATGAGCCGTCATCAGCAGTATCGCCTCGGTCGTCACGAGCTAATGACCACGCCCTTCGAAGAGATGGAGCGAGAGATTCGACGCCAGCTTGGCGGCATGCTGTCCGAGGGTGGCTTTGATCCAGCGGCGGATATCGCCGGTATTACCGTTAACCGCTGGGCGCATGGCTATTCGTCCTGGTACAGCGAGATGGAAGATGAGATGTACGAAGATTGGGATGATCCACGCTACCCCCATGTTAAGGCGCGCCAGCCCTACGGGCGCATCGCGGTGGCGAATTCTGACGCCGGTGCCAGTGCCATGCTGGAGACTGCCGTCATGCAAGCTCACCGCGCCGTCGGTGAGCTGCTATAACTGGCATACTCAGGATATAAGGATATTGCACCAGGCATGAGCGACACCGTTTTCGACGCCATCGTCATTGGCGCAGGTCACAACGGCCTGACCACCGCAAACTACCTGGCTCGGGGTGGTATGCGCGTTTGCGTGCTGGAGGCGCGCCATGTCGTTGGCGGCGCAGCGGTGAGCGAGGAGTTTCACCCGGGCTATAGCAACTCACTGGCGTCCTACGTGGTCAGCCTGCTGCGCCCGGAAGTCGTGCGCGATCTGGAGCTTGAGCGCTATGGCTACGAGCCGATCCTGCTGGGTAACTCACTCTACCTCGACAGTCACGGCGATTACCTGTTGCTCAATGGCGAGGAAGACCATGATCGCGCACAGTTCGAGAAGTTCTCGAGCCGTGACTACGACGCCATGCTCGCCTTCGAAGACAGCATCGAGAAGGTGGGGAATATCCTTGCCAAGCAATGGCTGCGCGAACCCCCCAAACTGCACGCCGGCGGCATGGGTGACATGCTGGATGCGGTCAAGCTGGGCATGGATGTCTACAAACTTGATGAAGACAGTCGCTGGCGCTTACTGCAGTTTTTTATCGGCGCACCTGAAAGCATCATCGAACGCTGGTTTGAGAGTCCCAAGGTCAAAGCCATGGTGACATCTCACATCATGCCTGCCAATTTCGCACCCCTGACCCAACCGGGTGCAAGCCTCGCCATGCTGCACCACGCCGTGGGCGAAATCGCGGGCCGCAAAGGCGCCTGGGGCCTGGTGCGTGGCGGCATGGGTTCCATCACCCAGGCGATGGCCGCCGCGGCGCGTGAGCGCGGCGTAGATATCCGTTGCGAGTCACCGGTGGAGAAAATACTGCTGGATAGGGGCGCCGTAAAAGGGCTGCGCCTGGCCAACGGTGAGGAGCTGAGTGCGCCGGTTATTGCCGCCAACACCGATCCGAAGAGGACCTTCCTGAAACTGTTAGGTCAGCAGCATTTGCCCGAGAGCTTCGCTCGTGATATCGGCGCCTTTCGCCAGGAATCGGCCTCGCTACGCATGAACCTGGCGCTGTCGGCGCTACCGGAATTTGCCGCGCTACCGGGCAGCGAAGTCGGGCCGCAGCACTGCGCCAGTATCACCTTTATCGAGAGCATGGGGCACCTCGACGAGGCCTACCGTTCGGCCCGTGCTGGTATACCGGCCGATCCGCCAATCATTGAGGCCATCATCCCCAGTAGCCTGGACGATACGCTCACTGAGGCTCCAGGCACCCATGTCATGAGCCTGCTGTGCAAATACATGCCCTACGACCTGCAGGGCGGCGCCCACTGGGACGAGCGCAAACCCCAGGTCGTTGACAACATTCTCGACCACGTCAGCCGCTTTATTCCTAATCTGCGCGATATTCTGGTGGCGACGCAGTGTTTAACACCACTGGATATTGAACGCCTCTTTGGCATGACCCGAGGCGACATCTGCCACGGCCGCCTCGAACCAGACCAGCTGTACAGCGCCCGGCCCCATCCGCAGGCAGCCCAGTACGCGACACCGGTACCGGGGCTCTACCTGTGCGGCTCGGGTGCGCACCCAGGCGGCGGCGTCACCGGCGCGCCCGGGCACAACGCGGCGCAGCGTATCCTTAAAGATCGCCGCTAGCAGTCAGCTGGTTAGCGGCCGGTAGCGTCGCCAGATCACCAGGGCACTGATCAGCCCCAGCGGTATGAAAAGGATCGCGGGGCCGAACACAAACCACGGTTCGGCGCCTGACCAGTTGATCGCATCGCCCGGAAGAATCTCCCCTGTGCCTCGCTGATAGGGGCGCACGTAGCTATACAGCAGGATGGGCGGCATCACGAGCCCGTAGGCCACCAGCAGCAGCGGTGCGGTCACAGTGCGGCGCAGCTTTAGTGCGTCGCGATCGCCTGCCGGTGTCTCATGCAGGCGTTCGCGATACTGCCTCTCCTCGATACTGACCTCGCCGCGCCTCGACACGAAGACTATCGTCAAGACGCTGGCCAGCACGCCCAGCACTGCGGGATCGAGGTAGCTGGGCAGGTCGAGCCAGCCCAGGTACACAAAGGCGGCGGGAATCACATTGCCGAAGAAGCCTGCAACAATGCCCCAGAATGCGCCGTCCGCCGTAATACCCTTGCTCCAGACGGCCATAAAGCCGACCGGCCCCCAGGAAGAGGCGAACACGGTCCCGATAAACAGCGTAATCCAGAATACGTTGGGCGGCACGAGAAAGCTCGCGGCCAGCACGGCCAGGCCTGTGCCACACATGATGACCCGCGTGCGCGACAAGGTCAGCGACCCCGCCTCTCGTGGCAAGTCATTACTGACGCTAAACCCCACCAGTGAGAGAAAAGTCGACGCCGAGGATAGGGCGGCCGCCATAATGCCCGCCAACAGAATTGCACCCAACCACCCGGGCACCAGGGCCTTGGCGGCCCACAGGAAGACAGTCTCTGATGGGCTGATCTCGGGGTTGGCCAGATTGATCAAACCGCCGACGCCGTACACCAGCACCTGCATCACGATGACGGCAAAACACGCGTAAATCGCTGAGCGCAGTACCACGTGCTCATCGCGGGCCATCAGATGTCGGCTCGCCTGCCAGGGGCTAACCGCATACACCAAACCCCAGGCCAGGTCGATCACAATGATCCAGATAAAGAAATCGAGCGCCGTGGGCCAGGGTGTACCTTCGCCAATGGTTCCGTGCCAGGCCGTAATATCGCGCTTGGGCTCCGTGGCGGTCAGGGTCTCGACGGCCTGTGTGACACCGCCAAACTGATCGACGATCACCAGGCTGAAGATCAGGGTAGCGACGCCGAATAACAGGAACATCATGGTGTCGGTAATGATGACGCCCTTTGAACCAGCGTAGAGGGTAAACAGCGTATAGCTCATCCACGCCACGAGTAAGGCGCTTGTGTAATCGAGCTCAGTCAGGTCAGACAACAGAATCGCTGCCCCCTGGGTCACCACGAGCAGGTAGCCACCCAGGCCGAGCACGATGGTCCAGCCTGCGGCTTGCTGAACCCGGCGGCTTCGGAACCTCTGCCCGAGAAAGTCTGCGACGGTAGGCGCGCGGCTGCGACGCAAAAAGGTGCCAAACAGTAGCGCGCCGTATACGTAGCCAGCTACGGCAATGCCCGGTAGCAGAATGTAAGGCCCAAGCTGACCATCATAGGTAAAACCGGCTTCACCGAGGAACAGGGTCGTGCTGAAAACGCTCGCCACTAGCGTACCGACAATCAACAGGGTCGGCGCCCGACGACCCGCCACAAAATAATCGTCCAACTGCTTAACCTGCCGGCCGCTATAGCTGCCGACAAACACGAAGACGGCAACGCTAATCGCTATGGTCAGAGAATAGATATCGATATACCTTTCCTCCTTGTGCGCGCAGTGGCAATCAGCTGGCGCGGAGTATGGCTTGCGCGGCGTTCCGTCCCGGCAGGCCACTGACCCCGCCGCCAGGATGCGCGCCAGACCCGCAGAGGTAGACGCCGTCTACCGGCATCTTGTACGCCGCATGCCCGGGTATGGGCCGCAGGGAATAAAACTGGTCGAGATGCAATGCCCCGTGGAAAATATCGCCGCCCACCATATTGAGATCGCGTTCGATATCCAGCGGCGTCTTGATCTGTCGCCCAACGACAGAGGCCTTGAAGTTCGGCGCATAGGCATCGATGGTGTCGATCACCAGGTCGGCCACCTCGTCGCGAACCTCATCCCAATCGCGGCCGTCGGGCAGGTGTCGCTGAAAGTGCTGACAGAACAGGGAGGCCACATGGCCGCCGGGCGGCGCCAGGGAATCATCCTGGGTTGAAGGCACCTGCATAGAGATCACAGGCCGCTTCGACCAGCCTCCCAGGCGTGCATCCAGGTATGCCTGCTGGATGTAGTCGAGGGAGGGGCTAACCTCGATCGCGCCCTTGAAGTGCTCCTCGCCCCGGCCAGCCATGGAGCTGAACTGTGGCAACTCGGAGAGCGCTACGTTCATCCGAAAGGTCGCAGAGTGACTGCGGTAACCCGCTATGCGGCGCTGTTCTTCGGGCTCCAGGTACTCTTCGCCAAGAAGCCGTTGCAACAAAATTTGCGGGTGAACGTTGGCCGCGACGTGCTGTGCCGTGATCTCACGGCCGTCCGCCGTGACAACGCCAACGGCGCGGCCGTTTTCTGTCATCACCCGCTCTACCGGTGCTCCGGTCTCTATGCGCGCGCCGCGGCTTTCAGCGAAGGCCGCCATAGACTGGGTGATGGCACCCATGCCACCACGTGCAATACCCCAGGCGCCAGCCTTGCCTTTTACCTCGCCGAAGGCGTGATGCAAGAGCACATAAGCCGTACCCGCCTGGTAGGGTTCCGCGAAGTTTCCGATAACGCCTTCCAGGCCGAGCACGCCTTTGAGGGCCTCACCTTCGAACCACATATCGAGGTAGTCACCAAGAGAGCGCGTCATCAACTCCGCCAGGATCATCTGGTGCCTTTTATCGAGCGACCAGCCCACCTTACCGGCCTTTAACAGCCCGACAATATCACGCCAGCCACCCCCCAGATTGGGCGGCGCCTGGGTTGCCAGCTCGCGCAGGGCCATCGCCACCGTCGCAATGCCCTCGTCAAATTCCTCGATACGCTCAGCATCGCGCGGTGAGAACCGCGCAATTTCAGCGCGAGCCTGCGCGTCGTCGCGCGTCAACAGCAGGTGATCGTTCTCCAGCAGGCTCAGCGTACCGGCCGGCCGCTCCATGATTTCCAAGCCGTGTTGCTCCAGGCTCAAATCGCTAATCACTTCCGGATGCAGCAGACTTACCGAATAGGAATAAACCGAGTTACGAAACCCTGGGTGGAACTCTTCCGTCACGGCAGCGCCGCCAACCACATCACGCGCTTCAAGCACGGTGACCCGCCGACCCGCTCGCGCCAGGTAGCCGGCACAGGTCAGGCCATTGTGTCCACCGCCGATAATCACGACGTCAGTATCGGTTTGCTTCACGCTCTACTCCCTACCCCGCCAGTGCCTCGCCGGTTGGCAGTATAACCAGCGCCAAGAGCCAGGCTCCTCCGTGCCGACCGGCTAGGAAGAAGGGCCAAGGGGCATATGGTGTACTTCTCTCCGCTAGAGACAAGATCACAAGGAGATCACCCATGCCCGAAATCAGTGTTCAAAAACAGCCGGCGTCAATTACAGACCTTGTTGCCGTCGACAGCTTCGGCACGCCGGTAGGACCACTGCCTGAGCAGCTTGATGGAGGTTTCTTCGAAGGTGAGTTTGGTCCTTCAGAGCTCGCGGCAGGCACCTGGACCTGTGATGTCGGCACACTCGAGCTCGATCTGGACGTCACGGAGTTCTGCCACCTGCTGGCCGGGCATTGGAAGTTCACTTCCGTCAGCGGTCAGGTGGATGAAGTGAAAGCCGGCGATAGCTGGGTCTTTCCACAAGGATGGAAAGGTACCGCAGAGGTGATCGAGAAAGTGCACAAGGTCTATCTCATGCTGATCCCGGCTCAAACAGACTGAGAAAGGTTCATCGCACTGATCCCATGCCATCGGGATCGGTTTCTCGGGCGCTCTCTGAGCGCCCTTTTTTTGCCTGCCTGATACGACTGCTTACATCTCATCAAGCAGCTTGAAGTAAGACATGCCGATAGCCAGCGCTGGCCGCCGGAAGAGCTTGCCACCGGGAAAGGGCCAATGCGGAATGCTGGCAAAGACGTTGAAGCGCTCTGGCCGACCGGCAAGCATCTCGGCAGTGATCCGCGCCATTATGTGCGTAGGCGCTACACCGTGTCCCGAGTAGGCCTGGATGTAGAAGACGTTATCCGCCAGCCGCCCGAGCTGCGGCATGCGGTTGAGGCCAATACCCATGTTGCCACTCCAGACGTACTCCGTTTTCACTTCGGCGAGCTGCGGAAAGACCTTGAGCATCTTTTTTCTCAACACCGCTTCTGTATTACTCGACTCCAGCCCGGTGTAGTTAGCAAGGCCACCGAATAACATTCGGCGGTCCGCGGAGAGCCGAAAATAATCCAGCGCAGTGCGCGGATCGCACACGGCCACGTCGCCAGGCATCAGCTTTGCTGCCAGTTCTTCGCTCAGGGGCTCAGTGGCAATGATCGAACTGGTGGATGGCAACACGCGGCTGGCGAGCTTGGGGATCAGGCCGCCCATGTACGCATTACCGCAAAGCACAACACGGCGAGTGCGCACGGCGCCACGCTCAGTGCGCACGACCACCTCGGCACCGTGTTCAATATCAAGGACGCGACTCTGCTCGTAGATTCGCGCACCGTGGCTCTCGGCAGCGCGCGCTTCACCAATACAGAGATTCAGCGGTTGAATGTGTCCATTGGCGTCGTTGTAGAGGCCGCCCAGGTAGCAATCGGAGTCAACATACTCCTTGAGCTCATCGCTATTGAGCACTTGGTAGTTATGCCG
>JBCDJG010000094.1:0-12478 GCA_038748065.1 Pseudomonadota bacterium
CACATCGGTACGGCCGCGCGCCCCGCCAAACGCCGTGCCTTTCCAGCTACGGCCGGTGACCAACTGGAAGGGCCGGGTGCTGATTTCCTGGCCCGCACCTGCGACACCGATGATGCAGCTCTCGCCCCAACCCTTATGGCAGGCCTCCAGCGCCTGACGCATAGTGTTCACGTTGCCGATACACTCAAAGGTGTAGTCCAGCCCACCACCGGTGATTTCCACCAGGTGGCCCACAACGTCATCCACCTCCTTGGGGTTCACAAAGTCGGTCATGCCAAATTGCTTCGCCAGCTCGACCTTGGACGGGTTGATATCGACGCCAATGATGCGCGTGGCACCAACCATCTTGGCGCCCTGAATAACGTTGAGCCCAATACCACCGAGGCCCCAGACCGCGACTGTGGAACCGGGCTCCACCTTCATGGTGAACGCAACGGCGCCGATACCGGTCGTCACACCGCAGCCGATGTAGCAGATCTTATCGAAGGGGGCATCCTCGCGCACTTTGGCAAGTGCTATCTCAGGCAATACCGTGTAGTTGGAGAAGGTCGAGCAGCCCATGTAGTGCAGGATAGGTTTACCATCGACAGAAAATCGGCTTGAGCCATCGGGCATCACGCCTTGCCCCTGGGTTTCACGGATTGCCTGGCACAGGTTGGTCTTCGGATGGAGGCAAAAGTCACACACCCGGCACTCAGGAGTGTAAAGCGGTATCACATGGTCGCCGGGCTTCAGGCTGCTTACGCCCTCCCCGATATCAACCACAACACCGGCGCCCTCATGGCCCAGAATGGCCGGGAAGGCGCCCTCTGGATCATCGCCGCTCAAGGTAAACGCGTCGGTATGACAGACGCCGGTCGCCTTGACTTCTACCAGCACTTCGCCCGCGCGGGGCCCCTCCAGTTCGACGTCTACCACTTCCAGTGGTTTACCGGCCTCAAAGGCCACAGCCGCACGTGTTTTCATTATTACGCTCCTTGTTCTCCAGACCATCCATTTAAATAGTTGCAGTTTAGAAGATAAATAGCCTACATTGCACAATACTGTTGCAGCTGAGAAACAATAAGCCGTGTCCATACACCGCTGGGATGCCATTGAAGCCTTTGTCAGCGTCGTCCAACACCGCAGTTTCAGTCGCGCAGCCGAAGAATTGGGCGTCTCGCGCTCGCACGTCAGCCGTCAGATCACGCGACTGGAAGACCGGCTGGACGCGCAGTTATTGCTTCGTACCACCCGCAATGTATCGACGACAGAGGTTGGCAACGCCTTTTACCTGCGCTGCCAGGACATCGTCGGATCACTGGTAGATGCAGAGCAAGCGGTCGTCGACCTTCAGGAAAGGCCGCGGGGCAATTTACGCATCACGGTTGCGGGTGCCTTCGGGGAGGATTTTATCGCCCCCGCTGCGATCAGTTTCATGCAACAGCACCCTGCTGTTGCGGTCGAGTTAAATCTTAGCAACCGCCTGATCGACCTCATGTCCGAGGGCTATGATCTCGCTATTCGCGCTGGCACGCTGCAGGACTCTAGCCTGATTGCCCGTCGAATCGGCGCGAGACGACTGCTGACCTGCGCAGCGCCCGCCTACGTTGAGCGTTACGGCAGCCCGCCCAACGTCCATGCCCTGGCCAATCACAACTGCCTCGTCGGCACACTGCAGACCTGGCGCTTCCGCGAGAACAAGCGCAACTTTGATCTACCGGTCAGCGGGAACTGGCGCAGCAATAACGGGCGTGCGCTCATCCACGCGGCGGTCGCCGGGCTTGGGATCGCACAGCTACCCAGCTTTTACCTTGAGGAGCATTTCCGAAGCGGTAGCCTGATCCCGGTCCTTGAAGAGTTTAATCCTACAGACACGGGCGTTTGGGCGGTCTACCCACAGAATCGTCACCTGTCTGCGAAAGTGCGGCTCTTCGTCAAACACCTGGCTGACAGTTTTCAAGAGGCAGCTAAGCCCTGACCGGCGGCGAAGCTCGCTTATCATTGCAGCCCTCAGCACAGGCCGATCACAACATCATAACAACCCGGAGGAAAGCCGCATGAACCTGTCGATCTCAATTGCCCCACTCTACATCGCCCTGGCCGGGCTTATCTTTCTGCCCATGACGCTGCGCGTCGGGCTGTTCCGCGTCAAGCAGGGCATCGATATTGGAGACGGCAACGATGACGAGATGTTGCGTCGAATTCGGGGGCAGGCCAACTTTATCGAGACCGTGCCCATTGCCCTGATGCTACTGCTGGCTATGGAATTGCTTGGCGCATCGCCGGGCTGGCTTCATGGCGTAGGTGCCACGCTGTTGGCTGGGCGGATACTGCACTATCTGGGCCTCACCAAACTGGGGCCCTTTGTGTGCAGGCCTATCGGCATGGTCGCGACGCTGGGCAGCATCGCCACCGCCAGTCTGTGGCTGTTGCTCGCACTATTCTGAGCCCTTGCCTGTCTGAGGCCACCGATGCAGGCCCTACTCCTGCATGCCGTAGTAGAGCAAGCGAATGAAGAGACGCACTCCATCGTTGTCTTTCAGTTCAGCGTAACGGGGCCCATCACGTTTGCCGATATCGCGAATGTCCGCCATGAGCTCTGGATGGAACTGGCAGGTAAATGAGCGCCTGATCGTATGGGTCTCCCAGTCCTTATAATAGATGCAGGTCGTGGACACCTCCGTGAAGGTCGTGTCATCAACCTGGGTCTGGGAGAGGATTTCCACAGCGTAGGGCAGGCTCAGGAGCCAGGACAGTGGCGATACCGCTACTTCGTAGCGCAGCGGCACAAGGGTATCGTGCAGCACCTTGTAGCCCCAGTTTACAAACAGCGCCGCCTCCTCGTTGACCTCATCGCCGTGAAACATTTCGATGCTTAATTCCCTCTCCATTGTCAGCATCGTGTCGATCACGCCCTCCAGGTCATCAGCTATGAGGGCGTGGGCATCATGCAGTTCCCCCGGCACATGCTCACTGGGCGCCCGCCGCTTATAGGGCAGCAGGCGTCGGGTGCCGACCTCAAACTCCTCGTTGGGCGCGACAGCGAACTTGGTGTCATGCCAGCCGCGAGCGATGGTCTGGCCGTTTTTGACGACTGGCAGGTTCTCGCCAACCTCGGCGATGCGTCCACAAACGCGCTTCAAAGTAGCGAGGGACAGGCCGCCGGGATCCAGCGGCAGGTGGTCGAGGTTAGCAACCTCTCGGCACGCACGCTTCAGCAGACGCACATGGGCCGCGGCGGCCATCTGGTGGCCAAGGCAAATGAATATGCTGGGGCCACTGTGGCCCGAACGGCGAATCAATAACTCATCGATGAGAGTGAGGAGGTCCTCAATGCCGGCCCTGGAGCCATCGAACGATCCGGCGTCATAGACCGACGGATTGCCTCCCTGCACGATGGTAGCAACGCCTGCGCTGAGAATGTCCGCCAGCCGTTCGGGATTGGCAAGTCCGCTCTGCCAAAGCGGGTAGAGAATGGTGTCAGCATCGGCTACCTGCTGCAAGATGTAGGCGGTATTCTTTGAGGCCCTTACCTCTTCTCCCTGCAGGTTGATGCCGACGTTTTTCCAGGGTTCGACCACCGATACGCTGTGCCGATAAACCTCCGGCAGACTGAGCAGGAGATCGAGCTCATCACGCCCGGTGACCACACGCTCCAGCGGCGGCGCAACCCCCCACTCAAACAGGCTGCTGTCCAACAGCATGTCGCGCCCGGGAAATGGCGTGGGGGAGTCCCTGTCATTAAGGAAGTAACCAAGAAGCGCGTGGATAGACTGCGGGCTAGCGGCATGCTGACCCAGTATGCCGGGCGTAGGGCGCCAACCGCTGCGCTCCAGCAAGGAGATCGCTGTTTTTTCTTCTCGTTCACCCTTGGGGGCGTCGGACATGGGGCTCTCCTTTTATTTTAGTGACCGCCATATTCTGGTGACCGCGAGGATTGCAAGTTCCAGGCCACTGTGTTCGGCGGGATTAGTCGGGCGGGATTAGTCGCCGTGCACCGGACTAGATGCACCATAGCTGTGCGATCGCACCACCATAAGGCGCATCGCGATCAGGCGTCTGGCGATCTCCGACCGTTAACTGCTCCGGCCAGGTCCCGAGCGATCTGACGTGCCAGGCGTCGGCGATAGCCATTCGCCTGGCGATAGGTTTCCAAGGAAGGGAACCAGGCCAGGACCTCGGCCACGTCCTGGGCCAGGGCCCAACGCGGGAGACTACTGTAAATGCCCATAAAGGAGCCAACCATCGCGGTGAAAGAGCGCGTCAAATGCATGTACTGACTGTTCACGACAATACCTTGCCGCCCCATAAGCGTTGCGAGGTTCAACGCCAGCTCCGCCCGACGCTGCAAGCCGACAACACCTTCGCGATAGAGCGTCAGCGGGAAATCGATGCCCAGGGGGCTCACTCCGGATTCCTCCAGACTCCCCTTAACCAGGCCGAGAATCTCACGACGCCGCGGCAGGAGGTCCTGCGGATGCGTACCCAGGTCGATCATCGCGTCTGTAATAGCCGCCGCATCGCCCGCCAGGATGGCTTGCACGTAACGCAGTGTGGGTCGCCAGATGCCACTGATATCGACGCTGTTGCCCCAGTCAATCAGGTAGAGCCGATCCCGGGGGCCCAGCAGGATATTGCCCGGGTGCAGATCGCCATGAAATTCCTGATAAACCAGCATGTGTGACAGCACGGTATGCAGAAATGCTTTTCCGGTTCGCCGTCTGAGACGCGCCGCACGCCGCGGCTTCATGCCGTCAAAGGCGGTAGTCAAATTCTTGCCGCCCTCCACATACTCCATCTCAATAATTCGCCGCGTTGCGTGAAATACGCGAGGCACGTGCCAGCCGCCCGTATTTACTGCCCGCTCTGCGAACCGGGCCTGCACCGCCGCCTCCGTCTCGAAGTCCAGTTCGGCCCGAAAGCCGTCGACAAAAACGTCTACCTGTTCGAGCCAGGAATCCAGAAACGGCGCCAGCTTGGAATGCGGCGCCCAGTAGTGACTAGACAGTATCGCCAGCTTGATCACCGTTTGCCCAATAACGAACTCCCGCTCGAGATTGTGCCGTCCGACTTTCACAACCACCGGGGACAGGACCTGGCGGCCACCGCGCCGCGTTAGCGGCCGCTGCGCGAGGTACACAGACGCGATAGAGCCAGATTTCAACGGTTTCGCAGCGTCGAACTGGTAGTAGCGATCGCCAGGCATCTCGCCAAAGCTCTCCATGAAGGCTTGCTCGACTTCAGAGGGGGACATGGGTTCCACGTCATCCTGGAAGACTGATAGCGCATCCGCCATCTCGTCCGGCAGGAATTCGGACGAGGACGCCGCCACCTGGGCCATCTTGATGAAGAAAGGGCCAAACTCACGCACCATAGCAGCCACAACCTCTGCCTGCCCCAACAAATCGTCAGGCTCTAAATCGAAAAACGCGCGGATATACGCGAGCGCCCCGATCTGGCGGCGGAAGATTTCGAGATCAGAACGTACGACGCGCGTTTGTTGCATGATCTCACGCATATGACGGTTATTATTGCGTCTCAGGTGCTTCAGCTGATTGATCAGCTCTACCATCAGGGGCTCATAAGCCGTGGTTACGATGCGCAGGACATCCAGGCTGACTTCGCCGAGACCCTGCAGTTCGGGTTCGCTCATCAGCTCATTAAAGAAGGCCCAGAACTCATCGGTGAGCTGGTCGGGAATCGGCACTACGCTGCGCGCGGTGATCTGGTCAATCAAGAACCGCAGGAGGTTTTCAGTGCTCTCTTCGTTCGGGAGGATTTTGTCCTCTCGCAGCCGCTGGGTGAGATCGCGCAACTGCCCCACGAGAGGATGCTGGCTCAAGGCCTCGAACAGCGTGTCGAGTGCCAGATGAAGTTCTTCCTCCGAGACATCGGCGCGGCGGTTAATGAGGCTGGCAAGCGGCCGCATGGCCACGTAAACGCGCGCCATACCACTGGCGAAGGCGCCCGTGCTGCGCGCCGCCTGCAGCGTGCGATCGCGTAGAACCGGCAGCCACTCCTCCAGTTTGACGATATCGGCGGCGTCGCTGCCCTTTTCAGGACCCGTCAACTCGGTGCCCTCCACGGGCCGCGCCGGATCAGGGCAGGACCTTCTTGTAGGGCTTCACGGTGACCGAGCTGTGGACACCGCCGAGCACATAGGGGTCGCTGTCGGCCCAGGCCTGCGCAGCGGCAAGAGAGTCGAACTCGGCGATGATCAGGCTGCCGCTGAAACCCGCATCGCCCGGGTCCTCGCAGTCAACCTTTGGATGCGGACCTGCCGCAAGCAGGCGACCGTCGTTCGCGAGCTGTTGCAATCGCGCCAGGTGGGCCGTTCGGTGCGTCGCCCGCCCCGCTCTGGAGTCGTCAACATCTTCGCTAATAATGGCATACCACATGGCTGGCCCCCGGACGTGCTGCTAACGCTATGCCTACACCAGGCCTCGAACCGGCACCAAGGCACCGTGGATGGCGCTGGCACCCTCGGACGCCAGAAAACACATGACCTCGGCCAGCTTCTCCGGGGCAACCCAGGTGCTGAAATCGGCATCAGGCATATCGGCACGATTAACCGGTGTATCTATCATACTCGGCAGCACCGCATTGACGTTAATGCCATCACTCTTCAGCTCCTCGGCCAGGCTTTCCGTGAGTCGCATCACCGATGACTTGGCGCAGCCATAAGCACTCATCCCGGCAAGACCGCTCACAGCACCCAGAGCACCGACATTCACTATAGCGCCACCGCTTCGCGCTCTTAACAGCGGCACAGCCGCCATCGTTGCATTGCGGTTTGTCGAGACATTGATCTTGAACATCCAGTCCCACTGCTCATCATCGGGTTCTGACGCAGCCGTACCCATGGCGAATCCCCCCGCGATATTGAGCAAGGCGTCGACGGGCCCCAGTGAAGCAAAACACGCCTGGGTTGCCGCTCGATCGGTGAGGTCAACGCAGTGATAACTGTCCACATGCTCCAGTGCCTCGGCAGCAACGATATCCAGGCCCAGTACTTCAGCGCCATGGCCCCTGGCGACTACGGCCGCAGCCTTGCCGAGGGTGCCGGCAACCCCGGTAATCACGACGCGTTTATCCTTGAGCATGGCGGGGTTGAGCACAGAGGAGTCGGGCATGGAAAGGTCCTGTTAAGAGTATTCTGGAAAATCCCCCGATCATATCGCCCGGCCCGGCAATAGTAAAAGCGGTAACGGTAATCGCGCTCATCGCGAGCTGATCAACTGCCGTATCTCGGCCAGGCGGCGCTTCGCATGGGGGTGTCTCAGGGACGCTGTCTGCCGCTCGAACTCTCTCGACAGCATTGCCTCATGGCTTGCGCCGTCCGCCGCTTCCAGCAGGCTGGCCTTGCTCGCCTCCAGCAGCTCACGCGGCACAGTCGCCAGGTCTTCTGTCAATGCCCTCGCACGGGCCTGCAGCTGCTCCGTCGCTACACATTCCAGTGCCAGTCCACGGATCACCGCCTCCTCACCGTCAAATGTCTGGCCCAGCAGCAGTGCTGCACTCGCAGCCTCGTAGCCCAGCGCACGCTGCAGCAGCCAGCTGTGGCCACCGCCGCAGTGAATCCCCAACTGCATGAAGCGCGTATCGAAGCGCGCCTGCGGCGCGACCACTCGCATATCGCAGGCCAGTGCAAGGTTCAAACCCGCACCAAGCGCTAGCCCCTGAACCAGCGCCAGCGTCGGCAGTGGACAGCGCAGGACGGCCAGAAAGCCCGCGTAAATCTGCTGCAGGAGTTCGGGTTCCTCCCGGGCCTTGAGCAATTCATCCAAGGAGCCCCCTGCACAGAAGGCTTTGCCTCGGGAGTCCACGATGACCGCCCGAACCGCTGCCGCTCCAAGCGCTGCGTCGACGGCATCAGCGAGGGCACGACTGGCCTGGAGGTCAAGCACGTTGCGCTTGTCCGGACGGTTCAGGGTTATCAGGGCTGCATGGCCCTGGATATCCAGTTCAATCGGCATCGCGATACGAATCAGGCGCGTTTGCTGCGCGCCCGCAACTCCTGTAGGCGCTGCTCCATGTGCGCCACGCTCTTC
Source organism: Pseudomonadota bacterium (assembly GCA_038748065.1). GTDB lineage: Bacteria > Pseudomonadota > Gammaproteobacteria > Pseudomonadales > Halieaceae > JBCDJG01. Next base: position 8,034 of record JBCDJG010000094.1, read on the forward strand.
CGGCTGTTGTAGGCCCCGGAGCGCTCACCCTCCATCGACAGTCCATCGCCGAGGCTCATCTCCCAACCCTCATTCATCATTTGCTTGATCCGCGGCAGCGCATCCGGCTCACTCTCGGCGATCTGGCGAGCCGTGGCGAGAGTCTCAGGCAGCAATTGCTCCTGCGGCAGCACACGGTTCACCAGCCCCCAGGCATAGGCTTCATCGGCGCTGAAGTAATTGCCAGTGAAACTGATCTCCCTGGCCCGGTTGATCCCAACCAGGCGCGGCAGCTTCTGCGATAAACCCCAGCCAGGCAACAGCCCAACGCGGGCGTGGGTATCGGCAAATCGCGCCGTATCGGCTGCGTAAAGAAAATCACAGGCCAGGGCCACTTCAAAACCACCCGTGACGGCAAAGCCATTGATGGCGCCAATCAGCGGCTTGGGGCAATCACGCATGGCCCTCATAATTTGGGACTCGGGCCCCAGATTATCGGCGCCCATCATGCCATTACCCCCCGCCAACTCCTTCAAATCAACGCCCGCACAAAAAGCCTTGCCGCGGCCTGTGAGTACTACGGCAAGCACGCTTTCGTCCGACGTCGCTTGCTCGATGGCCTCAAGCAATGCGCGCGTCATTGCCTGGGACAGCGCATTCAAGGCATCAGGCCGATTCAGTGTCAGCAGCGCGACCCCATCTGCAATGTCGATGTTAACCAGCTCTCCCGCGTCACTCATAACGCTCTCTCCTTGGCAGACTGTTCTTGTTCAGTCTGTTCTCGTCCAGACATCGCATCGAGCATAGCCATCATTTTTGTCTGCATCATTTGCATGCCCTTGAGCGGTCGCAGCATGACCTTGAACTCACAAATCTTACCCTCCTCATCAAAGGTCATGATATCCACCCCGTTAATCACCACGTCATCGACCGTACAGTTGAACTCAAGTACCGCGTGGTTGTCGGCAATCACTTCCTTCACATAGTGAAAGCTGTCGTTAAAGACGTGCATCGCACCAGTGAGGTAGAAGCGGGCCAGGTCCTTACCCTGCTGTGGCGTGTGCAGAATCGGCGAGATGAAAACGCAGTCGTCTGCGAGCACCTCATCCAGTCCGGCAGGGTCCCCGGATGCAACAAGGGCATGCCATAGCGTGAGTGTTTGCTCCATGATGTATCTCTTTTGGTGAGGCGAGGGACGAGGATAGTAGCACCTTGCACCGACGGGATGTAATATTTGCCGGGCAGCTCTCGGCACTAAAGAACAAGACCATTGACCCAGGACGTGAACGCCAAACATACCCCCATGATGGTCCAGTATCTGGCCATCAAGGCGGAACACCCTCAGGACCTGGTTTTCTACCGTATGGGCGATTTTTACGAGCTCTTCTTTGAGGATGCCGAGCGCGCCGCAGAATTGCTGGATATTACCCTGACCAGCCGCGGCAAGTCCGCTGGCGAACCTATACCCATGGCCGGGGTTCCCTATCACGCAGCAGAGGCTTACCTGGCACGCCTCGTCAAAGCCGGCGTTTCTGTGGCAATCGCCGAACAAATTGGCGACCCCGCGACTAGCAAGGGCCCGGTAGAACGAAAGATCGTCCGCGTGGTGACGCCCGGAACCCTGACCGACGAAGCGCTCCTGGATGAACGCGCCGAAACGCTGCTGCTGGCGCTCGTTCAGCATGAAGAACGCTACGGCCTCGCTTATCTGGATCTGGCGAGCGGGCGCTTCCGGGTGCTGGAGATCAGCGGCGAGGAGGCCCTGACGAGCGAGTTGGAACGTCTCGACCCCGCGGAGACACTGTACGCTGAGACCATTGGCCATACCGCCATCACGTCTCGCCCGGGCGGCCGATCACTGCCAGCGTGGGAGTTCGACCTCGAAAGTGCCCGCCGGTCATTGAACCAGCAATTCCAAAGCCATGATCTCCAGGGCTTCGGTTGCGATCACCTGGAGCTGGCGCTGGGCGCCGCGGGCTGCCTGCTACAGTACGTGAAGGATACGCAGCGCTCACGCGTACCCCACATCCGCGCAATCGGCGAGGAGAGGCGCGCGGATAGCGTGATCCTCGATGCGGCGACGCGACGCAATCTCGAAATTGATACGAACCTGAACGGGGGCGACAGTCACACGCTGTACGCAGTGCTGGATACCGGAATCACCGCGATGGGCAGCCGCCTGTTGAAACGCTGGCTGCACCGTCCACTGACCGATATCAGCGAGCTCGAGGCGCGGCAGGCCGCCCTCAACGCCTTGAAATACAACTACGGCTTCGAACCCGTGCGCGACGCACTGAAGCCAATTGGCGATATGGAGCGCATTCTGAGCCGCGTTGCCCTGCGCTCAGCAAGGCCGCGGGACCTCACCCGGCTTCGGTCCTCGCTATTGGCACTGCCCCGACTGCGGGCGGAGGTCGGCAACTGCCCATCGCCACTGCTCAACGCGCTAACAGAGCAGAGTGGGCACTATCCGGCTCTTTGCGAACTTCTCGAGCGCGCGATTATCGAGAACCCTCCCGTGGTAATCCGTGACGGCGGTGTTATCGCCGACGGTTTCGATGCAGAACTCGACGAGTTGCGCGAAATCAGCAGTAACGCCGGCGACTTCCTGCTCCAGATTGAACAGCGTGAGCGCGAGGCCACGGGCATTTCCACCCTGAAAGTTGGCTACAACCGCGTCCATGGCTATTACATCGAAATCAGCCGCTCTCAGGCCGATCAGGCGCCTGCCGCCTACGTGCGGCGCCAGACACTGAAGAATGCCGAGCGCTTCATCACTCCGGAGCTGAAGACCTTCGAGGACAAGGCGCTTTCGAGCAAAAGCCGCGCGCTGGCGCGGGAGAAAGCGCTCTACGAGGAGCTTCTGGAGGGTCTCAATGAAGATCTCGCTGCGCTGCAGGACACCGCGGCCGCCGTATCAGAGTTGGACGTCCTGGCAAGCCTTGCTGAGCGCGCGGATAGCCTCAACCTGTGTCAGCCTAGCTTCGTAGACGAGGAGGTCTTCGAGGTCAGCCAGGGTCGCCACCTGGTCGTGGAACAGGTCCTTGACGAGCCCTTTATTGCGAATGATACGCTGTTGAACGAACAACGGCGCATGCTACTGATTACTGGACCCAACATGGGCGGCAAGTCGACTTATATGCGTCAGAATGCGGTGATAGCTTTGCTCGCCCATATCGGCAGCTTCGTCCCGGCCGCGGCGGTTACCTTGGCACCCATCGACCGCATCTTCACCCGCATTGGCTCCTCCGACGATCTCGCCTCCGGACGGTCGACCTTCATGGTTGAAATGACAGAAACCGCCAACATCCTCCACAACGCGACGCCCCGATCCCTGGTGCTGATGGACGAGGTTGGGCGTGGCACGAGTACCTTCGATGGGCTGAGCCTTGCCTGGGCGGCAGCCGTGGAACTCGCCCGCTCCGTTCGCGCCTTCACCCTGTTCGCTACCCACTACTTTGAATTGACCAGCCTGCCGGAGGAATGCGTGACCATGGCCAATGTGCACCTGGACGCCACCGAACACGAGGATCACGTGGTGTTCCTGCATCATATTCAGGAGGGGCCGGCCAATCGCAGCTACGGACTACAGGTCGCAAAGTTGGCAGGCATTCCCGCCGGTGTACTGCGCGCGGCGCGGGACAAACTGACGGAGTTAGAGAGCGGCGAGGGGACGCATGCCGCGCATGACCTGTCAGCGCCACCTGCCCAGGTCGATCTGTTTGCCGTGGCACAACCACACCCTGTCGTCGAAGAATTGACCACCCTTGACGTTGATGATCTGAGCCCCCGGCAGGCCCTCGAGGCACTCTACCGGCTGCGCGCTGAAGCAACAAAAAAGGCCTTCTAATTCAAAAACTCAGCGGGTAAACTACCGCCCCTTAGTTTGGCACCACCCCCACGAGGCAGTATTGGCATGACATTTGTTGTTGGCGAACAGTGCATAAAGTGCAAACACACTGACTGTGTGGAAGTATGCCCTGTGGACTGTTTTTACGAAGGCCCCAACTTTCTGGTTATCCACCCGGACGAGTGCATTGACTGCGCCCTGTGCGAACCGGAGTGTCCTGTCGACGCCATTTATTCTGAGGACGAGCTGCCCGAAGACCAGCAGGTCTTTCTCGAGCTGAATGCCGAGCTGGCCGAGGTGTGGCCTAACATCACCGAGATGAAAGACGCCCCAGCCGACGCCGAGGAGTGGGCTAACAAGCCCAACAAACTGTCGCTGCTCGAACGCTAGCCTCTAACGCTAGCCTCTAACGCTAGCCTCTAACGCTAGCCATTAAGGCCACCCTGCCACCTGCCCGGCAGTCGCAAACGCTGTCAGCGGCGGCTGCCGCCAAACACCATCTGTTACACTAGCCCGATGGGCAACAGCAAAATATTCTACATTGACTGGCGCGTGGTGCTGGGCCTGACGCTCACCACGGCGTGGATGACTGCGGGCCTGATCTACCTGATTTCCC
>JBCDJG010000095.1:0-11933 GCA_038748065.1 Pseudomonadota bacterium
GCTTCACGTTTGAGCAAAACGTGATCAACATGGCGGAGATTTTAAGCCCGCTAACCGGTGAATCTGGGAAACCGAATAAGTAGGGCCCTCTTGAAAGCCTTGCCAGGCCTGGGTTTCAAGCCGAAGTGTTATTTGCGGCGGTGATGTCCCTAGTACCCCAATACCGCGTGTTGAGGAGACACTGCTCGTTGGGGATGAGCCGCGAGATATCGTTTTCGCCCGGGAGCGCGCTTTTATTACCACGGCGAGACGAGGCCAGCATCGCTCGCATACGTCCATCCGTAAGGTGCCGGGCGCCGGTGACCCGCGGCTGCACGAGCCCTCTGTGCCGCGCGCAGATGTTTGGGTCTTCGAGGCTTCAGCCAGCGGTGAGGCGCTGGGCGGGCGTCCGCTAGCGATCGTGGAACTCTTTGGCGATACCCCTCGTGCGTTGGCCGTGTCAGCAGATGGCCGCAGTGTTTATGCGGCCGTATTCCACTCTGGCAACCAGACCACCGCTGTGCATGAAGGCGTGATGTGCTACGGCTTTGTCGAAGACGGCCTGGGCGGTGATCGCCCTTGCCGTGTTATGGACGGCATCAGCTCGCCCAATGGCCTGCGCGACGGGCGATTGCCAGGCGGCCGACCCGGTACAGGCTTTAATCGCGACGGCGAGTACCAACCCTGGACCGCCATGATCGTCGGCTTCGATGAGGGCAGTGGCGAATGGCGCGATTACAGCGGGCGCAACTTTTCCAATGGCATCCGCTTCCATCTCCCTGACCTCGATGTCTTCACGATAGACGCCGAAACGCTCGAGAACACGGGCAGCTTTGCTCATGTGGGCACAACGCTATTTAACATGGCAGTGAATCCCAAGAGCGGCGCACTCTACGTCAGCAACACTGATGCGCAGAACCGCGTGCCCTTTGAAGGCCCGGGCAAACATGGTGGCTCTACGGTGCAGGGTGATATCGCCCGCTCCCAAATCAGCGTTATCAATCCTTTCAATGGCAGCGTGAACGCCCGGCACCTGAATCGTCACATCAATTACCAGCGGCTTAAATCGCCTGCCAGGGTAGCCAGGGCTAGCGTCGCAACGCCCACGCAGCTAAGCGTCAGCCAGGATGGCAAACAGTTGTACGTGGCCGCGCTGGGCTCAGACAGAGTCGCGGTCTACTCGAACGCGCAGTTGGAGCAGGATCGATACTGGGATGGCAGTGGCAAAGAGTTCGACCCCTACGCCGCGGCGAATAGTCACATCGAGGTACCAGGCGGCCCCGCCGGTCTGTGGCTGGCTGAATCTGCGGGGGAGGGGGCCAAGCTCTACGTATTGACCCACTATGACAACAGCATCGTGACACTCGATGTTGAAACAGGCGAAGAACTGCAGCGCTTGCCGATGTTCAGTGCCGAGCCAAAAGCCGTGCAGGCAGGGCGCTTCATGCTCTACAACGCAATGCGCTCCTCCTCCAACGGCGAAGCTTCCTGCGCATCGTGCCATGTGTTTGGCGATACGGACCATCTGGCCTGGGACCTGGGCAACCCGGACGAGGGCTCAACGCGCAATACCAACCCATTTCCCACCGAGAACATGACGCAACTCGGCTGTGATTTCGTCGGGCCCGACGAGCCGAGCTGCGAACTGCTGGACTACGTCAACGGCAACGGTGAACTGCGACGCTTTGCCAGCAATAAAGGCCCCATGTTCACGCAAACCCTGCGGGGCATCGCTACCCATGGGCACATGCACTGGCGCGGTGATCGCGTGACGGGCTACTTTGGCACCGACATCGACCCGGATGGTGACGGCAATATCGATACCGGTGATCCGGAGGCATTGAATGAGCGCCTCAGCTTTCTGAATTTCATCGTGGCCTTCGAGGGCTTGTTGGGATTGGACGTTGACCTCAATGGCGAGCGAACGGGCAGGGTGGCATCGCTGGAGCGGGACATGTCGAAATTCGCTGACTTTGCGCTGGCCCTGCAGATGCCGCCGAACCCGGTACGTCAGCTCGATAATAGCCACAGCGTTTCGGGCCAGCTCGGCGCTGACTTTTTCAGCGGCCCGAGGCGCTCGGATGGACTGCCTCGGGATTACCGGGCCAACGGCCCCGAACCAGACGGGCAGACCTGCGAGGGCTGCCACGGCCTCGATCCTTCGCGCGGCTTCTATGGCACGCGGGGTGAGGTCGCTCACGGTGGCGAGACGCTGATACTGAAAGTGCCGCAACTGCGCAACATGTACCAGAAAGTAGGCATGTTCGGCCTGCCGAATCGTCCGGAATTTTTGCCGTCGCATACGCGAGAACACCAGGGCGACCAGGTACGCGGATTCGGTTTTTTACACGATGGCGCGACAGATTCCTTACTGAATTTCCTGCGTGGCAGCGTGTTCGATAACGGCCAGAAGCCCTGCCCAAGGGAACTAGCCGGAGGCCACTTCGGCTGTGAAATGAACGAGGGCCGGGTAGGAATACCGAATGAACGCGTAAGGCAGGGTCTCGTGGACTTCCTCTACGAGTTTGATAGCGACCTCGCGCCGATTGTGGGACAGCAGGTCACCTTGAGCCGGGGTGCAAACGGTCAGCGTCGCGATCGCTTACGCTTACTGGAAGCGCGAGCCGCGGCACCCTTTGTCTCAAAGACACTGGGTGGGTCAGTCACGGAATGCGACCTCGTTGCTCACGGCGTGCTGGACGGCGCGCCGATCGCTCTGGCCTATGTGCCCGCACAGGAGAGCTACCAGCCCGATTCGCGCGCCGAACCGCCTATTTCTTCTTCTCGCCTTCTCAGCCGGCTGAACGAGGCCGAAGGGGTACTCACCTTTACCTGCGTTCCGCCGGGATCGGGTTACAGAATCGCCCTGGACCGTGACGGCGACGGCCGCTACAACCGCGATGAATAAGGCTCAACCTGCAAATGCGGGAGACCCTGGCGCCCGGTAACGATCCAGCGGGCTGCGCAAGCTGTCGCTGCCAAAGTAATGCCCACTGCCATTGGGGTTGCCGAAGAGGAGGAACAGGATCACGCGTGCACCCTCGGCGGGTGTTTTCATGCCAGCTTCCTCGGGCGTCCTGCCGCCTAGGAACGGCGTGGCAAGGTCAGTCTCGATGAAGCCCGGCGTGCAGGCGTTGATGACGAGTTCGGGCCAGCGGGCTGCGCTGTATACCGTGTAGAGGTTGGCGCAGGCTTTGGAAACGCCGTAGGGGGGCGCTTCGCCGAGCCCCAGCGCTGCCAGTTCGCTTGCCGACAGGCGAGCGCAATCTCGCATCAGGGCATCGAGTGTAGGCCAGTCAGGCGTTTCGCTGGTAAAAAACGCCTGCTGCACGGAGGAGCACTGGGCGACAAAGTTCGGGCCCGCAGCGGAGGCCACGTTGACCACTCGGCCCCCCGGTGCCATCAGCGGGGCAAAGGCCTCGGTGACGCGATGTATGCCGTACACGTTGACGTCGAGGATGTCTTGCATGCCGCCGACGGCGCGCCCGGCATTATTGACGAGGCCAACGAGGGCAGGGGAGTCGCCTGACCGCGACAGTATCGCAGCTCTGGCCGCATCGACGGAATCCTGCGACGTCACATCGAGCTGTTGTACTACAAGGCGCTCGGCCCAGGCGGGATCAGTCTCCAGCAGGCGCTCTCGGGCTGCCGATCCGAGAGAGAGGTCCCGCGCACCAAGGATGACCGTGTATTCCGGGTGCTCAGCGAGAATAGCTGCGACGGTGGCATAACCGATGCCCTTATTCGCACCTGTGACGAGTATATGGCTCATAAAGTCTCCGAAAGCTCAATAAAAACAATGATATAGAGTGCCTACCTGACGCTATAAATAGCTTTAGCATGCAGTAAATAATGGTTTTATGTTAAATAGAACCGCTACCACAGGAAGCCAGACATCCGATAGCCCATTAAATCCCCGTTAAAAACGCGCCTGGCGGACTCATTTTCTGCCATGGCTGCGCCCATACAGACGTGCAGCGGCAGCAGATGCTCCTCCCGTGGATGCGCATAGTCGGCCTCCGGCGCCGTCTGCCATGCGACCAGGCTATTTGCTGCGTCACGCGGGGCGAGATCACAGCATACCTGGCCCAGCCAGTCATCAAAGGCCACAGCCGCGTCGCGCCCCCTGGAGCCGTCCTTGAAGGCCTGCATGTTGTGAAAGGAAGAACCAGATCCAAAAATCAGCACGTTTTCGTGCCGTAGGGGCGCGAGGGCTTGCCCCAGGGCAATGTGGGCAGCCACGTCGAGATCTTCCCGCAGCGATAGCTGTAAGCACGGGATGTTCGCCGCGGGGTACATCAGCAGCAAGGGAATGAAAACACCGTGATCAAAGCCGCGTTCGTGATCCACAGCGAGGCCTATATTTGACCTGGAAAGCAATTCAGCAAGCCTGAGAGCCACAGCAGGCGCGCCAGGCGCGGGATATTTCAACTCATAGCTTTCAGGCGGAAACCCATAGTAATCGTAATACAGCTCGGGCTGTGCGTTGTGCTGCACGGTGAACTGTGACGCCTCCCAGTGCGCACTGATGATCAGAATGGCGTCGGGCTTCGGGAGTTCTGAGCTGATCGCACGTAAGAAGCGAACGAGTTCTTCATGCCCGGGGTTGCCAAGCAAGGGCAATGGGCCGCCGCCATGCGGGATATACAGGATGGGTGACAGGGACGTCGCGAGGCCTGTAGCACTAAAACGTCGATTCTAGCCGTATTTGGGGCTTGGCCCTAGACACGCTGAAATATCCACAGTGCGCATAATATATATTATGTTAAATAAGATATTTCACCACAGTAGTATCCACAACAGCGATTTAACCTATCCCCTGCCGGCTGTTAACCTGAAATGAATTACAGGAGCTGACTCATGCATAGCCTTAAGGGTAAGCGCGTTGTTATTACAGAATCGGACGCCTTCATGGGGCCTGCGATCAAACGGCGATTTCTCGAGGATGGCGCCGAACTTATCGCAGACACCAGCGAGCTCCGCGATGAGGAAGCTTGTGCCAGGCTAATCAAGGAAGCCGGGCGTATTGATGTATTGATCATTAACCTAGCCGACCCCGCGGAGGCCTCCCCTGCGGAAGCGATATCCGAAGCGCGCTGGCAGCAGGCTTTCGATAAGCTCGTCCACCCGATGTTCAGACTGGTAAAAGCGGCTCTGCCCGACATGCTGATGCGCAGTAGCGGCAAGATCATTGTGATGGGTAGCGCGTCAGCCTTACGCGGAATGCCGAACCAAGGCGCCTATTCGGCCGCACGCGGAGCTCAGGTGTCCTTTGTGCAGGCAGTCGGTGCTGAACTAGCCCCAAAGGGCGTGCAACTGAACCTGGTGGCCCAAAACTGGGTGGATAACCCAACCTACTTCTCCAAGGAGATGCAGGCGCATCCCAAGTGGGACCAACTGGTACGTTCCCAGGTACCCCGAGGGCGGCTGGCTACGGGTGAAGAAGACGCCGCCTTTGTCGCTTTTCTGGCAGGGGACGAGAGTGGCTTTTTCGTCGGCCAGTGCTTCCCCTTCGCCGGCGGCTGGGTGGTTTGAAGCGGGCTAGCTGATAGGGAAATCCCCGGGGCCACTGGCGGGCGGCACACCGCCATCGAGGATTGAACGCATCCTGCTCTCTATCTGCGCATGCGAACCCTCAGGATGTGTCAGGATGTAAAACTGGTTTGACTCGATGGCGCTAAACACCTGCTCTGCCACCCCCTGGGGCGAAATGCAAACTTTCACAAAAAAAGCGCCCGCAAGCTCTTCAACAGCTTCCTGCTCCTCGCTGGATGGGGGCGTTCCAGGGCGGAGTCGATCAGATGCATATATGCGGGTGTCGACGAAGGACGGGCACAGCACCGAGACCCCGACTGGCGCATTGGCCTGGCGCAGCTCCCCGTGCAGCAGCTCAGAGATGGCCACGACCGCATGTTTGGATACAGTGTATGGTCCAGTCGTGGGCGCAGACATCAGGCCCGCGATTGAAGCTGTGTTGATAATATGCCCCTCCCCCTGATCGATCATTCCTTGCGTGAAATGATGGATGCCGTGGATAACGCCAAACAGATTTACGTCCAGCACCCATCGCCAGTAAGCGGGCTCAAGCTCCCATAGGTTACCGCCACCGCCCACACCGGCGTTGTTAAACAGCAGGTGGGCAGCGCCGAATGTCGCCCGCGTCTGCGCTGCCAGATCTGCCACCTGGCCTTCGTCTGAGACATCGCAGGCCATCTGTGCAAGCTCCGCACCCTCGGCCTGTAGCAGCGATACCGTTTCAGCGAGGGGCCCGGGCTCAATGTCACTGAGCATCAGGCGCATGCCCCGGCGAGCAGCCGCCTCGGCCAGTGCCCGCCCAATGCCACTGCCTGCGCCCGTTATAACGGCGGTTTTTCCCTCGAAGTCCTGCACGTACCCTACCCTCTGCTTTTGGTGTAATGAATTAGCACACTAGGTGCTGTAGCGCAGCGTTTACCTTCATATTCAATCATCGCCCTGTTAACTGGTATAGCAGTCTGGGATACTAGCCGGTCACTTTTGCCTCTCATCGCACTTATGGCCCCAGCGGGCACAGCCTTACGTCGACAAGGATAGCCAGACATTCATATGCATATCAGATATCTAGTGCTCGTTTGCCTCGCGCTACTCGGCAGCCCTTACGCAGTGGCGGACAGCGCCGCAGAAAAATTCGCCCAGCTCGGCACGCTGCTCGATACGCCAACGGCCAGCCGGCTGGCCTCAGGTGCGCCGGGGCCGGGCTATTGGCAGCAGCGAGCCGACTATGTAATCGAGATCAGCCTCGATGATGAGCGCCAGCGCCTCGAGGGCAACGAGACGATTACCTACTACAACAACAGCCCACATCCGCTGAGCTACCTCTGGGTGCAATTGGATCAAAATCGCTTCCAGCCCGACTCGATGGCGAATCGCAGCACTACGGCGCCGGATTTCCAGCGCTTTCCCTACAAGGCCATGGCTCGCATGCTGGAAAACGAGCAGTTTGAGGGCGGCTACGATATTCAGGCCGTGACTGATGGCGATGGCAAAGAGCGGCAATACACCATCAACGGCACGATGATGCGCATCGACCTGCAAACGCCGCTGGCGCCTGGTGGCCGGGAAGAAATTGGTATTCGCTGGGCCTATCAGATCCCCAATGCAGATCTGCTGCGTGCTCGAGCGGGTTACGAATATTTTGAAGCGGACGGCAATTACATCTACGAGATTGCCCAGTGGTTTCCTCGCATGGCGGCCTACACAGATTACGAGGGTTGGCAGAACAAGCAGTTCCTGGGTGCGGGCGAGTTTGCCCTGGAACTCGGTGATTACACGGTGCGCATCACGGTGCCCGCTGATCACATCGTAGCGGCCACGGGTGAGCTCCAGAACCCTGAGGACGTCCTGTCCAACGAACAGTTGGAACGCTGGCAACGGGCGCAGGAGGTGAGTGGAGAGCTTGAATTTATTGTCACGCCAGAGGAAGCCAAGCGCAGAGAGTCCAGTAAGACAAAGGTCATGCGTACCTGGCAGTTCAAGGCCAGCAACGTGCGTGACTTTGCCTGGGCCTCATCGCGCAAGTTTATCTGGGACGCGCGAACGGCAGCCAATGGCGATGACGAGGTTTTGGCCATGAGCTTCTACCCCAATGAGGCGGAGCCGCTGTGGAGTCAATACTCAACGGCGGCCGTCGTCCACGCGATCGAACATTACAACCGCTATACCTTCCAATACCCCTACCCTGTTTCTATTTCGGTAAACGGCCCGGTGGGTGGTATGGAATATCCCATGATCACCTTTAACAAGCCTCGCCCCTATGCGGATAAAACCTATTGGGATCTTCATCAGAAATCGGGCGATAAGACCTGGGAGCGCAGCAAATACGGCCTGATCTCGGTGATCATCCATGAGGTGGGCCATAACTATTTCCCTATGATCGTCAACTCTGACGAGCGCCAATGGACCTGGATGGATGAAGGCCTCAATACGTATTTGCAGTATCTTACTGAACAGGCCTGGGAAGAGGATTTCCCCTCACGACGAGGGCCGCCCGAGAAGATTACGGCCTACATGACCAGTGAGCGTCAGGTGCCGATCATGACTAACTCAGAGAGCGTCCTGCAATTGGGTAACAACGCCTATGGTAAACCCGCTACCGCTCTCAACATTCTGCGCGAAACGGTTATGGGGCGGGAGCTCTTTGATTTCGCGTTCCGGGAATATGCAAAGCGCTGGCAGTTCAAACGGCCTACGCCGGCTGACTTCTTCCGTACCATGGAAGATGCCTCCGCGGTAGACCTGGACTGGTTCTGGCGAGGCTGGTTTTACACCACTGACCATGTCGATATCGCGCTGGATGATATTTCCAGGTATCAGATCAGCAGCCGCAACCCTGAGGTCGAAAAGCCCATTGAGCGGGCAAAGTCTGAAGCCCGTGAGAAAACCCGCAGCGATCAACGCAACGCCGATATGGAACGCCTCATTGAGCGTCATCCAGAGTTGAGGGACTTTTATAACGACCGCGATGAATTCGCCGTAACCCCCTATGAGGTGTCAGAGTACGAGAAGCTGCTCAGGGGGCTGGCGGACTGGGAGCGTGCCCTGCTGGAGACCGAGCGAGACTTTTACGCGCTTAGCTTCAGCAATCAGGGCGGGCTGGTGATGCCCATACCGCTGCGCGTTACCTACGCCGATGACAGTGTCGACGAGATTATGCTGCCCGCCGAGATCTGGCGCAAAAATGCCGAGCAGGTGACCCGGATCATCATGTCCAGCAAGGAAATCACTGCGATCGAGGTTGATCCCTACCGGGAGATCGCCGACGCCGATCGCGGTAACAATCATTGGCCACGCAAAGTCGAGCCCACGCGCTTTGAACTGTTCAAGCAGAAGGAAAAGCCAAACCCGATGCGGCAGGGCGAAAAGGAGGCCTGGGAGCAACCCATACGGTGATTAACAAACCGGCGACCATGGCCACGCTGCTCCTGTTTTTGCTGCTCAGCGCTGTTTCGCAGGCTCATCCCGGCCACGTTGTTGAGGCAGAACTGGCTTGGAAAGTTGATAGTAATAGCGGCGAGTTGCAAATCGCCCTTGCGGTGCTGCCGGAAGATCTCGAGCAGGCCCTTAGCGACCCTGTGGGCCGCGCAGAGAGCCCAGACCGCCTTCAGGCCTACCTTGCGCAGCACTTCAGGGTCACCGCGGCCACCGGCGGGCCGCTGCCTCTGAGTCTACTGGGGCTAGAGCCCGCCTACGACCGAACCTGGGTGTATTTCAGTATTCCCACAGATCAGCACAGGCATCTGGAGCTGGAAATGACCCTGTTGAGGGATTTGTACCCCAACCAGGTCAACCGCCTGAGACAGCTCTCTGTTGAGGGTGCGGCAACGCTCGTATTCGCGCCCGGAGATGGGCCAAAGGCACTGGCTTATCCCTCCCCTGCCCCCCTCGCGGAACCCCGGGCCAAATCAGCGTTCTAAGGGCATGTAACGGGGTTTGACGCCTCGTCGCGGCGAGTTACACTTATTTCCGAGATGTTACAAAAATAGCGAGCGCGTTTTGTCCAGAATGAGACCTTTTAGCCTGGCCGGCAAGCTGGCCGCGCCGGTACTGGCGGCCCTGCTTGGCCTGCAAGCCACCTATTTGGCTGCCAAGCCTGAACCCATCCCCTACAGCGATAGCCAGCAGGAGACGATCGCCGAGATCATCGAAGCCCTGGAAGAGCGGCACTACGCGAAAGCCGTCTACGACGACGCCATGTCATCAGAGCACCTCGACAACTACGTCGAAAAGCTGGATGGCGGCAAGATGTTCTTTCTGGCAAGCGATCTGAAGGAGTTTGAAACCTACCGTAAACGCCAGGACGACCTGCTCAGGCGGGGCAACCTGGAACCGGGCTATCTCATCTTCCAGCGCTTCCACGAGCGCCTGGAAGCGCGCCTTGAGGAAGTAATATCCACGCTGCCGGAGACGTTTGAATCGATGGACTTCACCGTCGACGAGGAGTACCAGCTAGATTTTGAGCAGCGCAGTTGGGCAAGCTCAGAGGAGGCCCTGGATGAGCGCTGGCGCAAGCGCCTGAAAAACCAGGCCCTGGGGCTGCGCCTGGCAGACAAGCCAGATGAAGAAGTGGCCCCTACCCTCCTCAAGCGCTATAAGAACCAGCTCAACAGGGTGCGCCAGTACAACAGTCAGGATGTCTTCCAAATCTATGCCAATGCCCTGACAGAGCTGTATGACCCGCATACCAACTATTTCTCACCCCGCCGCTCTGAGAACTTCAACATCAACATGAGCCTATCCCTCGAGGGCATAGGCGCCGTACTGCAGTTAGAGGACGAGTACACCAAGGTGTCGAGGCTCGTGCCTGCGGGCCCGGCCGATAAGCAGGGAGACCTGCAGCCCTCTGACCGTATCATCGGCGTTGGCCAGGGTGATGGCGGCAAGGTAGAGAACGTCATCGGCTGGCGTCTCGATGAGGTGGTGCAATTGATCCGCGGGCCCAAAGGCTCGACCGTCCGCCTTGAGGTCATACCGGCAAAATCCAAAGCCGGCGACAAACGGAAGGTGATCACAATTGTTCGCAATGAGGTCAAACTGGAGGAGCAGTCGGCCCAGAAGCGTATTATCGACGTGCCTGATGGTGATGACTCAGTCCGCGTAGGCGTGATCGATATCCCAGCTTTCTATATCGACTTCGACGCCATGCGCCGGGGTGAGAAGGACTACAAAAGCACGACCCGCGACGTACGCCGGCTGCTTGAAGAGCTGCAGTCAGAAGGCGTGGATGGCATTGTCATCGATTTGCGCAATAACGGCGGCGGTAGCCTGCAGGAAGCCAATGAGCTAACTGGCCTGTTCATCGAATATGGCCCCACGGTACAGATAAGGCACTCCAGCAGACGCGTATACCGCGATGGTAAACGCATGCGCGGCAACTACTACGAGGGGCCGCTGGTGGTCATGATTAACCGGCTGTCGGCCAGCGCATCCGAGATTTTTGCCGGAGCCATTCAGGATTACGAGCGAGGCATTATTGTTGGCGATCGCTCCTTCGGTAAAGGCACGGTGCAAACCATGGTGCCCCTGACTGAGGGCCAGCTGAAGATCACCGAGAGCAAGTTCTATCGCATCTCCGGAGACAGCACGCAACACCGGGGCGTTGTACCCGACGTGGCCTTCCCGTCGCTGTACGACCCCGATGAGATCGGCGAGAGCTCGCTGGACCACGCCCTGCCCTGGGATCGTATCCACCCCAGGCGGCATCGTCGCTATGAGGATTACAGCAAGGTCATACCGCGGGTGACCGAACGCTACCAGGAGCGTAGCGTCAAGGATCCGGACTTTGTCTATCTCGAAGCCCAGATTGCCCTGGCGGAGGAAGCGCGGGAATTGACCACCGTGTCTCTTAACGAGGCTGCGCGCATCGCCGCACGCGAAGACCGCGAGACGAGAGCGCTGGCGATCGAGAACAAGCGCCGCGCTGCAAAGGGTGAGCCACTGCTCGAAGACTGGGAGGAGGAATCGGTCGACGAAGCGCTGGGCGACGTTATGGGGGGCTCAGCCAGCCGTGAAGACACTGCGGACGAGTCGGAAGAGGATGATGAGCCGGACGTCTTACTGCGCGAGGCCGGCGCCATCCTTGTCGACGCCATGGACCTGAAGAAACAGGCCTTTGCTATCAGTATGGAGAAGCGTGGGTGACGACCACTCTCTGACCAGGCGTAAAAAACCCGGCTCTTGAGGCTGTGTGAAAACACCTCCAGGCTCTGACAAAATACCCGTATCGAGAGATGCGGGTATTTTTTTATGCGCCACCTGGGTGGAGAGTCCCGGGATCAGGGCAGTTTGCTGCCCGATACGCTGGACGATTACGTCGCTGAAGATCACCCGGTACGGGTGATCGATGCCTTTATCGATAATCTGGACATTGTCGAGCTAGGCTTCTCGAAGGCCACGCCCAAGACGACAGGCCGCAAGCC
>JBCDJG010000096.1:0-11033 GCA_038748065.1 Pseudomonadota bacterium
AGTTGCAGCTGATCGTAGCGATCCTCGAGCTCTTCTGGGCTCAGGCCCGGCAATTGATGTAGCTCGTAGGCATCGCCGATCGTGTCCAGAAACTGAACGTAGCCATTGCAGAGCTCGTAAAGTGCTCTGGCGTCGATAATTTTTCTGTGAAATGCCCTTTGGGCAGAGCTCATATTCCTTGGCGAGCGGTTCAGAGACGCGATGTCACTGGAACTGTTTAGCTCGAAGAACCTTCGCAAAAGGCTGATGTTTTCGTCAGACCTGCGGCGCGGCATGCGGTCCTCAATTTCTTCGAGCAGGTCTTCGGGGAATTCGGCAGACTCGATCAGGTTGTTGTATGCGAGAGAGAACAGCTTGAAGCTGGTTTCTTCACTCAGCCCACCGCCCTGGCGGTCCACCTGGCGGAATATGCGGCGTGATTCCTTGTCATCGAGCATCAAGCTGAGGCTGATATCGCCCTTCACTCGCTCACTACCGGTCTCTGTCGCCCAGCGTCTCAAGGTATTCTGAGCCAGGTTTATGGTAGTGGTGGGTAGTAGGCCGGCCTCTGCCAGGCTCTCGACAAAGCCCGTCACGTCACCTTGGGTGAGCTTGGCGTCCTGGTGATCCAGGGTCAGGCCGATCTCCAGTTCACCCCTTGCGAGGCCGGCGGCGATGTCCAGCACGTTAAAGAACACCAATCTACGCTTTTCTGCATCGGTTTCGGTTATTCGGATCCAGGTGCCTTTGCTAATTGCAGAAACGCGGCCGGCTCCATCTACGGTTACCCGGGCCTCTGAGTCGAACATTGCGATGCTGCTGAATTCGAAGCCCACAATCACTAACTGGTAACCAAACTTCTTGCTCGCCTTACGGAATCGAGTGAGGAAAGTACTGTCCTCATCGAAAGTCAATCCAGGGGGGCTTCGCTCCAGGAGGGCCATCACCTTCTCAAACCTACCCGTCACCAGCGCGTCGTAGGCGTCCTCTGTGGCTGGGGTCAACTGGTCTATGACCGCGGTTGCCTCGACTAGCGCGCCCTGCTCGCGCCGGTCCTCCATCTCAAACTTGGCAATCACTTTGTGCCGGGCCGCGTCTTGGGTGGCCGTAATCAGTTTGCCGAGCATGGTCTCGTATTGCTCTATAGCCGCTTTCACGCCGCTCAGTGCCTGGTTGGCCTTCGTCACGTTGTTGGCCATGGCGACGCCGGCTTCCTCAAGTTTGCCAATCAATTTGTTCAGTGGGCCGGAACTAAGGCCCGTGACCTTCTCTTCCAGTTGCTTCTGGTACTCTTTCAGCAATTCGGCAAGTTCTTCCTGAGCCTTGCCCCCGATGTCGGTATTCTCCAGGCCTAGTTTGGCCAAGGCGCTAGCGGCCGCATCGCTGGCGCGAGAGGAAATTGGGTCTGCCAGGCTGTCTATTCGCCCTGTTATCAGCGCGTTTAGGTCCTTTCTGAGTGCAGCTGGTGTGCCACCACTCGAGCTCCCCAGGCCCACTTCGATAGCTTGCTTCAGAATATCGCGGTGGTCGCTTTCATCCACCAGCCTTTTAACCGCGTCTTTCAGCTCGTTTTCCAGCTTGTCCTGGATGTAAGTGCCGGGTGTAAGAAATTCGCGGTAGTCATCCAGTACGTCCTTCAGCTGCCCTTCATGCCGTTCCAATATAGTGCGCAGGCGGGCCACCAGTTTCTCCAGATTAACTTCTACTCCTAGAGCTGCGCTGATGCCCCGCTCAGTACTGCGCGTGCGTTCAATTGCGACCTTTATGCCACTCATCGCGCCACCGGGGAAAGTCTCCCGCGTGATGGTGATGTCGTAGTCGGCGTTTATACCTACATCCACGCCCACCGTGAGGCCCGCATCCACAGTAATGTCTTCCGCAAGGTCGAATCCGTTGGCCACGCCCACTTCTACGGCCAGTGAGGACTCACCTTTGATCCTTGCGATAACGCCGGCCAGCGTTCCCCTATTCATCGCATGCCACACGCTGTCCAGCGAGAAGGGGTTGCTCAAGTGCCGCAGCCCCTTAGCCACTGCGCGCGCATACAGCGTGTCATCATCTTCGGGGTCGAAAAAATAACGTAGGCCGAGTTCTGCGGATGCCGCAGTATTCGCGCTTACCGAACCCGCCTTGAATGGCATGCTGGCACCTGCTTTACCCTGCAGGCTGCCTTCGAAGTCTAGAATCACCAGTTCGGTGCCAGGTGCATCGCCGGAGCCGGGCCAATCCTCTGCGGCGTCCAGTTCCAGGCTAGCTGTGGCCCCTAATTCGAAGCTGTATGTAGTGTCGGTACCGCCGCTGCCGCCTAGAGATTTGTCCAGAATATCCCAGTCAATCAGGCCGTCGGGGCCACCATTGGCATAGTAGCTGACAGGGGTTAGGAGTTTTCTGGCGGGCTCGGGAATGCGTCCCAGTAATCTGGCAAGCCGGGTGGCAAGTGCCCGCAGTCTTTCCGCTTCGATGCCCACATCCTCTACGGCGGCGTAGAGTTCTTCGTCGTCCCGCGGCCCCTCAATGAAAGCTACGGCAGACATAGCGTTCAATTCATTGGCCGCCTCGCGATAGCGCTTCCAGGCCTCAGTTAGTTCGCCTAGGGCGTCCAGTGCTTCGATGTCTTCAGCAAGGTCCAGTTTGCGACCGGCGGCAGTCAGTATATCCAGAATGTTGTTCATGGGTTTTGCCTTCTATTTCTGTCATTTTTCAGCATGGAGATGGAGCCCTTGTTAGGGTCGTGCAGTACGTGGTGGTCAAAGGGCTCTGGCGGCACGTGCGGCACTATGTCACCGTCGATCACTACCCGGTGATGTGAGCCCTTGCCCATGGCGGCGTTGAGTGCCTGGGCAAAGTCCTCATCGCCTGGGTGAGGGCTGGAGAAGATGTAAATACCGTAAACCTCATAGCCGTTCTCCAGAATCATGCCATCATAGCGTGACCCCAGGGCGCCTCCCGGGCTATGGCCGATCACACAGAGGCGTTTGGTGGGACCATTGATTTTGTCGATCGCATTGGTGGTTGCAATTACAGCCGGGTCCAGGGTGTCCTGGAAACCTTTGTGGGCCCTGGTCCTCTCGAATGGGCCGGGGTCGCGTACCGCCTGGAAGTTAGCGAACCAGTCCTTGATGTCGTCGCTGCCGCGGAATACGCAGATGGTGTCCGTATCGTTGGCCATCACGTAGCACTGGGTGTCGATATCTTGGCCCTTGGTAACACCGTGAAACAGGCATTCGTAGCCCCACTGCTTGGTGAATTTTTTCACCGTGGTCTTACTTTTGTAGCCCAGATCACAGGCTATGGCGAGTGATAGCGCGACGTCCGGATCATAATCTGTGCCGGCCTTAACACTGGTAAAATGTTCAGACAAGTCGGTCATCCTTTACTTCCAGGGCCCGTGTCGGCCCGAAACTATGCTTTTGTGTGGCGCAGAATGCGCTTATTGGTTATCCAGCCAACAACCGGCTCGTCTCTCGATCCGCCATTGGTAACAAACACGTCCGCACATCCCTTTATTTTCTCCATGGCTGCCTTTGCCTCGGCGAGTGTCGCGGCTTGGGAAACAAAAGCCACAGTTTCTTTCAAGGTTTTGCCAAGGTGCGGGTCATCCATCAGGGTGCGCAGATTACTTTTCTCAGGGTCAAGCGCTTGGTCATCTGCCTCAGCGTCTTGCTCCAGCGCCTTTGACGCAATGAAGCCTTGCAGTAACGACTCGTGAATGACGCAGTACAAGCTGCCGTTGGACTGCAGGATGGGCAGGCGGGAGATCTTGCCGCCAAATTGGTCCAGCAGGCGCTTCAGAGTAATGCTTTGAGCCTCTTCGCCTTGCTTGAGTTTGATTTTGCTCATGTCCCCCAGCTTAATCATCTCGTCGACGACCCTGAGGGATTGGAGCTTCTCGTTAACAGTTTACTTCACGAGGTCCTGCACACTCTTGTTGGCGGCCTCGAAGTTTTCTCTAGAGAAGTAGAAAGCAAGCACCGTGCCCACCCAGGTTCCGAGTAGGGGAAGTACTGAAGCGAACACCATTTGAGTAGTCTGTAGAAGGGCTGCTTGGCTAGAGTTAGCAGCGACGGCTAATGCCACAATCGAGAGCGCAGCGACGCCTGCCACGCTGAATTTAACTATGGACTTCGCGATTTCGGATCGAGCCCCTCGGTCAGGGGGTGCTAGCTTCTCGGCCACCGGTGTTCTCCTATAGTATTGCTTGAGACTAGCATAGTAAAAAACTATGTAAAACTATGCTTGATAATTTTAGCTACGGGTCGGTAGGCCCGGGATAGTAGGCATGTCTGCTTTAGAGCTAATGCCGACCTTTGCAGAGAGTGGCACCAGCCGTGAAGTGCTTCTAATATGTGAAGGGAGCGAGCGTGGCACTGCCCTTTCTCGCACATGGAGGTGGCAACGTGGATAGCCCAGCCAGCGCACGCACTGTGCTGATTTGTGATGACGACCTGATTGTTCGTCAGCTAGCCAGTAGCGTGCTGGAAAGCGATGGCTATCGCTGCCTGCAGGCGGGGTCTGAAGACGAGGCCTTCGCCCTCTTCGAGAAGCAGCCCGTCGACGTGATGCTCATGGATATCTACCTGGGTGAGAGTAACGGCATCGATTGCGTGCGCCGTATTCGCGAAACGCCCCGCGGGGCTGAGACCCCGGTGGTGTTTATTACCAGTTCCATGGAGTCCACCGATATCCAGGCCTGCCTAGGCGAGGATATCGACGCCTGCGCCTATCTCAACAAACCTATCGTGTGGGAGACCTTGCCCGCACTGTGCAGCGCCCTCGCGGCGGCTTCAGAAATTCGTTATCGCGTACAGCGCAGCGAAAGCTTCGAACAGAAACAGCAGGTGCTGTTGGAGGGGCTGGCGAACGTCCGGCAGATGCTGGGTCATGTGGTGACCAGCGAGGAGCGGCGTGCGGCACAGGCGCAGGGCTCTTTCAATCCAGCCGTGTTATTGCACTTGAACGTGGCGCATCAGGCCCTAGAAGACATCGAGCAGGGCTTTGCCAACCTGCTGGCACCTGTGGAGCCCGATTCGTCAGGCTAGAAGGTGCCGGGCTCGATCGCGCCTTCTATACACAGCCCGACATAGTGCCCCATGACCCGGCGAATTCGGGCGTCATCCGGGTTCGGTCTTTCAGCGTCGTTGCAGGCGGCCACATAGTATCTGGCGGTGCGGATCGCCGCGCTCGACCAGGTGCGGAACAGGGCCGGGTCGGTGGGGATCAGGCCTTGGGCGGCCATTTCTTCGTTCAAGAGGTTCAGGAACCAGGCCTGCGTGGGCATGCTCAGGCCCAGCTTTTGCAGTTCCAATGAGACGTGAATATCGGGGCGATCTCCCCGCAGGTAGCTGGTAACTTCCTCGGTGGAGCAGGCTACCGGCAGGTCCGCCACGATCGAGGCGGCGAGTGTCTGGATGTTGCCTTCGCGTACCTTGCGGCCTTGCTCCCAGCCCTTCACAGCTAGCGGGGTAACCTTGCCCTGGCCCGCAATCCAGCTCTGGCGGCCGGCGCCCATGGCAACCACGCCGCACAGGTCCAATAGGGCGTTCAGGCGCTCGTAAAATGAGTGGTTCTCTTGCTTTAAGTCTTCCAAGGCGCTTGGCGTGACCTGTGGCATGTATTCAACCCCTTGCACGGTTCCTGCCGCGTGCAGGCTTGTTGGTCGTGGAGATCGAGTGCACAGCTGTGGTGCATAGTTTCACACGCTCGATAATGTTGTACAGGGCTAAAACTAAAGATCCTGGGGATTAAGGGCCGGGCTTGTTGTTCCCGGGATCAAGTCAGTTGGCCTGGGTTTCACACCTCGCGGTTGACCAACTCGGGTGACGCACCGATCCGGCATACTTGTAATCCATGGTAATCAGGTGCCTCTGCTCTTTGGGGACCTCATCTGTGCCCCACAGCCCCTTAACGACATCTTTGACCAGGTCCTGCCTGGTGCTGCACTTGAACAGAAAGTGCCGGACGGCCTTATCTTTGCAGACGTCGAAGCCCTCAACAGCCCAGGCGGGGTCCTTTTGATCGAGACTGAACTCGACAATCGCCGGCGCATCGGGCCCCAGGTTGCCTAATGCCCAGGTGAAGCACTGTGCGGGAACGGTGTTATCTGAGTCCATCCAGCAACTCTGCTCGCATTTAACGAAGTAGTCGCCAACGTTAGTAACCTTAAACCTGGGCACTGCGTCAGGCCTGCCTGTGAACGGATCTTCGAGTACGCGCGTGATCTGAATATTGGGCGTGAGATTAGTCTTCACCTTGGCCTTCTCCAGGCTCAGGAAGAAGGTATCGGCCAGGAGCAGGGCGCCCCCCACGGCGACCACGCCAGTGAGCAGACCTTTGTAAGTCTCCAGAATCACAGTTTTTATCGTGCCGTTCCCTGCCTGCGAGTTGTCGCTCATGGCCGTTCCTCTATGTCAATGGGGTCATTATCTGGCGCTATACCCTAGAGCATAGCGCATCGGGCGATAGCCATAGTTATTTTTTCTTGCAAAGTATTTATTGGGGGACTATATAAAAAATACAAAATTAATATGCCCATGCCTTGAGATAACCGAGCAATGCGAATCAGAAACCATAGGCTTGTTGGCGCTGACGGTGAGTTGGTGCCCTACCGAGCCAGCCCAAATCGGGGGGGAGCGCTAACGCCGCGCTTTCTGGTCATGCATTTCACCGCAGGTGCGTCTGCCCAGAGTTCAATCGAGCATCTGTGCAACCGCCGCAGCAGTGCGGCCGCGCACCTGGTTATCGGGCGCGACGGATCGATCACGCAGCTTGTCCCCTTTAACCGCGTCGCGTGGCACGCAGGGCGCAGTCGCTGGCAGGGAATCTCAGGCCTGAATCAGCATTCAATCGGCATAGAACTGGATAATGCCGGTGAACTGCGTCCGACATCCGGGGGCTGGGAGTCCTGGTTTGGCAGGGAGATACCCGATACAGAGGTTTTCCTGGGTTCGCACAAGAATGGTCCATACGGGAGTGAATCCGGCTGGCACCGCTACCCGGAAGAGCAAATCGAGGCCGCCATGGCTGCAAGCAGTGCGATCGTTGAACGCTATAGCTTGCAGGATGTCCTGGGGCACGATGATATTGCCCCATTGCGCAAGCGGGATCCCGGGCCCGCCTTTCCTCTCCAGGAGTTTGCCAGCGCCTTAATCGGCCGCTCCGAAAACGATGAGCAAACCTATCGGACCACTGCACGCCTGAATATTCGAGAGGGCCCGGGTGTTGAGTTTGAAACGCTCGAGGATTCTCCACTGGCGGTTGGTACCCGGCTAACGGCCATAGAGCGCCACGGCCATTGGTTCTACGTCGAAGTGCTGGGAGATGAGGCCGTGCGCGAGTCAACGGGGTGGGTCCATGGGGACTATATCGCGCCGGCCTGATGAGGCCGCCCTGTGGGGTATTGAGTCAAGGGACGGATGTTTTGCGAATATCGTGTAGTGAGCTACTGAAGTTTGGTCTCGGACTGGCGGTACTGCTGCTTGTTGCCTGGGTTCTCATGCATTGCTTCGGTCTCGATGCCCACGTGGTTGCGGTGCTGTTGTTCCTGGGCTTGATCATAGGCGCAGTGGTGCGTTTTCTGTATCTACTGCAGACCACGTTGGGCGATGACTACGACGTGGTGAATGTGGAATGTCGTCGCCTTTTCCAGGAAAAAGACGTCAAGTTGATCAGTAAGTTGATCTTCTACGGGTATCTCGCCACCTTCTTCACCCTGCTGATTGCGATTATGCCGCCGGTTCTGCTCTCTAAAAGCAGCGAGGCGATGGAGTATGTGCAGGGCAGCTCCGTGGGTATTCTGGTTGCCTGCCGGGCCGACGCGGTAGAGTTTTCGACGTCCTGCGAGCGAAATCCCGAGGGTGAATGGGTCGTCAATATCGGCGGGCAGGTGGTAAAGCCCGAGCACACAAGCTGGCAAGAGGCCACCAAGAGCCTGCTGGCCACAGCAGAATGCGCCGCCAAGGCTGAGGGTGAGGTTCCCAAAGAATGCCGTGCGGCAATAAGCGATGCCAGGGAAAAAATTTCGAAGCTTGATCAGCAGGGCGACACAGCGGGAGAAGATATACCGGCGGTAGGCGTTGCCCAAATCCATGGTGGCGCTGTGGTTCCACTGTACATGATTGTTATTTCCTTGCTGGGCGCAGCGGTTGGACTGGCTAGGCGTTTGCCTGAGTATCAGCGGCAGGGCTCGCGGCTGTTTTTCGATGCCTACATCACGCGAGTAAAGCAAGGTGAGGTGCAGGCAGACGATCTCATGCCCATGGACGCGGCGGAGGTCCGGGAGGCGGTTGTCTTCCAGGTAATGCAGGTTTTCAGTGCGCCTCTGGTCGCAATCACCGCTTACAGCCTCGTGGGGCCGGCAAACACAGACAGCGTTGTGCTGATCGCTTTCGCCTCCGGGTTCTCAACCGAGGCCGTGCTCGTACTCATTCGTAAGGGCGTCGATAAGTTGGGCAAGGGCGAGCCAAAAACCGGGTCGGTTCGCACGATCGAGGAGGCCCTCTCTGCGCCTGATAGCAGCGGCGAAAGCGGTCTGACCAAGGACAAGACTTCGTTGCCAAAAAGGCGCAAGAAAGTGGCGGAAGCGGCCAAGGCCGCAGCCAGGACAGTCGCAGACAACGAGTCGACCGCTTAAAGGAAAATCTTATGCCGATACCGTCACTTACTGCGGAACTGGTCGTATCGATAACCCGAGGTGTGATCAAGCTGGGCTCGCGCCTGGACGAGGTTGCCGCGGAAAGCATCGCGCGCAACGGTGATATCGCGATACCGGATTTTGAGTTCAGCCACCGGCCAACGCATGCGGAGCTGTTAGTGGCGCTGGAAAATCTCGTCAATGACCCTGATCTCCAAGCACAGGAACCAGATCCGCTGGGCGAAGACCGACAAGAAATCCATAGGCTTCTCAGTATTCGAGACAGCGATAATCCGACCATTGGTGAAAATGAGACAATCGCAGTAGTTCAAAGACTCCTACCTGATCTACTAACCGGGGCGGTGATACCAGACAGCCAGCGTGTCGAGCGCGAACTGCATCGGCTGGCGGGGCACGCCAATCTGGACGATCAGGATATTCGCCGCGCGGTCTATTTTCTCGGCCCGGGGCGCATAGACCTCGGCGATAGCCTGGGCTTCAGGTTAGCCATGGTCGTTGTCGATGTGCTGGCCGAGTTTACGCTGGAAAACCAGCACCTTCTGGTCAAGGACGATACGAGCAAAGAAGTGCTCGCGGCAATCCTGACCCGTTTCGCTTCCGGAGATTTAGAGGACGAGATTGCTTCTTCAGAGATCCTGCTGCGCCGCTTGCTCTCATCTACGATGAATGGCGCGCTTGATGCGCGGGAAAGCTGGAGCGGTAGCGACGTTTGGTTGACGGCGGCACTGGATGCGCTGGACGACGCGCGCACTCGTAGCGCGGGCAATGGCGCCCCGTCGATCGATGACGACTACCTGGTCGGGCTTCTGCGGGGGCAAGGCTATCGCAGGCTGGTCAGCGAACTGCTAGAAGAAGGCGGAGAGGTTCTGGCTGAGCAGAACGCCGGTAAATTTGGCGTAGTACTGGCTGATGTCCTCATCGAAACTGCTCCATTGGTTCGCAGCAGTCAGGATGGCTTTGAATCATTTTTTCAGGCGCACTGGTCCGACCTTACCCGGGCTGCTCTGCATTCAGTCTCCAGGCACGGAAACCTTCTGCTGGATAACAGCAACCCGATTGTCAAAACGAGTCTCATTGCTGCGACCAAGTCGCTCGCTGGCATGCCAGGCCGTAATTTCCTAAGCCCGGAGGCGCTGACTACGGCCACCGAGGCAGTGATTGCCGGTATTGCGGCTAACCCGGAAATTATGGGCAACGAGAATGAGCAGATTACCTGGGCCAGGGCGCTGTTTGGTTCTTTTGCCGATGTGGTGGCGAATACCGGTCTACAAGCCACATTCAGCTCCGCGGGTTTGGAGCGTATCGCAAAAACCACAGCTGCGACATTAGCTGAGCACCCCGAACTCATCATTGCTGACAGAAATCTCAGTCAGTCTGTGGTAGCCAATATACTGCAGCGCACTGCAGCGGTTGACGACTTTCGGACAGAGTCTATTGCGACTGCAGCTGTGGATGGTGCGCTGGGTGCCGTTGTACAAAATCCAGGCCTGCTGAAAACGCGCTATGCGGATGTCCTCGGTGATACGGCAAAATTCCTGGCCGAACAGGTACGGCAAAATCGCCTAAGCGGGCTTCAAGCTAGGCATCTCGTCGAGGCCGTTGCCAAAGGCGTAGCGGCTAACCCCGAGTTGTTCGGGCAACTACAGGATCAAGTTGCGCAGGCCGTCATTCGGAAGCTGATCGAGGTGGCTGATGGTGATAGCAAAGGCATACTTGCAGGCGCCGCACTAGCGGAAACTGGCGCCACACTCATATCAATTATAGCAGCCAGAGGGCAAGAGCTTTTGGCGGGAACCTCAGTCAATGCGCTGGCCACTCAAGTTGGCAATGTACTGCAAATAGGCCTGTCCGAAGCGTCCGCTCAGCTTGGCAGAAGGGTGGATGTACCCTCTGCGAGCCTGGCAATTCGAATGCTGCTGGAGTCCTGGGCGCGTGGCGACATGGATCCTCAAGTATTTGAAGCCGATGCCATGGAGCAGTTCTTCGCTGAGCTTTCTGACTTTGCCCGCACCCGGCGGGAGCTGCCTCATCCGGCCTGAGGTCCACTCCGGAAAATACTCGGCCATCCATTAAGGAGCCCCAATGTCATTAACCAAAACCATGCGAACGCATATCTTCGTCGGGACGATCGTCGTTTGTCTGCCCCTGTTAACAGGGTGTTTCACAAGTGCGCAGGTCAAGAAGGTTGTCGACGAATCCAACCAGCAGACGATAGCACTGCTTACGACGAGTAATGGGGTGTCCGCGGCGGACGATGCAGAGCGTGCGCAAGCGGGGGACTGGGTTGAAACGGCTAACCGATTGCAAGCAGTAATCAATCAGAACCAGGAAAACGATGCCGTTGCTGATCCGATGCGGCTGCGGCTTGCCTATCTCTTGCTAACGGCCGAGAAGCCGAATCTTG
>JBCDJG010000097.1:0-10802 GCA_038748065.1 Pseudomonadota bacterium
CGCGCCGCTGGCCGACTCTATGGCGTCGTTAATAACGTAGAGCGTGAACCAGCGCTTGAGGTTGCCCCACCAGCCGAGGTCCTGCAACTGATCAGTACCGAGGTTCACTGCGCGGATGAAACCCATAAGTTCTGCGTGATCAGTCACCGCCAGAAAATCCAGCGGGGTTTCAATCTGAACGCGCGTGCGGTTCAGGGGGTGAATCACCGGTTCTCCCTTGGCCCAGCGATAGGCAACGCCGGGCGTCGCGGTTTGATTGCGATTGAGGTAGGCATCGAAGGAGTAGGCCGTATGGAGGTGCGTATCCCCGAACAGAAGCTGCCGTTCTTCAGCGGCCGCATCGACGCCTATGATCAGGAGGGCCACGGCCAGCCATGACAGCGGGTTACTTAATTCCTTGGCCATAAGTCTAAGGAGATGGAATAGTGTGTCGGTGGTGAATTCTTTCGATTTCGTCCAGCACATCCTCGCTCAGCCGAGTCTGCCACGCGTCAATATTGACCTTCAGCTGCGCCATCTTTGTGGCACCGATAATGGTACTCGTTGTGAACTGCCGGCTATTCACAAAAGCGATGGCCATCTGCGAAGGGTCCAGGCCGCTATCACCTGCCAGCTTCACGTAGGCTTCGGTCGCGGCCATGGCATGAGGGTTGCCGTAGCGCACGAAGCGATCAAAGAGTGCAAGCCGCGAGCCCTCCGGGCGGGCGCCGCCAATATATTTGCCGCTCAATACACCGAAGGCGAGAGGAGAGTAAGCCAGCAGCATCACCTGCTCACGCATGGCCATCTCTGCCAGTCCGATTTCAAATGCGCGGTTCAGGAAATTGTAGGGGTTCTGGATGCTGATCACCCGCGGCAGCTTGTTCTGCTCTGCCAGTCGCAGATACTCCATGACACCCCAAGGAGTCTCATTCGAAAGGCCGATGTAGCGTACCTTGCCGCTTTGTACGAGTTCGCCAAGTGCCTCGAGTGTTTCTGCAATGGGTATGCCGTCGTCATCCCTGTGCTCGTAGCCGAACTTGCCGAAGAAGTTGGTTTGCCGTTCTGGCCAGTGGACCTGGTAGAGGTCGAGGTAGTCGGTTTGCAGCCGCTTGAGCGAATGCTCGACCGCCTCGAAAATGTGCGCACGGCTCAGCCGAGGGCCGCCCCGGATATGTGCCGTGCCCGGATTTTGATCGCCACGGCCTGTGACCTTGCTCGCCAAAAACACCTTGCTACGGTGGCCGGTTTTGGCGAACCACTCGCCGATGTATTCCTCGGTTCGCCCATACGTTTCCTCGCGCGGCGCGACGGGATACATCTCTGCGGCATCGAAGAAATTGATACCCTGGTCCAGGGCATAGTCCATTTGTTCGAAGGCTTCTTCTCGCGTGTTCTGTTCACCCCAGGTCATGGTGCCAAGGCAAATTGAACTCACTTCTGTGTCTGCAAAGGGCCGGTAGTCCATGCTTATCCTTCTTATGAAAAGGTTCGGTGTAGGCAATGGTCCGAGAGGCTACACACATTCAGCGCATTCGTCATCCAGATCAGCCATCTCGGGCAGAGCGGACCAATGTTTGACATAATATCCTGCCTGGGCCGGCGAGATTTGGTAGCGCTGTTATACCGACCAGCCACACGTTCCGGGAGGAGAAAAATAAATGGCGAAAGTCCGCATGGGCATGGTAGGTGGCGGTGAAGGCGCGTTTATCGGCGCCGTTCACCGTATGGCCGCCGGAATCGATGGTGAGATCGATCTGGTTTGTGGGGCCTCTTCCAGCGACATAGATCGGGCCCGTCGTTCCGGGCGATCGCTGCACCTCCCCCCAGAACGGGTCTATGCTGATTATGCCGAGATGATGACGGCGGAAGCGGCGTTGCCGATAGATGAACGCATGCAATTTGTCGCCGTGGTTACGCCCAATCACCTGCATTTTCCTGTCGCCGATGCTGCTCTAGCGGCGGGCTTTCATGTCTTGTCTGACAAACCGGCAACGCTGAACCTGGCCGAAGCGCTTACGCTGCGTGAGCGTATTGAATCGACCGGGCTTCTATATGGCCTGACCCATACTTACACGGGCTATCCACTGGTAAAGGAGGCGAGGGCCCGCATTGCCGCAGGTGAGCTCGGCGGGCTGCGCCGCATTGTGGTTGAGTATCCACAGGGCTGGTTGGCCGATCGCCAGGAGGATGCCGATAACAAGCAGGCGGCCTGGCGGCTGGACGCGGCGCAGGCTGGCATCAGTAGCTGTATGGGGGATATCGGCGTGCATGCTGCCAATTTGGCCGAGTACGTCAGCGGGCAGAAGATTGCAGCCCTGTGCGCGGACCTTGTGGCTGCGGTGCCCGGCAGAACGATGGACGATGACGGCGCCATGCTGCTGAGATTCGACGGTGGCGCAAATGGCTTACTCTTCGCCAGTCAGATATGCGTGGGTGAAGAGAATGGTTTGCGCATTCGCGTTTACGGCGAGAAGGGCGGGCTGGAGTGGGCCCAGCAGGAGCCTAACAGTTTGTGGTTAAAGTGGCCTGACCGACCCCAGCAGTGCCTTCGCACCGGGGGAGACTATCTGGGCGAACTGGCACGGGCGAATACGCGGACGCCGATGGGTCACCCGGAAGGTTATCTCGAGGCCTTTGCCAACCTATACATGGCCTTTGCGGGCCAGGTAAGAGCGCGAGCGGCTGGCGAGACACCCGATGGACGATCCCTCGACTGCCCGGGCATAAGGGAAGCCGTGCGGGGTATGACCTTTATTGAACTTGCAGTAGCGGCCAGCGCCAGTGAGCAGAAGTGGCATCCCTTCCCCGAACATTAATTCTGGAGTAAGCCAATGTCGAAGATGAAAGGGCCCGCCATTTTTCTGGCGCAATTCGCGGGCGATGACGCGCCTTTTGATACCTTGGAGAGGATTACCCGATGGGCGGGCGAGCTCGGTTACCTCGGCGTCCAGATGCCCACGTCCGGCGCCAATTTGATCGACCTGGAACAGGCCGCTGAAAGTAAAGACTACTGCGATGAGGTGCGCGGTGTATGCGCGGCAAATGGTATCGAAATTACGGAATTATCCACTCATCTGCAGGGTCAGCTGGTGGCTGTGCACCCGGCCTACGACGATCTGTTTGACGGGTTTGCGCCGGAGGCAGTCCGCGGCAAACCTGCCGAGCGAACAGCCTGGGCGGTGGAACAGCTGATGCTGGCGGCGAAGGCGAGTCGTAATCTCGGCCTCAATGCGCATGCCACATTTTCCGGCGCACTCTTATGGCACACCATGTATCCCTGGCCGCAGCGGCCGGAGGGCCTGGTAGAAACCGGCTTCGCCGAGCTGGCCAAGCGTTGGCTGCCGATACTCGATGCCTTTGACGAGGAGGGCGTTGACCTGTGTTACGAGATTCACCCGGGTGAAGATCTGCACGACGGCGCAAGCTTCGAGCGTTTTCTTGAGGCAACGTGTAATCACCCGCGCTGCAATATCCTCTACGACCCCAGCCACTTCATGCTGCAGCAGCTGGACTATATCCAGTTCATCGATTTCTACCACGATCGCATCAAGATGTTTCATGTTAAAGATGCCGAGTTCAATCCGAACGGGCGCAGCGGTGTTTACGGCGGTTACCAGGGCTGGGTCGATCGCCCGGGGCGTTTCCGTTCGCTGGGCGATGGGCAGGTCGATTTCAGCGCGATATTCAGCCAGCTGGCGCGCTATGGTTTCGAGGGCTGGGCGGTCCTTGAGTGGGAGTGTTGCCTCAAACATCCGGAAGACGGTGCGCGCGAGGGCGTGGAGTTTATTCGCCGGCATATTATCCGAACGACGGATCGGGCATTCGATGACTTTGCGGAGAGCGGTGCGGATGAGGCGGCCAACCGGCGTATACTGGGATTAGAATAACAACGGAGCGAACCATGACTGAAGAAACAGTCGACCGCAAAAAACTCTACTACGTTGGCAATTTGTCGATTTTCATGATCGGGCTGGGCTTTGCCGTGCGTGCGAACATCGCGCCAGATTTGCAGGCGGATATCTATAACCAGATCGACCTGGCTAACTCGGCGGCTATGGTGGGCGAGGCTTTGGGTATTACGTTTACCGGCTTTGCGCTCACGCTACTGTTTGGCAGCGCACTGGTCGATTTCGTCGGGATGAAAAAGATGCTGCTGTTCTCTGCGCTCGGCTATGTGCTGGGTTCCCTGGGCTTGCTGGCTGCGACGCTCATGCCCGTCGGGCCAACGGTGGAGACGCTGGTTCTGGCGAGCCTGCTGCTGACAGGGCTAGGCTGGGGTGCCGTAGAGGCAGCCTCGAACCCCATGGTCGCCGCGCTTTACCCGGAAGAGAAGACCCATCGACTCAACATATTGCATGCCTGGTGGCCCGCGGGCATCGTGGTGGGCGGATTGCTGGGCGTCGCCATCACCGGGATCGGTTTGCCCTGGGAGTTAAACATGCTGGTTCTGCTGGTGCCGGCGCTCGTGATGGCCTGGATGGTGGCCACATCTACCTTCCCCCTGACTGAACGTGTTGCGAGCGGCGTCAGCTACGGGGAGATGCTGGCGGAACTGGTCAAGCGCCCGCTCTTCTGGGTCTTCTGGGTGTGCATGTACTTAACTGCGGCGGCGGAACTCGCGCCGGGGCAATGGGTAAATATCGCCCTGTCCAATGTGGTCGGTATGCAAGGCATTTTGCTGCTGGTGTATGTGAGCGCGCTGATGTTTGTGATGCGCCACTTCGCCGGCCCGATCGTGGAGCGCATTTCTTCCGTTGGCCTGATGTTTGTCAGCTGCCTGGCGGCAGGCATCGGTCTCTACCTGCTGAGCCTGGCGACCACGCCGCTGCTGGCCTTTGCTGCGGCAACGGTCTGGGGCATAGGCGTCTGTTACATGTGGCCGACGATGCTGGGCATAATTTCTGAGCGATTTCCGCGCGGGGGCGCGCTGGCCTTGGGCCTCATGGGCTTTGCTGGCGGT
The DNA here is from genome assembly GCA_038748065.1 of Pseudomonadota bacterium. Taxonomy (GTDB): domain Bacteria; phylum Pseudomonadota; class Gammaproteobacteria; order Pseudomonadales; family Halieaceae; genus JBCDJG01. The sequence continues at coordinate 4,943 of JBCDJG010000097.1, forward strand.
ATGTCGATTCAGTTCGTGCTGCCGCAGATGGGCAAGATTTTTGACAGTGCTAAAGCAGAGTTTGCGGGCGGTGCAGAGCAGCTGGCGGCACTGCCGGCTGAAGGCATGGTTGAGGCGGTGCGCTACGCCTCGGTCGAGTCTTTTCAATCAGTGGCTATCATTCCGCTACTGCTGCTGCCGGTCTTTGGTGTGATCTGGCTGATTGATCGGAAAAGCGCGACCACGTACGAGGTGTTGGGCGACACGGATGCGCCGCCGTCCTGAGCCTGGTGGTGTGATTCCCTGGCTTAGACACCCAATGCGGGCAACACGTGCTCCGGTACGAAGGTGTTGTAGTTAAAGGTGCGCAGCTCGGCGTCAGTGAACTCTCCAGCATTAATGACAAACACCGCATTCAGGCTGGGTACGATGCCCAGGAATTGGCCGCCATAGCCGATGCCCGCGATTACTTCGATCTCAGTGTCGCCTACCGTGTAAGTCGGGATCCACCACTGGTAGCCATAGTCCCAGCCGGACTGGCCCGGCCTACCGTAAACGGTCAGGCGGTCTGCGGACGAAGCCTGTACCCAATCCTGTGACACAACCTGCTTTCCCTGCCACTGGCCACCGGTTCGCATGAGTTCGCCAATCTTTAGCAGGTCACGTGCCGTCAGGCTCAGACCGCCGCCGGTGTGCCGCGTGCCGTCATCGGCTGCAAACCAGACGAAGTCATCGATACCCAGATCCTTGAACAGGGTTTCACGGGCGAATTCTTCGGCGTACAAGCCCGTGGCCGATTTAATAACGCCACCTAGCAGGATGGATTGCCCGCTGCTGTATTCGGATACGAGCCCCGGCTGGCCCGCGCGCTTGCGGTCCAGCACGTAACGGAGCCAGTCATCGCTTGCGTTCATCTCTGTGTTGGAGTTGCGTGGGTCGGAGTAGGGTAGCTGTTCGTTCCAGTCGATGGCGCCCGACATTTTCAGCATATGCCGAATGGTGATGGGATAGCTTTCACTAACCCAGGCTGTCTCCGCGTAGCTATCGAAGAAGCTGTAAGCGGGCTGGTCGATACTGTCGATCCTGCCCTGATCCTGGGCAATGCCAACCAGCAGCGCTGTTACGCTTTTAGTGATTGACTGGATGGTGTGCGGCCTATCCTGCGCGTTGCCGAAAAAATACTCTTCGACCAGTAGCTCGCCATCGCGCGCGATCAGCAGTGCTTCTATGCGCCCGATATCACCTGAAAGCACTTGATCCATGGTTGACTGAATACGATCCTCCATGACGCCGTCAAAGGGCTGTTCCCCAACTGCCCAGCCGTCATCCAGCTGCGCTGGGGCGGCATACTGGTACTTCGTGACAGGGGCGTAGGCGTCATCTACTCTGGGGTGATCGAAGCGGGCCATGGCGGGATCGTTCTTGGCGAGTAGAATATCGATCTTGCCTACCAGGGTTGATGCACTGCCGCTGAGTTCGCCTGTCTCGCTATCAATCGTGCCAGTGAAGGATAGGAAAGGGCCCTCGGCGCCTTTGAGGTAAACCTCGCCGCTACTGCGATTGAATTTTGTCGTATCCACGGGCGTATCGGGCGCGCCCGAATCCGGAACTGCCAACAGGCTCTTGAGCCCCTCAGGAGTCTCTTCGATGCGGATTTCAATGCGTAGCTCACCGACGGGTGTTTCAGCGGTGCCCTGCCAGCGACCGGCGATATCGGCATAGTCATAGTTGATGGCTTCGCCTTCTGCCGCTTCGTCGAAATCTCCGCCGCTGCAGGCGGCGAGCAGAGAAAGCAGGAGTAGAGAAAGCAGGGAGCGGAGTGATGTCATGCCGGATGTCCTATTCAAGATGCTCGAATAGTATCTTGATATCGTGATAGTTGGAAGGCTTGCGGGCCGCGAGTATGCAGGCCCAGGCTGGAAGCGGCGCGTTGCGCAGTAAGAATGATACGTTATAACATTGTGTGCTCCCGCTTATTTACATCGGTCTTTCGTCATGCAAACTGCCACGCCAGAACGGCTTCCCGTCACCGTGCTCTCTGGGTTTCTGGGCGCCGGCAAAACCACCGTGCTCAGCCACGTTCTGAATAATCGCGAGGGGAAACGTGTTGCGGTCATCGTCAATGACATGAGTGAAATCAACATTGATTCGGCTATCGTCCGCAGCGACGTGTCGCTCAACCGCAGCGAGGAAAAGCTGGTGGAAATGAGTAATGGCTGCATCTGCTGCACCCTTCGCGAAGACCTGCTCGAGGAAGTGGCGAAGCTTGCACAGGCTGGCCGCTTTGATCATCTGTTGATTGAGTCAACGGGCATTTCGGAGCCGCTGCCAGTAGCTGAAACCTTCACCTTTGCGGATGAGGATGGGGTGTCGCTTTCGGATGTTGCTCGGCTCGACACGATGGTGACCGTTGTGGATGCGGTGAACTTCCTGAAGGACTATGAGGAGGCCAAGTACCTGCAGGAGACAGGTGAGTCCCTGGGCGAAGACGATGAGCGCAGTGTCACCGATCTGCTCGTTGACCAGGTAGAGTTCGCCGATATCCTCCTGGTCAGCAAAACAGATTTGGCGGCGCCCGCCGATGTTGAACGCCTTACCGCGATTCTGAGAACACTGAATACCGAAGCGCGCATCATCCCGATCGCCAATGGCGAGGTCGATATCAGCGCCGTGATGGATACCGGCCTTTTCGATTTTGAGCGCGCCCAGCAGGCGCCCGGCTGGTTGAAGGAGATGCGCGGAGAACACGTGCCGGAAACAGAAGAGTACGGCATCGCCAGCTTCACCTACGAGGCGCGTCAGCCTTTTCACCCGGCTAAGTTCCACCAGTTCCTTCACAGTGCAGATCATCACGGCAAGCTTATTCGCTCCAAGGGGTACTTCTGGCTCGCCACGCGGCCACAATATGCGGGGCAGTGGAGTCAGGCGGGCGGCATTGCGCGTTACGGCTTTGCTGGCATGTTTTGGAAAGCCGTGCCCCGTTCGAGCTGGCCCGAAGATGAGGAGTACCTGGCATCTATTGAGAATAACTGGGTAGAGCCCTTCGGCGATATGCGTCAGGAACTGGTATTCATTGGCCAGGGGCTGGATGAGGCAGCAATCAGGCAAGCGCTTGATGCGTGCCTGTTGAGCGAGGAGGAAATGTTGCAAGGCCGGGATTACTGGCTCTCATTAGACGACCCCTTCCCTGCATGGCAGGAGCCCCAGTAGTGGCATTTGCCCCGGAGCGAAACGGCGCAGCCGGCCGCAGCGCTCATCAGGGGTGGTCGCTGACTTCGACAACTTTCGATACGGCCGACTCTGTGTTGGCCAGCATTTACGACCGAAAAATCAATCTGGCTGTGTGGCAGCGGCGGCTTGCCGATGAACTAGACAGGGAAGTCGATGCGCTGTTTCTGATTGGCAAGCCACGGCCGTTTACGCTAACGGTGCACTCTCAGGGCGTACTTGAGGCGCTGAGTGCCGAGGGCGATATTCCAGCGGACTCTCAGCTCGCCAGAGACATTGCCGGGCTTGCTGGCCGCTTCTGTCGTCTCTTTGACCGCGATCGTCTTGGCCTCCGTGTCACAGTGCTCGAGCATGCCATGTGCCCTCGCTTCCACGTAGACAACGTGATCTGCCGCATGCTGACCACTTACGGCAGCGTCGGCACAGAGTGGTTGCCTAATGATGCGGTCGATCGTTCCAAGCTTGGTCGTGGCAATCTCGGTAAACCCGATCATGAATCAGGCATCTACCGATGCGCCAGCCACATCCAGGGGTTGCTCCCGGGATACGTGGCTTGCCTGAAGGGGGAGCGCTGGCAAGGCAACAGGGGCCGTGGGTTGGTGCATCGCTCACCAGAGCTTCCCGAGAACGGGCGACGGCTGGTGTTGTCGCTGGACCTGGTTTAGCGCCGTCGCCAGTGCTTTAGAGCCGGCGGGATACAGCAGTTTTTCACGCAAACTTCGGTTCACTTTTATCTGTCTATCAGGCACTATTGGCGCGCTTTCGGCACAGCGGGCTCGTATCCGTTGTGGCGTCGGCGCAAACAAACCGCTCAAATTTTGAATTTCGTCAGGAAATCCAACAGTTAGAGCCTAGCACGTGGCCTTTTGTAGGGGTCACCACTGAAAAAGGACACAGACATGCCAGTTATTACACTGCCGGACGGCAGCCAGCGCACGTTCGATCAAGCCATTACCGTTATGCAAGTCGCCGAGGATATTGGCCCCGGCCTCGCCAAGGCTACCCTTGGTGGGCGCGTCAATGGTGAGCGGCGCGATGCCAGCGACCTCATCGAAGACGACGCCGAGCTTGCACTCTTCACCGGTAAAGATGAAGACGGACTCGAGATCATTCGCCATAGCTGTGCGCACCTGATCGGTCACGCCGTGAAACAGCTCTGGCCTGAAGCCAAGATGGCCATTGGCCCCACGATTGAGAACGGCTTTTACTACGACATCGATCTGGATCACCACCTGACCGAGGCCGATCTCGAGAAGCTCGAGCAGCGCATGCACGAACTTGCCGCAACAGAGTATGAGGTTGTGAAGAAGAAGGTCGACTGGCAAACGGCTTACGACACCTTCAAGAAACGTGACGAGCCCTACAAAATGGAGATTCTGGAGCGCGATATAGCGCGTGACGATCAGCCGGGCCTGTATCAGCACGAGGAGTACGTGGACATGTGCCGCGGCCCACATGTGCCCAACATGCGCCACTGCCAGCATTTCAAGCTGATGCGCTTGTCTGGCGCCTACTGGCGCGCGGATCAGAACAACAAGATGCTGCAGCGGATCTACGGCGTCGCCTTTGCTGACAAAAAAGCGCTGAAGAAGCATCTGCAGATGCTGGCCGAGGCAGAAAAGCGGGATCACCGGAAGATCGGCCGGGAGTTGAACCTCTTCCACTTCCATGAGGAGGCAATCGGTGCTGTTTTCTGGCTGCCCGACGGCTGGACACTCTTCCAGTCCCTGATCGACTACATGCGGCAGCGCCAGCAGGAGGCTGGCTACGTTGAGGTGAATACGCCGGACGTGATGGATCGCAGCCTGTGGGAAGTTTCCGGGCATTGGGGCAACTACCGGGAGCACATGTATACCACCGAGACCGCTGATGACAAGACGCTGGCCTTAAAGCCCATGAGCTGCCCGGGTAGCGTCCTGACCTATGCGATTGGTCTGAAGAGCTATCGTGACCTGCCCATTCGGATGGCTGAATTTGGGAAGGTGCACCGGTACGAGCCCTCGGGTTCGCTGCACGGCTTGCTGCGGGTGCGTCACTTCACCCAGGACGACGCGCATATTTACTGCACCACGGATCAGATGCAGTCGGAGTGCGAATCCATTATCGACCTTGTGTTGGATATTTATCGGCAGTTCGGTTTCGACGATGTCAGCATCAAGCTATCGACCCGGCCCGAAAATCGTATGGGCGATGACGCGACCTGGGATGTTGTCGAAGGCGCTCTTGTGGAGTCGCTGGCCAGTCTCGATTTGCCGTATCAGCTGAACCCGGGGGAGGGCGCATTTTACGGCCCCAAGTTGGAGTTCGTGCTGCACGATGCCATCGGGCGTGACTGGCAATGCGGAACGCTGCAGGTCGATATGAACCTGCCGTCACGCTTCGCGCTGGAGTATGTCGATGAATCGGGAGCGCGGCAGACGCCGGTGATGTTGCACCGCGCCTTGTTCGGTTCGCTGGAGCGATTTATTGGTATTTTGATCGAACATTATGAAGGCGTGTTTCCTACATGGCTCAGTCCAACCCAGGCCGTTGTGTTGACGATCACCGATAAACAGACCGAATACGCCCGATTTGTGGAAGATTCCTTAAAAAACAAGGGCTTTCGCGTGATCTCGGACTTGAGAAACGAAAAAATCGGCTTTAAAATCCGCGA
>JBCDJG010000098.1:0-8329 GCA_038748065.1 Pseudomonadota bacterium
CAGCCGGCGACTGGAACGGACCTGATTCAGATAGCCATACACATACAATTTGAGTAGATCGGCAGGGTTATAGGGCTTGCGGCCTGTCGTCTTGGGCGTGGCCTTCGAGAAGCCTAGCTCGACAATGTCCAGATTATCGATGAAAGCATCGATCACTCGTACCGGGTGATCTTCAGCGACGTAATCGTCCAGCGTATCGGGCAGAAAGCCCTGATCCCGGGACTCTCCATTCAGGTGGCGCATAAAAAAATACCCGAATCTCTCGATACGGGTATTTTGTCAGAGCCTGGAGGTGTTTTCACACAGCCTCCTGACGGCCGCTTTTTTTTACCTTTTTGTTTAACCTGCAGTATCGTCAAGGGCGGCTGATCACTCGTCGACCCATACTTTGCGCAGTGGTTCACCGAAGTCATCATAAATGACCTTGCGCTTTGGGCGCTGCAAGCGGCCGCGGCCAGTGCCGCTGTTTCGCTTGAGCCGGCTTTTCCGCCTCTCCTCGATGGCGGCCACTACTTCGGGCACGAGTGTGCGTTTGGTACGGGGCTCCAGGAACAGGCGCCGGTTCAGAAACAGTGGGGCTTCGTTGGGGTCTTTGCCGCTGATACCTGATGGGACGCTTTGCACGACCCCGCCCTTATCGAGGAAGCGCTCCATCTGGGCCTCGAGGTCGGCGCGAATCTCGTCTTTACTCGTGGGTTTCTTCACGGCTGCACTGTCGGCCACTCAAGGCCTGAAGTTGGCAATCCGATAGTATAACGCTGCGCCACTGTATTTGCAGGGGCAGCCCTCGCTGGGGCAGCCCTAGCTGGGGCAGCCCTCGCTTGGGCGGCTGCCATTGTCAGCGCGGGTCCCCCTGAGCGATATCGGTACGCAGGCTGGCTCCGGGCCCCAGGGACTGCAGTACAACTTCACCCTTATCAATGCGTATGCCGAGGCTGCGAAACACATCCCTGTGGTCCGGCATACCGCGGCGCTGGCGCATCTCCTTGTACAGAGGCTCGAATAGTACGACCCGGTTAAGGCGGTCAAGACGCTCGACCATATCGGGTACGGAGAGCTCAAGATCAGCGCAGCACTCATTCAGTCGCGCGAGGGCGCTGTCGAGGCTGAGGCGGCCGCCGGACTGCTGGCGCAGCCGCGCATCGGCCACCAGAAAGTACCAGGCGCCGCTCCAGTAAACACGCATGTAGGCACCCATACCGTGCATGCCATCACTGAGCGCTGCGAGCGGCGCATCATCGAACTGCGTTTGCGCCGCGCCGCGCTCAAAGCCATCGTGCAACTTCTGCCACATGGTGCTTTCATCCAGAATGCCAGCCCGTGCCTGCAGTAGATTCTGGTAGTAGCTGGCCAGGCCCTCGCTGAACCAGAGGTCGCCATAACCGCGGTATGGGATGAGCAGGTGCGCAAATTCATGGTAGCCGGTCCACGCCTTGATCAGCTGGTCGGCGCGAGGTTCCGCCCCCACGTAGAAAGATACCCGGTCAACATCGCCACGATTGACCTGGGCCCAGGGTATTGGATCAGTGCCTGAAGAGGCCGTCGGTATAACCTGCACGCGCCAGCGATCGCGGGGCCAGTTTCCATAGGCCAACAGGAGGGATTGCGACAGGGGCTCCAGCCAGTTGCGAATCTCCTCAACGCTGCGGGCGCTGAAGCGCTCATCGACGAGGACTTCCAGCGTGCTGCTTCCGTGTCGTAGCTCGAAGCGGGAGTCAGCCGATACGGCCAGGGCCGCCGGTAAGAGCATGAATAGCGTCGAGATGAAAAAAGAGCGCGACAGGATCAAGGGATTCCAGGTGGACAACAAGCCGTGCAAATTTTCCTTATCTTTCATAGCCGAGCCGCTGCGACTGGAGTGACCTGATCATACCAGCGCAGCGGTAAGCGGGACATGCGCCAACAACTTTTCCTTGCCAGGTGACTCTGGTTTAATGGCGGGCCGATTTTGTAGGGAGAAATTCTATGGCCTGGCTGGTGCTGCTTGCCCTGGCGCTTGTTTTTTTTAGTGTTCGTTTTCTGCGCGGTGACACTTTGGTTTACCTGGACAGCCACGTGCTGCCCGCGCCAGAGGGTGTCGCCAGTGAGGCGCACAATAGCATTCTTGATCGGCTCAGCGAGTTTGCAGGTAGCGGTGCCAAGCTACGGGGGAAGGCGCGCGTTTATGCGATCCGCGAGTATATGGATGCGCTCTGCGATGGACGCGAATTTGAATCAGCATTTCGACCCGTACAGGAGGGTCAGCTACGTGGGGAGTGGGTGCTGGCCCCGGGGGCTGATCCGCGCCGTCGGCTCCTGTATATCCATGGTGGCGCTTTTTTTGCCGGCAGCCCTCGAAGCCACCGCACGATTACGGACCGGCTCTCTCGCCTGACCGGCTGTGCGGTGTTCTCGCTCGACTATCGCCTGATGCCAGAGCACCGCAGGCTCGACGGCATTCTCGACTGTCGCAGTGCCTATCGCTGGCTCCTGACCAATGGCCCGGAGGGGCCGGAGAAGCTGGAGTACTTTTTAATGGCGGGCGATTCGGCGGGCGGCAACCTGACCCTGGTGACGCTGGCCTGGGCGCGGGACGAAGGCCTGCGACCAGTGGACGCAGCCATTGCTTTTTCGCCGGCCACGGATGCCAGTCTGACCTCGCCCAGTCTGCGCGACAATCTCAAAACGGACCCCATGTTGGGCCCCGCTTTTGGCTGGATGAGCAAGATACCGACCCCGCTGCTGTGGTGGGGTAGCTGGGCGATGGCTCGGATACGCCCCGCTGAACCACTTGTGTCGCCCCTGCGAGGAGATCTAAGTGGGCTGCCACCGGTGCTCGTACAGGCCAGCGAAGCCGAGATGCTGTATGATGACGCCAGACGCTTTGTTCGCAAGGCCGAACTGGCCGGGAGTCCGGCCTTGTTGCAGTCCTGGCCGCACATGGTTCACGTTTGGCAGATATTTACGCCAGAGTTGCCTGAGGCCGAAGACGCCTACGCAAACATCGCCTAGTTTCTGGACGCGGTCGGCGGAAGCCTCGACTGAAAGCCATGAACGCGATTCGTTCGATCCTGGTCTTCATTGTTCTGGTCCTGGCCCTGATACCCTTGGGCACCGGCCTGCTGCTGACCTCTATCGTTATTCGTGACGACCGTCTCTGGTGGTGGTTTGTGATTCCATTTTTGCGCAGCGTCATGATTGCCGTGCACTACATCGCTGGCGTCGTGCCGCGTGTCCAGGGGCAGCATCACCTGCCGCCAAAGGACGACATGCGCCGAGTCGTATTGTGTGCGAAGCATCAGTCCACCTGGGAGACCTTCTACTTCCCCAGTATGACGCCCCATCCCCTGGCCTACGTCTTCAAGCGAGAGTTGCTCAGTATCCCTATATTCGGTTGGGCAATGAGCCGCTTGCGCATGGTTCCAATCGATCGCAAGCGTCGCACGGCCGCCTGGAACAAGGTTGCGGAAGAGGGCCTCGTGCTCATGGATGAGGGCAAGTGGATCATTATGTTTCCTGAGGGCACACGCACGGAGCGCGGCAGCAAAGGTGTTTACAAGAGCGGCGCCACGCGCCTGGCGTGTGCAACGGGCGCCTATGTAATCCCTATCGCCGTGACTTCGGCGCGCTGTTGGCCAAGGCGCTCGTTCTCCTTTCGACCCGGTATCGTGGACGTCTCCATTGGTGAGCCAATTCCCACGGATGGCCGTCAGGCAGAGGAACTGATGGAGGAGATCGAGCGCTGGATTGAAGCAGAGATGCATCGCCTCGATCCTGAGGCCTATCAGTGATTGCACCTCCGGGCACTTAGCAGGTGCTCTGAATCGGCATTTATAAAAACTTGATCGAGGACAACTCGCAGCTACACTTAAACAGTCAGACTCCTAAAACCAATAAGATGACAGGAGCCCGCAATGCTCCTGGGAGAAGCCCCGTGAAGCAACAAATAGTGTCTGCACAGCGATCCGTCCTTGCCGCAGCGATAGCTATGGCAATCTGCACGCCCGCCCACGCAGTGAGCTTTGATATTGGCCCATTCGAGGGCAACTTTAACTCTAACTTTTCCGTCGGGGCCAGCTGGCGGATGACAGAGGCTTCTAATCGAGTCATTTCGCCGGGTAATCTGGAAAGTGGTCGCGCTGCATCGTCTACGGCAGATGACGGCAACTTGAACTACGACAAGGGCGACATGTACTCGATGCTATTCAGGGGCCTGCATGACGTCGAGCTCGACGCTGGCGGTTACGGCTTTTTCGTTCGCTTCAAATACTGGTATGACTATGAGCTCGACAAGGGTCGGGTGCCCCATGGTCACGCGGCAAATGAGTACGCCGCCGATGAGCGCCTCGAGACGTCCGACTTCGAGGACCTGGCACGCGAGCAGGGATTCGAGTTCCTGGACTACTACTTTTATTCGAGCTTTGAAGTCAGTGAGAAGCCCATTGAGTTTCGGGTGGGTAACATGGTGCTCAGCTGGGGCGAGAGCACGTTCATTCAAAACGGCATCAATGTCATCAGCCCCTTTGATGTCACCGCCCTGCGACGCCCGGGCTCCGAGATCCGTGAAGGGCTGCTCCCTGTTGGCATGGTTTACGGCAACATCGGCCTGACCTACGATCTCAGCGTCGAAGCCTTTTATCAATATGACTGGCAGCGGACAATTCTTGACGAGTGCGGAACGTACTGGAGCTCTGCTGATCCCTATGGTGGGGGTTGCGATTTCCTGACCGCAACGATCAATGCGTCAGATGCTGAGCAGGTCGAGGGAATCTTTCGCCTGGACCGCGGTCGTGATGACAAAGCCAGTGATAGCGGCCAGTGGGGCATCGCGGCGCGCTATTTTGTCGAAGCGCTGAACTCGACCGAGTTTGGCCTTTACTACATGAACCTGCATAGCCGCACACCGATCTTTAGCGGAATTAATACCGAGACCGGGCTTGGCGGTTCTATTCTCGACCCAAGCAATAATCCACAGTACTTTTTTGAGTTCCCGGAAGATGTAGACGTCTGGGGTGTCAGCTTTGCAACCAACCTGGGGTTGTGGGCCTGGTCGGGCGAGGTGAGCTACCGCCCGGATTTTCCCTTGCAGATTAATACCGTGGAACTGCTCCAGGCGCTGGCTTTGGGCGATATAGCGGAGTGGTCTCCCATGCTGGAACGCTCGCTCGCAGCCGGCCCTGGTGGCTATGTATCCGGCTTCGACGAAGTGTCCTATACCCAGGCCCAGACCACCTTTATCCGCTTTTTTGACCAGGTGCTCGGCTCCGAGCGCTTGTCGCTTGCCGCTGAAATTGGTGGCGTGTGGCTTGGCGGTCTCGACAGTGACGTCAACTATGGGCGCTCGTCTGCCTACGGTGTAGCCGATTTCAGGCCTTTTGAAAGCGAAGTGTTTCCAGGTGCAACGATTACCTGTAATACGCACCCGCTGGCCCCCTTGATTGTGCCGAACGCCAATGAGGATTACTGCAACAAGGATGGCTTCACCGACGATTTTTCCTGGGGTTATCGCGTGCGTGCGAGCCTGGATTATTCGGACCTGTTCGCCGGCATTAACCTGACGCCTAACATCGCCTGGTCACATGATGTTAGCGGCACGTCCCCGGCGCCCAACTTTATTGAGGACCGCAAGGCGATCAGCATTGGGCTTAGAGCGGATTACCTGAGTACTTACCAGGCCGAGATTTCTTACACGAACTTCTTTGGCGCAGACTACAACGAGCAAGAGGACAGAGATTTCCTGTCGCTCAGCTTCTCAATGGCCTTCTGAGATCACGGGAGAGAGCCGATGAAACTGAAAGTATTGATAATGGCGACGGGCGTCGCACTGGGCCTTGGCAGCGCTTTTTCACTGGGCGAAACCACGGCTGAGTTGGCCGCTACTCTCGGCGGTGACACCTTGACACCTGTGGGTGCAGAGCGAGCCGGTAATGCCGACGGCACCATACCACCCTGGGAAGGTGGGCTGACGACCTTTCCGGCGAGCTATGTCGAAGGCGAGCGGCTGGTGGACCCCTTCGCGAATGAAGAGCCGCTGTTCACTATTACCGCCGCGAACGTTGGGGAGTATGCGGACAGTCTGTCGCCCGGACAGATTGCCATGTTCAAGCGTTACCCCGAGACCTATAAAATGCCTGTCTATAAATCTCACCGGACGGCGCGGCTCCCGGATAGTGAGTACGCGTTGATCAAGGAGGGCGCCACCGAGACAGACCTTGTTGCAGGCGGCAATGGCCTGGTGAATTTCAAGGCGAATGTGCCCTTTCCGATACCGAACAGCGGCGTAGAGGTTGTCTGGAATCATATCGCGCGCTATCGCACGCCGCTCGGTCTGAAGCGACGCTATATTCAAGCGCCCGTTCAGACCAATGGCGCATTTGCGGCCGTGCTGTTCGAAGAGGAGGTCATCTTCGCCAACCGCTTCCCGGACAATCCGAACCCCAATCGCCTGTTTGTATTCTTGCAGCGCATCCTGGCACCTGCGCGCTTGGAGGGCGACGTCCTGCTGGTGCATGAAAACATTGACCAGGTCGCTGAGCCACGCTCCGCCTGGGTCTATAACGCTGGGCAGCGGCGCGTCCGTCGAGCGCCGAACATTGCCTATGATGGTCCGGGCACGGCGTCGGATGGGCTGCGTACTGCCGATGACCTCGATCTTTTTAACGGCGCGCCAGACCGCTACGACTGGGAGCTGGTCGGCAAGAAAGAGCTCTATATACCCTATAACGCTTACGATCTGCGCCGTGGAGACTTGAAGTACAAGGATATCATCGGGTCTGGCCACATGAACCCGGAATACCTGCGCTATGAGCTACACCGGGTCTGGGTGGTCGAGGCGAAACTCAAGGACGGTGCTCGACACATCTATGCGCGCCGCACTTTCTATGTTGACGAGGACACCTGGCAGATTAGCGTCATTGACCACTACGATGGCCGCGGCGAGCTGTGGAAAATGAAAGAGGGGCACATGGTCCTTCATTACCAGGCAGCCATACCCTGGCTATCCGCGGAAAGCCTACACGATCTGATATCGGGTCGTTATGTTGTCATTGGCCTGGACAACGAGGAGAAGGGCTATCAGTACGACTTCGACTACCAGGGCCGCTTCGAAGACTTCACGCCCTCCGCGCTGCGCCGAGCTGGACGACGCTAAGCCAGAGTGGATTCAAGTGTTTTGCACAGCGCCTTGAGTATATCGATCCTGGCATAGCGTTTGTCGTTACCGGCGACGATGTGCCACGGTGCGTAGTCGGTGTTGGTGCGTTTGATCATGTCGTTCACCGCTTGTTCGTAAGCGGGCCATTTTTCGCGGTTGCGCCAGTCTTCCTCTGTAATCTTGTGTTGCTTGCGCGGTATATCCTTGCGTTCTTCAAAGCGTTTGAGCTGTTCTTCCGGGCTGATATGCAGCCAGAACTTGATGACCATGCTGCCATGGTCGTGTAACTGCCACTCGAATACGCGCAGCTCCTCATAGGCGCGGCGCCACTCCTCGTCGCTGGCGAAGCCTTCGACGCGTTCGACCAGCACGCGTCCGTACCAGGAGCGGTCGAAGATCATACAGCGGCCGTCCCGCGCCAGGTGTCGCCAGAAGCGCCAGAGATAGTGGTGTGCACTTTCTTCGTCGGTGGGTGCAGCGTATTGCACAAGGCGATAGAGGCGCGGATCGATAGCCTGGGTGACGCGCCGTATGGCCGAGCCTTTTCCTGCTGCGTCCCAGCCTTCAAATACGGCTATCAGTGAACGCTCCTTTGCTCGGGCCTGCCAGGCCAGGTCTTGTAAGCGCAGCTGAAGCTTTTCCAGCTTTTCCCGGTAATCCTGCTTTTCCAGGGCGCGATCCAGGTCGACCGCTTCGAGGAAAGCGGGCGCAGCCACGGGCACGGCTGCGCTCGAGTTGCCGTCTACAGATGCGCTCCCCTCTACCGAGAGGTCTGCCTGCGATATTGCGCGCTGCATAGCCTGGAGCAGGTACCGTCCCGCCTTTACGTCACGGTTGTAAGGGTGATCCGCACGAATGGCCTGCCAGGGCGCCTTAGCTGAATCGGTCGCCATGATCATGCGGTTGGCAACTTTCACCGCCCGTTTATATTTGCCCTTCCACTCGCCAGGGCTGGCCGCAACGCGAGGATTCTGCAGATTACGGGGAGCTTCCTCGGCTAACTGCATTTTCTGTACATCGCGACTGACGTGCAGGAACAGCTTAACGATGACGGCGCCATCGTCGGCCAACATCGCTTCGAAGGTGCGGATGTTGTCCCAGGTCAGCTCATGTTCGCCGGTCTTGTCGATACCATCCATGAAAGGCTCGGCGTACCAGGCATCAATGAAAATACCGATTTCGTCACGCTTGGGCATG
>JBCDJG010000099.1:0-7320 GCA_038748065.1 Pseudomonadota bacterium
CTTAACTGGCGTGCTGACCGCTCAATTCATCGAATCAGGGCAGCTTGAGCTGAATACGCGGGCTGAAGACTGCCTGCCCGCGGCCATCGCCCGTCAACTGCCACGCAAGAGCAACTACCGGACCAGTGATCTCACCGTCGAGCACCTCCTGCACCACCGCGGCGGATTCGACGACTTCGCCACCTCCGAAGCCTGGTTCCAGGAAATTGCCGCCGATCCCGGGCGCTTCCGCCCGCCCGAAGACATTGCCCAGTGGGCTCTCGCTCATGTCCACTTGCAGGGTGAACCGGGGCAGACCTACTGCTATTCCGATACCGGTTACGTCCTGCTCGGGCTTATCCTTGAGCACATCGGCGGCAGCACTTACGCCGAGCTATGCCGCCGCGGCATATTCGACACCCTGGCAATGGGTGAGACCTGGCTGGAGGGCCATGAGAAGCCACGCTCGACGCTTTCTCACCCCCGTGTGTCTCTCGGTGATGAATCAACCGACGCACTGTTGATTAACGGCAGCTGCGACTGGGCCGGCGGTGGGCATGTCTCGACCCTCGGCGACCTCGATCGCTTCCTGCATGGCTTGACGAGCGGCCTCTTATTCAAAAATGCTGCCACGCTGGACCTCGTACTACGGGGTCAGCATGTGCGAGACAACTTCTTCTACGGTATGGGTATAGGCCGCAAGCAGCTTCGCGGGCTCAACCTGTGGGGCCATCTGGGGCATTGGGGCTCTTTCATGTACTACTGTCCGGAACAGCGAATGACACTGGCCGGCACGCTGAACTATGACGGCGCCGAACACAACGAATTCATCACGGCAATTCTCCAGATACTGTTCCCCGATTAACCAGGCACGTATGCGCCTGTCGCAGGATCCTTCCTGACTTTTTCGGGGTGCCAGAGCCGCCCGCTCATCGCAATCTGAACACCGGGCTCTCTCCGCACCAGCGCGCTTAACGCAAGCTCCAGTAACTGGGGGCCATCGGAATCCGGTTCACCCAACGGCACCAGTGACCCCACGAGCAGCACTGATTTGTTATGCGCCTCTTCAGCCAACTCGCGTATCAGGTCGCGCCCGGTTTCTGGCATTGTGTAAGTGCCGTGGGGAATCAACACCTGCTGGCAGTTCGACTCACGAATGGCGCTCAACAGGGCCGCCCGATCATCGTCGTTGACCGCCCGTGAATCCTTCATGGCGATGGTGGTCATCACGGGTGATACATCAGGCCTGTGTTGGTTCAACCAGGCCAGAACGCGGCTGTCAGTTGGTACCGCCTGTTCTCGATCGAGAATACCGTTGATGGTGCCGCCCATCTCTAACAAGGCAAGCTTCACAGTCAGAATCTACGCGCCATCGAGGTAGGCAGCCGCCCACTGCATGATCAGATCCATCCACAATTCATTACCAGCGGCACTGTTGATCAGGCAGACAAACCCCAGTTTTTTGTCGGGCACGATGGTATATACCGTGCGCCAGCCGGGGTTACCCCCCGTATGCTGGATCGCTCGCACATCACCCAGGTCAACCACGTAGTGTCCAAGGCCAGTGTAGAAATCAAGCCCCATCTCGGTTTCTGCAAAACGGTCAGGCCGGTGCATCTCGGCGATGGACGCGGGACTGAGTATGCCCCGGCCAGCAGGTTCACCCGCTGGCCCGGCCATTTCAGCGCAGGCAAAACGCGCTAGCTCACTGATGCTAGAGTACATGCCGCCCGCAGCCTTACCGTTGATGCGATAGAGCGGCATCGTCTCCAATTGGTCGTTGTAGGGCACCGCCACCCGCGAGAGCTGCGTGGACTGGATCTCGAAGGTGGATTCATGCATTCCCAGCGGGTCGAGAATCTCGCGCTTCATAAAGGTGGTGAAGTCTGTGCCTGAGAACTCTTCAATCAGCAGCTCCAGAATACTGAAACCGCCGCCCGAGTACTCGAAGCGACTACCAGGTTCGCACATCAGGTGCACCGGCACGCTGTATTGCGCTGGATCCATAGCCCACTGGTGAGCATAGGCCACCTGCCGTTCATCCAGTGGTGGGGTGCGACCAAAGAGAATGTCATCCACAGCATACCAGGTTCCATCATAGGGCGTGCCGCCGCAGCCAGACAGTGAGGTGCCACCAAAATGCATGAGCAATAACCTGGCGGTCACCTTGCTGCGGTCATACTCCGACTCCGGCAACTGCCAGCGGCTGAGATAGCCATCGATGGGCGCGTCGAGGTCCAATTTGCCCTGCTCAACCAGCTTCATAATGCCCCAGGCCGCCACCGACTTGGAGATCGACGCGATTTGAAACAGTGTGCTGTCGCTGATGGGCTCTTGAGCGTCTACATCCGCACGGCCAAAGGTCAGCGTCTGGGCGAGCTCCGAGTTTTCGATCAGGCCGATCGCCACGCCGGGCAACTTGAGCTCCTCGAGTTTTCCAGGCACATAGGAAGCCAGCTGCTGTCCAAAGTCACTCATGGCGTGTCCTCCTCAAGCGCCTTGCTCACTGTCTCATACAGGCCCTTGCTGATGTCAGCGGCCAATACTTTCTGAAGCGCTTCTCGCATATGTCCCCGGCGGCCGCCATCAAAGCGTCGCCACTGCAATAACTGGGGCATCAGCCAGAAGGTGGTGCCCGGCTTGACGCTGTCGATCAGGATGAGTCGTTCCGCAAGCATGTCGTAGGCGCGACCATCCGGGCTGTTGAATGCAATTCGATTCTGACGGAAGAACCCGCCGTAAAACGCCATCGCGCGCGGCACGTTCATCAGGTCCATATCCGGGTGCTGCTCCAGCGCCAGAATGTCATTGATGGCGCCGGGCCGTCGCGACAGTGCCTGGGCGTTAAACCATTTGTCGAGCACTGGAGGCTTGTGCTGCCAGGCCCTGTAAAAGCTGTCCAACGCCACCTGTCGCTCCGGTGCATCTACATGGCATAGGGCACGCAGGGCGGCTAGCTGGTCTGTCATATTGCTGCCGTCTCGCACTTGCCTCAGCGCCAGTGCCAGCACTTCATCGTCTGGCTCAGCCAGCAGTATCTCCAGGCAGCGATTGCGCAGGCTCCGGCGACCTACTGCCGCGCTATCGAAGGTGTAAGGTCCTAGATCGGCCAGGTCATGAAAGCGAGCCAGCAGCGTTTCGCGGTTAGCCTTGGCGAGCGCTTGGAGCAGGCAGTCCCTGGCAGCGGCGTGGCCGTCAATATCAATCAGCGCCAGTCCCTCGCTGAGCGAAGGTTCGTCAGGCAACAGCAGCAGTTCCGCCAACAAGCCCGGCTCGATGCTGTGGTCTGCGAGCAAGCCACTCCAGGTGTGAACCGATAATTCATCCGGGGTCAGCGCGCTGCCGCTATGCAACTGGGCTGCCATAGCGCGGATGCAGGTCGTCGCCAAGTCCTGTCCTGCCTGCCAACGGTTGAAGTCGTCACCGTCAGCCGACCACAGAAGCGCCTGCTGCTCGCTGCTTAAGCCCGCATCCAGGGAGACTGGCGCAGAGAAGCCGCGCAGCAGCGAAGGCACGGGCTCTTCACTGACCCCCTCAAATCGGAATGTCTGCTTATTCGCCGTCAGCTCCAGCAGCAGGTTGCCATCTACCCGACCTGCATCCAGGCTCACTGCGGCAAGTGCTTGCCCCCGACTATCGAGCAACTCAGCGAGTACAGGTATGTGGAAGGGCTGCACATCGGATGCCGCTGTGCCGCCAGTGCTCTGGCTCACGTGCAGCGTGTAGCACTTCTCTTCTGCGTCATAATGGCCCCGCGCCTGAACCCGAGGTCGCCCTGCCTGCCGATACCATCGATAAAACTGATCAAGGCTACGGCCGCTTACTGCCTCCTGTTCCGCCACGAAGTCTTCGACGGTAACGGCCTGCTGGTCATAGCGCTCCAGGTAGCGGACAACGCCCTCCCGGAACGGCGCGTCGCCCAACAGACAGTGCAGCATACGAATGACTTCAGCGCCCTTGTCATAGACCGTCGCGGTGTAGAAATTACGAATCTCGATATACTCGGCCGGACGTACTGGGTGCGCCGCCGGACCATCATCTTCCGGAAACTGGTTGCGCTTCAGGGCTCGGACAAATTCGATACGCTTGATACCGGGGGCGCCCATATCCTGTGAAAAGCATTGATCGCGAAAACGCGTAAGACCTTCTTTCAGGCTCAGCTGGAACCAATCCCTGCAGGTCACCCGATTGCCGGTCCAGTTGTGAAACACCTCATGGGCGAGTATGCGCTCGATAATCCGATAATCCTCGTCTGTCGAGATGTCAGGATCCGCGCAGATGCCATTGGCATCGAAAACATTCAGTCCCTTGTTCTCCATGGCGCCCACGTGACCGGTGAGGGCCACGATGTTGTAAACATCGAGATCGTATTCCAGACCATAGCGCTCTTCTTCCCAGCGCAGCGCCCTCTTCAGTGCGCCCATCGCGAAGCCGCACTCCTCGATACGCTCATGATCAGCGTAAATCGCCAGCTCTATCTTCCGTCCACTGGGCGCCGCGTACTCCTCCCGCAGCACGCCGAAATCGCCCGCGATCATTGCGAACAAATAACAGGGCTTGGGAAAGGGATCGACCCAGCGAACAGCAACACGGCCGTCGCCAGGCTGCTCGACGGGTGCCTGGTGACCGTTACTTAACATGACGGGGTAGCGCGCTGGATCGCCAACCAGTGTTACATCAAAGCGCGACAGAACGTCCGGGCGATCCGGGAAGAAGGTAATGCGACGAAAACCTTCGGACTCGCACTGCGTCGCCAGTTTGCCACCGAGTTCGAACAGGCCTTCATCGCCATGGTTGCTGGCCGGCGAAATAACCACCGTGGTTTCGAGAGTACAGCGAGGGGGCATTTCCTCAATAAGCAACAGCTCTTCGTCCAGGCGGAAATGTTCTGCGGTGAGCGGGCGGCCATCCACGCTGATAGTTTCCAGCGTCAGGCCAACGCCGTTAAGCCTGATCGGCCCCGCGTCATCCTTACTCCGAACCAGGCTTAGTGTGCTGTGCACGCGAGTGCACTCACGATCTAGCTCGACTCGAAGCTCTACCGACTCCACACCCCAGGGAAAGGGCTGGTAATCCGCCAGTCGCACGGCGGCTGGTGCCGTCATAGCCACATCAGCGGAAGTTGTACCTCAATTCGAGGCCATAGGTTCTCGGTGCGATCAGGCTGTAGTGGTAAAAGGGGAACACGAACGAGCTGGCGCCATCGAGGCTGTTGATATTGTCATCATCGGTAAGGTTGCGACCCCAGAGCGTAGCCTCCCAGCTATCGTCATTACCTCGAATACCTAGGCGCGCATTGACCAGGTTCTGAGAGTCCGCCGCGAAGAATGGGTCATTGTTTGGCCGCGTAAAGAACTCGTCCTGGTAGGCGTATTCCAGGCGGGCAATGCCGCCCAGGCCACCGCCAAAGGTCCAGTTGTACTGCGCACCCGCATTGAAGGTCCACTCGGGCGCACGCGTCAGTTTGTTGCCGCTGTAGTCGGTGAATTCATCCAGAACATACTCGTCGTACACGGAGTCGGCGTAGCCCACGGCGCCGAAGATCAGCCAGTTTTCAGCGGGCACCCAGTCAACCTCCAACTCGAAACCCTCGCTGGTGGACTCGCCCGCATTGCTCTGCTGGAAGCCCGCACCGGCGACGAAGGCACTCTCCTGTTTATCGTTGTATTCCATGCGGAAGATCGCCACGTTGACCCGCAGCGTGTCCTGAAACCACGTCGATTTGAAGCCGAGTTCGTAGGCGTCCAGGGTCTCCGCGTCAAAACTTACCAGAGAGGCCGAACTACTGACCGAGTTGTTGAAACCGCCCGCCTTGTAACCGGTGCTGTATTTCACGTAGGCCAGGATGTCGTCTGTGGGCGTCCAGTTCAGGCTTAGCAGCGGCGTCCACTCGCCATCGTCCTGGTCGTCCACCAGGGTGAAGGGAAAGAAACCTGCGGCCCCGGCAAGCGGATCGGCCAGCTGTTCATAATCCAGGTCTTTTTTATCTTCCGAGTAGCGGATTCCCGCGTTGACGCTCCACTGCTCGTTCATGTACCAGGTCGCGTTGGCAAAAAACGCGGCGCTATCTGTCTCAATCGTGGATGTTGCGGAGATATCCAGGGTATCCGGGAAGGCGGGATTCGTTTCCGAGGGCGGGATTCCAGAGCCTACGAGATCTGTCAGGCCGAAAAAGGCATAGATTGTGTCTGCGCCGCTCTGCGGGAACGTAAAGACGTCGAACTCCTGGTGAAAGAAGTACACGCCCGCCAACCAGGTGAAAGTCTCACTGCTGTTTGATTCGATGCGAAACTCCTGTGACCAGGATTCCATATCTCGCGTATCCGTCGTCGTCAGGTCGTCCAGGGGGGTCCAGTCCTGGTCATTCACATAAGACTCTTCCAACTCCTGGAATGACGTAATTGAGACGAAGGAAAGCGAATCCAGATCGTATCTCACATGCAGCGCGTAGCTGGTATCTTCCACGTCTTCAAAGCCCGTTTCGGGAATGCTCACTTCAAAGTCTTTCTTGAGCGGCTCTCCCACCGTACGCGTTACAAAGTTGTTCCCGTCTGCCTCGTCTTTGCGGTAATTACCTGTGAACAGCATCTCCAACCTGTCCGTTGGGGTCCAGCGCAGTTGGCCACGCCAGGTGGTGTAATCCACCTCGTTGACCGTTCCGCCAAAGGTGTTGTCGTAGTAGCCGTCCCGCTCGGTGCGAACGACTGAGAGCTTGCCCGCCAAGGTGTCGGTGAAAGGAACGCTGATCAAACCGCCGTAGCGCAGGTAGTCATAGTTCCCAACATCAACGAGCACGATGCCTTCGAGTTCGTCACCGGGCTTACGCGTCGTAATGTTGATCGCGCCGACCGTGGTGTTGCGACCGAAGACCGTACCCTGTGGGCCCTTCAAGACCTCAACGCGCTCAATGTCCAGCAGGTCACCGTTGAAACCTGAATCTCGCGCGATGTACACCTCGTCGATGTACACCCCAATCGAAGGATCGTTACCCAGTCCCCCGCCGGTAGAGATGCCGCGCAGCGTGAAGTTCGTGAACTTGTTGGTGTTGGATTCCAGGTATGTGAGGTTGGGTACGAGGGAGGTGATGTCTTGCAAACGCACGAGGCCAGAGTCGGCGATCGCCTGGGCAGAGAGCGCGCTGACCGCGATCGGCACGTCCTGGAGATTCTCTGTTCGCTTACGCGCGGTGACCAGGACCTCTTCCAGCACCTGGGCGAGAGATAACTCGGCACCTAAACCTGTTACCAGTGCCAGCGAGGCGGCTAATGTGGACTTCATGGTGCGTGGGTTGCGCATGATTCGACTCCAGGGTGCCGTTGGCATCAAAATGAACAGTGTTCA
>JBCDJG010000100.1:0-6909 GCA_038748065.1 Pseudomonadota bacterium
CAGGCCTGGTAGGCCTATAATCAATCCTGCGAGGGACATCGGCACTCTCCATTAAATCGATTTGTCGCAAAATCAGTCTAATGAATGCCGGTGTCCCCCGTTAATGATGTAGAGCCAGAACGCCGGTGTGCCGGACCAATCCGTTCAAAAAATTGCGCCAGCAATTTTCATTGAGGCGCGCAGCGCCGAAGCCCGCAGGGTCATAACACCCCTTAGGGTATTGTGAGTCATCGCGCCAGGCGGGCCATAAAAATAAGCCTTCACGCAATAAGCACCCAGCCTCTGTTTAAGCTAACATCCCTGCCACTCATCATTCAGTTAATGATCCGCACATCCCGTGAACATACCAAGTGGCGCCATCGGCCTGATACCAATCATCATCGTCGTTATTGCTTTCTTCGTTTATCGACGCATCAAGCAATGGCGGGACCGGCGTATACACAACAGGCCCTTTACAACTGAAATGGAGGCTTCCCTCAAACGCACCCTGCCTTTCTTTGACCGCCTGCCCCAGGACCAACAGGAAAGACTACGCGCAAAAATCAACGCGTTTCTAGCGGGCAAGCACTTTTACGGCTGCGCCGGCCTGGAAATCACGAACGAAATACGCATCACGATAGCCGCCGAGGCCTGCCTGCTGATTCTCAACCACCGAGGCGAGGTCTACCCGGGCCTGCAAGCAATCCTGGTGTATCCCAGCGCCTTTGTGGTGAGTCACAGCGAAGCATCGGACGATGGCGTCGTCTTTTCAGAATCTCGCGATCTCCTGGGAGAGTCCTGGGATAACGGCCGGGTCATACTGGCCTGGGACGCGGTCGCACATGGCGCTGCCGACTTCAGTGACGGTAGTAATGTGGTGCTACATGAGTTCGCGCATCAGCTGGACTCTCTGACCGGGCGTGCCGATGGCGCACCTCCGCTCTTGCGCAACAGCTACAAAAGCTGGGCCCGCGTCCTGTCGCAAAATTACGAAGACCTGCAGGAGCGGTACAGCAAGGGCTTGGACACTGTTATCGACACCTATGGCGCGACCAATCCGGCGGAATTCTTCGCAGTGGCCACGGAAACCTTCTTCGAGAAACCCCACGAGCTGGAGGCAAGGCGTCCAGAGCTGTATGAAGAACTGTGTATCTACTACCAACTGGACCCACGGTCCTGGCAATCGTCACCGGCTAATCATTGATATTTTAGCCCCCCAAACGCCAGGCTTCCCGGCGACGCGGGCCCGATTCTTGCTGGCTTTTAGCTCAGCAATAACATACAACAAGCATCACCCATAAAAAGGAGCGTGACCTTGAGCGCCGAAGCCAGTTGGATTTCTCTTTTGCCGGCCGCTGTTGCGGTCGCTACAGCGGTGATGACGCGCCGCCCTATCGAATCCTTGCTCGCCGGCGTGTTCGCCGGGCTGTTGCTGCTGGGCCCCTCCTCTTCGATCAGCAATTTCTCTTCCATTCTGCTCGAAGTCATGATGGATGAAACCATCGCCTGGATCATTATAGTTTGCGGGCTTATGGGCAGCCTGATTGCGCTGCTCATGAAGGTCGGTGCCGCCTCGGCCTTCAGTCGCTTGCTGGCCGCGCGGGCCACCAGCAGCAGAAGCGCGCTGCTCTATACCTGGCTGTTAGGTTTGCTCATTTTCATCGACGACTACCTGAATGCACTGGCGGTTGGCGCTGCCATGCGCAAGGTCACCGATAAATTCGGCGTGTCGCGGGAGAAGCTAGCCTACGTGGTGGACTCCACCGCTGCGCCAATCTGTGTGCTGGTCCCTGTATCCACCTGGGCCGTTTTCTTCGCCGGCGTCCTAGAAACCTCAGGAGCCGCGGACGCCGGCAAAGGCATGGCACTGTATATCAGCGCAATCCCCTACATGCTTTATCCCTGGCTCGCAGCCCTGCTGGTGCCACTGGTCGCACTTGGCAAGGTACCCGACCTGGGCTTGATGAAGCGGGCTGAAGAACAGGTAGCAGAACAGGCCGCAGCAAATCACGATGAATTCAGCGTCGAAGAATCCGGGGACAGCTCTCGCATTGGCGCCTACCATTTTCTCGTGCCCATCCTCGCGCTGCTTGGATTCAGCATCTGGTATGACCTCGACGTGCAGCTCGGCGTGATCATGGCGGTAGTGGTTACCATCGTGCTGTACGGGTCGCAGCGACTGCTCGGCTGGTACGACATGTTCGATACCGTGCTGGACGGCATCAAGATCATGATTCCCGCGTTGACGATTGTGGTAGTGGCATTCATGTTCAAGGAAGTTAACGATCAGTTGGGGCTCGCGGTATACGTGATCGAAAATGTCACCCCCTACATGACCCCGATGCTGCTGCCTTTAGTCGTTTTTTGCACCATGGCTCTTATTTCCTTCGCGACCGGGTCCAGTTGGGGTGTTTTCGCCATCGCCATTCCGATCGTTATGCCGCTGGCAGAAACCGTTGGCGTACCGGCGCCACTTGCAGTTGGCGCACTGATTTCAGCAAGTGCCTTCGGCAGTCACGCCTGTTTCTACTCTGACGCAACGGTGCTTGCTGCACAGGGTAGTGGCTGCGGCGTCATGGAGCACGCCTTGACTCAGATACCCTACGCGCTGATTGCAGCGGTGCTAGCCGCCTTCGGCCTGACGATTCTGGCCGCGTTCTAAGCCCCGGGCTGCCGCCATCGATACATCGCCGTACTAATCGCCCAGCGTTTGTCACGGCGCGATTTCACGGTGCACGCTGCACCGATATAGAGCGAAGCGCTGGCTTGCGATGAGCCCGTTGTGAGCAAAAACCCCAGTAAGTAAAGGGTTTGTGGGCGTTGGCACACGAATTGCAACAGGCTCTGCGCGGGCGACAGGGATGTCTCCGCTTCACACCACACATTTTGGGTAAGAAAGCCCGCCGATGCTCTGTAGCCTGCTGCAGTTCATCGGCGGGCTTTTTTTATGGGAGTAATTTATGAAACTGCAATTCCACAGGGGGCTGGTTATCGCCGCGGGCTTGATGACTTCAACACAGGCCTGGTCTCAAGACAGCTTACTGGATGGTCTTCAAAGCATGGTTACAGAGGGAAAGGCCTCCATTAACCTGAGATACCGCTTCGAGGGCGTTGATCAGGATGGATTCGACGAAGACGCCAAGTCGTCGCTGTTGCGCAGCCGGCTGACGTTGGAAAGCGGCCAATACAAGGGTTTTAGCGCGCTGATGGAGTTTGATGATCTTTCCTCAATCGGCGCAGAGGACTACAACTCTACCGCCAATGGCAAGACCGAGTTTCCCGTGGTCGCGGACCCGGTTGGCACAGATTTCAATCAGTTCTGGGTCCGCTATAACTTTGAAGGCGGCAAAGGCACGCTAGGCAGGCAGCGCATCAACCATGGTAACCAGCGCTTCATCGGCAGCGTGGCCTGGCGCCAGAACGAGCAGACGTTTGATGCGATACGCGCTGAATTTAAGCCCTTCGATGGCTTAAATATCGATCTCAGCTATGCCAACACAGTCAATCGAATCTTTGGCCCTGACGACG
The DNA here is from genome assembly GCA_038748065.1 of Pseudomonadota bacterium. Classification (GTDB taxonomy): domain Bacteria; phylum Pseudomonadota; class Gammaproteobacteria; order Pseudomonadales; family Halieaceae; genus JBCDJG01. Next base: position 3,508 of record JBCDJG010000100.1, read on the forward strand.
GTGCACAGCCTGCAACGTGGGATGGCGATTTCCCCTTCGCCCGGGCCGACTGGACAATCGCCGAGGGCCATAAACTGGCGGCCTTTGCCTACCTGCTCGACATCGACCCCATTACTGCCTACCCCTCCGGCCGAGCCGAAGACAACAGTAATACCACCTTTGGCGTCGAGTACCTCGGCAAGCTTGGCATGTTTAACCTCGCCGCCAGCTATGCCACACAGTCGGATGCTGGCGACAGCACGCTGGACTACGACACGGACTATCTTTTCCTGGAAGCCGCGGCAGCTTTTAAGCCGGTGACCTTCAAGCTTGGATACGAAGTGCTGGCTGCCGATAACGGTGTCGGCTTCAAGACGCCGCTAGCCACTCTGCATAAGTTTCAGGGATGGGCAGACAAGTTCTTGGTCACACCGCCCGACGGTATTGAAGATCTCTATGTGAGTGCCAGTGGCAAATTGGGTCCGGTCAAGGTGGCGCTGATCTATCACGACTTCCAGGCGGAAGATTCAAGCGCAGACTTCGGGTCTGAGCTCAACATGGTGGGAACATGGCCTATCGACAAACGCTTCCTCCTGCAGTTGAAGTATGCGTCTTTCGAAACCGACAACGAGTCGCGCTTTGCAGATACGGACAGAATCTGGTTCACCGCACAGTTGAAGCTGTAGGCTTGCATCGAGCCGCGCGGCCGGTGATCATGCCAGTCGCTTCAATGACGCGGCCGGACGATGACTGACAGCCATACCGCCAGCACCATTGGCGTGATGGTCCTGGATGATCACCCGGATCGCGCGTCTCTTGTAGAAGCCAGCCTGGAAACGGCTGGCTTTCGCGTCGTATCAATGCTGTCGAGCTCATCCGGCCTGCTGCACCAGATCGAACAGCATCAGCCTGATGTCATTCTCATTGACCTCGAATCACCCGATCGCGATGTGCTGGAAAGCCTTGCCATTGCGAACAATCACAACCCCACGCCTATCGTGATGTTTTCCGGCACAGACGACCAGGCCTTTGTCAGTGAAGCCCTGCGCTCTGGCGTGACCGCCTATCAGAACCAGGCGCTGACGCCGGATATCGTTAAACCCATTATCGACGTTGCAATGAACCAGTTTCGCTACTTCGAGTCGATGCGCCAGGAGCTGAAAGAAACCCGCAGTGAGCTGGAAGACCAGCGCGCTATAGAGAGAGCCAAAGTGCTGCTCGCGCGACAGCAAAGTATCAGCAGCGACCAGGCTTATGCACGGATGCGCAAAATCTCCATGGACAAGAACCAGCGGTTGGCCGATGTCGCCCGGACTGTTCTGGCGGTTCTGCAGAAAAACGAGAATTCGCAATGAACCAAGCACCCTTTAACCTACCAGCACCGGAACGATCTGAACTGGACCTGGGTTACATCAGGTTATCCGACAGTGCGCCCCTGGTGATGGCCCAGGAACTCGGACTCTTTGAAAAGTATGGTCTCGAAGTGCACCTACACCGGGAAGTCTCCTGGGCGAACCTGCGCGACAAGGTCGTTGTCGGCAGCCTTGATGCGGCACAGATGCTGGCCCCACTGCCACTGGCAACAACTTTAGGCTGTGGCGGTCTGCGCGCCGATATGGTCACCGGCCTCGTACTCAGCCTGAATGGCAATGGCATAACCGTATCGCGGGAGCTTGGGCAGCAACTCGCAGGCTTAGGCGCTACGCCAGGCGATGCCAGGGCCAATACCCTTGCGCTGCAGTCACTAATAACGGCGGATGCCGCAAAGCAGCCCCTGACTCTCGCAGCCGCGCACAGCTTCTCCTGCCACATCTTCCAGCTGCGTTTGTGGCTTCGCGCCGGCGGTATCGATCCCGATCAGGATGTGCGCATCATCGTGCTACCCCCAGAGCAGATGGTCGACAGCCTGGCAAGGGGCATCATCGACGGCTTCTGCGTTGGCGAGCCCTGGAACACGGTCGCAGTACAACAGGGCATAGGCACCATGCTCGCCACCGGCTACGAGGTCTGGAACAACCTCATAGAAAAAGTGCTAGGGGTCACCCAGCGTTGGCACCAGGCCAACCCGACCAGTCACCTGCGGCTGCGCCTGGCGATCATGGAAGCCTGTCAGTGGTTGGCCGAGCCCGCCAACCGGGCCAGAGCGGCTGCGACCCTTGCGGAACCTGAATATCTGGACCTGCCCGAATCCGTACTCATGCCCTCTTTAACCGGTCAACTGCAATTCCAGAGAGATGCCGCCGTCGTGGAGCTGCCACATTTTCACGTGTTCGGCCGCTTCCAGGCCGGCTTTCCCTGGCGCTCTACTGCCCGCCAGCTGCTCAGTATGTGCCTGGAACTGCTGGGTCGCGAAGCTAACGAAGCGGAGCTTGTATCCATCGTGCAACAGTCCTATCGTACAGACCTCTACCGTCAGGCCGCTCGCTACCTGGGTCTCCCGCTGCCAGCAACCGACAACATGCCCCTTGAACCGCACGCCGAGCCCTGGCAGCTGGCGCCCGGGCTTGAAATGGGGCCTGATCTGCAAATGGAACCCAAGTAGTCACCACGCTAGTGCGCACGTGCACCCAGACGGTGCACATGATGAGCAGAGTCCTTGATAAGACCGCAGCAGTATTCATCTAAGCCATTGAATTATATTAATTTTTATTTTCTGGCAAGCAAGTTGCAAAGTACATGATAAGGCAGCGAGCCCGGCGGTAATAGCGCCTCGAGTTTCGCGAGACAACGGTCTACTGCCCCCATCCAGAGTCCATATTTTTTTGAGCAATAGCGCTCGCCGGCCAACCAGGTCTGCGGGCGTTTTTTTTGTGCATCGGTAGAGAGGAAGTAATGACGCGGCATAACAGAACAGCAGTGATTGAGGCGATGCGAACGGGCATCACAAATGGCATCGCAGGTATCGGGCTGGCTGTGGCAAGCCTGCTCGCGCTTCCGGCGTCTGCAGAAATTGGTGAACCGGAAAAGGATGAGCTCACCTTTGGTTTCATCAAGCTCACCGACATGGCACCCATTGCCGTCGCCTATGAAAATGGCTACTTCGAGGACGAAGGCCTGTACGTCACCATCGAGGCACAGGCCAACTGGAAAGTGCTGCTCGACGGGGTTATCGATGGGCAACTGGACGGCGCACACATGCTGGCCGGGCAGCCGCTTGCTGCGACCATCGGCTTTGGCACCAAAGCACATATCGTGACGCCCTTCAGCATGGACCTCAACGGCAACGGGATCACGGTCTCCAACGAAATCTGGGAAGCGATGAAACCCCATGTGCCAATGGCCGATGGCAAGCCGGTGCATCCGATCTCAGCTACCAGCCATTGGCACATGGGGTTTCATCGCTTCCCAGATTTCGTTGGAGACCGTGATCCCGTTGCCGTTGAGGTCCATGCTGAAGGGCGTCACGATATGTGCTTTGGTGCC
>JBCDJG010000101.1:0-6165 GCA_038748065.1 Pseudomonadota bacterium
AGGGAAAAAAATTTCTAGCGGCTGTTTTGCGCCTTCAGCTGCTCTGCGAAAGCGAGGTCGATCACGGCGACGCACTCCTCTTGCGCCCGGCGCACCGTCTGTCCATGCTTAGCATCCAGAATATTGCCGAGGCCCAGCGCGAAAATTGACAATGATCAAACGGGCAACCGCGGCGGCTGTGTTTATATATATCAAAATCTTTTGATATAGATATTAAAGACAGGTGATCCTATGAGCCAGGCTTACAACGAGATGTCCTATGTGGAGGTCTCCTCCATTTACAATGACATCAACAACATCCCGCTGGAGGCTGCCAGGGCACTGGGCGATGCCGTTGCAGAAATAGCCGGTGATGGTGCGCGCATCATGGATTTCGGCGGCGGAGCGGGTCGCATCTCGGTGCCTTCGGCGACGCGAACGAAAATGATCACCGTTGACATCGAGTACCACATGCTGAAAGCATCAAAGGCTCTCGCCGCTCAGCGTGATATCCCGATGCAGCTCTCAGTAGGCACCGTACTGCAGCTCCCCTTCGCCAACGATACCTTCGATGCCATCATCACCACCAACGTCCTGCATCAGGTCGACGCGTGGCGTGAGGCTCTGGTCGAGGCTGCCCGCGTGCTGAAGCCCGGAGGCGTCTTCATCATTGGCCGAGATATTCTGGACGAGGAATCCTGCGCCGGCCAACTGCGCCATCAGTCACGCATGATGACCGCGCAGGTGGCGCCCGAAATGCGACCGACCGACGCTGCGGGTCCGACCCTCTTCCAGCATATCGCGCAGATGGGCGGCCAGCCGGGTCGACCGGTGACTGCCTGTAGCTGGGTGGAAACCGTGTCCCCCAGTGACATTCTGGAGCGCATGGCCAGTCGGACCCATAACGAGACCTGGAGCTTGAATGACGAACAACTGGCCGGGCTGATGGGGCTGATCAGGCCCTGGGCGGAAGAACACTTCGAGGATCTGGAGCGCAAAGAAGACATCAAATGGGAGTTCGGCCTCTATCCCGTTGTAGGACTGGCCTGATGACGGTTCACTACACCCAGATGTCCTACCGGGACATCGCTAGCAGCTACAACCGCATCAACTTCATCACCGATGAAGCTGCGCTTGAGGTTGGTCGCGCTGTTGCCAGAATCACAGGGCCGGGCCGCGTTGTTGATCTCGGGGGCGGCGCCGGGCGTATCACGGTACCCCTGGCAGCGGCTGGCCTTGAGGCCGTAGGCCTCGATCTTGAGTACAACATGCTACAGGCAGCCGGTCTACGCGCCACCGATTTCGATGCCTACCTGGGCCTGGTCAATGGTGACGTTACCCGCCTGCCCTTCCCGAATGAAAGCTTCGACGGTGCAATCACTACCAGCGTCTTGCACCTGGTCCCGGACTGGCATAAGGCGCTTGCCGAGGCAGCGCGGGTCATAAAGCCCGGCTCGCGGCTGATCATCGGCCGCAATGTGCTGGATGCCGACTCCTGTGCGGGCGTCTTCCGCAGCCAGCTGCGCCGCATAGCCGGAACGGTAGATCCATCGATACGGCCTACGGAAGCTGCGGGACCGGCACTCTTTGACTACCTGACCGATACCATGGGTGGCAAGCCCGACCGGCCGGTCACTGCGGCGAGCTGGAAGGAGCAGGTCAGCCCGAACGAGCTGCTGACGCGCGTGCGCGAGCGCACGCACAACGAGGCCTGGGCCCTGTCTGAGGAAACCCATCGGGAGGTTGTGGCACAGCTTACGCCATGGGTTGCCGAGCACTTTGACGATCCCGACCGAAAGCAGGCCGCGAGGTCTGAGTTCATTCTTTACGCCATCGGCGGTCTTGCCTGAGTCTTACGCGGAGCTGGCATGAAAAAGAACTCGAAACTCTACACGATCATCCTGTCTTTCCAGCTGACCTTGCCCAGGGCGACGACTGGTTGGTGTTTCGCGATTCTGACCAGCAATTACAACCGGATCGCCATTTACGAGCTGGGCATTGCGGCCGTTACCATCACGACGCTGTTGGGCCTGTACCATTTTGTATCACCCTTTCAGGTAATCTTTGGTCGTCTGGCAGATCGCTTTCCCATCTTCGGCTACCGCCGGTCACCCTACATACTGATGGGTCTGTTGGTCACATCAATTGCAGTGGCCGGGCTGCCGAGCGCGACGCTGGCCATGAGCGAGGGCTCGACCTGGGGATATGTCGGCGCCTTCGGACTGCTGGTCCTGTTCGGCATTGGCTTTGCCATGAGTGGCGTCACCCACCTGTCACTCGTCGCGGATGTGATCCCGCCGGAGCGTCGCGGCCTGCAAGTGGCGATGATCTGGGCCATGCTGTTGGTCGGCATGATCGTATCGCTAGCCTTTATCCGCAGCTTCATGCCGGTCTATGACTATGAAACGATGCAGATGCTCTACTTCCTGACGATTCCTATCGTCGGCGGTGTCACGCTGCTCAGCCTGATCGGCGTTGAAACAAGACTGGACCGGGCGGGCGTCAAAGCGCTCAAAGACGCGCCCAGGGAGCACGAACACGACAATCCGATGGTCGCCCTATGGCATTTCGTCAAGAATGCAGCCACGGGGGACAACACGCGCCACTTCTTCCTGTTCATTTTTGTCGCCATGATGGGCATCAATATGCAGGACAACATTCTTGAGGTCTTCGGCGCCCAGGTTCTCGGTATGACGGTGGGCGAAACGGGGCGCTTTCAGCAGGTCTGGGGCTCGGGGGCTCTTGTCGGCATGTTCCTGATGGGTCTGATCACAATGAAGTTCTCCATATCCAAGGTGGCAGCGATCACTGCCGGTACGGTCGGCGCGGGCGCGAGCCTGGCACTGCTGGGCTGGTCTTCGTTAACGGCCAACAGCAGCTCAACGCTTATTGCCCTGGTCTCGTTTGGTTTCTTCAATGGCTTTTTCCTGGTGGGGTCACTGACCGCCATGATGGATATGACGACCGAGGAAGACCGCGGCTCTTACATGGGCCTGTGGGGCCTCGCGATCGCCCTCTCCAATGGCTTCGCGAGTATTATTGGCGGCGCCATGGTGTCGGGTTTCATTGAGACCGGGCTGACTTCGCCGGAGGTGGGTTATGGCGGCATCTTCCTGCTGGAAGCTGCCCTGGTGGTGTACGCGCTAACCTTTATCCGCAAGGTCGACACCAACCGCCTGAAAAACATTGACCGCGATTCCATGGCAGGCGCCATGGAAGCGGATATGTAGCGTCCCTTTGCAGGAGAGCAATGCAATGATCGTCAGCGAAAATCAGGCAAAGCTGCAGTTCACCCTGCAGAAGGTTGCCATCGCCTGGGGCTTTTGCCTCGTAGTCACCAGCGTTAACCGGGTCGCCATCGCCGATCTGGGACTGCCGGCCATGCTGGTCTCCTTTATCATCGGCGTATACACCTTGTTCGGCCCACTGCAGCCCGTGATTGGCCGCATCTGCGAGCGCTACCCCATTTTTGGCTACCGCCGCACGCCTTACCTGCTGCTGGGCACACTGCTTGGCGGTATGGCCTTCCCCTTCATGCCCGGCGTGATGGTCGAAATGCAGTCAGGGTCGCCCCTTGCAACACTCAAGCTTATGTTCCTGTTCTGCTGCTTTGGCCTGTGCATCGCCATGCAGGCAAATACCTTTCTTGACCTGCTGAAAGACACCACCAGCGAAGAAGCCCGCTCCCGCATCACAACACTTACCTGGACCATACAGGCCCTCGCCATGGCCTTCTGGGCCTGGGTTTTTGCGCTGCTGATGCGAGACTACAGCCTGCAGGAGATGCAGGCACTATATAACCTCTCGCCTCTCATCATGGTCGGCATTACCTTCCTTGGCGCCTATCGGCTGGAAACACCTCTGACCCGGGAGCAGGTCGCAGCCATCAAGGATAACCCGCCGCCGCCGGTCTCCGTGATGGAACCGATGCGCGAGTCAATGGGCGTACTGAGTTACAACCGCCACGCCCGGCTGTTTTTCATCTTCATCATTTTCAGCCTGATGAGCGTGTTTTTGCAGGACTTGCTGCAGGAGATTTGGGCCAAGGACCTGTTCAGCATGAACGCCGGTGACGCCACCGTATTCCAGCGACTCTACAACGGTTTTAACACCGTGGGCATGGGCATCATGGGCATTTATGTTGGCATCTCCGCCAAGAAACGACGCGCCAAGCTCAAAGAGGGCGAAGACCCTGGCCCTACGCTGCCCTTTGCGAAAGGCAAAAAACTGCTGCTACTGGGCGTCAGCCTTAGCTGTCTCAGTTTTCTGCTGCTGGCCTGGGCGTCTTTCGAGCAGAACCTGACCATGTTCTATGCCTTCTACGTGGTATCTGCCACCGCACTTGGGCTCTACGTCTTTCCTTCCGTCAGCTTCATGGCAGACATGACCGTGCGCCATCAGGAAAGCCGCTACCTCGGCGTGTGGAGCCTCGCACAGATCATCGGTCTGTTCCTCTCATTCACTGTTGCCGGCACCATCTACACCGCGCTGGTGGAGTCGGGCCTGCTGAGCAGTAACACGGGTTTCGCTGTGATCTTTGGATTGCAGGCCCTCGTGGTAGTGCTGAGCTATATCGCCGTGAAATCCGTGACGGTAGAGGGATTGAACGCAGGCGCACGGGATATCGACAACCTGCGCGACACAGCCAACGCGCAAACCACCTGAGAAATATCGTTTAAAGCAATACCGACTGGAGAAAACAAACATGATCGACCAAGACTACATCGAACTACTGCGCTGTCCGCACTGCGCCGCCGAGGGCAGCGGGGAACTCAGTGAGGGTACAGAAAACTGGCTGACCTGCGGTAACTGCGGCGCGCAGTACCCCATTGTGGGCGGTATTCCTGTCATGCTCCCGGAGGAAGGTGCAAAGTGGCGCGGTGTCGCGTCCTCAGACCTGCCTACCGTTGACAGCCACCAGCGTCATCAGGCCTAGGACAATGTGGAAAACCGGACTATTCCCCACCCAGCTGGTGGGAAGCTGGGTCAAACCGAGGTGGGTCGCCGATCATAGCAAGGTTTATGCGAAGGAAGGCACCTGGTGGAGCATCCCTGAAGCCGAACGTAGCGAGGCGCTTGACGACGTCGCCCGGCTGTCGATTTACGACCAGAACCGCGCGGGGATTACCTTCGCGACTGATGGTGAGGCGCGACGCCAGACCTTTAGCGGCCACTTCTATCAACTCGGGGGTATCGATCAAGACAATCCGGCTGAGTTCACTAACTTTCACAACGACATCACCGAATACCTGACGATGAAGCGTAAGGCAACTAATGTCGGCGCCGATCTCGAGGACACCGAAACGCCGAAGGAATCGCCGAAGGTTCTGTTCCCTGCTGTTCGTGAGAAAATTCACTGGCCGGGACCCCTCGTGCTGGACGAACTCAAATTCCTGAAACGCTACGCCGCCGAGCGTACCAAAATCACCGTCATTGGGCCGGTAACGCTCTCGTACCGCCTCGTTGACCAGGGCATCTACGCGGATCAAGCAAGCCTTTGCTTCGCGATCGCCGACGCCCTTAATGAGGAGTTACGCGCCCTCGCTGCAGAGGGTGTAGATATCATCCAGATCGATGAACCCGAGGTGCACTTTCGTTACAGCCAGTGCCAGGACTTTACTGTGGATGCCATCAATCGCATGGTTCGTGGCGTCGACTGTCTGACCCAGGTACACGTCTGTTACGGCTATTCAAAAAACATCGACCTCAAAGAGCCCAGCCCCATTTATCCGAAGGCCGTGGAACTGATCAGCGAGACCAAGGTAGACGCGATCCATACGGAGTATGCGCAGCCAGGACATACGCCGGACTTTCTGCAATCCGTCGGCGGCAAGCTGGCGGCGGTGGGCGTGTTGAATCTCGATCCCGACGGCGAGGTGGAAGAAGTCGACAGCATCATCCGTAGTGTCGAGGGCATGCTCGAAGTCCTGCCCCCGGAACGTATCAGCCTGGCCCCAGACTGCGGTATGTGGTTCCTCGACAGGACGTTTGCCGCCGCCAAGCTGCGCTCGATGTGCCTCGCCGCGCAAGCACTGGCCAATCGCTACGAGCGCTGATACGCGCGACCCCGTAGGTTTTTTTGTACTGAAGTCTAGCCAGCGGCATATCTACGGGGCATAATGTTATAAAGGCATAACAATATAGTTAATTTGACCAGAGGGGGTTAGACTAACCATGCGATTCCAG
>JBCDJG010000102.1:0-6068 GCA_038748065.1 Pseudomonadota bacterium
AATCCTCCCAGATAGCTCTCCGAGTTAACGAAAGCCTTGATTTCTTCGCGGTCCAAAACTTGATACGGGTGCGGGTTGCCTATCTCTTTTTCAAAGTCGCGCCACTCGGCAAACTGCTTCATATGCCGTGGTTTGAGCGCCACGTCACAATAGCCCCACTTCAGGTCGCACTGAATGTCGTAGCGTTCGACCCGCTCGGCAATGATCTCGCGCGCTTCCAACCCCATCTGATAAATGGATCTTACGCCTTGCTCGCCAATGTGCTTAACGAAGCGCTCGGGGTCGTGACCGATGCCTCCGATGATCTGCCCACCGTTGCGACCGGTTGCTCCCCAGCTGATCCGGTTGGCCTCGAGCAGCACGGCATCGATACCGCGCTCGGCAAGTTCCACCAGGGTATTGGTGCCGCTAAAGCCGCCGCCGACGACGACAACATCGGCGCTAATCTCTTCTTCCAGGACGGGATACTGGGTAGCCCAATTCGCGCTAGCCGCATAATACGACTGAGTGTGCTCGCGCGTGTCCTGTGTTTTTTGCAGTCCAAACATTGCTCTCTCCAATGAGCTTACCAAAAGGTACGCCAGTCACTGCGCACCGGTTCAGGCTTTCAGATTGGGGAAGCGGGGTCTTCGTCCTCGCCGCAAAAGAAGTTTTGCCACAGCGCCCGGGTCGCCGCGAAATGGCTCCAGGCGATAAAGGGCAGGGCGTTGTGTGGCTGTTGGGGGTGCATGATGAGCGCATTCAGCCTCAAGCGCGGTTGCAAGTCAACACACGCTGCCTGCTCCCAACCTATACGCACGGTAGACCTTGCGCGGACAGTGGGTTTTCATATAACAGCACAAAAACAACCGAGCCAGGCAGGCCCTGACACTATGCTTTACGCCACGCCAGAAGATATCGCCGCGTTCCTGGATGAATACCCGGAAACACAAATGCTGGAACTGCTGATGCCAGACATCAACGGCATTCTCCGCTGCAAGCGGATACATCGCCGCGAGTTCGACATTCTGTTTAAACAGCGCTTCAAAGCGCCACTCAGCACACCCTTGCTTGGCATCAGCGGAGCAATGTACGACGACGACTTCAGTCAGGAACTGCTGGCGGGCGACCCGGACCAGCTGTTACTGCCGATCGCCGGCACACTGGCACCGATTCCCTGGGTCAATTCGCCGACCGCGCAAATTCTGACACGGTTTGTTGATGAAGCTCGAGGGCCATCCTGGACAGACCCACGGAACGTTCTGGCCGGCGTTATAGAGCGCTATGCGGAAGAGAGCCTGCGGCCAGTTATCGCCACTGAACTGGAGTTTTACCTGTTGGCCCCCGGCGAGAGTGATAAGCCGCAGCCGCTTAAGGGGCTGGTTCCGGGCACAAATCAACGCCAACAGGGCATCCAGTACTGCATGGCTGACGATCTCTTCGATTGCGACGCCTTCCTCGATGATGTGCGCAAGGCCTGTGACGTGCAGCAGGTTCCGTTGACGGCTATTCACTCGGAGTTTTCCGCGGGTCAGTGGGAGATCAACACGCACCATACCGATGACCCCCTGGAAGCCTGCGACCACGCCATGTTGCTCAGACGCATCGTCAAAGGGGTTGCGCGACGGCACGGGCTCGGCGCGACCTTCATGGCCAAGCCCTTCGCCGACCAGGCCGGCAGTGGCATGCATATCCACGCCAGCGTATACGATAGCAACGGCAGCAACATTTTCGCCTGCCCAGACAGTGGTCCGCCGCGGTATTACAGCGATACCCTGCGTCACGCGATCGGTGGACTCGTAGCCACCATGGAGGAATCCATGGCGATACTTGCTCCGAACGCCAACTCCTACCGCCGTTTCAAAGCAGGCGCCTTCGCCCCCGCCACCCCTAACTGGGGTTACAACCATCGCGAGGTGGCCCTGCGAATACCGGTGTCATCGGAAGACAACCGGCGCATCGAACATCGCGTTGGCGGCGCTGACGCCAACCCCTACCTTGTCACGGCCGCCGTACTGGCAGGCATCCATCACGGCATCTCGGAGCGCCGCAACCCCGGCGACCCCATTCCCTCAGGCGCAGATCTGTCTGAGGCGCCGGTGACACTGCCGCAGCGTTGGGACAAGGCGCTGGAGAGTTTCCGCCACGGCGAGGTCTTGCCAACCTACCTCGGCGAAACTTATTGCAGGACCTTTGCCGCCCTGCGCCAGGGCGAGAGTGACGATTATCACAGCCAGGTCAGCCCGCTGGATTACGACTGGTACCTGAGGGCGCTATAGCCACACCTACTACTGAGTAAGCACTAAGTCAGTAGCGAGCAAGTACCGAGCAGTACCGCACTCAGGTCTGGATGAGCACAGCCTCACGCCGGTACTGGGCGGGTGTTTTGCCGGTTGCCTTTTTGAAGGCTGCATAGAAAGTCGAGGTAGAGTTGAACCCGACCTCAAGCGCGACGTCGAGAATGGACGGATTGATGTTATCGGGCTGCACCAGAATATCCGTCGCCTCCTTGACCCGGTAACGATTCACAAAATCGAAAAAGCTCACACCATGTCCATCGTTGATCGCCTGTGACAGGTGATTGATCGAGCAATTGAGACGCTCTGCCAGGTCTGGCAGGGAAAGATTTGAGTCAAGGAAGGCCTTGTCCTCTTCCATTACCTCAATGAGGCTGTTGAGCATGGCCTGCTGCGCTTCCGCGCTGAGGCCCGACTTCGCATAGCGCTGGCGCCCCGGTGCCTCACCGCGCCCGCGCGATCGAATGGCGGGGTTGCGGTAGTAATCTTCGATCAGGCCGGCCCCGGCGCCATCCATGGTAATGAACTCAGCGCCCATCCAGCCGCCGTCTTCGTCACAGCCGTCAGGGCACGCTCGGTACTGAAACGCAATCGTGTTTTGCCCGGTCAAAACCTCGCCCACCAGCAGGTAGCTGTTGGTATCGCGCTTGAAATAGCCCTCAAGGTGAGTAACGAGTTCCGATCGATTCAGCTGCTGCTGCTCGGGAATATCAAGGTAGGTGCCATTCTGGGACAGGTGGTCGGCTACTCCACCCGGGTCATGCTGGTTCCAGGCCTCCAGGTAACTGGCCACAAAGTCGGCGCTGAGCATATAACCACCCTTTTTATCCGGTTTCTTGCCCAATTCTATGCAGTTTCCGTGCCGGCTGTCACCTACTGCCGTCGCCTCACTCATCGGTGAGGGATCGATAATCACCCCATCCAGAACAACGTTCGCACACGCTTCCTCGTGCTTGCTCATATTTCGCACCCCCAACAGGCTGTCCAGATTCTGACTAATACTTGAGGTGTGTACGCGTCGTTTATCCACAAAGATCACAGGGTTTAGGAATGAGTGTATTCAGGCGAGGCCTCGCAGGCGTGAGCTGCCCTGCTCTGCGCCTATCTGCGCCTATAGGAGGCGAAGTTATGCGCGGCCGCTAGGGCTATTCTGGTGCTTCCTTAAGGCGGTGCCAGGCTTGTCACATGAATGACATCACCCACAGTCAAGTCCCCTCCCCTGGCCTGCGCATCAACCCCGTGCAGGCGCTCAAAGTGGTCGTTTACAGCCTGCTGCTGGTGAACTTTGTGCTGTACATACGCAACGACATCCAGATCGCTGCGCATACCTACCATGCCGGGTGGACGCTTGTGGACTGGTCAAGCGCCTACGCCACAACATTGGGCCTGACCGCCTGGTTCATGCTGCTACTGCTATTTGAACTGGAGACTTACATTCTTCCTGAGGCGTGGTTTACAAAGCTGCGCCTGCGAATGATCCACGGCATTCGGCTGCTCTGTTACGTGTTTATCGCCAATACCTTGTTTGCCTTCACCGACTACGCTATCAAATTGCACGCCGCAGAGCCTGTTGAAGGCACTACGCTCTGCACCTTTGCCGACCAGGACCTTAGTTTCACCTCCAATATCGAGTATACGGAGCTGAATCCAGAAAATTGCGAGACGCTTTCGGACGCCAATCGCTTCTACATTTTTGAAGAAGGCACCTTGATTACCGATGGGGCAGGCATGCGCATAGAGCGAGAGTTAGCCTGGAGCTGGGTCGTGGAGGCCGCAGTCTGGCTCCTTATCCTGGCACTGATCGAGACTGCCGTACGCATGCAGGACAGAGGCATCACCCGCGGCCGGGCCCTGCGGCTTATCACGGCCACACGCTGGTGCCTCTTTGGGGTGCTCTGGATAACCGCGCTGTTCTGGATATCTTACGGCCACTGGCTTTTCGCCTGGGACGCGTCTCTTTGGATTCTCGGCTTTACCGCTATTGGCATGAACCTGTCGGCCTGGCGCGATGAAATCGAGGAACAGGCCGGACCTACGCCGGCCTGAGTCGTGATACTCGCCTAGGTGTCTGCCGGCGGGGTTTGACGCATCCGAGGATGCGCCCAGAACGGCTTGTCGACCACGCGGCACTTCTCTACCTTGTGGAAGTGACGAAGCTCTTTCTCGTAGTACACTTCTGCCCAGATAGGCCCCTTCAACGCCTTGGTTTCTACCATGGCCAGAGCGATATTCATCTTGGCAGCAGGCGACCACATGGCTGAAGTCACATAGCCGATTTCCCGGGTGCAGCGCTTGTTGCTGTAAAGATGGCTGCCCTCAGCAGGCTTGTTACCGCCGATATCGAGCTTGCTAAGCGTGTACTTTGGCCCGCCGCTCTTTTGTTCTTTCAAGAGCGCAGCGCGACCATTGAAATGGGGCTTCTTGAAATCCACCAGCCAACCCAGACTGAGCTGGAATGGCGTCTGGTCGTACTGGAAGTGGATGGTCTTCAAGGCCTCATTGAATTCCATGTCCGGCATAATAAAGCCTGCTTCCAGGCGCGCCATATTCGTCGCTGTTTCACCGTAGGGGTGAATACCGTAGTTGGCCCCGGCCGCATACAAATCATCCCATAACAGGAGCGCCTGCTCAGGTTGCGCCCACAGCTCGTAACCGAGATCACCGGTAAAACCGGTGCGGGATACCATCAATGACTCTCCGTGGAAAGGAAAGTGCATGACGCCGAAGGGCTTCAGCTGGTCGATGCCTGCCAGACCCATGGCTTTCAGCACGGCGCAGGAGGTCGGACCCTGCAGCGACAGCGCCGCGAAACCCTCGGTAACGTCGGTGACATCAAGGTTGTCGAAGCCCAGGCAACTCATTCGCAACCATGCCAGGCAGGGGCTGCCGCAGGTCAGCATGAAACGCTCTTCACCAAGCCGGAAGATCGTCCCATCATCCACCATGCGGCCTTCGTCGGTGCACCACACCACATAGGTGACGCGGTCGATCTTCAGCTTGCTGACATCCCGCGTTACCATGCGGTTGAGCATAGCCAGCGCATCCGGACCTTCGATAAGGTACTTCTGCATAGGGCAGATGTCGTAGGTGCCGCAGGTATTACGGATGCAGAAGTACTCATACTCAGCATCATAATAATAGTCAGCAAACTTGAAACCGTTCCAGGAAGACCAGGCCTCCCGCAGGTTCATTGGCCCCTGCCGTTCGTGGAAATAGGATTGCTTCAGCCGCTCACCGGCGAAGGGATCGACGATCAGGGTGCTGTCATTTACGGGGCTATTCATCGTAACAATCATCCTCGGGCACGGTATTCGGCCGCTTCAGGTCACGCAGGATTTCCCGCGCCGCATTGGCACCGCAGGCAGAAGAAACGCCGCCGCCGGGGTGCGTGGAGGAGCCACACATGTACATGTTTTTAACCGGCATCCGGTACTGCCCATAGCCCGGGAAGGGGCGGTTAAAGAGCAGCTGATCAATTGTCAGCTCACCCTGGAAAATATTGCCTTCCGTCAGGCCGACCTCATTTTCGATCTCGTGGGGCGTGCGCACTTCCATGTGAACAATCAGGTCTTTGAAGCCCGGGCTGTAGCGTTCGATCTTGTCGATCACAGTCTGGCCAAACGCGTTACGCTTTTCTGGCGTCCAAGGCCCATCCGCCAGCTTGGCTGGGCAATACTGAATGAAGTTCGACATCCAGTGTTGGCCCGGTGGAGCTACAGTCGGATCCCAGGCAGAGGGAATAACAGACTCAATAAAGGGGTCGTCTGACCAGGTGCCGCGCTTCCAGCAGTC
>JBCDJG010000103.1:0-5111 GCA_038748065.1 Pseudomonadota bacterium
AATCTCGTACTGGTCACGTGCATCCTTATTAACGTGCGGTGAAATCAGCACGGTAAACTTCTCCTTCCGGGTCGGAAGGGGGATGGGACCTTTGACCTGCGCGCCAGTGCGGCGAGCTGTTTCTACAATCTCCTGAGTCGACAAATCGATCAGTCGATGGTCAAACGCCTTGAGGCGAATACGAATGCGTTGATTCTGCACCTGACCTAACTCCAATCCAATAAAAAACCAGAGGCTCGCGCGGAACCCCCCGAAAAAACGAGTGCGAAGTCTAATGAGCGTACACTGGCCTGTCAACGGTTTGCCCCAAAAGAATTCGGGTAAAGTACAGCGGTGATATTCGTTCTAGTTATATTCCTCTCAGAGTGACTTCCACCGAGAATCTCACGCAGGTAAGCTCGGCCACTATGCGTGCCATGCTCTACAGCGCACTAGGCGCAATACTCCTGCCGGCGACCGCCCAGGCCGCCGCCATCGGTAATGATGACTGGCGAGTGATCGTCAACTTCCCAATGATCTGGGCTCCCGATATCGAGGGCGAAGTGACCGTGGATGGCATCAGCAACGGGATCGAGATCGGTTTCAGCGATATTCTCGAAAATCTGGAATTTGGTTTTATCGGCGAACTCTGGCTCAAAAAGGGGCGCTGGGGCCTTGGCTGGCGTTCAATGCTGCTGGAAACCGAGTCGAAGCTGCGGACCGATGCGACGGGCCTGCCGGGCCGCCCGCCGGTCATCGGCGCGCACGAGCTGAAGATCGACGCTTCACTCTTTACCTCTGACATTGTCATCGACTACCACTTCAACCAGTGGCTCGGACTATACGGCGGCCTCAGGCGCAGTGGCACAGAAATAAGCTATCGCATCAGGCCGCTGGAGGATGGGCTGGTGAATGTAAAACGCCGCGGGACCATCGCAGACGAAGTATTATTCGATTGGGTGGCTGGTATCGACCTTGGCTACAACTTCGACGACCGCTGGCGAGCAGAGGTTCAGGCGGACACACTGATTACGGGCGACAACGACAGCAACAGGCTGATCAATGCGCACCTGTCCTACAACTTCAACGAACGCCATAGCCTGTGGTTTGGCTATCGCTATCTGAATATGGTGCAGAAAACCCGACAGGATGGCAGCCGGCTGAAAACGGACTTCACGCAACATGGACCCACGCTCGGCTGGAGCTTCACTTTTTAGGCTAAATTACGCACAGCGAGTCGCCTCTTGAGCCGCTGTCAGCCGCCACCGAAGATTGTCCGACTTCTCAATTCGTGCGCAGCAGGTCTCGCAGAGTGGCCGGTTCCCTCACGGTGCCGTCAGCATCCGGTAGAGTTCATCCTTCAGATGCACGCGCCGCACCTTGGCCTCCTCCTCGGTCTGCGTGGTAACCGGGGTGACCTCGTTCTCCATGTTTTCGATACTGCGAGTAAGCTTGTGATACTCGTCGAAGAGGTTACGGAAGTGATGGTCACGAACCTTGAGATCGTGGATACGCTCTTTCAGCTCGGGAAATTCATGGACCAGATCGTGATGCTCTACGGACATGTTATCTCCTCTCGGCACTTTTACGACATGCCCCCAGCATACACGCTGGGCCAATAGGCACAATGATCCAGGTCAGGTTAGGACACGCCAG
Organism: Pseudomonadota bacterium; assembly: GCA_038748065.1. Classification (GTDB taxonomy): domain Bacteria; phylum Pseudomonadota; class Gammaproteobacteria; order Pseudomonadales; family Halieaceae; genus JBCDJG01. The sequence goes on from JBCDJG010000103.1 coordinate 1,636, forward strand.
TTAAACCCCAGTTTTTCACTGGACACCGCCGCCTTGCTGGTGCCACTATCTCAGCTATAACACAGGGGCGTGATCGGGGACCGATCATTGAACGGCAAGGCACAGACCATGGGCGGCAGGCGCGGGATTGAACACCATGCTTAGTGTGGTGATCCCCTGCTATAACGAAACTGACACTATTCGGGAGCTACTGGAGGCGGTTGCCGCGGCACCTGTTCTCGACAAGCAGGTGATTGTCGTCGACGATGCCTCCACCGATGGCAGCGGCGAGTGCCTGCAAAACGAACTGTCCGACCTGTATGACGTACTCATACGTCACCCGCAGAACCGCGGTAAGGGCGCCGCTTTACGCAGCGGAATTGCCGCGGCGACCGGCGATATGGTCATCATTCAGGACGCTGATCTCGAATACGATCCAGTGCAATATCCGATGCTGGTTGCGCCGATACGAGATGGCCGCGCCGATGCAGTCTATGGTTCCCGCTTCATGGGAGCAGCACCACATCGCGTGCTTTACTTCTGGCACAGGGTAGGCAATGGCGTCCTGACGCTAATGTCCAATATGTTTACCAACCTCAATCTCACTGACATGGAAACCTGCTACAAGGTTTTCCGTCGCGACTTGATACAGTCCATACACATTGAAGAGGACCGTTTTGGCTTCGAACCAGAAATCACCGCGAAGCTGGCCAAACGCGGTGCGCGCATTTACGAAGTTGGCATCTCCTATCACGGCCGCACCTATAAAGAGGGCAAGAAGATCAACTGGCGCGATGGGGTGCGCGCTATCTACTGCATCCTCAAGTACAACCTTAAGCCCTGATGCAGATAGCACGCTACTTCGTGGTGGGGGGGGCGGCGGCCATCGTCGACCTCGGTATCTACGCCACGCTAGTCTACCTCTTTGACGTTGGCTACCTCCTGGCCGGCGCCTGTGGATTCCTGTTTGCGACGGGCGTCAACTATGTGCTGAGCATCAAACTGGTGTTTAGCAGTAACGCAAGGTTCAGCACCCGACAAGAAATCATCTTGGTCTATTTCGTGAGCGGTATTGGACTGATACTGCACCAAATCCTGCTGTTCACTGCGGTCGATGGGCTAGATATGCACGTTCTTGTTGGAAAGATATTCGCCATGGGTCTCGTCTTCCTGTGGAATTTCGGCTCTCGGAAGTACTACGTCTTCGCCGAGCGCCGATGAATATGAATCTCGCTAACGCGGGGGCGCTGGGCCTGGCCCTGCTAGCGGCCATACTCCTATTTTTCAGCACACCCTGGGGTCTAGAGACGTCTCCAGATTCCCTCGGTTACATCGACATGGCCCGAGCTATCGGCGGGCCAGAGGCCTTGGCTGGCCTCGATACGCATTGGCCACCTCTGTACCCACTGAGTCTTAGGCTGTCGGAGTGGACCTGGGGTGAAATACTGTCCGGCGCTCGTTTCACGCACTGTCTCCTGCACGCGATCAACATCCTTGCATTCTATAGCATCTGCGCAGGGCAATCGGCGCCTGGCAGGCTGTCAGCAGTGTCTACAACTTGTCTCTTTGCCTTCTCTCCCTTCACTTACTTCATAAGCCAGGCGATGGTCAGCGAAGTACTGTTTGTAACCTGGATACTTCTGGCTTTGTTGGCGCTCCGTCGCGCAGATACAGACCAAGGAGGTCTGGCTCCAGTTGCACTCATGTTCGCTTGCGCGCTGCTGACCCGCTACTCAGCTGTAGCCTTCATCGGCGTGGCCTGTCTCTGGCTGCTGTCCGATAGCAGTCGCCCATGGTTTCAGCGTTGGTCTCGAAGCATTGTCCTAGGCCTCGCCAGCATCGCCCCTTTGGTAGTGTGGCTGCTTGTGCAGAGTGGCAATGAGAATGCGCCCAGACAGCTTGGCTGGCACCCTATTTCGCTGGCACGCGCACTGCAGCTGTTTGATGTACTACTGGTCTGGGCCCAGGCCAACGTTATCGGCACAGCAGCGGCCGCCTGCTTGCTGGGAGTCTGCATCATGGCCAGCCTCACGCTGACCAAGAGCCTGCAGGAAAGCGAAAAGCGCTATGCTGCACTGCTGATGGCGACCCCGCTGGGGTACATGCTATTTCTGGTTCTGTCGATTTCGCTGTTCGACTTTTACACTCCCATCGATGCGCGCATACTGCACCCTGGCGGCGTTGTGCTGCTCGCCGCGATGGGTTTCATTGCTAGCCGCCAGCGGCATCGGATCATCGCAGCCTCTGCGCCCCCACTCATCGTCTTTGTTCTGGGCGTACCCGCCTTGAATGAACAGATTGCCAATAACATCGACGGTGGTTCCGGCTATTTCAGCAGACCCTTTCGTGAGCAGGACCTCTTGCCTATCATTGACTCCTTGGATACAGATAAAATTTACTCTAACGCTCCGGAAGTTTTCCCACTGTATTTTGGTCACACCGCGCAGAAGCTGCCCGTGATGTACTCGCCCATCAATAACCAGTTTCATGCGGACTATGGGATCAAAATGGAGGCCATGGAGAGGGATGTATTGGCCGGTCGGGCGGTGATCGTTTATTTCAACACCTTTGCCTGGCGTGAATACTATCCGGACCTGGAAGTTCTCGCCACGCAGATGGCCCTGCCCGTCGTATTCCCTGGCAACAGCGGTGTTATATTCGGTCTAGACACCAAACGAGACCAGGCCGACTAATGAGATCAGATACACACTCGGTGCTAATGGGTTACCTGCTGTGGATCTTCGGCTTCATCGGCGCGCATCGCTTTTATTTCGGCAAGCCTGTGACGGGCACGATATGGTTTTTTACCTTAGGCCTTTTTTTCATTGGCTGGATCATTGATCTGTTTCTTATCCCGGCGATGGAGAGGGAAGCGGAGTATCGCTTCGTAGAAGGCCCGGTCGACTATAACATCAGCTGGATTTTGCTGACCTTTCTGGGCGTATTTGGCATCCACCGTTTCTACATGGGCAAGTGGCTGACAGGGCTGCTATACCTGGTGACGCTGGGCGTGTTCGGGCTGGGCATACTGTGGGATTTCCTGACCCTGAATGAGCAGATATCCGAGGTCAATCGAGAGTACTAACGAAAAAGCCCGGCACGAGGGCCGGGCTTTCTTTCTGTGACCCCCGCTCGAGCGAGGGAATGATGTTATTCGATGCCTGTATCGACGCCTTATTCGATGATCTTGGCAACCACGCCCGCACCTACGGTACGGCCACCCTCGCGGATCGCAAAGCGCAGGCCTTCTTCCATCGCAATCGGCGCAATCAGCGTCGCAACCATCTGCACGTTGTCGCCCGGCATCACCATCTCACCGCCTTCCGGCAGCTCAACCGCACCGGTCACATCCGTCGTACGGAAGTAAAACTGCGGGCGGTAGCCCTTGAAGAACGGCGTGTGACGGCCACCCTCTTCCTTCGACAGCACGTAAACCTCGGCCTCGAACTTCGTGTGCGGGTTCACGCTACCCGGTACCGACAGCACCTGGCCACGCT
>JBCDJG010000104.1:0-5080 GCA_038748065.1 Pseudomonadota bacterium
CAAGCGTGAAGCAGATGATAACTTCATCATTAACTTCAACTCAGGTTCAGGTGGTTTCTTCCACAACGCAGTGGTGACCGTTCCGGCTGACAACAATACGCCGCTGGACACCTGTGTGAACGTGGATGGCACCGACTCCATTGGTCTGATTGGCACGGCCCTGTTCTTGAACCTTTGGATTCAGGACTGTGCGGCGGGCGATGCCAACCAGGGTACGCTTGCAACGGTCGATATCTCGGCTGGCGCCATGGACATCAATGCAGTTCCGGCTGCACTGGATGCCAACCTGGCTTCGCAAGCGCCGGAAGCGTCTGGTCTGCCGCCTCAGGATTGGGACGCCATTAACGGCGCTCTGCCTGAGTCAGTGGCAGATCCCAGCTTCCTGGACAGCACAACGTTCATGGGTGCGGTCGATCCGGCGGGCGGCAGCCCATTCTGGGCCGGTTGGACTCTGCCCGGTACTGTTACGGGTAACTGATCGCAGCTCTGTCAAAACAAAGGCGGCCTTCGGGCCGCCTTTTTTCGTGCGCCAGGCATGGCGCGAAGCGCCGTGACTGGCGCTGTTCGGGTACACATGGTGGTGGCCCGGAGACTTGGCGGTGAAAGTCCGCTATCGGCCCGACAAGGGGAACGATTAGCCGAAGACAAGGGTGTCCATCGTGAGGTGGAATCTGAAGGCAGTCCTAGGCAAACCACTAGCCCGACGAACAGGAATCGCATAGGAGGCACCAGCACGGGATGAGAAGGCGAAAATCTTCGAAGTCCGATACTTGTACGGAACGTGCTGTTGTATATGCGGCGGGCATGAGTGCGAAAGTCGCGCGTCTTACCCTGGGAGATCTGACGACCTGCTGCCTACAGCTACCGATACCGCGAGGTATGGGGATGGGTTATCAGAGGTCAGCAGAAGCCATAGTAGGTGGTACCGGTCACCGAAGGGCTGAACATGTAACGCCGTGAGTAGGCGGAACTTCTGAGCGAGCTGCGATGACGGTAGCAACGGATATGACGACAAGCGAGAACGCTGGGCGGAACCCGGCAGAAGCGCCGACTCGTGCCGAGCAGATCGAATGGGAAGGACCGGGGACGAAAGCGGAGCCAACGCTGATGGAGTCGGTGGTGAGCCGACCCAATATGCAGCGTGCCTATAACAGGGTGTTGCGCAATAAAGGTGCTGCAGGGGTCGACGGCCTCAGCGTATCGGAGTTGGGAGACCTGTTGAGGCAACACTGGCCGACGATCAAGGCCAAGCTGCTGGAAGGCAGGTACCAGCCTCAACCGGTACGTCAGGTTAGCATTCCGAAACCGCAAGGTGGGGAGCGTCAACTGGGCATACCGACGGTACTGGACCGACTGATCCAGCAAGCCCTGCATCAATGCCTGAGTCCGCTGTTTGAGGCAGGCTTCTCGGAGGCAAGCTTTGGCTTCCGTCCGGGACGCAGCGCTCAGCAGGCGGTACAGCGGGCGCAAAGCCACGTGCAGGAGGGCTATGACTGGGTCGTGGATCTCGATCTTGAGAAGTTCTTTGATCGGGTGAATCATGACCTGCTGATGGATCGTGTACGCCGTCAGGTGAACGATCCACGGGTGTTGAAGCTGATCCGCAAGTACCTGAAGGTGGGATTGATGGCCGGTGGTCTACATAGCCCTCGCCGGGAGGGCACGCCGCAAGGCGGGCCGCTCTCGCCACTGCTGTCGAACATTCTGCTGACAGATCTGGACCGTGAACTGGAGTCACGTGGCCATCGCTTTGTGCGCTATGCGGACGATGTGGTGATTTACGTGAAGAGCGAGCGGGCTGGAGAACGGGTTCTGGCTAATGTGCGGACCTTTGTGGAATCTAAGCTGCGACTGAAGGTGAATGCGAAGAAGAGCGCGGTATCACGCCCATCTTCGCGGCCCTTCCTCGGTTATGCGATTACCACGCGGGGCGATCTGCGTATCTCGCTGGAGAGCCGCAAACGGTTCATTGGCAAGCTGCGCCAGATGCTACGCAAGGCACGAGGTCGCGCGCTGAGATCTACCATTGATGACATCAATCCAGTGCTGCGTGGTTGGGCGGCTTACTTCAAGTTAGCGGCCTCGAAGACGGCGTTGACGGTGATTGATGGCTGGGTGCGTCGCAAGCTGCGCTGCATCGTGTGGCGGCAATGGAAACGGCCGGGTACGCGTGAGCGATGGCTGCGCCGCCTGGGTCTAAATGTTGAGCGCGCTTGGAAGTCGAGTGTCAATGGTCGGGGGCCTTGGTGGAATGCCGGTGCTTCGCACATGAACATGGCGTTCCCCAAGGCTCGCTTTGATCGTCTGGGGCTGGTGTCGGTACTGGATACAGTACGCAGGCTCCAGCGTGTTATATGAACCGCCGTATACGGAACCGTACGTACGGTGGTGTGGGAGGACGGCAGGGGTAACCCTGCCTCCTACCCGATGTTCTATGTCCGCCTATCGAGTCGTGGGGCGAACCCCAGCTAACCGCTGATTTCGTAGCACGGGCGATAGTGTTCTTCCAGAACGCCCAGTTTCATTCGACCCTGACGCACTAGCGTGCGTAACAGCGTATCCATCGCCTTCATGATGTGGGCGTCGCCGGAAAGTTGGTAAGGGCCGTTCCGTTTAACCTGCTCGATGCCGAAGGATTTGACATTGCCCGCAACAAGGCCGGAAAAAGCTCGGCGTAAATCTTGGGCCAGTTCGTGTGCGGGCCGGTCTGCACTCAAGTTCAACTGGGCCATGGCTTCGTGCGTTGGAACAAAGGGCTTTTGTAGCTCGTGATCCACGCGCAGTGTCCAATTGAAGTAGTAGGCCTGCTGTTTCTTTCGGCGTTGCGTATGCAGTTTGTTGACCGCCCGGCGGCTTTGCCTGCCCACCTCGTCTGGCTCTCCGATGATTAACTGATAATGCTTACTCGCCTGCTCACCCAGGGCCGCTTGCAAAAACGCTTCGAGATCGTTGAAATAGTCCCGGCAGTTTTCCGGACCGGCGAGAATCATCGGGAGAGATTCGTTGTTCTCCGGATGCATGAGAATGCTCAGTAGGTACAAGATTTCCTCGACCGTACCTACACCGCCGGGGAACACAATAATGCAGTGCCCCAGTCTTACAAACGCCTCCAGCCGTTTCTCGATGTCGGGCATGATGATCAGCTCGTTCACTGCGGCGTTGGGTGACTCAGAGGCGATGATGCCCGGCTCGGTAATCCCGATGTAGCGCCCGTCGTGCACCTGCTGCTTGGCGTGACCCACTGCCGCGCCTTTCATAGGGCCTTTCATGGCGCCAATGCCACAGCCGGTGACGATGTCCAGGCCGCGAAGCCCCAGTTCGTAGCCCACCTGCTTGGCGTAGTCGTATTCTGTGCGGGGGATGGCGTGACCACCCCAACACACGGCAAGGCGAGGTGGAATGTTGGGCCGGACAACGCCAGCGTTGCGCAGAATCCTGAATACCATGTTGGTAATTTGTGCAGAGTCCGCAGGCTCAGGCTGATTGCCGGTGATCTTGAAGTCGGTATACACAATGTCGCGCAGCGCGGAAAACAGGTGCTCGCGGATACCGCGTATCATCTTTCCATCTACAAAGGACTGGGCGGGGGCATTGAACAACTCCAGACGAAACCCTCTGGCCTGCGGTATCACCTGGATATCGAAATCAAAGAACTCCGCCAGTACCTCCTCGGAGTCGTCCATCTGACTGCCCGTATTGAGAATAGCCAGGGCACAATTGCGAAAGACCCTGAACAGTTCACCGGAACTGCTGGTCAGGCCAGCCACCTCCTCCAGGGATAATAGGTTTAGAGATTGACGTGGCTTAACGGAGGCGTGGGGTATCTTGTCGCTCAAGTCGCTGTTCTCATCGAGTTAGTATTCAGGTTGGGTGCCGCAGTCAGGTTTCCAGGTCGGGGTAGGGGTTGGGCCCACCGTCGCGTATCCAGGCGTCCAATTCATTCGCCAGTACCGTTAGCGGTACTGAACGCAAGCCCAGGATAACATCGTGAAAATAGCGTTTGTCGAACTCAGCGCCCAGCTGTGATTCGGCCTCTCGGCGTTTCTGACGAATTAGCATTTCCCCCAATTTGTAGGCCAGCGCCTGTCCCGGCCATGAGATGTAGCGATCTACCTCTGTGGTGATCTCGTGAAGCGATAGCGCAGTATGCTCAGCCAGATAGTCGATGGCGCGTTGGCGGCTCCACCCGTAGTGGTGAAGGCCGGTGTCGATGACGAGTCGGCACGCACGCCACATTTCATAGGACAGCCTGCCAAAGTGCTCGTAAGGCGTTCGATAGATGCCCATTTCAATCCCCAGCCACTCGGTGTAAAGGCCCCAACCCTCACCGTAGCCGGAAAAATAGTTGTTCTGCCTGAACTCGGGAATGTCGCCGGGTGCCTCCAGCGCGATAGCCGCCTGCAGCGCATGGCCGGGCGCGCATTCATGCAAGGTGAGAGCGGGTAGCGTATACAGTGGGCGTGAGGGCAAGTTGTAGGTGTTCATCCAGCACGCGCCCAGTCCGCCGCGCCCGCCGGTATAAAACGGCGCGATCGCGTCTGGCACGGGCAGCAAGGCGAATCGCCGCCTGGGCAGATAGCCGAGATTGTCGGCTAGCTTTGCGTCCACACGTTTGGTGACATAGGCGGAATAACCCATCAATTCCTCGGGCGTCTTGGCGTAGAACTGTGGGTCCTCACGCAGGAACCGGATAAAAGCCTGGATATCGCCCTCAAACTCTACAGCCGCAATGATCTCCAGCATTTCACTGCGGATACGTTCCACCTCTGCCAGGCCTTGTTGATGGATCTGCTCGGGCGACAGTGACAGAGTGGTAAACGCATTGATTTGCGACTGGTAAAACGCCTCACCGTCGGGAAGTTCCCGGGCTGCCAGCGACGTGCGCGTAGCGGGCAGGTAGTCTTCGCGCAGGAAGCGCAGCAGATCAGCGTAGGCTGGAACCACAGAATCTTCGATCGCAAGTAATGCCTCTTGCAGCAGCTTAGCCGCGTCTTCAGCACTGATGCGGGTCGGAATTTCCCGCATAGGACCCCAAAATGGATTGTCCTCTCCCGGAACCAGGAACGCTTCTATCGACCTG
>JBCDJG010000105.1:0-5078 GCA_038748065.1 Pseudomonadota bacterium
CCGAAGTAAGCCTCTTCAAATCTCATAAGTCTGGTCTCCTGTAACCAAGCTGCCCGGCCCACTTGTCTCCTCCAATCAAGGACTTAGTGAAACCGGACAGAATACTTGCTACACAACCGGACAGATTATTTGCTACCTACACACCGCAGTCCGCCCGGTATTGCTTGTCAGGTTTTTCTGGCACAATGCAGCACCTTGGAAGCCAGCTGCGCGAATAACAAAACGCGATCGCCAGCCGCAGAAAAACGCCCTAAAACCTTCCTGGAAACCCTCTATGCGATGGCTTGACATGCCGGTACGTCTGCTCATCGCCCTGCTCATCGCCGGCGGGAGCCAGGTCATCCGTGCGGCAGAAGCCCCGAAGTACTCGGCGGAAATTGGCGTTGGCGGCGAATACGATAGCAATGTCACCGTGGATGAGGTCGATATCACCAGTAGCCAGAGTGACTATGCGCTAACGCTGGACGGTGAACTGCGCGCGAGCCAACAGTTCACCGACAGAACCGGCGGCAGCCTGACCTATGACTTCAGTCAGACCAACTACCAGGAGTTCTCGCTGGTTAATCGACAGACGCACCTGCTAGGGGCTGATCTGGACCACAAAATCAAGGGGGTCCGTGCGGGACTGTCCCTCTATTACATTCATTCGCGCCTGGACAGCGACCCCTTTCTTACCCTGTATCGCACCTCGCCATCCCTATCCGGATTTATTAACAAGAAACTGTTCGCGCGGGCGGCCTACGTGTACGCTGACAAGCGCATCGATCAAAGCAGCGACCGGGACGCCATTACCGACTCGCTGGAGCTGGATATCTACTACTTTCAGCGCGGGCTCCGCAGTTACTTCAACATCGGTTACAAATACAAGGACGAGGACTCGCGCGCGGCGCGCCTCGATTACAGCTCTGACAACGTGAAGGTTCGCTATGTCAGACGCTTCGACTGGTTTGACCGCACCCATAAATTCGAGATCTCTTGGCGCTACGAATACCGCGACTACAGCGCCATTGAGCCTGCAATTGGGGAGGAGCGTGAGGATAAGAGAAACCGCTGGCGATTTACCTATGAGGTGCCGCTAGGCCCACGCAGCGCACTGCAGCTCTATGGCGGCTACGGAGAATACGACTCCAACTTCCAGGCAGCAGACTACTACCAGACGGTTATGGGGTCTCGCTTCATTTACCGCTGGGACTAGGTTTCGCGCCGCCAGGTGGGTCTCGTCCCAGGTAGGTCTAGTCCCAAGTGGGTCTAGTCAGAGACGCGCAGTAAACCGCGGCCGTAGATCGCATCGCGTCCAGGTGGACCCACGTCCAGGGCCTGTGCGAACAAAAGATCAAGGGTCGCGGCCGCCGTTGCAGATTGGCGAAGGTGAGCGGCAGCGGTTGCGGCAAATGGCACCGCGAATGAAGTGCCGGAGGATGTGGTGTATCCACCACCCGCCTGGGCATGCAGCAAACCAACCCCGGGGGCGGCTATATCCAGATAGTCACCTCGGTTAGCCAGCCGGAAAATCTGTCCGCTGGCATCTACCGCCGTGACAGCGACAACAGATTCGTAGGCCGCAGGAAACATCGGTTCCGCCACGGGACCGCCATTGCCAGCCGCGGCAAGCAGGAGGGTCTCATCGCGAGCCGCGCGGCCCAGGGCCGCTTCCAGCAGCCGGTTCGGCGGCCCCGCCAGGCTTATATTAACCACGTCGACGCCAGATGACAGTAACCAGTCCAGTGCTCGCACCAGGCTGACCGTGCTCGCAATCTCACCTCGCTCGGGGTCGGCCTCAAACACCGAGGCCGCGTAAACCTTGGCGCCGGGAGCCAGGCCGCGATAGCTGTCATCATTCGCGGCAATAATGGACGCCACCGCTGTTCCGTGGAACTCGGGTAGCTCAGCGTCGGCCGGCGTAAAGGCTCGGCTGGTGATGCTGGACTCAGTAAAGGCGGGGTGATCGACATCAACCTGGCTGTCGATCATGCCGATTTTCAGGGATTCCGACTCAATGCCGGCGGGAAACTCTAGGGCGGCGCGCGGTGAAATACCCTCCTCGTGAGGCAGGCCATTTGGGATACCCGCAGTGTAAATATGGTTGAGATCGACTTCGGCGCGATCCTTGCCGACGACATCCATCACGCCGGCGCGCACCTCGTTGATATCAAAACTCGAGGGCGCCGCGACTTCTGCCAGTCGCAGGCCCAGGCCGGGCAGCTCGGTGATGGCATCAAAGAGGTAGCCCTCTGATGCTAGCTCGTCAAATACATCGGGCTCAGCCATCACCAACCACTGATCGCGGTGAATGCGGCTCTCATCCACGTCAAATTCAGTTTCTATGTCTTCTATGATCCGATCAATGCGGCTCTCAAGACGATCGACAACCGTATCTTCAACGATGACATCCAGTTCAGACTCCACGGACTCTTCGACCGCGAGTTCAATACTGGCTTCCACCGAAGACCTCACGACCCGTTCAATGTTCGCCTCAACGGTCTCGGTTACCGCTTCCTCAACCTGGGCGGCAACGACGTCTTCCACCGACTCCTCGACGGCGACCTCGACGGCCTCTTCAACACTCGATTCAACAGCCTGCTCGACCGTTTCTTCAACAGTCGCTTCAACGACTTGTTCAACGCTCTCCTCTACTGTGCTTTCGACGCTATCTTCGACGGCCGCCTCCACAGCTTCCTCGACTCCCGCTTCCACCAATTCTTCTGCACTTTGCTCTGTAAGGGCCTCGACAATCTGTTCGATCATCGCGTCAGTCATGAAACCTACCGTCTCTTCAACAGACTCTTCGACAAATTCCTCAATATCGGCCTCAACGACCTCTTCAACCGCAGATTCAAGGCCGTCTTCGATGGCATCCTCGATACGTTCCTCGATGTCTTCCTGAATCTCGCCCTCGACAATTTCTTCCACGCTTTCGTCGACGGTATCTTCGACCTGTTCTTCGATCTGCTCTTCAACTTCTTCCGCTATCTCTTCCTCAACGCTCTCTTCGACGTTCTCTTCGACGTTCTCCTCTACGTTCTCGACAACCTCTTCTTCGATGTTTTCCTCAACCTCTTCCTCAATCAAGGGCCCGATGGGCGGTACAGCCAAGGCGGCAAATGGCCAGGCAAAAGCCAGCGCAAAGCCAAGCGCAAGTGCATGGAGGCGTCGAAAGGTCACGCTGCCTTTTAATTCGCGCACCAAAATAGAGCGCGTCCGTCCAGTTTGCGCGTGCGTCAACCGGCCGTACCTTCCAGCCGTTGCCGCAACGATATTCTCATCTGCATTCGTTATTGACTTCGCCACGATGGGCTCCCGGGGGTTTCCCTTTTTTACTACCTGAATGACGGCCGTGCGCAAGAATAATTCCCCTTGATGGAATAGAATCCGCGCTCAGCCGTCAATGGAGTAACAGAGCGTATTATGCCACCGAAGTCGTCACTCAGCGACCCGCAGCGAGAAGCGCTCATGGCCGAGCTAAGCGCCCTGCGCAAGTTTTGCTTCTCGCTGACAGGCGCCGCCGCGGATGCAGATGATCTGCTGCAGGTGACCATCGAGCGGATACTCGAGAAAGGCATGCCCGAAGACGCGCATGTGGCAAAATGGGCCTATCGGGTCTGCCGCAACGCCTGGATCGACGAAATTCGCTCGAGGGATGTGCGACAGCGTTACCCGCAACAGGCCGTCACCGACGATCCAGACGTGGCGCTCTCAGCGGAACAGGTAGCCAGCCAGGAACAAGCGGTTGGCGATGTTGCAGCCGCGCTACAGCAACTACCCGCCGAACAACGCTCGGCACTGGTTTTGGTTGCGGTAGATGGAAAGAGCTACGCGGAAGCCGCTGAGCTCCTGGATGTGCCGGTAGGCACAATCATGAGCCGTATCGCCAGAGCACGGAAGAACCTTGCCGCCGCCTTAGCGCGAACTGAGTGACACAGGACAAGAAAGAGATAATGACAATGACCACAGAACAGGACACAGAGCTCCTTTCGCAATACATCGACGGGGAGCTGGATAAACAGCGCACACAAGCACTGCGTCGGCGTCTACTGGCGGAACCGGAGCTTCGCGGCACCTACGACGCCCTGTGCGAGGCAAACGAGCAGCTTACCACGCACTATCAGGCGCTCGATGCAGGCACCGTACCTGGCCGTATTCACAAGCTTCTCGGAGGCGCGCCGAACAGCAACGGCGAAAGCCGCAATGGCCGAGGAATGGGCCGGTGGGGGCTGGCTGTCGCCGCCTCGATTGTGGCGGCCTCTGGCCTGCTACTCGTGCCGCAGGGTGCGCAGTTCGCCGGCCACGACAGTAACAGCGCGGCCGCCCTGGCGAGCGCTCTTGAAGCATCCGCTTCACGCGGCAGTGGTTGGGATACCCTGGCGGATGGTCGTGAATTTCGTGCCGTTTTGAGCTTCCAGGGCAGTGATGGGGACTGGTGCCGCGAGTATTTCGTTACCGACAACAGTGTCAGCACTCACGCCGTGGCCTGCCGCGTAGAGGGGCAGTGGCAGACGCAAGTTCAAGTGCCCGCGCTTTTGCCAGATGAAGGTGGGGCCGACACTTACCGCCCGGCTGGTGCAAGCTCAACCGAGCTCATCAGCGACTTTATCGAGAGCCATGCCAGCGGTATCGCTCTGAACGGCACCGAAGAATCCACACTGATCAGGTCCAATTGGCAGTAATTGATAGACAGTGGTCTTAAGCCCCCGACTGGGGGCTTTTTTTTGCCCGCCAACCTGCGGCGGGCATCTTGCCGGTAGTGAGGAAATTGATGGTTTTGGAGGCTGGAAAAGATACAGGGCCTATCGCCCCATGTAGACGATAGACCCTGAAGTTCAGAAGCAGAGGGCTAGCGTTCCCTGCTCTGGGAGACAAACTGTTTTTGTCGGTGAAGCTTGGCTGAGTACTCTGAGGCACTGTGTAGCAGCCGGCTTCAAAAATAGGTGAGGTTTACGGGCCAAGCCTCGCTTTTTCGTTCATTTTCAATGACTTAAGCGAACCCAAGTAGCATTGAACCGCAACCTCGAGTGGTGTTTCACTCCACTTCTTGTTTAAGTGACGGCCAGCGCGCGCTGTTTATTCCCGGAAAAGGGAAA
>JBCDJG010000106.1:0-4962 GCA_038748065.1 Pseudomonadota bacterium
GGCTCTATGACTAGCTCCAGCCCCAAACAGACACCCAAACGTCGCAGCCACACAGAGCGCGTCGAACTAGCGGAGCGCCGGATGTTTGACGCCACCGAGGCCTTGATTCTCGAAGTCGGCACACAGAAAACGACGCTGAAGGAGGTCGGCGAACGGGCAGGCTACAGCCGGGGGCAGGCTCACGCCCGCTTCGGGAGTAAGGAAGAACTGTTCCTGCGGCTCGCCGACCGCTGTCGCAACATCTGGCTGGAAGAGCTGGATCTGGCTGCAGGGAACAAGCGCGGTCTGGCGGCGTTTCTGTCACGTATGGATGCTATGGTTTCCTATGCCAATCGCTATCCGAGTGATGCCCGCGTCATGTATATCCTGTGGTTCGAGTCCGTCGGTTCACCATCCGCGATGAAAACAGGGCTCTCCCGCTTTCACGCACAGGCGCGCGAAGACATACAGCACTTGATCGAACAGGCGAGGCAGGCTGGCGAGGTCGCTGAAGACATCGACCCGGCCGAATTCGCCATGCACTTTACCTCGACACTTTTCGGTATGAGCTACCAATGGGTCGTCAACCCTTCTGCCGTCGAGCCCTTCCCGCTGATCAATGCTATAAGACGGCAGATGCTGCTGATTCTGAGGCCCACTAACAGCGCTGGATTGGATCGGTCTAACTAGGAGGTACCGGCTATGCAGAATCATGAAGACTATCGACGACTTGCCGTCGAGAAGCACGGTTCAACCTTGATCGTGACCCTGGCCACGGGACACAAGGCCAACGCGCTGTGCTTTGAAACCATGCATGAACTCACTTCCCTGGCCAACCTCGTGGCCGAGGACATGTCGATCGCGGCCGTAGTCCTTGCGGGTAAGGACGGTGTTTTCACCAGCGGTATGGATCTCTCAGCCCTGGACCGGCCAGAGGAGCTTGCGCCGAACTTTCAGGAGCGACGTCGCAACGCGGCACTGGGTGCCAAGATGTGCCGCGCCTGGGAATCCATCGAGGCAATCACGATCGCAGCGATTGAGGGCCCCTGTGTAGGCGGCGGCGTCGCCTTATCCCTGGCTCTCGACCTGAGAGTTTGCGCAAAAGGAAGCTGGCTCTACGTCCCTGAGATAGAACGGGGTATGAATATGAGCTGGCAAAGCGTACCGCGCAGCGTCGCCCTGATCGGCCCCGCCAAAACGAAACGCATGCTGGTACTGGCAGAACGCGTCAGTGCGGAGCTTGCCCTGAGCTGGGGCTGGGCGGACTATGAGTGCGACACGGGTGAGTCCGTTGCACAGGCTACGGCACTCGCAGCGCGCGTTGGCAAGATGCCGCCCATCCCGGCACGGATGTGCAAACAAGCCATTAACGCGTCTTCCGGGGCGCTGCATCACGCAGTCAGCTATATGGACGCGGATCAGCTGCTGCTCACACACCATACCGAGGACTTCCGCGAGGGCGTCGCTTCCTTTCTTGAAAAACGTGAGCCGAACTACAAGGGAAACTAGGACATTCAGGGAAATCAAGGACCACCGATGACTGCAAAACACCTAACGCGTTCTCGCTGTGCCAGGCTGCTTTGTCTTGCAGCGCAGTGCATGCTCTTCTCCCTTATCGCCGTATCTCGCGTATCAGCTCAAGCGCTCCCCTCCTGGCAGCAGGATACAAGCAGCTTAGGCGCGATCACCCGCTTTGTGGAGCGGGTCGTGGACCCAAAGTCCCCCGACTACGTTGAACCCGCAGCCCGCATAGCGGTCTTCGACAACGATGGCACGCTCTGGGCGGAACAGCCCGTTTACTTCCAGCTGCTTTTTGCCATGGACAGGGTCCGCGCGATGGCGTCCGATAATCCAGAGTGGAAGACGACAGAGCCCTTTAAGTCTGTCCTTGCAGGCGACAGCGCGTCTGTTCTAGCTGGTGGAGAGGCGGCCATCCTGGAGGTGGTTACCGCTACCCACGCAGGCATGACGACTGACACCTTTGATCAGTCGGTCATTACGTGGCTCGACTCAGCAAGACACCCATCGACCGGTCGGCCGTTTACCGAGATGGTGTACCAGCCGATGCTGGAGTTGCTCGACTACCTGCGGGCCAAGGGCTTTACCACCTATATTGTCTCGGGCGGCGGCATCGACTATATGCGGCCGTGGACCGAGCGAGTCTACGGCATTCCACCTCAGCAGGTGGTCGGCAGCCAAATGACCACACGCTACCGGCTGATCGACGGCGAACCACGCCTGTGGCGTGAGCCCGAGCTCCGATTCATCGACGACAAGGCCGGCAAGCCCGTCGGCATTCATACGCACATTGGTCGCAGGCCAATTCTCGCCGTAGGCAATTCGGACGGCGACTTTGAGATGCTCGAATGGACAACGGCCGGTCAAGGGCCGCGCCTCGGCGTTCTGATCCACCACACAGACGCGGAGCGCGAATGGGCCTACGATCGCCAATCTCATATCGGCCAACTGCGTCGCGGGCTGGATGAAGGCCCAGAGCGAGGTTGGGTTATCGTGAACATGAAGACAGACTGGACACGCATATTTCCGCCCTCGCCCTAAAACATCGACGCGGCTGGACCAAAATTGGCGATGTGACGCATCGCCGATCGTCATACTGAATCTGCTCCCAACGGCCGGCCACTGCGCTAGTCTGCTCTCCGAGATTCCAGCATTGAGGAGAACCCATGGCAGCCATCCTGCTTCGAGAGTACAAACCGAACCCGGCACTGGTTAAGATCGCCGAGCAACGCTCAGCCGATGTGGCGAAACGCTCACCCGAGGGTCTAAAGCTGTATGCACTGGGCTCTTCTATTTGCTCTTTGCGCGCCCGCCTGGCAATTGAAGAAAAGCAGCTCGCCTACGAGGAGCATACTCTGGACTTCTCGATCTCCGAGAACCTCGAGCCCTGGTATCTCGATCTGAATCCACGGGGTGTAGTACCTACCATCGTGGAAGGCGGTGAGGCCCTGTTCGACTCCTACACCATCATGCTTTACGTCAACAACCGGTTCACTGGCCCAGAACTTACCCCAGACGGCGACGCTGACTACGCGGCTATGATTGCCCTGATGCGCGAGGCAGACCATTTCCCAATCCGCGATTTTGCCTATCGCTGGGAGAAAGCCAAAGACGAACCTGACCTCTGGCGTATCTGCATGTTCGAGCGCGTTAAAGCTTTTATGGAAAAGTACCCGGACTACGCCGAGATCTACGAAAAAAAGCTCAAGGACTACGAATCCATGGACGCGGTGTCCGGCGAAAAGGCATCCATGAAGAAGCTCGAGCGGGACATGAATGCCACGATGGATGGGCTTGACCAACGGCTATCGGAACACGAGTGGTTGGTCGGCGACGCCTTCAGCCTGGCCGATATCGCCTGGCTGCCGGTGATACTACGGATCCAGATCGGCGTTGCGATCGAGATCTTCAGTGACAGCCTGCGCCCGAACCTGAAGCGCTTCGTCGAACAGTGTATGGCAAGGCCCAGTTTCAACGCCGCCGTGCTGAATCGCGTCAATGACCTGCAACCACAGATGGATCGTCTAAAAGCTGAACAGGTCGCCTGAACGCATCGGCCCTACCTGGCCGCGGACATAATCTCACGCAGCTTGTCTTCAGGCAGCTCAAACACGGTGTAGGAGTTAATACCTTCCATCGTCTCTGCAGCGACCATGGCGTTCACGATGGCCTCCTCTGTCGCCTCGATGGTCGCCTCAAAAAGCACCGTCAGGTCGTCATTGGGGAACATGCGAATGTCATCAGAGAAGGTGGTTTCGCTGAGCGCCTCGCTGCCCGCTGTTGAGAAAGCGATAAAGATGTCGCCAGAGCCATCTGAGCTCACCGCGCCAAGCCAGCCGAGCGCCACGGAGGGGCGCTTTGCCACACGCTTAAGCTGATTCGGCAGGAGCGGCGCATCCGTGGCCACCACAATGATAATGGACCCGTCGGGCATGGCGCTCTCGTCGGCTGGCCTATCCGGGCAAAGGGCTGCAGATGCGCCTTCTGGACGTAAATCCGAATCCCGATAACAGGGCATGGGTGCATCCCACAGCGCGTTGACGGGCACGCTGGCTATTTGCTTTAGGTGATCACGCGCGCCGTAGTTGCATTGCACCAGCACGCCCACCCTGAACTCTTCCTCGTCGAATGTTACGACCCGGGAAGAGGTGCCAATGCCGCCCTTGAAACGATTACAGATCATTCCCGTGCCACCGCCAACGGCGCCCTCTTCAACGGGCCCGCCCGTGGCTGACGACAGGGCAGCCAAGGCGTGCTCACGGGTCACGTGAAAACCATTGATGTCGTTCAAAGCGCCATCGTAAGTCTCCGCTGCGACCGGGGCGTGCCAGAGGGCTGGCCAGCCCTTATCAACCATCCACTCAACCGCGGCGTCGCGCACCACGCCGACCGAGTGCGTGTTGGTGATCATAATCGGGCCGTCGAGCAGGCCACGCTCATCCAACCAGGTTGTGCCGGTCATCTCGCCGGACGCGTTGATCGTGAACCACGAGGCAAACACCGGGCTTGTGGACGCCTTGCCACGTGGATGAATGGCCGTTACGCCAGTGCGCACCGGCCCCTTCCCGCGTACCAGTTTACCCTGCCCCGCAAGCACCGTCGTGTGGCCAACCTCAACACCGGCAACGTCTGTAATCGCATTCAGCGGCCCGGGCGTCCCGCGAAAGGGAACGCCGAGATCACGGGCACGATCTTGCCCCTGTACGCTGGTGGTCATCACTGCTAACGCGAGGGTAGCCAGCAGCTTTCGTGAGAGGGTCAACGGCATTGGGGTATTCTCCTTGATCAGTTAACTGCTGATTGGCTACCTTTGGCCAGGTAGCGAGCCATTTCGTCTGCCGGCACCATACCGCCACCGGTAGCCCAGATGAGATGCGTGGCCTTGTCCATAACCGACTCAAGGCCCATGGCGCGCAGGTAGTCGGCATTAGCTGCGACATAGGCAGGCCCAGGCAGGCCCGCCAC
>JBCDJG010000107.1:0-4934 GCA_038748065.1 Pseudomonadota bacterium
CCTTACCTGGTCTTTGTTGTATGGCTAGACTTGGTAACCTTTTTGCATCATACAGAGCCTGATATTCCCTGGTATCGCAATGATAGCTGGTTCTTCTTGAAAGGTGCTCTGTCTACCATTGATCGTGACTATGGCTTTGTTAATACCATTCACCACAATATTGGGACCCATGTGGCCCATCACATCTTTTTGAATATGCCCCATTACTATCTCAAAGATGCGACTGAAGCCATTAAGCCTATTTTGGGAGATTATTATCGCGAAGCAGAAGATTCTGTTTGGACTAGCTTCTGGCGTTCAGCTCGCGAATGTATCTTTGTTCCTAATGAAGGGCAAAAGGTTTACTATCAGCCTCGACGTTAACAAGATTTGAGAAAAAGGGAGAGTTGTAAAACTCTCCCTTTTTTTATTGTTAGTCCAAAAATATATAAGACGGCTTTTTAGATCCTCGCTAAATTTATGCTCATTGGGTGGGTCTATGGGGGAGTTGGCTGCTAAGGAATACGCTAAATTTTGGAGTGATCCAGCGCTGCCTGATCTGGAAGGGCTGCACGCTACCTGTATTGCCGATTCATGTGTGCAGCATGGTCATGAGGGGGGCGGTATAAATTGGTCAGCCTGAGAAATATTTTGTGGATTGTGGTCAGAAAAGTTGCTGAGATACAGGAAGAAACCGTTTAAATAGTGAGAGGAATTGCGCGGGCACCACCTTAAACTTAAGGCATTAGCGCATGTATCTGTAAGAAGAGATTAAAGGCAAAATAAGATAATCTTTATCAGTCAATGGAGACTACTGCCTTAGTTGTTGTTTTGAGCCCGTAGCTCCAACCCATAGTGATACAAGGCAACTGGTTGATTTACAGCCTTAAAATAATCGGGATCCTGGGGCGATAGATACACAGCTGTAATCTGATCCGCTGTCACTTGCTTCGATTCGTGGTGATAAACCGTTGTATTCTCTACTTCGTTTAGATATACCGTTGGTCGACCACCGCGAAAAAACTGTTGAAATATTTCAGTCGTGATAAATGTATTCTCGTCAGGAGCTTCGACGGCTCTGCCTGTTACAGTCGAAACTAACTGCTGACGGTCTTTAAGAAATGTAATTTGCCGATTTGGGTCGTCTGGATCTACTTTTACCGCTTTAACCCAGTCATTACCTAAATAAGCCCTTGCCAGACTTAATCCATTGAATGCCCGATCTGAAACCACCCCTTCTGTTGTTTTGAGAGGCTGATTGAGAAATTTCCCCTGGGCCACTCGGGCGATTTTGAAACGGATATTGGCTACAACAGGAATTTCTAAAAACTGACGGTTCCCTTCAAATCCAGGTGTGACCACTTCGGGAGCCAGGGGGGCAACCATATTGTGTAGGGTAGAGGTCATTTCCCAGGTGCCGTTCATCCAGCTTGGGTAGACTAAATCGCCCTCCGAGGGCTGTACGGGAGGCTTATTAGACCAGTCGGGAAATGTAGATACCCGCTCTGCTAAGGGTGTGGCTAACGCCTCGCCACTACACAGTAGCCATACTAGGACAAGTAAGGTGATCCACAAAAATTTGCGCTGTAGCTGTTGCCGCTTTAAGAAAAAACGAGCCATCGTTACCGTTATTACCACACCCTAAGTTTAAGGTGAGAAGCAAGCGTTTGATGAGTTTCTGCAGGTAAATTCTGACTTTCAGGTTGAGGCTATTGGTGAATATAACTGGGAGCCGGGCGATCTAAACGGCAAGATGTTCCACCTATGACGTACGGCTCAATAACGTGGCGTTTTTAGGCTTATTCAGTAACGTGGCGTTTTTAGGCTTATTCAGTTTCCGGCATGTCTCCATGGTCCATGCCATGACCACCGTGAGCCCCATGGTCCATCATGAGTTCCATACTAGTAGGTCCTGCTGCTTTGATGCCCATGGACACGAGTCCAGAGGTTAGGGAAGGGGTGCACACGCAACCCATCCATGCGGCCATGGGCTGAGATGAGGTTGGCCCGATCCTTCAGCCCGAGCGCAGCGATCAGCGCTGGGTCAGCCAGGACGCTCCAGCGATCGGGGGTACCGCGATAGCTGTCCGCCTGTTCGTAGATCATGCTGTTGAACTGTCCCTCGCTGCGCACGCTCGCCAGGCGCAGGGGAAACGCTTTCGTATTGCCGATCGCCGGTGCGCCCACGGGCACGAATCGGGCCCGGCCGTTGTCCGTGCGAAAGGTTGGCGTGTGCTGGAGTCGATTGGCGACCGTGAACTCCTGCCGCGCGACGTCGATATCCTTCAGCTCCCCCATGCCCGGCACCGTGTGCGCGATGGCTTCGCGCAGCGTGCGGTGCCGAGCGAAATCCTCGAAATCCACCGGCGCTTCCGGTAGCAGTGCGCGAGCGATCTGCGCCAGTACCTGACTCTCTGGCCGCGTACCGCGATGACGGGTAATCCCGCCATCGGACAGGCGCACGTAGTTGAACATGGACTCCTGGGTGGTGGGCTCCCATTCCTCGTCCCGGGCCGTGACCGGCAGCACCAGGGAGGCGCCCGCAGCGCAACCGTTCACGTGGGCGCTGTTGAGCGTGGTGGTTAGAAACACCCGATGCCGGATGCGACTCAGTGCGCCGTCGGCCCAGGCCGTGTTTGGGCTGCCGGCATAGAGGTTGCCGCCCATAAACAGCGCGGCGTCGATCTGATCGTCCGCGGCGGCCTGCATGCAGGCGAGCGTATCGAGACCGCGGGTCGTTGGCAGCGAAACGCCCAGCGTCTCTTCCATTCGGGCCAGGACGTCGCTGCCCAGCACGGGTTTGACCCCAACGGTCCCGACACCCTGCACATTGCTATGGCCGCGCAGCGGCAGCAGGCCGGCACCGGGCCGGCCAACCATCCCGCGCAGCAGTGCCAGGTTCGAGAGCGCTTCAATGTTCGCAACGCCGTGTTGATGGTGCGTCAGGCCCATGCCCCAGGCGAATACAGCGTTGCGCGCCTCCCCGTAGCGCACGGCGAGCGCTTCGATCTTGCCCTGGGGAATGCCGCTATCCTGCTCGATGGCCGCCCAGGACGTGCGTGCCAGATCCTGCTCGAAGGCGGCAAAGCCCTGAGTGTGGTCGCGCAGAAAGGGCTCTGTCTGTTGGGCGGCGGCGAGCACGGCCTTCGCCAGTCCTTTGAACAGCGCGATATCGCCGCCAATCTTTGGCTGCAGGTAGACGCTCGCGATCTCGCTGCCGCCGCTGAGCATCGAGCGCGCGCTGCTCGGGACCGCGAACCGCACCAGCCCCGGTTCCCGGGCCGGATTGATCACAATTACGTCGCCACCCCGTTGCCGCAGGCGCTGCAGCTGATGGATGAAGCGCGGGTGGTTCGACGCAGGGTTAGCGCCGACGACCCAGATCTGGTCGCAGCGTCCCAGGTCGGCCAGCTCCACAGTGGCCGTGCCGGTGCCGATGGTGTTACCCAGGGCAACGCTGGTCGCCTGATGGCAGTAGTAGGAGCAGTTGTTGACGTTGTTGGTGCCGTACAGACGTGCGATGAGCTGAAACAGGAAGGCCGCTTCGTTCGACGCCCGTCCGGAAGCGTAGAAGAAGCTGCGTGCCGGTGCTGTGTCTCGCAGCCAGCGCGCGGCCAGCGCGAGCGCGTCGTCCCAGTCGATGGGCGCAAACCGATCGGCGCCGTCCTCTTTCAGCAACGGCACCGTCAGGCGCCCGAGTTGCTCGAGCTGCTGGTTCGACAGCTCCCGCAGCTCGCTCACCGGATGTTCGAAGATGGCCTCCGGGATCGGTGCCCGGATGTCGGTCGACTGGGCCTGGATGGACTTGTTGCAGACCGCCGGAAACTCGCCGAGCTCGTTGGTCATGCCGCCGTGCTGGCCGCCCATGCCCAGGCCGCAGGCCTTACAGGCATTGTTCGCGCGCAGTGCCTTCCCGGTATCGAGCAGGCCGATGCGGCGCGCCGTATTCAGGGTATAGAGCACCTTCCGGGCGCCGCCGCCGACGCGTTGCCTTGGGGTGCGGTCGTGGCTCATGAGGCTGACCTCGCGCCCTTAGCGCGCGGCCATCTCGCGGTCGGCGAGACCGTGGTTCCGGCGCTGCCCGGGCACACGGATGTCCTCCACCAGATCCTGCACGGCCTTCGGTGGTGGGGCCGTGGCGAGCGCGACGATCACGCCAACGGCGAGCGACAGCCACATGAATACGAAGCCGATCCCTTCCGGCGACACGCCGAACAGCCACTGATCGGCGCTGCCGCCGCCGAACTTGAAGTAGTAGATGTAGCCGAAGGTCGTGGTCAGCCCGGTCAGCATGGCGGCGATCGCACCGGCCTGGTTCATGCGGCGCCAGAAAATCCCCAGAAAGATAATCGGGAACAAGGATGCCGCAGCGAGGCCAAAGGCGAAGGCGACCACCTGTGCCACGAACCCGAGCTGCGAGGCGAACAGGCCCAGCAGGCCTGCAGCGATAACCGCGCCGGCGGCGGAGACCCGCGCGATACGAAGCTCCGTGCGATCGTCCATGTCGGTGAACAGGGTGCGTCGGCACAGGTCGTGACTGATCGCGGACGAAATCACCATGAGCAGCCCGGCGGCGGTAGAGAGCGCGGCGGCCAGGCCACCGGCCACCACCAGGCCGATCACCCAGGCGGGCAGGGCCGCGATCTCCGGGTTGGCGAGCACGAAGATGTCGTTGTTGACAGTGACTTCGTTGGCGAGTCCATCGGGCGCCGCCGGTCCGCGGATCTGCATGCGCCCGTCGCCATTCTTGTCTTCGAAGGCGACCAGCTCCGTCGGCTCCCAGTTCTTGAACCAGGCGGGCACTGGCTTGCCGCCGCTCGCTGCGATCTCCGCCGCGGCGGCTTCGTAGTCGTCGCCGGGCACGTAGGTCGCCTCGTTGACCGTGTCCACGAAGTTGAGGCGCGCAAAGGCGCCCACTGCCGGGGCCGTGGTGTAGAGCAGGGCGATGAAGATCA
>JBCDJG010000108.1:0-4862 GCA_038748065.1 Pseudomonadota bacterium
CAGCCCTGGGGCAGACCAAGGTATCGAACTCGGAGGTGGTGAGGAGTCTACCTGCCGTCGGTGTACAGCACGGAATAATGGCGGCACCGGCATTCAATTTGAAGGCAATGGGGGAAATCTGCATTTCGGTGATGGCCTACTTGCCAGCGGCAACCTCAAAACCGGTATTGAGATCGGCAGCCAAGGCATGCTTCGCTGCGTGAACTGCTACTCGCTTGATAACGACGAAGACGGGCTCAAGGCGGACACTTCATCAACCATGGAATTCATCGGTTGTGATATCAGCGGTAGCGCGACCGAGGATGGCATCGATATTGACGCCGCCCCCGACGACCTCAACCTGACGATTGAAGACTGCCGCATTCAGGGCAATTTCGAGCAAGGCATTATTGTGCGCGGCTCAGACGAGCCTGTCGCGAGTTTCACCGCGGGCCAGATCTGTGCCATTGGCAATGGGATCGGCATCGAGCATGGGGGCACTGGCACCTTCAGTGGCAGTCAGATTCACGCCGTGGATAACGCGCGCCATGGCCTGCGCTTCCGGAGCCGCGTGGGCACAACCACGCTAAGCGAGAGCAATCTCTTCGGCAACGCGGTATCCGGGATCGTTGTCGCCAATCTTAATGCTACCGTCGCCGCGGGCGGCAACTGGTGGGGCGATCCGAGCGGCCCCTTCGACACTATCGACAACAACGGTGGCTTGGGTGACGCGATTATCGACAGCTCAAACGGCGCCGGCGCCGGCACTGTTCTGTTTACACCACCAGCCGCTGCGCCCTTTGCTGAAATTGCCGAACTGTGCGACAGCAATCGCCAGGGCGCACCGATCTCCGGCACTGCAGATTTGTCAGTGACCATCAGCGTTGACCGGAGTGACGCGACCCCGGGCGGCACCGTGATCTACACCATCGAGATCTTCAACCCTGGGCCACTGGCTGCCTATGAGACCTTCGTCTTTGACAGCCTGCCGTCCGGCCTGGAATCGGTGGATTGGACCTGCGGACCGACCTTCGGCTCGGAATGCTCACCCGAAGGCACGGATAGCATCAACGATACGGTCGATATTCTGGCCAACGGCACCCTGACCTACACCGTCATTGGCCGCATCGCTGCAGGCTTTACTGACCCACTGGAACTGACAGTAACGGTGGAAACGGCTCCCGGGGTTACCGATCCCGTGAGTAGCAACAACGTCGCTTCCGACGTCACCTCGGTGTTAACGAATGGCATCCCTATGCTTGATCATCGGGGCATCTTGGCGCTGCTCTTGCTACTCGCCCTTGCCGCGCATCGTCGCCTTGCGTATGTGCGGGCAAGGCGTAACCCGTGACCGTGAAACCTACCGGAGTCTAAGTATGAATCGATTCTCTCTTCTGGCTGAGGCTGTTCCGGCTACCGAACGGCGTGGTCAGTTCATCCTCGCTTTTGTGCTTTGCCTTGGCCTGTTAATGGCCCTGTTGAACCCGTCCTTCGCCCAAGAATCTGAGTTATTGGCGATCCCGGAAGTTGTCGAAACCGACTCGGCTGCGCTGACCGACACGCTGGAGAGGCCCAGGGCTAACGTTCAGCCAGAGGGGGATGACGACGACGATGATGATGACGACGATGACGATGACGATGACGACGATGATGATGATGACGACGATGATGACGACGACGATGACGGTGGTTAATCGTCGTTGAGCAGCGCGCTCCGGGCAGCTCGGGCTGCCACACTTGTATTTCTGACAGCCATCCTCGTTCTACTCGCCGGATTCGTCCCAAGGGTCGCTTACGGCGCCGTTACCTGCGCCGAGCAGGTCACCAGGGAGCCTCTCGCTCAGCGCTTTGATCGTATACGCAACCAATATGAATCAATGCCTTCCCTCGAATCTCGTTCGCGCTCGTCCAGTGTGAGCGGCCCCTTTGCGTGTGTCGTCTTCCTCACCGTTAGTGATGGGGGCCCCGGGGTGACCGCAATCGGGCGCGGGAACTCACTGAATGCCTCTATCAACGAGGCTATTCTCAACCTTTCATATGCAGTGCCCAGACCTCGTCCCCGGTGGTTGCGGCTTGATGTTGTTGCCAGCCTCGATCCGCGCCGCAGGGGTTCAGCTTTACCTGGCAGCTTGGGAGACCCGAGGGCTGCGGGGTTGATCGGGCTCGCTTCATCCTCTGGATTTGAGTCGGCGCTGCATCCTGAGGAAATTCTCGCGCACGGGTTGTCAGATAGCCGGGGTATGCTCAATAAATCGCGGGTAGAGACCTTCTTCTCTAGCCGCGCGCACCGGGATAGCAGGCCGAGCAAGGAGTTACAGGTACGTTTCCGTGTGCGCGCCTTCTTTGACGATGAGTTGTCTGAGGAGCCGATCGAACTTTTTCGTGGTCACCGCGCACAGCCTGCCTGGCGAGAACCTGATGCGGCCTTTCACCTTGAGGCCGCGGCGGTAGAAGCAGGGGCTTTCTTGCAGACTCAGCTCGGGTCGACCGGGCAGTTCATTTACAACTACCGCCCAAAAACCGACCGCGAGGACAGCGACTACAACATCCTGCGCCACGCAGGTACGACCTATGCGCTATTTGAGCTGGCTCGCCTGACGGGTGACGCCCGCTGGCGAGCCGCGGGCGAGTCGGCGCTCGCTTATCTGAGACGTCAGTTCCGCGCTTGCCCCTTCGATGGCGAAGCCATCTGTGTTGTAGAAGCAGGAGAAATCAAGCTCGGCGGTAGCGGGCTGGCCATACTGGCGCTGCTTGAGCACCCTGATATCCGGGCTCGCACCGACCTGCTGACGGACGCCCAGAACTTGGCGATGGGTATCCTAGGCCTGCTGCAGGATGATGGCCGCTTCTGGCCTCACAAGTTGAGCTTCCCAGATGGCAAGGCCGACGATCATGTCTCTGTGTACTACCCGGGCGAGGCCATTTACGCGCTGGCGCGACTGAGCGCCCGCGACGGTGAAGAACGCTGGCTAAATGCAGCCGTTAGTGCCGCGAGCTATCTCATTGAGGGCAGGGACGCCGACCTTGCCGATGATCAGCTTCCCCATGATCATTGGTTGGCCTACGGACTTCGTGAAATCCAGACACTTCGCGGTGGACTACCGGAACACTGGGTCACTTACCTGCTGCGCATGATCGGTGCGATTGCCGCCGCTCAGAATCGCAGCGCACAGGCGCTGCCCTTTGCAGATTGGCACGGCGGCTTTTATCAACCACCTCGCTCGGCGCCCACTTCAACGAGAGTGGAAGGGTTGGTCGCTGCAATCGATGTGCTGGGGGCGGCGGACCTGGCAGTACCGAAAGCGGTAACGCGTGCGACCTGTGATGCTACGGACTTTCTGCTGACAACCGCCTTTGAGCCCGGCGGCGGGCTGTTCTTGAAACGCCCAGGTCGTGTTCTCGGGGCCTTCAGGCGCAGCCTGACTGCATACCAAACTCGGATCGATACATCTCAGCATGCTATGTCTGCACTGCTTGGGGTGGCCCGCTTGACCCGATCTACTCATCTTCAGTGCCAGCCGGCGCCGGCGTGAGTAAGGTGTTGCTACTACCGTAGAGCTCCGACCGAAGACGATGTCACGCCGCATTACTCTGCGATACTGGCGAACAGCTTGAAAAATTCGGGAAAGGTCTTCGATGTGCAACCCGGATCATTGATCGTAACGGGCTGCCCGCCAAAGGCCGCCAGTGAGAAGCACATAGCAATTCTATGATCGTCGTAGGTATCTATCGCTGCTGCCTTGATAGCTTTTGGCGGAGTCACTTTTAGATAATCGTGGCCGACGTCTACATCCGCGCCCAGTTTTTTGAGTTCGGTGGCCATTGCCGTCAGCCTGTCGGTCTCCTTGACGCGCCAGTTGTAGATGTTCCTGATCCTGGTGGATCCTGAGGCGAACAGGGCGGTGGTAGCGATCGTCATTGCTGCGTCCGGGATGTGGTTCATGTCCATATCAACCGCATGCAACTCGCCTTTGGATGCCTCAATCCAGGTTGGTCCCCGTTCCGCCTTGGCCCCCATTGCTGCTAGCACCTCGGCAAACCTGATATCACCCTGCACACTCGCGGCGCCGACACCATGCACCTTCACACGGCCGCCGGCTATAGCGCCGGCCGCCAGGAAGTAAGACGCAGAAGATGCGTCCCCCTCGACCATGTAATCGCCAGGTGCGGTGTAGCCTTGGCCCGACCGGATATGGAAATTGCGGTAGTCGTTTTGTTCTACGCTGACACCGAAGGACGACATGATGTCGATCGTAAGGTCGATGTACGGCTTTGACGCCAGATCGCCGATCACGTCGATCTGTACGTCTGATTCAGCATAGGGCGCGCACATCAGCAGGCTGGAAAGAAACTGGCTCGATACCTGGCCATTCACCTCGATGCGCCCGCCTCGTAGCCCTGTACCCCGGATTTTGAGGGGCGGGTAACCGGTCTCGCCCAAATACTCAATTGCGGCGCCGCAAGACTGAAGTGCAGAAACAAGGTCTGCTATCGGTCGCTCGTGCATCCTCGGTTCACCGTGGAGGATGAAGTCGCCCTCTCCCAGTGTCAGAGCTGCGCAGAGCGGCCGCATAGCGGTTCCAGCGTTTCCGAGGAACAGATCAACAGGCGATGTGGCCGCAAACGGGCCTGCAAGCCCCGTGATTGAACACACGGTGTCATCTTCGCTGAGAACATAGCTTACGCCTAACGATGCCAGTGCATTCAGCATATGACGCACATCGTCACTGCGCAGCAGATTGGTAATAGTCGTTGTGCCGCTCGACAGCGCGGCGAGGAGTAAGGCTCGATTAGACAAGCTCTTGGAGCCGGGCAGCCATACCTCCCCGTCTGCATGCCGCAGTGGTCCCAGTTTCAAGGCATTCATGTGGGTCAGGTGTTCG
>JBCDJG010000109.1:0-4800 GCA_038748065.1 Pseudomonadota bacterium
AGGTCGCGCGAGCTTCCCTATTCAGCGTCTTCACGCTACCGACTACAGCCACCAGAATTTGGTGTTGGTGGGGGACGCGGCGCACGCGATCAATCCCCTTGCAGGCCAGGGTGTGAATCTCGGTTTTAAAGATGTGGAGGCGCTGCTGCAGCTATTCGACGAAAGCGCTTCTGTATCAGGTAGCACAGCTGCACTGCGTAACTTGTTCAAGCGCTATGAGCAACATAGGCGCCGCGACAACTTTGCCATGATGTCGGCAATGGATGCGTTCTACATCGGCTTTTCGAATCAATCGAAACCGATTGAGTTCCTGCGTAACACAGCTCTCGACCTTGCCAATCGAATTCCGTTGGCGAAGCGTCAGGTGCTTCGCTACGCAGCCGGTCTGTAACCTGGCCCGACCGAGGCGGTTACTTCCACGCGCCCAGAATCGCTCCCATAACGGTCATGGTGATCACCCAGTATCCGCCATTCACCAGGATGTAGGACCAGGGGCGTAGTTCGAACAAAGCAACCGTTCCGATTGCAAAAAAGATCCAACCAAAACCCGTTAAGAATCCATACAGGGCACCTTTGCCAGCATCGATCTCGGGAACGGCCAGAAACATGGCCAGACAGAAGCTCATGATCAACAGAAAAGCGAATGTGGTGATAAAAATCCGGGGTTTATTGCCCGTCGCCAACTGCTCCTCAGTCAAGCCTGCGGCTTTCATCCATACGTTGCCCATCAGCAGCGGCGAATACCACACAGCGCCGATGACAAAACCTGAGAGGGCTGCAACGAGAATGGCCAGATGATTGATTGGTACTGAATCCATAGTGACTCCACATACGACTTGGATCTAAAAAACCATTGGTGCCGTGCGACCTCGCCTGCGAGGGCAGCCCTCACCTGCACATGGGTCGCTAACATAACAAATCGTCCTGCTCTGCTGGATCCGTATGAGACACGACGGTTCGGACACGCGACACACACGTGGGCGCTGACCTCCCAACGACTTAGTCCAGCAAGTCGTGTGCACGGCGATGGTATGCCGCCATCCACGAGCCTGCGAATAGCACCATCTGCTGCGAACGCCCTGTTGTTTGTAAATCCCGAGAGGAATAAGTTCGCGCGACAGCCGTCGATGCTGACTGTGTTAAAATACGCGGTTCATCCGGGGGCGTTATGGATTCGACGACGGTAACGAAACCTGCGGTGCATGCCGTGATGACAGCCAATCACGTAAATCCAAAGCTGTAACTTAATAGTTGCCAACGACGACAACTACGAGGTAGCACTGGCCGCGTAAGCGGTCTGATGACCTCATCTAGTGGCTTCGGCCCTAGCGGTCTTTAGCAAGGTTCCAGCCCCGCGCTACTGACTGTCATATAGAACTGGATCGCGGAACCGTATGTTTCGGGCGGTACCGCTAAACAATTACGAGACTCGCTGGCCACGTCCTGACCGTTGGGCTGTAGCCGGTTAAAGCAATAGACGGAAGCTAAGCATGTAGAGCCAATGGCAGAGTGCTGGCGGACGCGGGTTCAACTCCCGCCGCCTCCACCAAACGAAAAAGGGGTGGCCCGACAGGGCTGCCCCTTTTGCGTTTGATGGAATTGGCAGAATGCTGAACTTGCGCCCGAAGGGCGCGGGTGGCCGAGCGCAGCGAGGTCTGTCGAGCCGGCGCGCAGCGGCGGCGAAGACGCAACTCCCGCCGCCTCCACCAAAACTGAAGAAGGGCCACCCTAGGGTGGCCCTTTTTGGTTTTCTCGGCTGCGATTGCTGAAGCCGCGTACATAGCTGAACCTGACCTTATTGCGAGGCCAGGTTTACATCTTTGACCTAAGTCATATACTACACTGTGTAGTTTACTATCAAGGGCGGCGCAGAGTCTCTCTATCCTGGCTCGTATATGAGGTGGAGAGCATTCAAAGGGGTTTCCGAGCTTTTACTACTCTAACCCCTCACGGCAAGCACTGAGAGGCAAGCAATGATTCAATTTCGCGTAAACGGCGAGGACACGCGGGTCGACGTGGATCCGTCGACCCCGCTCCTGTGGGTGATTCGAGAGAACCTCGCGCTGACCGGTACCAAGTTCGGCTGTGGTATCGCCCAGTGCGGTGCCTGCACCGTGCATCTGAACGGCAGCGCCATTCGCAGCTGCGTCACGCCTGTGGCAGCAATAGAAGGCAGCGAAGTAACCACTATCGAAGGTCTCGCGGCCACCGCGGGTGCCGATCTTCACCCTCTTCAGCAGGCCTGGATTGACGAACAAGTCCCCCAGTGTGGCTACTGCCAGTCGGGCCAGCTTATGAGCGCCGCCGCATTGCTGAGCCAGAATCCGAACCCTGACGATGAGGCCATCGATGCGGCCATGTCGGGCAATGTCTGCCGCTGTGGCATGTACCCCCGCATTCGTGCCGCCATCAAAAACACTGCAGCCAATAACCCGGTAGAAGTGTTCGATCCCGCAATGGACGTGATGGAGGACGCGAGCAATGGGTAAGTGGACCAGAAGAGCTTTCATTACCACCGGCGTTCTCGCCGGAGGCGCGCTGGCGGTTGGCGTCGCGATCCGCCCCGGTCATCGTGCCCTTAAAGTCGCGGGACAGGTCACTGATGGTGACGAAGCGCTCATCAATATGTGGGTAAAGATAGACCCATCGAACAGAGTGACACTTATCGCCCCGCACAGTGAGATGGGACAGGGCGCTCAGACGGCGCTTACTCAAATGCTGGCAGAAGAAATAGACGCAGCGTGGGATGACGTGGCGTACATGGAGGCGCCGGCCACCGATGACTACGCGAACTGGGCACTGGGGAAGGGCTATATTCTCGGGCCCGCAGACGTACCCCAGGCGCTCATACCGACAATCAACGGTGCTTTCCTGCAGGTCGCCAAGGGCATGAAACTGCAGATCACCGGTGGCAGTCTCTCCGTGCGGACCACCGGCGTGTACGGCGTCCGCGTCGCAGGGGCGGCTGCGCGCGAGGTATTGCTCACGGCCGCGTCAGAAGCCTGGGGCGTGCCGGTCGGCGAACTCTCGGCTGCAGACACGCACTTGATTCACGAAGCATCCGGTAAACGAGCACCCTTTGCGCAGTTCGCCCAGGCAGCCGCGCAGTACACGCCGCCAGCGAAACCGACGCTTAAGCGAACGGAGGACTTCAAAGTCATCGGTACCGACCGACCGCGCTTTGACATCCCCTCGAAGGTGGACGGCACCGCACAGTTTGGGATCGACGCTCAGGTCGACGGTATGAAGTACGCGGCGATCCTGGCCGCTCCTGTCTTCGGCGCGCAGGTCGCGTCTGCGGATGAAAGCACGGCCGCCGCCATGGCGGGTGTGCACAAGATCGTGAATCTTGGTGACGCTATTGCGGTGGTCGCCGACGGCTATTGGCAGGCAAGCCAGGCGCTCAAAGCCCTGGATGTTCAATGGACGTCAACCGAAAACGATAAGCGTTCCAGCGAAGACCTTTTTACCCAGTTCGACAATGACATCGCAGCTGCGGCCAGCAGCGGCGACAGCAAAGCCGATGTGGAAGCAGGCGAAGTTGAGCGCGAATTTGCCAATGCCGTGGCAACGGTCGAGGCGACGTATCGCGTGCCCTACCTTGCCCATGCCTGCATGGAGCCTATGAATGCAACCGCTCGCGTTACGGCTGACAGCTGTGAAGTCTGGATCGGCACTCAGAACCCCCTTGGGTTCCGTTACGAGGTGGCTGAGGCCCTGGGGCTCGACGTCGAGCAGGTGCAAATCAACCAGCACTATATGGGTGGCGGTTTCGGTCGTCGCTCGAATTCCGACTCCGCCGTGCAGGCAGCACGCATCGCCCGTGAAGCCGGCGTCCCGGTAAAACTGATCTGGTCACGGGAAGAAGACATTCGCCACGACCACTACCGACCCGCGGTGGCTTCACGCTTTCGAGCGGCTCTCGATGAGCAGGGCAATATCGTTGCCTGGGACAACGTGTATCACGAAAAGCACGAGCCTGTAGGGGCGCCGGTAATCCCCTATGCCGTCACGGCACAGAAGATCCACCATACCGACAGCCCAACCCATGTACCTTTCGGGCCCTGGCGGAGTGTCGATCACTCACAGCACGGGTTCTTCACCGAAGCCTTTTTCGATGAGGTTGCGGTAGCTGCGGGCAAAGACCCTTACACGCTGCGTATGTCCATGCTAGGAGACAAACCCCGTCACCAGAACGTCTTGCGTACTGCCGCCGAAAAAGCGGGATGGGGAGATGAGTTGCCCCGCAACAGGGGTCGAGGCATTGCGCTTCAGGAGTCCTTTGGCTCCATCGT
Organism: Pseudomonadota bacterium; assembly: GCA_038748065.1. GTDB lineage: Bacteria > Pseudomonadota > Gammaproteobacteria > Pseudomonadales > Halieaceae > JBCDJG01. Next base: position 4,296 of record JBCDJG010000109.1, read on the forward strand.
CGCCCAGGTGGTGGACGTATCGATCGACGAGGGCAAGCTTAAGGTTGAGCGTGTAGTGGTCGCCGTTGATCCCGGATTTGCGGTATCACCCAATGGCCTTACAGCGCAGATGGAATCAGGCATTAACTATGGCCTGACAGCGGCACTGTACGGCGACATTACGATCGAGAACGGCGCCGTTAAGCAGAGCAACTTTCACGACTACCCTATGGTGCGAATGAACGAGTCGCCGGTGATCGAGACGCACATTATCAATTCAGGTGAAGCCTGGGGCGGCGCCGGCGAACCCGGTACACCGGCGATCGCGCCTGCTTTAGTCAGTGCCGTATTCGATGCGACAGGGATTCGAGTTCGCGAACTCCCCCTGTCCAAGCAGGATTTCAGCGACTGGGGCTAGGCTTAGCGATAGTCGCTTGTCTGAGATCGCCGGCCAGCTACTGGACTGAAGGCCCATCCCGTGGTGTTGGGCACACTATCGCCCGAGTGTCTTGCATAGATCACGATC
>JBCDJG010000110.1:0-4630 GCA_038748065.1 Pseudomonadota bacterium
AAAGGATTCAAGAGCGGCGGTTTCACCCAGCGTATCTTCCCTGCCCCTGCCGGAGCCTCCCTCATTTGAGCCCGAGACGCTGGATTCGGTCGAGGCGGGCTTCAAGCTCGATCTATGGGACAACCGCTTGCGCCTGAATGGTGCCGCCTACTTCAACTGGTACGATGACCTGCAGGTGACTGTACCCGTAGGCGTGGCGCCGACCACGCAAAACGCAGCGGAAGCTGAAATTAAAGGCTTTGAACTGGAGGTTACCGTTCTGCCCACAGAGGGCATGACCGTCCATTTCGGAGCCGGTTACATCGACGCGGAATATACGGAGTTGGATGATCGCGTGAGCCCGACGATCACCGAGGACAACGAATTCCCGGGTACGCCCGAGTGGACGCTCAACGGCTCAGTATCATACGACTTCGCCCTGGGTGACGGTTACACACTGACGCCGCGGGTAGACTGGAGCTATCGCTCGGACTATTTCTTCGACGCGGAAAATTTCGTCGGTCAGGATAGCTACGATCTCTACAATGCCAGCATTGCCTTGGTCAATGACGTCAATGGCTGGAGCGCGAGGGTCTTTGGCAAAAACCTGGCCGATGAGGACTATCTGCTGCACGGCGAGCAGATCCTCGAGCCCGCTGGCTTTGCGATGGTGTCACCCGCGCGGGGACGGGAATGGGGTATCAGCCTCGATAAGCGCTTTTAAGTCGAGGCGGTACATGTCATCCGGCGCATCCCTATCGACCCGGTTTACCAAAGCCTATAAGGTGCGCCACCCCTTTGCCTGCGCAGGCCTTGCCTTCGCGGGCATGACACCCAACCTTGCCTTGGCCGTTAATGCTGCAGGCGGTGTCGGCGCCGTCGGTATGGGCATGTTCCCCGCTGACTACATCGTGTCAGTGGTTGAGACGATAACGGCGGCATCAGACCAACCCTTCAATATCAACTTCATTACTATATTTACCGATGAGTCCCATATCGAAGCCTGCGAGCGCTGCAAGCCGCCCGTGGTGTCCTTCCATTGGGGGCATCCGCCAAAGGCCTGGATCGAACGGCTACAGCGCGCAGGGATTCGTGTTTGGGAGCAGGTGGGCTCTTTGGACGCCGCGCGCCTCGCCATCGAAGACAATATCGATCTGCTGGTGTTGCAGGGCACGGAGGCCGGTGGCCACAACCTCGGTACCTTACCGCTATCGGTGTTGATTCCCGAAGTCGCGCAAGAGCTCAGCGATACCCTGATACTGGCTGCCGGAGGCATCGCCGATGGCCGTGGGGTTGCCGCTGCCCTCGCCTTGGGTGCAGATGGCGTTTGGGTGGGTACGCGCATGGCCGCAACCGAGGAATCGGATATTGCCGATGCCTACAAACAGCGCCTGACCGGTGCCGTGGGTGCAGATACCGCCCTATCGTCAATCTTTGGCCGGGACGTGGAAGGCTTCAATCCCATGCGCGTTATTCGCAATGAGCTTGTCAGTCAGTGGCAGGACAAACAGGAGCAGGCGCCTAGCAAGCCGTCAGAACAGGAGGTTATCGGCTCCATGGATATCCTGGGCAATACCTTCCCTCTACACAAATTCAGCAACCTGGTGCCGGTGCGCGGCGCGACCGGCGATCTGGAGCAGATGCCATTATTGGCGGGTCAGGGCGTGGGGCTTGTGAAAGACATAGAGCCTGCCGCGAAAGCGATTGAAACGATGATGGATGAGGCCTGCACTATCGTGTCCAGACTGCACAAGAGTCTACACTCCTACGCATGACCGTACTGGATTGCCAATCAACAGCCACCCAAATTGCTGCTGCGATGCAAAGCGGTGCCACCACCGAGGATGCGTATCGAGCCCTTATTCAACCCGCCATCGAACTCGCTAATAGCTGTAATGCCTACGCGCGCATGGAGACGCACACTTCAGGCGCGACCGGCCCGCTTGCTGGTGTGCCTGTCTCCGTAAAGGACAACATTGCGCTTGCCGATACGCCAGTGACTGCAGCGACGCCCGCTTTTGCAGAATTGAAGTTACCGGAGAACTCGGCTGTTGCGCGGCTGCGCGCGGCCGGCGCGGCCTTTATCGGGAAAACAAACTTGCACGAGCTCGCGTTTGGTATCACCGGTAACAACATTTTCACCGGCCCTGGCTTGAACCCTTTTGATACACACTACCTCGCTGGCGGCAGCTCGGCTGGAGCAGCGATCACGGTGGCAATGGGCGCAGCTGCCATTGGCATCGGAACAGATACGGGCGGCTCTTGCCGGATACCCGCGGCCCATTGTGGTGTTGTCGGTTTTCGTCCCACCACTGGTCGCTATCCTTCCGGCGGCATCGTCGAGTTATCGCCCTCTCGGGATACACTGGGCATCCTTGCACGCAGCGTTGCCGATATCCAGTTGGCCGATGGCGTTATGGTCGATGACCAACCCCAAACAGGTGCAAACCAGATCAACAACCCGGTGATTGGTGTGGTCGCGCCAGACAGTTTTGGGGTACCTGTTCACTCAGGTGTTGCCGAGGCGTTTAAAGCCGCGATAGCGACGCTGACCGATGCTGGCTATCGCTGCCTGAACGTAGATCTCAGGGCCGCGATTGCCACAGACGCTGCCTGTGGCTTTCCCATCGTCAGCTACGAAACACACAAAAGTCTCAGTGACCTGGTACGCTCGAAGCTGCACATGCCGTTTGATGCATTCGTCAGTACCGTTAAAAGCCCCGATGTCGCAGCCCTACTCACGTCCCAACTCGGCCCGGAGGCCGTGACCGACGAGGTGTACGAAACCGCGATTACCCAAGAGCTGCCCCACCTGCGGGCGTGTTTCGATCAGACATTCGAGCAGAATGCAGTCGACGTGCTTCTGTATCCCACCAGCCTTTTCCCACCACCGCCTGTTGGGGTAGGAGACAGTTTCGAATACCAAGGGGTAGAGCTACCGACATTCGTTGCGTATACCGCGACCACGCGCCCGGACAGCATGGCGGGACAGCCATCCATTTCCCTGCCCTGCGGACTGGCGGAGGGTCTGCCTGTTGGATTGCAATTCGTTGCACCACGGCAAGCCGACGACGCCTTGTTAGCGATTGCAGCGGGTTGCGAGGCGCTACTTGATCCGCGCCCTATACCCTCGCCCTAAACTATCACCAAGCTCTCGCTCTAAAATCAGAGGACAACGCCACCATGAGTGACAATGCCATCATCACCGAGAACAGCGCACTACGCGAACTGCTGGGAGACGCCCATCCACTGGTGACGAAAAAAGTCCTGAGCGCCCTGGATGACGAGGGCGAGCGTTTTATCCGCATGTCCCCTATCGCATTTCTCTCTACGTCAGACAAGGAAGGTTTTCCAGACGTGTCGCCGCGCGGCGATCACCCAGGATTTGTTACCATTGAAGACTCGCAGACGCTGTACATTCCGGAACGACCGGGCAATAAACTGGCATTCAGTTTGCAGAACATTCTGCTGAACCCCAATATTGCGCTGCTGTTTATCATTCCCGGCGTGCTGGAGAGTTACCGCGTGCACGGCACGGCGCGCATCACGACCGACCCCGATTTACTGGCCCGCATTGGCGAAGACACGCGCGGTAAAACAGCGGCGCTCGCACTAGAGGTGAAGATTCGCCAGTGCTTTTTGCACTGCGGCAAAGCGCTGATTCGCAGTGAGCTATGGTCAGCGGATGCGCAGCAAACCGGAGTGAAGTTTCGCTTCGGCGCCACTACCGCCAGAGAGGCCGGTGGCGATGCAGAAATGGTGTCGATGATCGATGAGATTGTGGAAGAGGACTACCGCGACAACCTCTAATCGCCAAACAGACCGGGGTTTGCTGCCAGATAGGTTTTTAGCGCAGTAGGTTCTATCCCGGTCAGCGTCTGAACATCATCGGTCACCAGATCTTCGGCGCCTTCAGCACAGCATCGCATCAAATCCACGACTTGATCGGCCAGCCAGGGATCCAATCCTCCCGCCAGGCGCAAAAGCGCTTTCATTATGGCTGCGGGTGGCCGAACATGCCGAACGCGTCGGGATGCATGCTCGCCGATTATGCTGGCCACCTGCGCCATGCTGAGGCTTTGCGGGCCGGTTAAGGTAAAGGTCCTGCCATCCCATTGGTCATCCAGCAGAACCCGGCTGGCTGCACTGGCAACATCGTTTAAATCCACAAAGCCTATCGCACCCTGGCCGGTGGCGGCAGGCAAGAAGCCCTTATTGATTGGGGCAACAAACAACGCCAGCGACTGAAAGAAAAAGGTCGGACGCAAAATCACAAACGGCAGCTCGCTGTCACGCAGGCAATCTTCCACAGCGCCGTGCTGAGTCCCAAAAGCACGCCTGTCAGGGAGGCCGGCCGTCATGGCCGAAATCTTGACCACCCGGATACCACCGCGCTGGGCCGCTGCGCGAATAACGCCCATTTCCTGCTCCGCCATGGCCGGATGGTCGGCAGTCACCAGCAACATCGCGCATATACCGTCCAAGGCCTGATTAATGACCGCCTGATCTGTCATCGCGCCAGATAGCACGTTAATCGACTCGGGTAATCCCGGCTGTCGCGCTTGCCGAGACAGTATTTTGATCGGGCGAGACCCGTCTGAGCAGAGCAATCGTTCTAGCGTCGCACCGCCCACACGGCCAGTGGCACCCA
>JBCDJG010000111.1:0-4575 GCA_038748065.1 Pseudomonadota bacterium
AGGCAGCACTTCGCGTTTGGCCACCACTCGTCTTCTTGGCATGGTTACTTCCTTTTTTCTTCAGGTTACCCGGACACCGACCTGCCACGAATGAGGCGGGGGCGGCAGAGATCCGGCCTTACTACGTTGTCAGCGGGCTCGTTGGCCCGGATAGAGGCGCCACTTCAGCGTGGGAATCGGCACCTCGAATTCAGCATGAGCGCGACACGCTCCCGCGCATCGAGGTCTTACTTGGGACGTTTGGCGCCGTATTTGGAGCGGCCGTTCTTACGATCCGCAACACCGGAGGTATCGAGGCTGCCGCGCACGGTGTGATAGCGCACACCGGGCGAGTCCTTGACACGACCGCCGCGGATCAGCACAACGCTGTGCTCCTGAAGATTGTGTCCCTCGCCGCCGATGTACGAAGACACTTCGTATCCGTTGGTCAGACGCACACGGCATACCTTGCGGAGTGCCGAGTTCGGCTTTTTCGGTGTCGTCGTGTAAACGCGCGTACATACGCCCCGACGCTGAGGGCATCCTTGCAGGGCCGGCACGTCGCTCTTTTCTACCTTGCGCTTGCGCGGCTTACGCACAAGCTGGTTAATCGTTGCCATGGCTTTACCTTGTCAAACTTTGACGCGAGGGCTACCTGTATGGATCGGTGCACATGCCCATCATCCATGCCCGTATACGGTCCGCCGGAGAGAAGCACCTCAAGCCGGAGTCCTATGCTAAGGACCCCCCCCCTTCGCCATTCCGACGGTCTCGGGGTGATGCTTCCGGGCGGGCACAGGGACGTACCCCCGCGAAAAGGAGGCCGCATTCTATAGACGAGGTTCTAGAGCGTCAACCTGGCTGGAGGGGCATGTAGGTAGCTAATGTTCTGTCCGGTTCTGTAGCAAGTAATCTGTCCGGTTTCGCTATGTCTTTGATTAGGAGGGACAAGTGGGCCGGGCATCTTGGTTACAGGAGACCAGACGAATGAGATTCGAAGATGCCTACGAGGGTTGGCACAGCGGACGACTCACCCAGGAACAGGCAGCCCAGCTGCTCGGCCTATGCGATCGAAGCTTCCGGCGGTACCTCAATCGCTACGAAGAGGACGGCATGGAAGGGTTGATGGATAAACGGATCAGCGAGGTGTCGGCGCGCAAGGCCCCCGTCGACGAGGTCCTGCGCTTAGAGGCGCTGTACCGCGAACGCTACGACGGCTGGACCGTAAAGCACTTCTTTGAGCGTTACCAGGACGAGCACCGTGGCAGTCGCTCCTACACGTGGGTGAAGTCCCGTCTGCAGGAGGCCAACCTGGTAACCAAAGGCAAGAAGCGGGGTCCGCAGCGTCGGCGACGGCCCCGAGCGCCGCTGCCGGGCATGATGATCCACCAGGATGGCTCCACCCACGAGTGGGTGTCCGGCCAGACCTGGGACCTGATTGTCACCATGGACGATGCCAACAGCGAGCTCTACTGCGCCCAGTTTGTCCAGGAGGAAGGCACGCTCTCCAGTTTCGCCGGTGTGAAGGCTGTGCTGAGCAAGAAGGGCCTGTTTTCCAGCTTCTACAGCGACCGCGGCAGCCACTATTGGCTGACCAAGGAGGCGGGCACCAAGGTCGATAAGCAGCGCCCGACGCAGTTTGGCCGGGCCATGAACCAACTGGGCATACAGATGATCGCCGCCTACTCGCCGGAAGCGCGTGGCCGATCAGAGCGCTTCTTCCGCACCCTGCAGGATCGGCTGCCGAAGGAATTGGCGTTGGCGGGTATCACGACTATGGACAAAGCCAACCGCTTCCTCGAGCGCAGCTACCTGAGGCGATTCAACCAGCGGTTCATGGTCGAGCCTGCGGAGGAAGGCGATGCCTTCGTTCCTCTGCTGGGTGTCGATATCGACAACATCCTGTGCCGACAGGCAGAGCGGGCTGTGGGGCGTGACAACTGCGTGGCTTACCAGGGCAAAGTGCTACAGCTCCCGGGTAACCAGATTCGACACTACAGCAAGGCACGTGTGCGTGTGCACGAGTACCCCGATAACCGCCTCGCCATCTTCCACGGACCTCGATGTCTTGCTCGATACGACGCGGCGGGAAGAATCACCCACAGCAAGAAGAAGATGGCCGCGTAAACCGCTTCGCTGCCAGCGGTTGGGCTTCAGGCCCGGCTATGACAAAAGCGGACAATTCATTTGCTATAAAAACCGGACAGTTCTACTTGCTACCAACACCTGGCTGGAGGGGCATCTACCAGGGCATGCACGGGCGATCAAGGTCTAGTGTTGAACACCGGATGGCGGGCTGAAGTTATCGAGGATGGCCCGGTAGTTCGCGCGCCCGTAGCGAGCCGGTTCCGGTGCGTTCTGAAGGCTCAGGCTGCCGCGCAACTGCTCGATAGAATCGTATTCCTTATCCTCGAGCCACGCGCTCATCTCCTGCAGCACGCGCGCGATGTGCGAGGGACCATCGCGGAGTAAGGCACTGCACAGGTGCACCACGCTGGCACCGGCCAGGAGTGCCTTGATCGCCTCGGCGGCACCGTGGAAGCCCCCCGTCACCGCGACATCGCAGGCGCAGCGGCCAAAGAGCATCGCCGCCCAGCGAATCCGCAGGAGCGCTTCATCGGCATGAGAAAGCTCCAGCCGGGGCACGACTTCAAGAGTATCGAGATCGATATCCGGCTGATAGAAGCGATTGAACAGGCATACGCCGCGCACTCCCGCGGCCTCAAGGCGGCGAACGAGATGCAGCGGGGCCGTCACTTGGGACCCCAGTTTTACGGCGAGAGGCAGCTCAACTTGCTGGCGAAGCAGCGCGGCAACAGCGCAGTAGCGATCTTCAACCGCTTGCGCCGTATCGCCTTCATCGGCGGCGAGGTAGTAAAGGTTTAGCTCGATGGCGTCCGCACCCGCCTCTTCCAGTGCTTTCGCGTGCTCCAGCCAGCCCCCGCTGGTCACCCCATTGAGGCTCGCGATCACGGGAATTGCCAGCGCCTGTTTCATGGCAGCGAGAGACTCAAGATAGGTCTCCTCACGCGATCGATAGGTCGCAGGTAGGGGCCGATAGCTGTCGGCCTCGGCGTGACCCAACTGCTGACCTTCGATGAAGCGATCAAGGCGCGCGTCCTCGGCCAGGATGTCTTCTTCGAACAGCGACGGCATCACAAGCGCAGCCGCGCCCGCGTCCTCGAGGCGCCGAGCGCCGTCGACACCGGCGGTTAGAGGTGACGAAGAGGGCACTAGGGGATTCGCGAGCGTTAAGCCGAGATAAGCGCAGCTCAGATCAGCCATGGTTCTCAGCCTCTTGCCCGCCGCTGCCCTTTTCTGGCGGAGGTGGTGGCGCTTGCTTGCGCACCTGGGCCTTGGCGGCACTGAGCGTCTCGTCCTCCCCCCATTCCAATGCCGCGAGCTGCTGGTAGTGCGCAAAGCGCTGATCGATCTCCGCCTGGGCTTCCCTCGCAAACTGCTCGGCTTCTTCCGGATGGCTGTTCCACAACATCGCGAAGCGAGTTTCCGATTCCATGTATTGACGGTAGGGCACGCTCGGCGCTCGCGAATCCATTTGCAGTGGATTGAGTCCGCGCTGTTGACGGGCGGGGTTAAAGCGAAACAGGGGCCAGTGTCCGCTCTTCACGGCCAGGTTCTGCTGCTGGTGATTGTTCGAGAGATCTACCCCATGGGCGATGCAGGGGCTGTAGGCGATGATCAGCGAGGGACCGGGGTGCGCCTCGGCCTCGAGAAAAGCCTTCAGGGTCTGCGTGTCCTTCGCGCCGTAAGCTACATGGGCGACGTAAACATTGGGATACTCCATCGCCAGCAGTGCCAGATCCTTCTTTGCGACCGCTTTTCCGGAAGCGGAAAACTTGGCCACCGCACCCCGGGGTGTGGCCTTCGAAGTCTGCCCGCCTGTATTGGAGTAGACCTCCGTATCGAGGACCAGAAGATTGATATCAGCACCGGTGGCCAGTACGTGGTCCACGCCGCCGTAGCCAATGTCGTAGGCCCAACCATCACCGCCGATGCTCCATACAGATTTGCGGCAAAGGTTCTCCGCCAATTCGTACAGGCGCTGGGCCTCTGGGAGATCAAGGGACTCAAGAATCGAACGCAGCGCCGAGATACGCTCGCGCTGCTCGTAGATGCCCGCCTCGCTTCCCTCGTCGGCGTAAAGAATGGCTTCTACCAATTCGCCACCGACCTCCCCTCGCAACTCTTCAAGGAGCGCCCGAGCATGCTCGCGCTGCTGATCGACGGCCAGTCTCAGGCCCAGGCCGAATTCAGCTGTGTCCTCAAACAGAGAATTATTCCAGGCCGGCCCGCGACCATCTTCGGTCTTCGCCCAAGGCGTCGTCGGCAAATTGCCACCGTAGATCGACGAGCAACCCGTGGCGTTGGCGATGAGCATCCGATCACCGAAAAGCTGGCTCGCGAGTTTTAAATAAGGCGTCTCGCCACATCCCACGCAGGCGCCGGAGAACTCAAAGAGGGGTTGGAGCACCATCGAACCCGGAATCGTCGCGGTCTTGAGTTCCGCACGCGGATACTCCGGCAGACTGAGGAAATAGTCCCAGTTGGTGCGCTCCGCGTCGCGCAAAGGCGCCT
>JBCDJG010000112.1:0-4248 GCA_038748065.1 Pseudomonadota bacterium
CAGCGCGGGCGGCACAGGCTGAGTCTGATCCTGAAAGGACACGACCACTCCGAATCTATCATTCCGGAATCAGCCAACACACTGATAAATATAACTATCTTATAGTCTTGCTCCGGTTTGGCCAATCCGGAAGCAGCACTGCCCTCGCAGCGACTAGTTTCTGCCACATGTCTTCGACTCGCGAAACGTTACACACCCGGCTGACAGCCCGCTTTGGGGCGCAGCGCGTCCTTTGGGTTGGATCACTTGTGCTGATCGGGCTCGGCTCGTTGGCCGTGCGCCTGCTGTTCGGCACAGGATTGGGGCATTCCGCGCTGCTCTACGTGCTCGGGCCGTACCTCCTTGCAATTGCGATTGCCGTACTAAGACCGATCCGTCCGAAAAGCCAGTGGTGGCAGGCCTATGTCGACTTTTCGTTGGTCTCGTTGATCGTCTTGCTCGCCACATCAATCCTTCTCGGTGAAGGTTTCATCTGTGTCCTGTTTTTCCTGCCGATTCACTTCAGCATCGTCACGCTGGTGTTCATCGTCCATGGTGTTCGCGAAGCGGTAACCTGGCGTCGCAACCGCCATCTTTCTTTCGTGCTACCACTGGTCGTAACCCTTGCGTCTGTTGAGGGAACATCACCGATGACCAGCTTCGAGCGCGCGCACAGCGTCGAGGTTTCTAAAGTAGCGCCCCATGGGGTCGCGCAACTGCACTTTCATCTCGGCCAGCCAATCGATCTGAGACGCGATCGCCACTGGCTGCTGGCCCCGTTTCCGATGCCTGAACCCTTGGACTCACAAATCTTCGAACCCGGCGCAGTACACGAACTCAACGTTCGTTACCCGCGCTGGTTTGTGACAAATGTACACGCCGGCGACCTGCGCCTGCTGTTGACGGAAGTTTCAGAGCGAGCCGTAAAGGCGCAGGTGGTCCACGACACAACGTTGTTCGCCACCTACCTTGCGCTGGTAGGCATAGAGCTTCAGTTCGAACCGATGAGTGGCCAGCGTACGCAGGTGACCTTGCGTGTAGACTATGAGCGACGCCTCGACCCGGCCTGGTACTTCCACCCGCTCATTGGTTTTGCGCTCACGAAGATGGGCGAGTTCCTGATCGACGAAGTAATCATCCGTGAGCAGTAGCTACCAGAATCCGCGTCTGGACCACAACCGCCAGGACGGATGCGCAGTACAGGGCACAGTTACCCTCGATCCGGCAAAGGCAACTTGGATTGGCGCCATGGCGCTTGGCAGCATGCTCGCTGTCGGCCACGCGAGCCCAGGCGCCGTTGTGCTGTTTGCTCTTTTCACCGCTGTTACGTTGTGCCTTGGTCACTCGATCGGAATGCACCGGCGTTCTATACATCGCAGCTTTCGTTGCCCAACGTGGTTTGAGTACCTGTGCGTGCACCTGGGCACACTGGTCGGACTAGGCGGTCCCCTCGGCATGCTACGTACGCATGACACCCGCGATTGGGCACAGCGCCAGCCTACCTGCCACCCATACTTTTCACATCAGGCGATCTGGTACCAGGATCTCTACTGGCAACTGTTCTGCAGCATCCAACTCTTTCGTACGCCGGTAATCGAAACCGAGGGAGAGATCGAACAGGACCCAGTCTACCGTTGGATGGAACGCTACTGGATGTGGCAGCAGCTGCCTTGGGCACTTACATTTTTTGTCGTCGGCGGCTGGCCCTGGGTGTTCTGGGGAATCTGCGTGCGTGTACTCGTCGGCGTAGTCGGGCACTGGTTGATTGGCTATTTCGCCCACAATAGCGGACAGCGTGATTGGGATGTGACCAATGCCGCAGTGCAAGGGCACAACATCGCCTGGGTGTCGCTCCTGACGATGGGCGAATGCTGGCACAACAATCACCACGCCTTTCCAGGCTCGGCCAAGCTCGGACTAAAGTCGGGACAGTGGGACCCTGGCTGGTGGGTGTTGCGTGGGTTGCACAGGATCGGGCTGGCGGCGGATTTTGTCCTACCGGCAGAGCTACCAGCACGTAAAGATCTGGTACCGCTCGAGCAAAATCGCAGGTCGAAAACTCCTGTCGGAGGATGCGACGCAGGCAGGTGACATCGCAAAACCGGACCCACTGCCTGAACACTGGCGCCCAACGGTGCCCTGCTGAACGCCGCCTGCTTCTGGACGGTGCACATCCGCTGGAACGGAACGGACCGCAATTCCATAGCGTAGGTGCGCCCGACGCGCCGCTGACCCAGGCGCAGCAATAGAAGCGCGTAATTGAAATCGACACCACCCTCTGCCCCCTCTGCCCCCTCTGCGGCGCGTAGCTTCGCATAATCGCGGATATCACCGATCCATCGCATCTCTACGGTCCGCTAACGCACCCTGTCACGACTCACCTAACCACAGCGGGCAGGCAGCTCAAGGACTAACGCATCCTAACCCGTGGCGGATGACGCCTGGGGGCGAACCTGCTTGACTGCCGCAATCGATTCATCAGCGGGCATGCCTCGCTGCTGTAAGAGGTAGTACGCCATAACCAACCCGCTGCGATTATTGCCCTTTTGGCAATGCACAAGGATGGCCTTTCCTGTCGCTATCATCCCCACTGCAAAGGCATCAGCCTTGGGCAGCTGGGTCAGACAGAGCTCAATACCGCCAGGCTGTGGCGGCGCGTTACTGGCAAGCGGCACGCAAGCGGTCGTGCGCTCGTGCGCTCGTGCGGGAAGATCTCGTCTTCATGGACCGATTCGCTATCGTTGACTGAGAGTACGCCGCCAATGCCCAGATCCGGGAAGCGGGCCGGATCCCAGGGCACTAGGCTCAGACCGGAGCGACTGCCCACCTTGCCTGGCTCCTGTCAGAAGAGATCGTTCCCGGCACCTCCCGCATAAGCAAAGTTGTGCCAGGGCAATCTTCGCCGCACTGAACCGGCGCATCATTCAGAAGCGCGGGGCGGCGACAGCACCGCGTTGCCGTAGGGGCCCTGCAAGCGCGGGTCGAGGATCCAATCGGCGAGCAAACGAAAATAACCATCGGCGTAGCGGGTCATCTCGCGGCCCGTATCGGTTTCGACATACTCGAGAATCCCGTGATCGGTCCGAGGAAAAACGGCGGCCGCAATATCGCGTCGCTCCGCCTGCAGCTCAAGCAGGGCGCGTTGCGTCCCCGCGGGCGGTGCTTCCCGATCGTCAGCGGCCAGGACCCAGAGCACCGGCACCTCGACGGCGCGAATGACTGCCATGGGGTCGTGGCCCCAGGTAGTTCCAACGCCAACAAAGTTTTTATAGACAAACCGAAACGCCCACAGGGGGCTGCTCAGCATGTGGCCAGTGATCTCGCCGCGCACCTCAGAATACCAAGGCTCGTTGCCATAGCGCTCCTTCAGTGCTGCCAGCTCCTCACCCCCCTCTTCAAAGTTGCTGGCGAGGATCCGACCGGTGGCATCCGTGAGCTCGCGGACTTTGGCCAGCACCGCCTGGTCATAGCCGAGGGCGCTGATGTCCTGCTGTGCCTGCATGGCATCTTCCAGCAGCGGTGACTCCAGCATGCCGTAGGACGCAATCACGAACGCCGCGTCGCTGCGGGTCGCGGCCAGCGGCGCAATCCACCCGCCCTGGCTGCCGCCCTGGTAGCCCACCCGCCCGGCGCGATCTTCCGCCAGCCGGCGCGCTTCGCCAAGAGCCGCCACAGCATCGCCGGCAAGCAGGTCAAAATCCTGCGTGTATTCGCCAGCGGAAGCGCCAGTCCCACGCTTGTCGTAGACAAACACGCCAGTGCCAAGAGCCGGTAACAGGCGCTGCAGCGGGTAGTAGTCCAAAGCCGATGATCGCTCCGAGCCATGCACGAGAACGACGATAGGCACCGGCTTGTTTCCTGGCGGAAGCACCAGCCGTCCAGCCAGCGCAAGGCCGTCACTGCGAAATGTTGAATCCGTCACCAACAGCGTCTGCCGGCGATAAACGCCCTCATCTCCGGGCAACCCAGCAACCGTCAGCGTCTGACTGGGGCAGGCATCGAAGGTGATCTCTGCCGGCGCGGGTTCGTCCGTCCAGCCAAAGGACCCGGACCAGATCGCATTGGCATCCGGCGAAATCCGACCGGTCCTCCCATCGAGCAGCCGCCAGCGCAGGGCCGCGCTGCTGAGAGACCCGATATCGAGCAGCTGCCCATCATCTCGGGCATAGACGCCGACATAGCAGGTATATGGCTCATAAGGTGTCGAGTCGTCACCACCGCATCCGGTCAGCGAGAAAAGTCCGACCAGCAACAAAAAACACCTGAGAC
>JBCDJG010000113.1:0-4164 GCA_038748065.1 Pseudomonadota bacterium
AATATTCATTTCCAGCCGGGCGTCAATGAAGATCTCGCGGCAACCGCGGTTTGGGGTAGTCAGCAGTTTGACCTCCTGGACCAGCCGCTGGTCGATGGCGTCTACGGCATGTGGTATGGCAAGGGGCCGGGCGTCGATCGCAGCGGCGACCCGATGAAACATGGCAACCTGTTCGGCGCACACAAGCATGGGGGCGTGCTGGTCGTGTATGGCGATGATCATCCAGGAAAATCGTCGACCGTGGCGCACCAGAGCGAACAGGCCCTGGCCGCGAATTCGATTCCCTCGCTCTATCCCGCCAATGTTGCGGAGATCATCGAATACGGGCTGGCCGGCTGGGCGCTGTCGCGTTACAGCGGACTCTGGGTGGGCCTGAAAACGGTCAACGAGACGGTTGAACAAACCGCGACCGTAAACTTCAGCGATCTCACCATGCGTTTCGCCGAGCCGGCGGGGGACGGCCTTCCGGACGCGGCCCACGCGCACGCATACAACCCCCAGGGCGATGAAGTGATGCTGCAGCGCACGCGTTTGCCGCTGGCCCGGAAGTTTATCTACGAAGCTCGTCTTGACCAGGTGCGGCTCGATGGCGGTGCCCGAGGGCTGGGCGTGGTCACCAGCGGCAAGGCCTTTGGTGACGTGTGTGAAGCCCTGCGCCTGCTCGGCATTGAGAGTGAGAGAGCAAGACAGCTGGGTATCTCGGTCTACAAGGTCGCCTGCATCTGGCCGCTGGAGCCGCGACGGCTGCGAGAGTTCGCGGCCGCGAGGAGCGAGCTGCTGTTTGTGGAGGAAAAACGGCCTTTCATGCAGGGGCAGGCTGCCGAGATTCTCTATGATCTCGATCAACGCCCGGTGATCACCGGCAAGCAGGATCACCGGGGCAATGCTTTGCTGCCGGCCGATGTGCAGCTGCAACCCCTTGACGTGGCGTTGGTCATAGCGGCACGGCTCGAGGCCAATGGGCTGACAGATGACGAAGTCAGGGAGCGGGTGGCGCAGTTGCGGGACACGCGCAAGGCCGTGCCCGCGCCGGCAGTTGGCGGTCTGACTCGGGCGCCCTTTTTCTGCTCGGGCTGTCCGCACAATACGTCGACACGGCTGCCCGAGGGCAGCGTGGCGGGCGCGGGTATCGGCTGCCACGGCATGGCCTCCTTCAATCGCAGCGATATGCTGCCCTTCAGTCAAATGGGCGGGGAGGGCGCCACCTGGCTCGGGATATCGCCCTTCACCGGCACGGAGCACGTATTCCAGAACTTGGGTGACGGTACCTACTATCACTCGGGGCTGCTCGCCGTGCGTGCCGCTGTGGCGGCCGGGGCCAACATTACCTACAAGATTCTTTATAACGATGCGGTTGCGATGACCGGTGGGCAGCCCGTTGATGGCCCGATCTCTGTGGCGGAAATCGCGCGTCAGGCTCTGGATGAGGGGGTCCGTCGCTGCGTGGTGGTGAGCGATGCCCCTGAGCACTACCAGCGCAGTCATCTGCCCGCGGGAGTGGATGTTTTTCATCGGGATACGCTGGATAGCGTGCAGAGAAACCTGCGGCAGCAGCCCGGCTGCACGGTGCTGATCTATGAGCAGACGTGCGCGACCGAGAAGCGTAGACGGCGCAAGCGCGGTTTGATGCCGGCTGCGCCGGCGCGGGCGGTGATAAACCCTGAGGTGTGCGAGGGCTGTGGTGACTGCTCCGCGCAGTCGTCCTGCCTCAGTATCCAGCCGCGCGAAACGGACCTCGGGCGCAAACGACGCGTGGATCAGTACACCTGTAACCAGGACATGAGCTGCGTCAAAGGTTTTTGCCCCTCCTTTGTCAACGTCTACGGGGGCGCGTTGCGCAAGCCCGCGAGCCAAACGCAAGTTGACGAGGTGGTCATCCCGCCGCCAGAACAGGCGACCCTGGATGCGGTTTACTCCGTGCTGATCGCGGGCATCGGCGGCACGGGCGTCATCAGCGTGGGGGCCGTACTGGCCATGGCCGCCCACATCGAGGGCAAGCAGGCGTCGGTCTACGACATGACCGGGCTCGCCCAGAAGGGTGGCGCCGTTTACAGTCATCTGCGCTTGGCTGGCTCCGAGACTGCAATAGGTAGCCAGCGCATCGGCGCTGGCCAGGCTGACCTGGTACTCGGTTTTGATCTGCTGGCCGCCCTGGCGGGTGACGGCCTGCAGTCAATAGACCGGCAGCGCACGCGATTCCTGGCCAACCTGGCTGTGGCTCCGACGGCCGCGTTCCAGAAGGACCAGACCCTGGCGTTTGACTGCGATGAACCCATAGCGCGCGCCGCGCGTCTGGTCGCTGCCGATGCCCTCTATAGCGCCGATTTCACCCACCTCGCTATTCGTCATTGCGGCGACGCTATCGCCTGTAATCTGATGGCCGTCGGCTATGCCTTCCAGCTGGGCCTCATACCGCTGACCGTGGCCTCTATTGAACAAGCGATTGAACTGAACGGGGTCGCGATCCCGATGAACCTGGCGGCGTTTCGCATCGGTCGACAACTTGCCCATGATCCGGACAGCGTGTCGCAGCCGGATGATGAGACGTCACCGGCGTCGCCATCGGCTGAGGTTTTAGTAGAGCGCTTCGCGGAGCGCCTGGACGACTATCAGAACGTCCGGTATGCCGCGCGCTTTCGGGCTCTGGTCGAACCAGTGCTCGCTGTGGAGGAGGCGCTGGGCACGCCGGGCACGCTGGCGGCGACGGTGGCACGGCAGGGCTACCGACTGATGGCCTACAAGGACGAGTATGAAGTGGCTCGCCTGCACACCAGTGAAGCGTTCCTCAAGGAAATTGCCGAGCAGTTCGACGGAGACTACCGACTGCGCTTTAACTTGGCGCCGCCGCTGCTGTCGCCGCGCGATCCGGAAACAGGCCATTTGCAGAAACGTGAATTCGGTGAATGGATACTGCCGGCGTTTCGCCTGCTGGCGCGTTTCAAGTTTTTGCGGGATACGCCTTTTGATCCCTTTGGCTATACCCAGGAGCGCCGCCAGGAGCGGGCTTTGATCAAAGACTACGAGGCGGTGGTGGCTTCACTGGTGGGCGACTTATCCGAACAAAATTATGAGCGGGCAGTAGAGCTCGCTGCACTCCCCGACCGCGTGCGCGGCTACGGCCACATCAAGGAGAACAATATGCAACAGTACCGCAGCCGCCAGGCCGAACTGCTCGCCGCTCGCCATGCGTAAGTTGCTCGCCCTGTTGCTGCTGCCGCTGGCACTGTTGTCCATTCCCTACGTGGCGGGCCTGGTGTTTTATCGCAGCCGACGCTATCGACGTGCCAGCGGCTGGCAGTCTTACCGGGTACCTGCGGCATCGCCCCTCGAGTTGCATTACACGCCGATGTCCCTGTGTTCCAGCAAGGTGCTTATGAGCCTGGTCGAGTCTGGCCTGGACTTCCGACGGGTTGAAGTGGACATCGGCCACTTCGGGCGCTTTGAGCAGCTGACAGACAGCTTTTTGGCGATGAACCCCAACGCCTGTGTACCTGTGCTGGTTCACGAGGGTCATCCTGTCCTCGAGTCCCATGACATCCTTGCTTACCTGTCATCGACCCTGGAGGTCGCTGAGCTGGCGCCACCGCCCGGAGATACGCGAGCGCAGCAGCTGATGCAGCGCTGGGTGGATCGCGGCAGTTTTGGTGATATGAATGGTGACATGCGGGGCCAGTTGGGTGGCGCAGTGGCGATTCTCTCCTATCCGCTGTTCGCCATCGATGGAGCCTACATGGGGCTGGGGACGCTGCTGCGGGCGCTGCCGCATCACCCCCAGCCCAAGATCGTGTTGGTGAAGATTCTCAACTGGTTCCTCGGCACCACGCCGCCGCCGGCTGCGATGGTTCGAGGCGCCTTTGATGCGCTGGAGGACGGCTTGGCAGAGCTCGCCAAGGCACTCGACGACAACGGGCCCTGGCTCGCCGGGGAGCGCTTCACGCATGCCGATATCACCTGGGCAGCAAATTTCGCCCGCCTCGATTTATTGGGGGTATTGCCGCACTTTCTCGAGAGCTATCCGCCACTGGGCAAGTATTGGGCCGCGCTACAGGCGCGGCCGTCTTTCAACGAGGTATTTCAAAAGCCGCTTGAAGACAGCGCCGAAATGAAGCGCCTGGCAGAGGTTGCGCGTCAGGCGCACGCTCGCTGCGATGCGGACGGGGTACG
>JBCDJG010000114.1:0-4155 GCA_038748065.1 Pseudomonadota bacterium
CGGCAGTGTGTTGAACCACTGCCGCCAACCATCCGCAATGAAATGGAGTTCGGGCCCTTCGGTTTGTTACACGAACAGGTCTTGCAGTCACTGCTAGCAGACAAACCCGATTTTGGGGCACACGCCGTCGAACACACGGTAGAAGAAATGCATCACCTGCTGGAGGCTGTCGATCACCCCGGCCGAGAGCGCGCGCTGAATTTGCTTGATCAATTGGAGGGCTGCTACACCCTCGCCCTCACTAGCGATGAAAGAAACTGTCTTGAGGTGGAAGCGATAGAGATTGTCGAGGCCCTGCAAAAAATCGGCATTGAAGGTCTGGCCGGTTGGGGAGCGGCCCCGGGTGAGGTCATGACGGTGGAAGGGCAAATCGTGCTGCCGGGCCTGCAGTTTGGCAACATTTTTATTGGGCCGCAGCCACCGCGCGGCTGGGAGATCAACGAAGAATTGCTGCACGCCAACCTGGCGTTTCCCCCGCCGCACCAGTACCTCGCCTTCTATCAGTTTTTGCACAACGAGTTTGAAGCAGATGCGTTGGTGCATCTGGGCCGACATTCCACCTATGAATTCTTACCGCGACGATCAGTAGGGCTGGCGGCGGACGACTACTCGAGAGTGATTGCCGGCGATTTGCCGGGTGTCTATCCCTACATTGTCGATGGCGTCGGTGAGGGTATTCAGGCGAAGCGCCGCGGTCTGGCCGTGATGGTGGATCATCTAACGCCGCCACTGAGCAGTACCCCTTTATATGATGACTTACTGCAACTACGGCAGCTGGTTGAAAGCTTTGAAGCCATGCACGGCAGCGAAAACGAGGTTGTCATGCAGCGCCTGGTAACGCAAATCCGAGACAAGATTGATGCGCTGGAACTCACGGACGAGTTAGCGGAGGCCATGTCGGCGGAACTGGCGGTGATGGGGATTAGCTTTGAGCAGGTTAACGACGATTTAATGGTGCATGAAGTGGGGCACTATCTTACGGACCTGCAGGAGCGCTTCATGCCACTGGGTCTGCACGTTTACGGCAGAGACTGGGACGATGAGGCCGTGACCATGATGCTCACCTCCATGGCGCCGGGCGACAAGGAGGAGGAACAAACCTGGCGTATAAAACTACAGCAGTCGCCGCAGGCGGAAGTGGATGCGTTACTGCGAGGTCTGGAGGGCGGCTATATTGAACCCGGGCAAGGCAATGACCCTATTCGTAGCCCCACCAGCCTGCCCACCGGGCGCAATTTTTTTGCCCTGGATAGCAGCCTGATCCCCAGCCGCGTGGCCTGGGAGTTGGGTGAAGAGATGGCAGCCGACGCACGCGCTGCGAGCCTGCAAGCCGGCGCGCAGAGCAGCGGCAAGCGCGAGGCCATGGTGCTGTGGGCGTCAGACGTTGTGCGCGATGAGGGCGTGATGATTGCCTTCGGATTAGACATGCTGGGTATAGAGCCCGAGTGGAATAGCCGTGGTCTGGTGAAAGGCCTCAAGCGTCAAAATTTGGATGCGGATCACCAGCGGGTGCGGCGTGACGTGGTTTTTACCACCTCGGGGCTGTTCCGAGATCTATACGCGCAGCAAATGATGATGCTAAACCGCGCCACCTTGCTTGCATTGGATGCCAGCGCAGACACAATCATCAAAGACTACCCCGCATTAACAATGGCACTGCAAGACGCATTGAGCATACTTGGCGATGATGCGGTGGGCGGCGAGGAATCGCTGGAGAAAAACCAGGTGGCCGCCCACTGGGTGGAACAGGCTAGTGAGCTACTGGCCGCAGGCATGCCTGCAAGCGAGGCCGGCTTGGTGGCAAGCTATCGCGTATTCGGTGATCCTCCGGGAAGCTACGGTGCTGGCATCAATCGCCTCGCGGAACGCTCCGGAGCCTGGGAACACCGCTCGGAACTGGCAGAAGTTTATATGCGGCGCATCGGTCACAGCTACGGCCTGAAAGGGTTTGGCGTGCCCGCCCAGCAGGCATTTAAGCGCGTGCTGCGCGATGTTGAAAACACCTACTTTGGTCGCTCCAGTAATCTCTACGGCTTAATCGATAACAACGACGCCTTCGATTACTTTGGCGGCCTGAGCTTGTCAGTCGAGACGCTGACGGGCACCGCACCAAACAATTTTGTGCTCGATCACTCTGACCCCACCCGGGTCAAAGCCAGACCCTTGGGTACTGCGCTGCGCCAGGAATTGCGCGGACGCTTTCTCAACCCCGAGTGGCTGCAGGCCCTGATGGAGCATGGCTACGCCGGCGCCAGGACCATGGGCAGTGAGTTTCTGGAGTATCTGTGGGGATGGCAAATCACCAACCCTACCCTGGTGGGCGACTGGGCCTGGGAAGAAGTAAAAGCGGTGTATGTGGACGACCGCTATGAACTAAACCTCGATGAGTTTTTAGCGCAGGGCCACAACGCGCACGTGAAAAGCAATATGCTGGCGATTATGTTGGTGGCCATCCACAAAGATTTTTGGGATGCAGATCAGGAAACGACTGAGCAACTGGCACAGGCGTTTGCAGAATTGGTGGCAGCAAACGGTTTGCCCGGCAGCGGGCACACCGATCCAGATCAGCCTATGCTGCCGTGGTTAGAACAGTTTGTAGACGTACAGCAGTGGCAGGCGCTTGCGCAGGCAATCGACTCTGCCCGGCCAGAGCTTGACGCCACAGCAGAGCAGCATCGCATTGCAGAGGTAAGTCTGGAAGAGGAATCCGAGCTCGCTGCGGCACAACAAGACAACCGAGAACGAGCCGAGAACGGCGATACACCGGTAACCTCTTACTATTGGGCCTGGCTAACGCTGCTGGCGGTCTTGGCCATCGTAGCAGCGAGTTTTTATCGCAGTGGTAGGCTGGCAAAACGCATCAACAGCTAAAGGAGTTAGGCCATGTGGCACGGATATATGCTGGGCGCATTACATCAGTTCGTGGAGTGGCTGCTGTACCCTGTAATTGGGCTGCTGGCCCTGGCTTTAGTGGTTACGCTTTGGGAACTGGGTAGCGCCTTGGCCGAGAAGCGATATCTGTTGGATGCCTTTACCCAATCGGAGTTGGCAACCTTTGAGCAATACGCTCACGTGCACCTGGAGCGGTCTGACCTACTTGCACGCAGTGGCCCCAGTCTGGGCTTAATGGGCACGCTGATTCCCTTGGGACCAGGGCTGACTGCGCTTGGCGCGGGCAATATCGACATTCTTGCCACGGCCCTAACCGTCGCGTTCGACACGACAGTGGTCGGCTTGTTAATTGGATTGCTTGCCTATGGACTAAGCCGTATTCGGCGCCGCTGGTATGAAGTGACATGGAAAACAATCGCTGACAAGCAGGAGCCACAGGCCGCATGAAACGACACGCCTATAGCGATAAACCGTCCTGGCAGTCGGGGCCGTTCTCGGATGGGGACGCCGACCCCATGCTGGGCTTTGCCAATATTATGGATGTGATGCTGGTATTCGCCCTGGGCCTGATGCTGGCGTTAATTTCACAGAGCCAGGAGTTACGCGCGCACTTTAAACTCGACCGCAACACCGTCATCGAAACCGGGCGGGAACTGGTGGAGACGCCCGAATCAATCCAGAAAATGATCGACAGCGGTGGTGAGGGAATGGAGTCCTTAGGCCAGGTATACCGTGACCCAAAAACCGGCAAACTGATCTTGATAGGCGAGCAGTAGTGCGCACGAGCCTAACTGTCGCCCTACTCCTTGGCCTGCTGACTAGTCTGCTGATAAGCCCTCAACTCAAGGCAAGCGAGCTTGCAAATGCACCGCCGGCTTCCTCACCGCTATTTATCAGTGAACGAGACGAGCGTTATTTTGTTGTCTCTCTCCTGGAGCCACACTATGTGTTATCGACGTCAGCTCTGACTGGAGGCCTGACAACGGCAGTGCGATACATCGTTAATCATCAAAGCATGAAGCCCGATGATGACGCCGAAATGGCCCGCATCGTTTCCCTGGGAAAGCGAGCTTACCAGCGGGAAGTCGCAAACAATCTGAACCTGCCGCCGGAAGCAATGAGCCTGATGGGTACCGCAGTGAGCATGAATCACCTCGCTCGTGCGCAAGAGTGCTTCATGGGCCTTTGTGTCGATGCCTTTGTTACCGCTGGCGCGAATAGCAATGCCCTGCGAGCGGGTGATCCAGCGCGTTGGTACGAAAC
>JBCDJG010000115.1:0-3820 GCA_038748065.1 Pseudomonadota bacterium
GCTCCACCACGCCCTCGAAGTATTTCTGCAACTCCGGCTGTTGCGCGAAGTACTGCGTCCAGTGATGGGCAGGCTCAAACGAATAACAGTACAGATGGTTGCTGACATCCACCCGCGCGCCGGGGTAGCGGTTCTCAAACCATCTGTACTGTTATTCATTTGAGCCTGCCCATCACTGGACGCAGTACTTCGCGCAACAGCCGGAGTTGCAGAAATACTTCGAGGGCGTGGTGGAGCATCGTCAGCTGAGCCCCCACTTCCGACTGCAAACCGAGGTTTTAAGCGCTGATTATGACGAGGCGAAGAAACACTGGCGCGTTTTGATCCGCTCCAAAGACGGCGCCGAAGAGGTCATTGAGGCCAACTCACTGATCAGTGCGGTGGGCCAGCTGAACCTGCCCAAGTTACCCGAGGTGCCGGGTATCGACAGCTTTGCAGGGCAGTGGTGCCACTCTGCCCAGTGGGACGAGAGCATCGATTATCGGGGCAAGCGAGTGGTCGTGGTCGGGGCGGGGGCCAGCGCGTTTCAGATCGTGCCTACCATTACCGCCGGAGTTAGCGAGCTGACAGTGTTTCAGCGTGTCGCGCCGTGGATGTTTGAAAATCCTATTTACCACGAGCAAGTACCCGCAGGGATGAAATGGTGTTTGCAGCATTTGCCGTTTTACCGCGAGTGGTTTCGCTTTCTGCTGTTCTGGCCCGCCTGTGACGGCGCCTACGACACGATCAAGGTCGACCCCGAGTGGCCCCACCAGGAGCGCTCGGTGAATGAGATGAATGATTTCGTCTATAACCTGTTTGCCGATTACATTCGTGGGCAGGTGGGGGACGACGAGGAACTTCTCAACAAAGTACTGCCCGACTATCCACCCATGGGCCGACGCACGCTGCAGGATAACGGCAGCTGGCTGGGGGCCCTGAAGCAGCCTCATGTGGCCCTGGAGAAGCAGGGCATCAAGGAGGTTCGGCCCGAGGGTGTGGTGGCCGAGGATGGCAGGCTTATCGAGGCGGACATCATCATCTATGCGACCGGTTTTCAGGTCGATAACTTTGTGCCCATGCCAATTCGTGGCCTTGGCGGGCAAGTGCTCTCCGAGGCCTGGGGAGATGAACCCGCCGCCTACCTTGGCGTGACGGTCGCTGGATTCCCGAACTTTTACTGCATGTTTGGACCCGGCACCAACCTGGCTTTCGGCGGCAGCCTGGTCTTCAACGGCGAGTGCCAGGCACGCTATATCATGGCCTGCATAAAGATGCTGTTGCAGAGCGACAGCGAAGCGCTGGTGTGCAGCGATGATACCTTCAACGATTACCAGCGGCGCTTCCGCGAAACCCACGCTGGCCTTATCTGGGAGCATCCCGGCGTGAAAACCTACTATCGCAATGCGCGGGGCAAGGTCACGCTGCTATGGCCCTGGAAAATCATTGATATGTGGCGCTGGACGCAGCAGGCCAACGCCGTGGAATACGATTTCAGCTAGAGGACGGGACAGTGCATCGACTGGAAAACAAAGTGGCGATTGTGACGGGCGCGGCATCCGGAATCGGGTTGGCTTCGGCGCTGCGATTTGCCGAAGAGGGCGCAACGGTTGTCGGTGTCGATATTCAGCGCGGTGAGGCCTGGTCGCAGGTGGAAGCCGTGGCTAACAGCAGCGCGTTTCACCAGCTGGACGTTACCGACGCAGGCGCCCAGGCAAGCGCAGTGGCTGAAACCCTGGCCGCATTTGATCGCGTTGACGTGCTACTCACCGCCGCGGGCGTCGGCGATGGTGGCCCGGTAAGCATGCTGGAAGAAGCCAGCTGGGATCGGGTGCTGGATATCAATCTGAAGGGCACGTTCCTGTCAATCAAGGCGGTTATTGACGCCATGATGTCTCAGCGCAGCGGTAGCATCATCACTGTCGCGAGTGTTGAAGGCCTCAACGGTACAGAAGGCGGCAGTGCCTACAACGCCAGCAAGGGCGGTGTGGTCCTGCTTAGCAAGAACGTGGCCATCGATTATGGCCGTATGGGCATCCGCTGCAATGCCATCTGTCCTGGTTTTATTGACACACCCATGCTGCAATCGGTCCTCGGCAACATGCCGGAATTTCAGGCGGATGTGGTGCGACAGGTTAAGCTCGGGCGTCTGGGGCAGCCAAGCGAAATCGCTGCGACAGCGGCCTTTTTGGCGTCAGACGATGCCTCCTACCTGACCGGCCAGGCTATCGCAGTCGATGGCGGTTATACCTCTGGCCACTCACACGGCATCGTGGAGCTGATGGGCCTGACCTAGGCGCTTAGTGGCAGGTATAGCCGCCGTCGATGACCAGCTCTGAGCCGGTCATGTATTTTGACTCGTCCGAGGCGAGAAAGAGGCAAGCGTTGGCGATGTCCAGTGGCTCACCCAGGCTACCCAGCGGTATCTCTTCGTTCACCCGCGCCATCATTTCCATAGCCTGGTCTTCATGCATCTGTTCGAAGCCCCTCTCAACCATGGGTGTAAGTATGAAACCCGGGTGGATCGAATTTACACGAATACCATAGCCTTCCCGCGCACAGTAAAGCGCAGCTGATTTGGTGAGCAGGCGTACGGCACCTTTGCTGGCGTTATAAGCTGCGATGTTCGGCTCGCCCACCAGGCCTTCAATAGACGAGATATTGATAATCGAACCGCCGCTCTTCTTCATGGTGCGAACCGCCGCGCGACAGCCCAGGAAAACCGCATCTGAATTCACCGCCTGAACCTGCCGCCACTCCGCGAGGCTAGCCTCCTCTACGCTGCCTGGGACAACAATGCCGGCGTTATTGACGAGGATCTGCAATCCCCCATGGTCTACCTCCAGCTCCGACATCAAGTCATCCCACCGCTCTTCGCCGGTAACGTCCTGCTGGCGAGCGTGGGCGCTGGCACCCGTAGCGTTTATCTCTGAGACAACACGCTCAGCGGCGTCAGCGTCGAGATCAGTGACAAAAACGGTCGCACCTTCCTGAGCGAAACGCTTGGCCGTTGCCTCGCCCAGGCCAGAGCCTGCGCCTGTGATCATTGCGGTCTTACCCGCGAGGCGTTCTGTCATATTAAATACTCCTATTGCGTGCTAGTTAGTGCGCCACCGATCAGCGGATCAGACGACCGCTTGGCTGCAGGAAGGGCCAGCCGATGGACAGATAAATGGCATCCAACTCTTCCTCATTGCGGCCGTAAGCGATGTAGACGGGCCCCAGCGGGCTATTGACCGCGAGGTAGATGCTGCCCGCCATCACCAGGTCACCGAGATCCATATCACTGCGGTCCTGCCAGAGATTACCGCCCTCCACGGAGAAGCCGGCATACACGGGCACATCGATGGGAAGTACGCCGCTGCGGGTCAGCTTGCGCTGGTATTGCGCCATGAGGAAGGCCAGCTGGCGGCCAGCGAGGAGATCCTGGGAGATACCCGATAGGTTGAACAGGCCGCCCAGCCTGGAAAAATACTGGGGTGCCCGGGGCGCGTCATCGAGTACCGTGGCCCGCGCCGTGAATACCAGGTTGTTAGCTTTGTCCTCGCCGAAGCTGATCGCACCCTGGCCCATGAACTCGAAGCGATCGAAATCGAAGTCTGAGCCAAGGCTATCACGGTGCCACTGGTAGTCGCCGTAGAGCAGGAGTCCCTGCGTGGCGAAGAAGGGGTCATCCAGGCTGTCGTAGCGCAATGAGAGATAGGCCGCGCCGGTGTCGAAATCGCCGTCGGGCAACAGGTCGCTGCTATTGGAACTGGCTTCGAATTCACCGAGACCGCGAAAGGCCCCGGCGCGTACCTGGGTACGATTGCCGATATTCGCACCGGCGCCGAGGTCGGCA
>JBCDJG010000116.1:0-3727 GCA_038748065.1 Pseudomonadota bacterium
CTGGCCATATCCACGTCTCGATGGACAATTGGCACGCGCCAGAGAAATCCGCCGTCCTTTACTGCAAGTCCACGACTGGTCTCCTCAAGGTCGAACTGGAGGTCCACCAACCAATGTCCGGCGGCCGATACCGTCACCTGGTTTGTAGGATCGGCCCAGGCTGCGGGTTGGACTGAACGCTGCCGCCCGCGCAGTTCCCCTGCGTTCTGGCGGTACTCGGCATCTCGCTCCAACCACTCGTGGCAGCGTGGGGTGAGATAGGCTGCCAACCCAGCAATCCGGCGCGGATAGTCTTGCGCACCGTCTGCCGGCCAACGAAACAGCTCCTGCATCACCCGCTCAGCGAACCCGTAGACGTTCACCACAGGCACCACATCACGCTGAACCGTAGTCACCGCGTTCAGGCCCGGCTGGACGTGAATCGTGACGTGTTTTGATAGGTAAGCCGCAAGGCTCAGCGCGCCCGTCAACAGGACCAGCAGAATGGCGATCAGGCGCTCTCGCAACAGAATCTGCCGAATCTTCTCATCCAGCTGCCGTTTAAACGGGTGCGCAATCAGCGAAGGTTGTGCCACGGACCGCTCCTCACGACCAGCTTGGGATGACCCAGACCGATCTGCTGTTTGATGCGCTCCAGCCGTTGATCGAACCATTCTGGCGATCGACGGCTCTTGAGCGCCCCTAGGGCCCGGATGCCCAGCCAGCCGCTGAGAAGCGTTCCCATCACCGCCAGAAACAGGGCCACCACGAAAGCGCTCAGGCCGCTGTCCATGACCTGCCACAGCAGTGGCCAGGTCAGGAGCAGAAGCGCCAGGCCGCTGGCGATCACCAGTGCCAGGATTACGCCGATTTCGGTGCGGGTGCAGCCAAACAACACGGGCGGCGGGACGTCGAGACGTTGCGGAGGCTGAATCACGCATGTTGACCCGTAGTGGTTGGCGAGGTCTGCGACGGTGCCATGGCCACCGCCTCATCGATGTTCTCGCGCATCTGGTTCAGAAAGCCGTTGGCAAACACGGCCGCCGCCAGAATCATCACGATCACCACGACGCTGCCGCCGATACGGCCCACGGTCTCCGCCGCGCCATCACGATCGGCCCACCACATGCGGATGCCATCCGCGAGCTTGGCGACGAAGTAAAGAAGCGCCCAGGCAACCGCGAGCCAAAGAGCGATCTGGATAATCCAGATGCCCAAGGCGACCCAAAATCCGATGGGATCGGTTTCTGGATCGGCCTCAATGCCTGGCGGCACAACAAGTTCGATCTCCTGGCCAAAGGCGAGGCCAGTCACCGAGAGCAAAAGGAAAAACAAGGTCCAGCGGGTACGACGATCAAGCAACATCAACTTCCTCCATTAAGCAGGGGCAGGGAAAAAGCCAGCAGCGCGGTCCAAACTAAAAAAGCGCGGCTGACGACAATGACAAAGCGGCCGTTGTCGATTTCGTCATTGATGAGTGCCTCTCCGGCATGACGAATCACCCAAAACAGCCAGGCGACGGCGAGCGCCAAGGCCAGGGAAAACAGCAGGGTCTGCAGATAGCCCATCGAAAGACCGGCGGCTCGTTCAAAGGCTTCATTCATCGGGCTGGCCTCATGTGAGACGTTTCCACAGCGAGGCGGTGGCCATCAGCACCAGACCCAGGCCCACTGCCAAGGGCATCCAAATCCAGTTCGGATGAACGCTAATCGGCAAAGCGAGATAGGTCAGCCAGCCCGTGATCAGCAAGGGGCGCAGCCAACGCTTTAGGTGGTGATAAAGAAAGGCGCTCTCGGCGCCGCCGCCCCATTTGCGGAGCTCGCGGCGCATGAGCCCCTCTTGCAGGCCGACCGTGGCGCAAAGCACCATGAGTCCGGCGGAATAAAGACACACCACGAGGCGCAGCGAAAACACGCCCAACACGCCGACTGGCACACAAAGCCAAGAGCGCCAAGGGTCGTCGACACCTCGAGCCGCCAGATGGGACTGCCACTGTCCCTGCGACAAACCTGATGACTGAAGAAACTCGACGACGCGCAGCGCAGTCTTGCCGGGCGCTGGAATGCCGATCAACTCTCGCTGCTGGTCAAACTGTAGGTGTTGAACCTCGCGCGCCAGCATCTCGGCCGCATGTCCATTGCCCCACCAACCCAGCGCAATACCGGTGCTTTCGATCAGAATTGATAGAAGCAGACTCGCGGCGAGCATCAGGGGAACACCAACGGCGAGACGTATCAGTCTGCGGGCAAGGCCCGGGGCTTGGCATCGCGGATCCTTGGACCGGTTCTTATTCACTGGTGGGAACCGGAATATCGATCGAAAAGTTGGCCCAGGCTTCGCTGGATCGGTAGCGTTTACGCATCTGCGCAGTCATCTCATTCAAGGATCGCGGCAGATCGGCTTGATCACGGATGAGCCAAGGGAGCCTCAGCTTGACGATGCGACCGCCCTCCAGGTCACCAAAACACTCGCCGCGGGGCAGTTGCTTGATGTCGGCTGAGGACAGCAGCGGGACGCGCTCTTGGCCCAGGCGTATTTGCGTGCTGCTGGTGAAGTCGATGTCGGTCTCAGGACTGGGGTTATCCTGCGTGGAGGACACCACCATTTGTGTCTGAATCGTGACCTGAGGCAGGCCATCAGTGATGGCCGCGGCGGTCTGTTCGTTTCGGACGCGAAACATCAGCAGGTTGTTGAAGTTTTCCAGCACCACCCGGGCGCGGGCGGGACTGCCAATCGCGCTTTCCACATCAAATAGCGATTGAGCGAAAGCAGTAATCGACAGCCCCGCGCCGCGCCCTTTGTTGACCAACTGGATAAACTCTTTACCGAGCAGCTCGGAGAGCTCGTCGGCATAAATTCGGATGGGCTGATTGAGAGGTGAACCCTTTGCGGCAGCAGCGTTGTAGCGTTTGCCCGCGAGTGCCGTCAGGTCCGCAAACATGGCGGCCCCGACAGCGCTGGCCACATCAGCATCGGTAAGCGCGTCTAAACCGATGTAGACAACGCCACGTTCCTGGATGATCGTTTCCCAATCGAAGGATCTACCTGAGTCCGTCTCGCTGCTAAGCAGCCAGGCTGCTGGCCCGGTACATAGGCGCTCCAGGAACGGGAAAAGCGACTGGATCAACTTGTCTAAATGAGAAGGACCGACATTGAGAAGACGGATGAGACTTTCAGCGACTGCGTTGGGGCGGGTCTTGGTTTCTCGGTAGGCCTTGACGGTTGCCAGAATCTCGCTGGTGTACTCCCGGAGCCCTGCTCGCTCGCCGGCAGCGAGTTCGTTGCGCTTGAGCTCAAGCAGAGCATCTCGATGAGCTTTGAGCTTTTCGCCGCCAATACGAAGTAGGTACTCTTCGGCGAGCGGACCGATGTCTCGGGCGTGGTCCAGCAAAGCGGAATAGTCCAGTCGTTGCTTGAGGTCCTGAATCGCACGGGTGATCGTATTGATGTAGACCCAGGCAAACTCGCGAAACACGGCGCTCTCACCCTCAGAGGAAAGTCTTCCGGTGACGCGATTGGCCACCTCGGTGACCCGCTCGAAGCGACCTACAGGGTTATAGCGATCCGATCCCACGGGATGTCCGAGGTGGAGAATTCGTAGGTCTTTTTCTCGATCGGCGATTTGACAGGCCTGGTAGACCGATATCAGTACATCGGGGTCATTTTTAGGGTCGAAGATGATGACGGCATCGCCTCGGAGGATGTCTTGGGTGGCCCAGTACTGAAGTGCTGTGCTTTTGCCGGTTCC
>JBCDJG010000117.1:0-3554 GCA_038748065.1 Pseudomonadota bacterium
ATAGAACGGAGGCAGAATGCTATGTCCAGCGAGATGCCAGCGGCACGCATACATGGCCCCGGCGATGTCAGGCTGGACACGCTCAGCCGCCCAGCGATCGGGCCCGGCGACGTCCTGGTGGCGGTGATGCAGTGTGGTATCTGTGGCTCAGACCTCAGTTACAGCAAGATCGGTGGCCTACCCGGTGCAGCCAGCCCCTTTGCACTGGGCCATGAGTTTGCCGGCGTGGTGGCGGAAGTCGGGCCAGAGGTCGAGGGCCTCAGTTGCGGCGACCGCGTTGTCATCAATCCGGAGGGTGCTGGAAATGGCATTGGCAGTGACGGACACGCCGGGGCCTTTGCTCCCTTCCTTCTTTTCCAGCGTGTTAACGATGATCCGCTCGCCATTCAGCGGCTGCCTTCAAATCTCGACTTTGAGCAGGGCGCGCTGGTGGAGCCCCTCGCGGTTGGTATGAATGCGGTGGAGCGGGGTGCGATCGGTGAGGCTGACAGGGTGGCGATCTATGGCGCTGGGCCGGTAGGGCTCAGTGCCGGCATAGCGGCGCGGCAGGCGGGCGCCGACGTGGTCATTGCGGATCTGTCCGAGCGACGCCTGGAAGCGGCCGAGGAGCTCGGACTGACACCCATGCCGCCTGCTGTCGATGCCTCAGAGTTTCTGCGCGCCAGACACGGCACCGCCCGCGATCAGCGTCTTGGCGATTTGCCCGGGACGGACGTTTACATCGAGGCGACGGGTGTTGGCTCGGTTTTCCAGCAGATCCTGTCGACCGCCAGACGTAGAGCCACTGTGGTGGTTGTCGGCGTGCAGTTTGCACCGGTTGAGCTGGATATGATCAACCTGATGTTACGTGAACTGACCATCACCGCCTCCCAGGCCTACGACAATGGTGTTTTTGAGCGAGTCATCGCCATGCTGGAAAGCGGTGCCGTGGATACGGCGCCCTTGATCAGCCATCGTTTTCCCCTGCACCAGTTCAATGAGGCCTTCGCGCAAGCGGCCGACGGGCAGGCGGCGATTAAGGTGATGGTCAACTGTGAGCAGTGGCAGGACGAGGACCTTGACCATCAGCTTGACGCGGGCGGGCCGAGCGGTCATGCATAAGGGGCCAGGCATGAAGGAACTGCGTATCGAGGATTTGGCCGAGCCTGAGTTATCAGAATTTCAGCGCCAGGCTATCGCTTACGGTGAGACGCTCGATATCAGTTTCGCGCCCGAAGGCATTCTCGCGGATGCTCGCGAGGCAACAGGCCTATCCGATTTTGGTCGTATGGACTTTCTCGATCGGCTCACGGTCATCTGCGAAGAGTGGGAAGCGGATCAGGGGCTTAACGGGATTGGGCGAATGGGGCTGCGAGGTCGTTTGCTCACCCATGCAAAAAACCGATTGCTGATACAGGACCTGCTTTTCCGACATCCTGAGATTCACAGTATCGAGATCGAACGCCCGATTATCGTCGTCGGACTGCCCCGCAGCGGTACCACACACTTGCTCAACCTGCTGGCGGCCGATTCCCGCTTGCGGGCGATGCCTTTCTGGGAGTCGGCAGAACCTGTGCCCAACCCGCTGGATATGCCCCGTGACGATGGCGTCGATCCACGCTACCAGCGCTGCGCCGAGGCCTGGGAGATGATGCAGCAAACTGTGCCGCTGCTGGGTGCCATGCATCCACAGGACCCCGACCACATCAACGAGGAAATCGAGTTGATGCAGCCGAACTTCGGCTCTTACAACTATGAGTGGTATAGCTATTCACCGCGCTGGCGGGACTATTACCTGCAAATGGACCAGCTGCCGCACTACGAGTACATGAAGACCGCGATCAAAGTGCTGCAATTTCAGCAGTCACCCGAGCTGCCGCGTCGCTGGGTGCTGAAGAGCCCGATGCACCTCGAGAACCTGACTGAGGTGCAGGCCGTGTTTCCGGACGCTACCTTCGTGGTCACCCACCGTGATCCGGTATCGGTCATTCAGTCTACCCTCACCATGCTCTGTTACGGCCAGCGCATGAATCGCCACAAGGTGCTGATGGGCGAAATGCTGGACTATTGGACGGACCGGATTGAGCATCTACTGCGAGCCTGCGTGCGCGATCGGCCGCGTTTGCCCAAGGAGCGCACCATCGATGTGCCCTTCCACGCCTTCATGGCGAATGAAATGGGCATGCTGGAGCGCATCTATGCAAAAACAGATCTACCCTTTGCTGAAGAAACCCAGTCGCAACTCCGGGGCTATATCAATGCTCACCCTCGAGGCAAGGACGGCAAGCTGGTGTATGACCTGGCGGGGGACTTTGGTGCTGATCCGGCGGCATTACGTGAGCGCTTCAAGTTCTATTTTGACGCCGTACCAGCACGCGCTGAAACCTGATCGGGGCAGAGGCGGGCGGCGGGTAAATGTGCGCGTTATGCAGGAGACTATGGGATGAGCACGGGAACAGCAGTCTACGACTACCGCGGCGCACATGTACTTGTGACAGGTGGTACCAGCGGTATTGGGCACGCGACGGCACAGGCATTTGCTGAAGCGGGGGCGGAGGTGACGATTACCGGCACGCGCAGCGCCAACGCCGACTACGATGTCGACCTCAGCGGTTTTACCTATCAGCAGCTCCGCCTGACCGATACGGACGAAATACTCCGCCTGGCCGATAGCCTTGCTGCGCTGGATGTGCTGGTCAACAACGCCGGTGGATCCACCTTCGCCGCACCGGGTGAGGAAATGGCGGTCTTCGAGGAAATGGTGCGGGTACATCTTCTGTCAGCCCATCACCTGGCGCAGGCCTGTCACGGATTGCTTGCGGCCAGCGCGCTGCCGGGTGGGGCCAGCATCGTTGGCATCGCCTCGCTGACCTCCTTTATCGCCAACCCCTTCTTGCCCGGCTACGGTGCCGGCAAGGCGGGGTTGGTGCAGCTGGCACGCACCCAGGCAGCGCTCTGGTCCGATGACGGCATCCGCAGCAATTGTGTCGCCGCTGGGCTGACCGATACGCCAATGACGGCTCCCGTCCACCAGATGGCTGAGTACGAGCAGGGATTTTTGGGCCGTACGCCGCTGAAGCGCTGGGGGCAGCCAGGCGAGATTGCCGATGCCGTACTGTTCCTTTCATCCGATCGTGCCTCTTTCATTACGGGAGAGACACTGGTCGTCGATGGCGGCTACCTCTATAACGGCTGACGAGAGCGCAGCGGCTGGCGCAGGCCTTGCCAGCACTTTCGTGGATTTCTAAACCAGCCATCACTATCCGGCGGCTGAGTCTTGGCCTGCGCCTGGAATGGGCCCAGAATCAGGCTCCTTTTGAGTTGAGACGGCAGCGGAGACAGAGAGATGAACGAGAAGACCGCCGAAGAGAAAGTCCTCGATGGCAGTGCCTGGGAGGAGTTCTGTGATGCACTCAAGGACGCCGGCAAACTGGTGGACGCCGAGAGAGCCCCCCAGGACGCCTTCAATCGGGCGGAGGGTTATCGCTACCTGACGCGAATGCTGCGAGCAGGGCTAGAGAGCTTCATCGAGTACCGTGACCGGGATTTTCCGGTGCTGCGCTGTGGCTGCCATG
>JBCDJG010000118.1:0-3363 GCA_038748065.1 Pseudomonadota bacterium
AATCGCCAGGCGAAAGCTGCTGTACATGCACGATGCAGCGGACCTGCAGGATCTTAGAGTTCCTCCTGGCAATCGGCTCGAGGCCCTGAAAGGTAAGTTGAAGGGGTTTCACTCGATCCGTATCAACGATCAGTGGCGACTGGTTTTCCGCTGGAGCGGTGGACAGTCACACGACGTACAGATAGTGGACTATCACAGATAGGTGAAGGCCGTGGACAGGCAACCGAAAAATCCGTTTCACCCTGGCGAAATGTTGCTGGAGGAGTTTCTCGAACCCCAGGGCATGAGCCAGGTTGCGTTCGCGCGGAAAATTGGCTGGACCAAAGCGCGACTCAATGAATTGATTCGTGGAAAGCGGGGTATCACAGCCGATGCGGCGTTGGACCTCGCGGATGCTTTAGGGACGTCGCCCAAGATCTGGATGAACCTCCAGGCGACCTATGACCTGGACAGGGCCGCTGCGGCGAGAAAAGTTGCTTAGCAGCATCCGCCAACCGGCCATGCGACACGGGTGCGGTGTGTTTGTTTGGTGGTGGCCGATTGCTTTGATGGCTGGGGGTCGACCGCCAATCCCGCATGCGCAGCGATACGCAGGACGCACAGTTGATGCTTTCCGCAGCAGAAAAGATCGCCATCATGCCGTTGCAGGGGTCCCCGTTGCGAGACCAGTTTAGAGAACTAGGGAGCGAGCGTGTCCAGGCTTAGTGATTTGTTGCGACAGGTTGGCGAACGGGATGCGGAGCTCGCCGCCGAGATCGCGGCGGAGGTGAAAGCCCTCGAATCGCGACGCGCCTTCGGTTTGAACTTTGAACGGCACACGCCGGAGTCTGTCGAACTACCCGACCGCCCGGTGCGCAAGGGCGACAAGGTTCGCTTCCTGCCTGAGCGCAGCGCGGCTGTGAACTCCGTCGACACCGGCCTCTGGCAGGTGACCGGCTTTCGCAACGTCGAGGAGGGGCGCGTCGCGCTGCTGGCCCACCCACGCGCCGATGGCGAGGAGCCCGAGACAGCGGAGCGGCTCGTCGATGATCTGGTTGTCGTCGCCGAATTCCGCGATCCGATCTATCCCGGTCTCAGATCTACCGGCAAGGTGGAGCGAGGTGGTGATAAGCCCTACCACAGGGTCATCAACGCCGAGAACTACCACGTGGCCAGCACGTACAGCGCCAGCAGCACGTAGCCAGCCGCCATCACTGGCACCACCACTTCTGCCACGTGGGCAATGCGCTTTATACCGCCAAAGATGGTAAGGGCCACCGCCACGGTCATCGCGACCCCGGTCGCCCAGGCAGGAATGCCGAAGGACGCTTCAACGGACGCCGCAACAATGAATGACTGCACCGCGTTGAACGCAAAGCCAAAGCTGATCAACAGCAACACCGAGAACAGCACCGCCATCCAGTGCTTACCCAGCCCGTGACGGATGTAGTAGGCGGGGCAAGGATAGGAAATATTAACGGCCTATCGAGAGTAGACATCCTCGCTGATTGTGTCGACTGGACCTGCTGACCTCGAAGTTTCCTGCTATTGACCCGAAAACCCTGTTCGCGGCGTTGAGCATGCCATTCAAATCCGTTCATTCCTGAACGAGAGTACGCAACAGCTCATGCCATGCGGTTTTCACTGGCTTCCTTGCTGGTGTAGTGCTGTTGTGCTGGAATCCTTCCCAGCGAAAAGCGGCAACGCCCCAGGTGGCGCTCTGGTCGGTGGCACTAGCAATGGCCGAGCCGGCGTTTCCTGTTCCTTCTGGCGCAGGTGGTCCAGGATCCGGTCGAGGGCCTGCCCCGCTTTATCGGGTATGACGTCCTGGTCCTCGATACACGCGATGACCCTGGCAGGTCCACCGCAGCGGGCGCAGACCCCGACAAGGTGAATTGATGCGCAGCATCAAGAGAGGGTGCCCTGGGGCATGTCTATATTGAAAACACGCTTTAGCCGTTGAGCCCAGGTCATTGCGGCATGACGCTCGGCGGATGTGCGGACTTCTGCGTTGGAGATGGACTTGATGCCTTTACCGCGCCTGGCTGGTGTGACCAGCCCTCGCCAGCGATGGTTCGGTGCCAGGACGCCGTGGTAGCGGGTGAGATTGACCCTCGGTTTTGGTACCAGAGCAGCTAACCGCGCAATGAAATCCACCGGGTCGAAGGCCACCTGTGTCGTTCCATCCCGGTACGGTGTCTTCAGGGTGTAAACCACCTTGCCAGTGGCACTCAGTGAAAGGCGGGGAACTGCCACGGCAGGGCGGGCAATATACCGGCAGAGATGTTCACGCTTGTCTTTTTGATGCCCCTCACAGCTGACACCGGCGTGCAGAGAGAAGCCATTGGCCTTGGCCACCCGCTCCAGTCCTGGATCGGGGCGCTCCAGTGGCCGGATGGTGCGAATCATGAAGGCCTTTCGCCCTTGCTGGGGACCAACGGCGATTCGATACGAGACGGAACTACCCAGAATCTGGGGCATGGCGTCGGTGTCTTCAGCCGGATCGAGGTCTAACCAAGCGCTATCGGTGTCCTGTTCCAGTAAGCCTTGCTGTTCCAGGCAGCGGCCGACGCGTTGGCTAATCAGCCGAACCAGGTCCTCTAACTCATTTTTGTCTGGCGCCTTGACGCGTTGAAATCGGGGTGGACGCTCGTCGCGATGGACATAGACGCCATCCAGGAACAGGATGTGAAAATGAATATTCAAGTTGAGAGCGGATCCGAAGCGCTGGATTAGCGTTACGGCCCCGGTAGCGCCATCCCTGAGTGAGAATCCGGCCTTGTGGATCAGGTGGGTGGAGATCGCCCGGTAAACGATGCGCAGTACCTTGCCCATGGCCTGGGGGTAGGCCGCAAACAGGTAGCGCAGGGGAAAGGGGAAGCTGATGACCCATTGGCGAAGCGGGACATCGGGAAACACCTCATCGGCCAGCAGGGCGGCGGTCTCGGCCATGCGGCGGGCGCCACAACTGGGGCAGAACCCGCGCTTCTTGCAGGAAAACGCTACAAGTCGTTCGAAATGACATTTGTCACAGCGTACCCGGAGAAAGCCGTGCTCGAGGCGGCCGCACTTCAGGAAGGAATCGAATTCCCTGTGGACATGCTCGGGCAGGGATTTGCCCTGCTGGGCCAGTTGGTCAACCAGGGCGGGGTAGTGCGCCTCGACGAGTTGGTAGAGTAGTGTCTGCTCGGGTTGATGGCGTTCGTAGGGAGTGCTGACAAAGCCCTGCCGACCCGGTAACTGCATCGCGGTTCCGCCCTGGATCGCCATCGTGCGGAGCGGTCCAGATTGGAGTGGGTACCTGCGAGACGCCACGTCCGAAGCGGTCGTCGATATTGCCCATTGAGCATAAAACAACCATTATCAGTCGCGGCACATTCCGCC
>JBCDJG010000119.1:0-3363 GCA_038748065.1 Pseudomonadota bacterium
ACACCCCCGAAGTCAAAGACTGCAAGGCGTCCATCATCCTGCTCTTTAGCGACTACGAGGGAGCCCCCGCGGCGGGTCAGGCTTTCATCCGACTGGAGAATCCTTCGCTGGGACTGGCCCGGCTGTGCAGTGCGATCGAGGCCAAACTCTGGCCCGCGCCGGAGCCGGGCATTCACCCCACGGCTTACATTGACCCGACGGCTGAGGTCCATCCGGTCTCTTGGGTAGGCCCGCACTGCGTCGTCAGTGCCGGTGCAGTGGTTGGCCCGGGCTCGAGCCTGGAGGCTCAGGTACATCTCGGACGTGAGGTACGCATCGGCAATGGCTGCCGCATCGCCCCGCAGGTCACGATCGGTGACTACTGCATCTTGGGCGATCGGGTGCGTCTGCATGCCGGCGTCGTGGTTGGCTCGGACGGTTTCGGTTTTGAAACCGAAAAAGGCGTGCATCAAAAGGTTCCGCAGATCGGCAATGTCGTGATCGAGAACGACGTCGAGATAGGCGCCAACACTGCGATTGATCGTGCGCGTTTCAGCAGCACACGCATCGGTGAGGGCACCAAGATCGATAACCTCGTACAGATCGCGCATAACGTCGTCATCGGTAAGGGTTGTCTGATCGTGGCACAAGCAGGTATCTCCGGCAGCACGGTGCTGGAAGACTTTGTCATCGTCGCCGGCCAGGCAGGCGTTACCGGACACCTCAAGCTGGGCAAGGGGAGCGTCATCGGCGCACAGGCTGGACTGCGCAACGATACTGACCCGGGCGGCTACTACCGGGGCTCGCCGGCACTGCCTGCGGCGCTACAGCACCGCATCGATGTCCTGAGCAAACGTATGCCAGATTTGTACAAAAGGGTTGCCAGCCTGGAGAAGAAAACGGAGGCTTAAGAAGCGCGCATGAGAGAGTCTGGCCTAAGAGTTTTTACCGGAAACGCCAACCCCTCCCTCGCGGAGGAAATCTGCACTTTTATCGGAACGCCTCTGGGAGAGGCTACGGTGGAGCGCTTTCCCGACGGCGAGACCTTTGTCCGTATCGACGAGAACATCCGCGGCCAGGATGTCTTCATCATCCAGCCGACTTGTCAGCCGGCCAATGACCACATCATGGAGCTGCTGATCATGATCGATGCGGCCCGGCGCGCCTCGGCCAGCCGCATCACCGCAGTGCTGCCCTTCTACGGCTATGCCCGGCAAGACCGCAAGGATCAGCCGCGTGTGCCCATTACGGCCAAGCTCGTGGCCAACCTGCTTGTCGCTGCCGGGGCCAACCGCATGCTGACGATGGATCTGCACGCGCAGCAGATTCAGGGCTTCTTCGATATTCCGGTTGACCACCTCTACGCCTCGCCCGTTTTTTCCGATTACCTCAACCAGCTCAAGCTGGAGAGCGACCTCGTCGTTTATTCGCCTGACGTGGGCGGGATGAAGATGGCAGCGGCCTACGCAGACATCCTCAACTGTCCGCTCGGTTTCGTCGCCAAAAAGCGCACCAGTGCCACTGAAGTCGAAGCCTTTAACCTCGTCGGGGATGTTGAGCAGAAGGACATCCTTCTGGTTGATGACATGACCGAAACAGCTGGTACGCTCACAGCTGCGGCCAACCTCTTAAAGGGAAACGGTGCCCGCTCCGTCCGGGCAGCCGTCAGCCATGGTGTCCTTAACGACATCGGCTATGGTCGCATCAAAAATGGTCCCCTTGACGAGCTCATCACTACCAATACTACGCCAGTAGAGGTGCGAGGCCTGCCCATCACTGTGCTCAGTGTGGCAGAAATTCTCGGTAAGGCCATCATGCACATCCACAGTAACGAGAGCGTGACGGGCCTATTTGAGATCAAGGGCTTCTAGCCCGGTGATTTGCATCGCGGAACTTTTCGCCGCATAATGTAGTCTATGAGACTGCATATGAACAGACGTGTTAAGTTACCCCTCAGCGCGTGCCTGGCCGGTTTGTTGGCCGCAGCGCTCCTTCTCCCGGCTTTCCTTTCGGCCAACGATGAGGCATGGCCTGAGCCTCAGGTCACGCGTGATACCTCCCCGTTGGATCGCGCTAACCAGCAGTCCATCGTCAGCTTTGCCGATATCGTCGAGCCCGTCACCCCGGGCGTTGTCGGTGTCTTCAGTTCGCGTACGGTGGATGTCGAGGATCTCCTGCGCCGTATGTACGGCCTGCCGCCTGCGGAAGAAGACGCTGAGTCAGGCGAGACGGATGAAGAAGTCATCCAGCAGGGCATGGGCTCCGGATTCATTGTTTCTGAAGACGGCTACGTGCTAACTAACCACCACGTCATCTCCGGCGGCAGCCAGAGTATTGCCGAAGAAATCACGGTACGGCTACCCGACGGCCGCGAGTTTGATGCCGCCTACGTCGGCAGCGATCCGCAAACGGACATCGCCGTACTCAAGGTCGAGGCTTCGGGATTACCGTCGCTGCGCCTGGGCGATTCGGACCAGCTTCGCGTGGGCGATATCGTTTTCGCTGTCGGTAACCCGCTCGATGTCGGCCTGACCGTCACTCAAGGTATCGTTTCGGCCAAGGGCCGGACAGACCTACGTCTGCCCGGCGGACCTATGTTCCAGAACTTTATCCAAACCGACGCCGCCGTTAACTTCGGTAACTCGGGCGGCCCCCTGATTGATGCCGAGGGGCGGGTCATCGGAATCAATACTGCCATCCTCTCGACGGGTTCACGCGGGGGCAGTATCGGGATCGGTTTCGCCATCCCGGCTAACCTGGCCTACAACGTCATGAATAGCCTGATCGAGAGCGGCGAGGTGCGACGCGGCTTCCTCGGGGTGCGCCTGGTGGCCTTGGATCGTAACATGGCCTCGGCCTTTGGCTTAGACAGTACCAAGGGCGCTCTGGTCGAGAATGTCCTGCCGGGCATGCCTGCTGATGCAGCCGGTATCAAGCACGGCGACGTCATCCTCGAAATTGACGGTGAGCGCGTCGACACGCCAAATGAACTCATCTTCCTCATCTCACGCCGTGCTCCGGGCGACAGTGTCGACCTGGAACTGCAGCGCTGGGGTAACCGCGAAGCAGTCGCCGTTACCCTGGGTGATCGCCAGAACTTGTTCAACGCTGAGCCTCAGGTTACCGCTCCCACTGCTCCGCAGCAGTTCGTTGAAGGTATCCGCGTGCGTCCGCTTAATGACCAACTCAAGGATGAATATGACATCCCCGGTACGCTTGATAGCGGACTGGTCGTTACCGGAATGACTGACGACAGCCCCTTCGAGGATATTCTTGAACCGGGCTACGTCATCGTCGAGGTGAACGGCAACGAGGTGAACTCCAGCGATGAAGCGCGCAGCTTCTTGCGTGAAGGCAAAGCCAATGCCTTTTACGTCTACCGAC
>JBCDJG010000120.1:0-3225 GCA_038748065.1 Pseudomonadota bacterium
TGAGGCACTCGCTGCCGAGAATCCTCTGATCAGCGTTGCTTACCTGGATCTGCAAAGTCATGCAGAAGTGTTTGATCTATTCACGCGACACCGCTTCGACGGCATGGTCATGCTCGCCCACACCCATCAGTACGCCCGCACAAGAGCTGCCAGTAATGCGATCTACCCGATCACGCTGAGTTGCCTGGAGGGCGCTAGATGCACCGGTATTAAGCGCCTGGTGCTGGCCAGTTCACGGGCCATCTATGGTGGTCTTAATCCACCCTATCACGAAGACAGACCGTTCCCGCCAAACGTTTCCTACGCCGGAACCATCGAGGAGGAGCTGGGCTTACCACACATACCCGAGTTCGAGACCACCGTGAAGCGCACGGTCGAGATGATTGCCTTCGACTACGCCATCCCGATGCCCGCGGCCACCTCCGGGCTCTCGGGTCCACAGGAGGAACAGGCCATGGAGGTCGTAGCGCTGCGATTTCCTATCCAGTGGGGGCCAGGCTACACCGCCATGGGCAGCCCCTTCAGTCTGCTCGCTCACACCGCCGCCGGCCGCATCGACAGTCTAAACGGGCGAACCGGCTATCTGGGCCTGCCGGTGACCGAATTCTGGGGCCTGCTCTCCGGCTCTTCCTCCTGCTTCGTGCGGGACAGCGCCAGTGCCATCATGACAACGATGCTGGCCGGTGCCCTGCCGCACCCGGTGTACAACGTCTGCAGTGGTTTTAACAACAACGCCAGGGACCAGCTTGAAGCACTTTACCGCGTGGTACCCGAGGCCCGCGACAAGATTGGTATCGACCCGACGCAGCTGGAGCATGAGCCCAGACCCGAAGACAGCTTTAACGGCCAGCGCCTGCGGGATGATTTTGGCTGGAGCCCTACGCACGCAAGCATCGATGGCGCATGGGACGAATATGTATCGTGGTTGCAGATCAATCCCTACTGACGGCGACTGACGAAAAATAGGACGGAACAACGTGAACGACTTGCAACGGCAATTTATCGGCACCTGGCGCCTACTGGACTACTCGGTTGAAAACCTGGAAACCGGTGCCAGCTCCAAGGTCCTCGGCGACGATGCGCAGGGCCACATCATCTACACCCCCGAGGGCTGGGTATCCGCCACCCTGATGGCGGCCAATCGCATGCCCAACTCAACCGACCGACACGCTCGATATGCCTTGAAAGACAAACTCATCGCGGGCGGCATCCACGACTTGACCGAGGAAGAGCGAAACTTTGCCCTGCCCTTCCTGCTGGCATCTTTTGGCTACATCGCTTACTGCGGTACGTTCACTGCCGATGCTACCCACGTCCACCATCAAATCACAGAAGCGTTTTTTCCTGCCTACGTTGGCTCTACCGCCACGCGCGCCTATA
Organism: Pseudomonadota bacterium; assembly: GCA_038748065.1. Lineage (GTDB taxonomy): Bacteria > Pseudomonadota > Gammaproteobacteria > Pseudomonadales > Halieaceae > JBCDJG01. Next base: position 1,381 of record JBCDJG010000120.1, read on the forward strand.
ACTTTAGCGAGGACCGACTGCTACTCACCGCCGAAGCCTTTGGCGGCCGCGATCAGGTTTTGTGGCAGCGCGTACCGCCGCCAGGCGGTGTTGAATGAAAATTCGCAACCTAGCAGATATTGAGGAGTTCGAACGCGTTCCGGCTGAGCAGCGTTGGCGAGGCGAGAACACCTATGACCTCATACAGCGCAGCGCGAGACAATTCGCGACCCGACCGGCACTGCATTACCAACGCACAGCGGACATCTCAGAACAACCTGAAGTCGTGACCTACGACGAACTGCTGCGCCGTATTCACCAATTCGCTAATGCGCTCCACAGCGCGGGGCTTGAACCCGGGGCAGTGACCTCCGTCATCATGCCGAATAGGCCAGAAACCCACTTCGCACTGTGGGGCGCGCAAGCATTCGGTATTGTCGGCCCCATCAACCCTATGTTGGAGCCCCAGGGCCTGCGCGACATCATGAACGAATCCGGCAGCCATTGTCTGGTGGTGTTGGGTCCCTCCGAGGGCGACAACACCTGGGATAAGGCCCTGTCCATTGTTGATGAGGTGCCAAGCCTGAAGCTAATCCTGCGCGTGGATAGCGCGGCTGAGAACAACGGCATCGATACCACCCCGGGTGGGATTCCGGTGCGGGCAATGATGCCGACACTGGAGCAGGCGCAAGACACCAAGCTGCAGTTTGAACGCGCAATCACGGCGGAATCGATCGCCGCCTATTTTCACACCGGAGGCACCACCGGCACGCCGAAACTGGCGCAGCACAGTCATGCCAATCAGGTGCACCTGTCCTCCATGATGGTGGACTATTTCAACTTTAACGAAAACACAGTCGTCATTGCGGGCCTACCCCTGTTTCATGTCAACGCCTTCTTCAATACCGGCCTCAATATGTTTGCCTGCGGCGGATCGGCCGTGATGCTCACGCCGGGCGGCTTTAGAACCAAGGGTGTGGTTGCCAACCTGTGGCGATTGATCGAGAAATACCGGGCGACCTGGTTCGCCACGGTGCCGACCGTGGTGTCTTCTCTGCTGGAAAATCCGCGTTCGGATGCGGACACCAGCTCACTTGAATTTATTGTCTGCGGGGCCGCCCCTATCGCGCCCCAGGTGTTCCGGGAATTCCAAGAGGCCACCGGCATCAATGTGATAGAGGCCTACGGCATGACCGAGGGCACGCTGTTCAGCGCCGGCAATCCACAGTACGGAGAGAAAAAAGTCGGGTCGATTGGTATCCGCGTGCCCTACCAACCCATGAAGTGCGTCATTCTCGACGAGCAGGATCACTACGTTCGCGATTGCGAGACCGATGAAGTGGGCGTCATGGTGTTCCGCGGTCCAAACGTGTTCCCCGGCTACAAGCAAGCAGCAAAAAACAAGGGCGCGTTCATAGACGACTGGCTGATCAGCGGCGACCTGGCGCGAGAAGATGCGGACGGGTATTTCTGGATGGTCGGGCGCAGCAAGGATTTGATCATTCGCGGTGGCCACAACATTGACCCTAAATCCATCGAAGACGCGCTGTCTGAACACCCCGCAGTCTCCCTGGTGGGCGCGGTGGGCCAACCAGACAGCTATGCCGGCGAACTGCCCTGCGCCTACGTCACGTTAGTAGACGGTGTTACGACCGATGCTGAGCAACTTATGGTCTATGCAAAAACACACATTCCCGAACGCGCCGCCGTGCCAGTGCACATCGACATCCTGGCTGAGATGCCGGTAACCGCCGTAGGCAAAATCTTTAAGCCGGACCTGCGCGCGCTGGCCATTGCCCGGGTGTTCAAAGCGCAGTTGCAAGATATTGCGCCCGATGCCGCGATAGACGTGCTCAACGACAAGCA
>JBCDJG010000121.1:0-3215 GCA_038748065.1 Pseudomonadota bacterium
GTCTGAGGGGGAGGCGCCTCGTGCCTATTGGCGGCCTGGAAGTGCTCGCAATCGTCGGGTTTCTGTTCGCCGCCTATGCGGTCATCGCCAACGACTCAATTCAGACATTGGGCACGTTTCTCGCCTCCAACGCGCACCGACCCTGGTGGGTGCTCTGGCTTTTTGCTGCCGGCATCATGGTCACAGCGCTGCTGACAAATCAGTTCGGCCTGCAGATTTCTGCGTGGTTTGTGGAGATGGGTTTTGCCCCGCTGGCAGGCTTTTTTGCGGGCTTCGATGGCGGCCTCGCTGACGGGAAGCTGAACCCGATCCCTTACCCGGAACAGGGCATCCAGTGGTACCATGCCCTGCCCCCAATCGTGCTCTTGTTCCTCACCCGGTTCGGGATTCCGGTTTCCACAACATTCCTCGTGCTGACCGTCTTTGCTCTGACGGGCGGAGCCGCAACCGAAGGCGTCATGGAAAGCATGCTGATCAAGTCGCTCATCGGCTATGTGGTAGCCTTTGCGGCTGGCGCGGTGATCTGGCTGCTTATTTCCCGATTTTGGGAAACATGGATTGGGCGCACAGACCATGGCCAGCACAGCCATCCCGCCTGGAGCATCGCTCAGTGGCTGACCACAGGCTTTCTCTGGTTCACCTGGCTGCAGCAAGACTTCGCCAACATCTTCGTCTTCATGCCGCGCGAGCCCGTTCTCGACGCGAATGGGGATGTGACGATGATGGTGTTTTCGCCGTTTATCGTGGTGGCCGGCGCCCTGATCATGGCCGCGATGATGGCCTATATCTTCGCCACGCGCGGCGGCGAGATCCAAAAGATCGTTACGACGAAAACGCATACCGTGGATGTGCGCGCCGCCACCATAGTCGATCTGATCTATGCGATCGTCCTCTACTACTTCAAGGAACTCAACGATGTGCCCATGAGCACGACCTGGGTGTTCCTGGGCCTTCTGGCAGGGCGCGAGTTGGCGATTTCCTTCGTGACGCGACTGCGCACCCGCGGTGCAGCGGCCTTCGATGTCGGCACAGATGCAGCGAGGGCTTTTATCGGCCTCGTGATTTCTGTGGGCCTCGCCATTGGCATGCCCTGGGCGGCGTATGGCGAGATGCCAAGCTTCTTCGGTCTCGGTGGATAAGAGCGCTGTTCTGAAGGTCGGGCTGGGTGGCGGCTGCCACTGGTGCACCGAAGCGGTCTTTCAGGCCTTGAACGGCGTTTCCCGGGTCGAACAGGGCTTTTGCCGCTCCGATCCACCCCACGAAACATGGTCAGAGGCCGTTATCGTGCACTTCGATGAAACGCTGATTGGCCTCGACACCCTGGTCGCTATTCACCTGCGCACCCACGCGGCCACGTCCGCCCACAAGATGCGGGGCAAATACCGGAGTGCGGTCTACACGTTCAACGCAGAACAGGCCGCCGATGCAGAGAGACTCCTCGAGTTGGAAGCGGCCGAATTCGGATCACGTCTTGTCACGCAGGTTCTGCCCCATCGCGGGTTCAAGCTTTCAGCCCCACGTTTCCGGAATTACTATGCGACCCGACCGGACCGCCCCTTCTGCAAGACATATGTCGACCCGAAGCTGGCAGAGATCCGCCGCGTATTCACAGCTCATGTCCGATCAACGATGTAGCCGAGGACGAACGCTCTGACCTTCTCTGCTGGCATTTCACAAGGCTTGAGACGGGGCTCGCCAGCAACGACATAAAGGTTGAAGCTCACATAATCGCAACCACCAAGGCGTTCGCCGTAGAGCTTTGTGCGGCGGCCGTCCTGACTGCGCTCCACCGTCACGGCCCAGGTCGCTCCGGCATATTGGCCAGTTGAGTATCCGCTCGGGATCGCGCTCAGGGCGAGATGGAAGTCACTCAGCACGACTCTCCGATACGCTCGGCCGTCGCGCGCACCGCGAGGGATAACGGCGCATCGGGCTGACCGGTCCAACCCTGCGCTTCCAGAGAAGCAAGATTGGTACGCTTTGCGCTAGAGTGATGTTTGCCGTTTGCCATAACAAACCGCCAGCTGGTTTTCTTTGACCGCGCTTACGGACTCATCCAGAAAAGCACAATGGTTTCGGAAAAAAGGGGACAGCTATGAAACTCCGAATGATCTGTATCGTCGGCCTCTTCTTAGGCTCTTTAGCCCACGCAGAAACAATTGATCTTGGACAGTGCCAACCACAAGGTGCGACGACCACCTGCCAGACCGTTGAAGGCGGTAGCGTAACGCTTACGCGTGCCGATGCTATGGCAATCGGCCAGAAGATGCAGGCTGCACTTCAGAATCCGGGTCCAAATTCAGATATGTCAGCAGGCATTCTGGATCTCGGCGATAGGTCGGTGAAAGTGCCGATGAACATGATGTATCAGCTTCAAGCTGCAATGCAGGCCCAGGAAAACGCGCAGGCGATGCAGACTCAACGGGACGCCTCTAACGAAGATTGGCGAACACGCGGAGGTCGCCCTGACTTCTCAAAGATGCCCTCGCTGAACGAGGTCCGCGAGCAAAGGCGTGCCGAGCAGGCAGCGCGTGAAGCCGCAAGGCCACAGAAACCAGTTTATGCAGCCGGAACGCCAGTGCCGGTCATCAATCCGACCACTGCGGCAGAGGAGATCGACCGTCTTCTGAAAATCGATCACTTCGGATGGCCCGAAAATGATTGGTACAAACCAGGGTCGGTTACGTCTGTTGCAAAGCTGGGCAGTGAACTTGGTATGGATCATTACGCAGCGGACTTCGAACTCGAAAATGGAGAAACAGACTCTGTCGATGTCTTTTTCCGCGAAGGACGCTTTTTTTGTCTGATACTAGCTTCAGAGGCACCGGCAGACACTTGCAGATCAGTCATGGCCGATGAGCGTGCAGTGCAAGCAGCAGGGTTCATGGCGGCCCTCAAGGTGGTCGCCGAGCGGGATGCTGCGTACACATGCCCAGATGGCTATCGGAAGATCCTGTTCCCGATGGACGGCGGCACGCCGGAATGCGTCAGGCGTGTCCGTAGATAGCGTGCTTGCGATCTACTCCCCTTCAGGGTCGCGCCGTGCAATCACCTCACGTTTGCCGGCATGGTTAGGCGCGGAGATCACGCCCTCCTCTTCCAGCCTTTCGACCAGGGTGGCGGCCTTGTTGTAACCCACCTTGAGGCGGCGCTGGATGTAGCTGGTGGACGCTCTGTTATCGCGGATCACAATTGCCATGGCCTGGGCGTAGAGA
>JBCDJG010000122.1:0-3188 GCA_038748065.1 Pseudomonadota bacterium
AACCCGCAGATCTCGGGCGATTGGATGCCTATCGATCCTGCCATGACCTATCGCGTGGTAACCAATGACTTCGTTGCCGGTGGGCGCGATGGCTACCTCACCTTTGGCGAGGTCTCCAGCGCGGGGCTGATTGAAGATACTTTCACAGAGTACGCCCAGGGCTTCATCGACTACGTCGAAGGTCTTACCGAGGCAGGCTTGCCGCTGACCAGACTGCCGCTGGAGGAATACAGCACGCAGAGTTACATCGGCACCAGCGGCTGTGATCACGCTACCGATTCGAGCTGCGAAGGTTTCTAATCAGCGGCTACCAACACCGGGCCCGCTATCGCGGGCCTTTTTTTGTGCGCCAGGCATGGCGCGTAGCGCCGTGACTGGCGCTGTTTCGGTTCAGGTGGTGCTGGCCGGATGACTTGGCGGTGTAAGTCCGCTATCGGCCCGGTAAGGGGAACGATTAGCCGAACGGCAAGGGTGTCCATCGTGAGGTGGAATCTCCGGGACGCCGGCCGGAAGAAAGCCGAAGGCAAAACACTGGCCCGACGAACAGGAATCGCATAGGAGGCGGTCGCAGTGGGTAAGAAGGCAAATATCTTCAAAGCCCAATACTTGCACGGAAACTGCGAACGTATATGCGGCGGGTATAAGTGGGAAGGTCACGCGCATTACCCTGGGAGGTCTGATCACCTGCCTACGGCTACTGTCGCCGAGAGGTGGCAGGATGGGGGATCAGAAGTCAGCAGATGCCATAGTAGGCTGCTTACCGGCAACTGAAGGGCTGCGCGCCCCGGACCGAACATGTGGAACAGACTGGGTGCCTGACCCTCGATGACGATGGAAGCAGCAGAAACGCCGGCAACACCGGCACTCGATACCGGGCATAGCGGACAGTATCCGCCGAGTCCGGCTATTGAGGAAGCAAGCGTCACGGTGGAGAGGGAGTACGCCCATGAGGAGCCGACGGCGTTGATGTCGGCGGTCGTGGATCGACCGAATATGCTCAGGGCCTATGCCCGGGTGTGTCGCAATAAGGGCGCAGCCGGGTTGGACGGGATGGAGGTGGCCGAACTCGGCGACTACCTGAAAGCCCACTGGGTCGAGCATCGTAAAGAGCTGTTGGAGGGGACCTATCAACCCCAGCCGGTGCGGAAGGTAGAGATACCCAAGCCTGGCGGGGGTAAGCGCCAATTGGGGATCCCCACGGTGCTGGACAGGCTGATTCAGCAGGCACTGCATCAGGTAATGAGCCCGGTGTTCGAACCGGGGTTCTCCGAATCCAGCTACGGATTCAGGCCTGGGCGGAACGCGGGCCAGGCAGTACAGCAGGCTCGCGACTACGTCGAGGCAGGACACCACTGGGTAGTGGATATCGACCTTGAGGCGTTCTTCGACCGGGTCAACCACGACATGCTGATGGCACGCGTGGCACGGCAGTTGAAGGACAAGCGGGTGTTGAAACTCATACGCGCCTACCTCAACGCCGGCGTCTGCGACGGTGGTCTGGTAACAGCAAGACGAGAGGGCACCCCACAAGGTGGCCCACTGTCGCCGCTGCTATCCAATATCCTGCTGACTGATCTGGATCGGGAACTGGAGAAGCGCGGACACCGGTTCTGCCGCTACGCGGATGACTGCAACATCTACGTCAAAAGCGAGAAGGCGGGGGAGCGAGTGTTGGGCTCCATCACGGAGTATCTTGAGAGGAAACTCAAGTTGAGGGTCAATCGGGAGAAAAGTGGAGTGGGCCGTCCGGCGGACAGGAAGTTCCTTGGCTACACGGTAGTCACGTGGGGCGACCGAGCCTATCTGAAAGTTGCTCCGGAAGTGATAAAACGTTTCCGTGGCGATTTGAGGGTGGTGTTCCGTCGGGGTCGTGGTCGGTCATTAGGCCGCGTCATTGAGGAACTGAACCCGAAGATACGCGGTTGGGTGCACTACTTCCGCTATATTACGGGGGCACGCATATTGGGTGAGTTGGACGGCTGGATACGCCGTCACTTGCGTCAGATACTATGGCTTCAGTGGAAGCGTTCCTTCACCCGCGCAAAGAACCTGATGCGGTTAGGGCTTCGCGAGGAACAGGCATGGAAAACGGCGCAGAATGGCCGGGGAAGCTGGTGGAATGCTAGCTCCCGAAGCCTGAACCAGGCCCTTACAGTGTCGCTCTTTACGCGGTTGGGACTGGTATCGCTGATGAACACCTATCATCAGTTCAGACGTTTTACATGAACCGCCGTGGTACGGAACCGTATGCCCGGTGGTGTGGGAGGACGGCAGGGGTAACCCTGCCTCCTACCCGATGGCTAGCCCGGCTCCCTGCTAGCGACGGCAGCCATATCCCGCCGTCGAAACACCCAGTAGCGGTACATCAGGTACACCCCGGTGGTCAGCAGCAGCGATGCCAGCAGCTGGGCCGGCCAGGTCGGCAAGCCGCTGGCTAGCAAGGCGCTGAACAGTGCGCCGTTGGCCACGAACTGAAGGGTCAGTGCCAGCAAAAATCGACCGAGGGCAACCGGCACACTCGCCTCGGGCTCAAAGATATGGAAGTAAGACAGTAAGAAGCGCACTGCACCGCCGCAGGCGAAACCAAGACTGGTTGCGCCCAGGGCGGGGATACTGAGCAGCAGGGCCAGATACATCACGCCATAGTGGACCGAGACGGCTAATAGTCCGGTCAGACAGTGGAGAATGTAGTCGCCGACAAGATGACCCCGCTGCATCCAGGGCCGGTTGTGTAAGGAGGACATGGCCACAGTTTACTGTGACCATGTGTCAGGTGTGTGTTGCCTCGCAGTCGTTAACCAGGACGGCTGAGACACGCTCCAACTCAGGCCGCCTCTTCCTCGGTTGAGGTCTCTGAATCCTGCGCTTCAACATCCTGCGCTTCAAGCTCTGCCAGTTTGGCCTCGAGTTCCTCGATTTTGCGCTGCTGGCTGCTGTTCTCTGCCTTGGTCTGGTTCAGAGATTTTTGCAGGTTGTCGCTGATGCGGGTTTTCTCCGCCAGCTTCTTCTTGGTGGCATCCAGGTTCTTCTTCATCCGAGCAGGGTCAAACTGCTTGAGCGTTTTGTTCTCGGCGCGTTCCTCGGCCAGGTCTTTCTGTAAGCTCTTCACACGCTTCTTGAGTTCGGTCAGCTCGTCAGAGAGCTTGTCGGCGCGATTATTGAGTTCGCGATTGAGCTGTTCAGTGCGC
>JBCDJG010000123.1:0-3042 GCA_038748065.1 Pseudomonadota bacterium
CAAAAAGGAGCGCTGTTGGATTCAGAAGCCGAAGGCAAGGCCGCAGCCTCGGCCTTTACCGCCGTAGAAATAGATGAACGCGCCCATTACCTTGCCGCGGGAGCGTTTTCTGGCGGAAACCAGCAGAAAATCGCGATTGCTAAATGGTTTGTGGCCCAAAGTCGGATCCTCCTGCTGTTCGACCCGACCCGAGGCATCGATGTCGGCACAAAGCACCAGCTCTACCAACTTATCCGCGATTTTGCCGAGGCCGGGGGCGCGGTCCTGTTTTACTCCACCGAGATCCCCGAAATCGTTCATCTGAGCGATCGCGTCGGCGTGATCTATGAGGGTGAGGTGCGGGCCTGGCTTGAGGGCTTCGACATCACTGAGACTGGCGTTATGGATGTGGCTCTGGGAGGTCTGCCTTCGGCCGAAAAGAACATGGAGCTGACATCGTGAAACTCCGATCAGCGCCACCCGTCCTGACACGACTAAAGCGGTCACAAGCCGTTCTGGTCGCCGCTTTGGTGTTTACTGCACTCTTCTGGTTCTCAGCCTGGCTGAGCCCCTATCCCTTATCCTACTTTGACCTCTCATTTATCGCCAGTGGCGGCACGACGACAGCGCTGGCAGCCATGGGACAAACGCTAGTCATCTTGTCAGGGGGCTTCGACCTTTCGGCAGGCGCCGTGATCTCGCTCGTTAACGCTGTTCTGGCAACTTACATGGACCCGACGGATTTCGAGGCCTCCGTTTCGCTCTGGACGGCCACAGGGATACTTGTGGGCATGACGGTCGGTGCATTTAACGGGTTCTTCATCGCGTTCCTGCGGCTACAACCGATTGTTGTTACGCTGGCAACCATGTTCATTATACAGGGCATCACGCTTCTGGTGATGGCAAAACCAGGCGGGTTCATTTCTCCCAGCCTTGGGGTCTACGTGGGGGACTTTTTACCCAACCTCTTGCCGATGCCCGTAGTGATCATTCTGACCGTGCTTGTCCTGTGGGCAGTGCTGAAACGTACGCGCTACGGGCTCGCACTTTATGCCGTAGGCTCGGACCCGGAGGCAGCTGAGGCGTCGGGGCTGCCCATAAAGTGGGTGTTGTTCTTCACCTATGTCCTTGCCGGAGGCCTCTATGGGTTGGCGGGTGTCTTTGTTTCCGCGCAAACAGGTTCCGGCGACCCGCTCGTCGGTAATGCGCTCCTCTTGCCGGTTTTTGCGGCGGTCGTCATCGGCGGGACTCGTCTTGGCGGAGGACAGGGCGGCCTGCTGGGGACGGTGTTCGGCGCCTACATCCTGCTGATCGTTGTCAATATTCTGCTGGCGGCGAATGTATCGGCCTACTACTCCACAATTGCAGAGAGCGTTGTGTTGTTGCTCGCTGTACTTGCCGGATCGCTCTCGCGGGATTCGGTATTGGCCTCCCAATTGGCGAAAGCACGACTCTGGCTATCAGCGCGGCGGATCGGCAACTTGGCCAGCCAGCGTTCGAATAGAGACCGTCGGCTTGTGTTTGGCCAGATCGCTGAAAGACCAGCGCTGCCGCCATTCCTTACACGTAACGCGGCGACGTTGCGACATGCGCTTCCGGCGTGGATCTGTTTTATCGGGGTTTTGATCCTGACCCAAGCAGTTCTGGGAAACGTTTTCACGGGTTGGGGATATTGGGATGCGCTTTTGGTCCTATCCGCTTTTCTAGCCATCCTCGCCCTGGGTCAGGGGGCTGTGATTCTAACGGGCGGCCTGGACCTGTCCGTCCCCTGGATGATCAGCCTGGCAGGAGTGATGCTGACAGGCATGGCACACGGGTCTGATCTTGCGCTGATCTACGCGGTTCCAACGGTCCTCGGGGTGGCAGTACTGGTTGGGCTTCTGAACGGGCTTGGTGTGGTCGCGCTCGGGCTGTCGCCCATCGTTGTGACGCTTGCCATGAACGGTCTGCTGCAAGGCGCCACGCTGCTTTATTCGGGCGGAACGCCAGACGGGTTCGCCCCGCAAGGCCTGCGCTGGCTGATGACAGGCGACGTGCTGAGAGTTACGCCCGTCATCCCGCTGCTGATCCTCTTTGCTGCTGGAGCCACGCTATTGCTAACACGTACAGTTTTTGGCCGCCAAATCTACGCGGTGGGCAACAGCATGGAAGCGGCGGAGCTCTCGGGCGTGCGCACGGGCTGGGTGTTAATCGGCGTCTACATACTTTGCGCGGTCTGTGCTGCGCTGGTTGGTATACTGCTGACCGGGTTTGGCGGGCAGGCGAGCCTTGGCATGGGGGACGAGTACCTGCTGCCTTCCATTGCAATTGTCGTTGTCGGTGGCGCGCTGATCACCGGCGGCCGTGGTCACTATCTTGGGATGCTGGGAGGAGCGTTCCTGCTGACGGCTATGCAAACGCTCCTCGCTGGCTCGACACTACCATACGCATATCGCGCGGTCTTTTTTGGTCTGATCATCCTGCTTGCAGTGGTTGGTCTGCGCGAAAAACAGCGAGGATAGGGGGATGACACTGTTGCAAGGACAGGATGTCGCAATCACCGGTGGAGCTGCAGGCATCGGTCTGGCCATTGCGCGACGGCTGCACGCAGATGGCGCGCGGCTTGCGATCTGCGACATCGACGCTCCTGCTCTGGAGTCCGTCGCGGCAGAGCTTCCAGGCACAATTGTAGCACAGTGCGATGTGGGTGATGTCGCGCAAGTTGCAGCGTTCTTTGATCTGATCCGGACCGAGAGGGGCAGGCTTGATGCACTGATCAACAATGCGGGAATTGCTGGTCCGACAGGTGGGGTTGAGGACATCGCCCCTGACGTCTTTGAAACCTGTTTGCGCATCGGCCTTGTCGGACAATTTACCTGCGCCCATCACGCGGTACCGCTGATCAAAGCGCGCGGCGGGGGAAGCATTGTGGGTATGTCCTCGGTCGCCGGGAAATTCGGCTATGCATTTCGAACGCCCTATGCCGCAACGAAGTTCGGCGTGGTGGGATTGTGTCAGAGCCTCGCCAAGGAGCTTGGACCAGACAACATTCGGGTAAACGCTATCCAACCGGGCTTTGTTTCG
>JBCDJG010000124.1:0-2855 GCA_038748065.1 Pseudomonadota bacterium
GTTCCCCGCCTTCTTTGGCGGTTAGCCTTCGGGCCTGATGGAATGTAAAAGGCACGGCGATGGGTATCGCCGTGCCTTTTTTCTATGATCTAAGCTGTCTCTCTGCTGTATTCATCGAGTGACCACTCTACGCACACGATTTCTTAGCGCGGTCTTAAACTTCGCACCGCGCTTGCTTCCTTTTGCCGACGAAGCGACACCGGATCTTCCCCTCACACGACTATTGCGTCTGTCTCTGTTTCAAGTGACGGTCGGCATGGCCATGGTGCTGTTGGTCGGCACCTTGAATCGGGTGATGATCGTGGAGCTTGCCGTTCCGGCCTCTCTCGTGGGAATCATGTTGGCGATGCCGCTGGTGTTTGCTCCCTTAAGAGCGCTAATCGGCTTTCGCTCCGACCACCATACCTCTGCCCTGGGCTGGCGTAGGTTTCCTTTCCTTTGGAAAGGGTCACTCGCGCAGTTCGCCGGATTCACCATCATGCCTTTTGCGCTCCTCGTGCTGGCAGGCCAGGGTGAATCAGGTAGTCTGCCTCCCCTTGTGGGCCAGGTTACGGCCGCTGCTTCTTTCTTACTGGTTGGCGCCGGAATACACACGGTACAAACCGCAGGCCTGGCACTGGCGACCGATCTCACACGACCTGAATCACACGCGAAAGTCGTCGGTCTTATGTATGTGATGCTTCTTATAGGAATGATGATCAGCGCCCTGATTTTTGGCACGGCATTACTGGACTTCACCCCGGGTCGACTGGTACGCGTAATCCAGACCACCGCATTACTCACCCTCGTCCTGAACGTCATTGCCGTATGGAAGCAAGAGCCCAGGCGCCGCAGCAGCCAGTTGGAGAAGGCGAAAGATGAGCCCGATTTTCTCGACTCCTGGCGCCAATTCTGCGCGGGCCCCAACACCTATCGCCGCCTGGTTGTGGTCGGGTTGGGAACCATGGCGTTCGGGATGGCCGACATCCTGCTTGAGCCCTTCGGAGGCCACATTCTCAACCTGTCGGTCAGCGTGACCACGGCACTCACAGCCCTGTTCGCCGCGGGCGGCCTGACTGGGTTCGCAATCGCGTCAAAAATGATCGGCAAGGGCACCGACCCGTTTGCGGCCGCGCGCCTGGGCGCGATGCTCGGGCTACCAGCGTTTGCGTTGGTAATCTCGGCGGCGCCGCTGCAAATGACCGAGCTCTTTGTCGCTGGCAATTTCCTGATTGGGTTCGGTGGTGCGCTGTTTGCTCATGGCACGCTCACCGCGACCATGAACCTGGCACCCGCAGCTCAAATCGGGTTGGCTTTGGGTGCCTGGGGGGCGGTTCAGGCGACTGCGGCGGGAATCGGAGTTGCAGCCAGCGGCACGATTCGCGACATCGTGACCGCCATCGACAGCGCCTCTCGTGGGATCGCGGACGGTATCAGTGCCAGTGGATACATGACTGTGTATGCACTGGAAGTCACGCTATTGCTGGTCACGCTGCTAGTGTTGGGGCCACTACTCCGGAACGTAAGGAGAAGTGCAACCGACCTCGATGCGTCGGCGTACGAGGACGCACGTTTCAGTAACGGTCCCGCTGAAACTTCCTCCTAGTGCCCTGTCTGGCTAATTCAATGAATCAGCCAGATAGGGCAGGAACTTGCCATGCGAAGTGACACGATCATTGAGTATCCGGACGAACGTCTTCGTCAGCCGTCAGCAGCAGTCGCGGAGTTTGGGAGTTCTCTGGCCGAGCTCGAGGAGAGGTTGGTGCACACACTCCATCACTCGGGCGGCATCGGCCTTTGCGCACCCCAGCTCGGCGTTGCGCAGCGAGTTATTCTCGTCAATACCGATGAAGATGGCCCGCAGCTCTATGTGAACCCGGAGATTCTCAGTAAGGCGGGCCTGGGCGTTGTGGCCGAAAGCTGTCTGTCGCTTCCTGGTATTGAGGCCAACGTTCTACGCGCTGCGGGCGTATGCGTACGTGCACAGGATACCGAAGGTAAGACGTTTGAGCGCGAGATACAGGGAATGCACGCGGTCTGTATACAGCACGAGATCGATCACCTGAACGGAGTTTTGTTTATTGATCGTCTGTTCTGGTTTCAGAAGCTCCGTCTTCGGCAAGCCACGCGGCATCTGGAGCTGGCCGCCACGGAATCACATATCCCTGCCTGATTGAATCAGGCTGCCAATCACCCCAATCCTGGCTTTGCGCGAACTAATGCCACAGGGCACTAGCTACTGGGCGAGCTTTCGAAATTACCGAGGGCATCTGCTGCGTTTTGACACGCGCATTTATCTCGAACCCATCGCACAATCAGCGGATACTGACCAATGCATTGGGTGTGTCATCGGGAAGAATCCGGGGTCCGCTCGACCGATCCGTGGGAGAAGAACTAATCGGAAAAACCGCTCGAGCGCCGCTTCGGTTTCTGGCGCCGAAAATAAGATGACCGCCTACAGCAATACCGCTGCAAAACGAGGGCGGCGTCACCCGCTCGCACTCGGTACCGATCGATTCCTCCCCACCGTCAGGGCCACAGTATTAAAATCCTACGTTCACGCCGACAGAGATATCCCGGAACGGGGCTATTTGAGCGTGCTCAATCTATTTTATCTATGCGAGGCAAAACTGGCAGTTGCGAAGAAACAACTGGATGAGCTGCCAAAAGCAGCATACTGCCGACAAGAAGACTCCGCGTATCCCTGGATCTGGTACACCTGGGGTGGTCCTGACAGACAGCTGGATTGCATGAAGGATCGCTTCTTTCGGATGCGAGCGGCCCATCACTTTTATTTTTCCACTCGCGACGAGCAGATATTGGCACGCCGCCCGCGGCACACCGATCATGCCCGGCACACACAGGGAATGCCGACA
>JBCDJG010000125.1:0-2630 GCA_038748065.1 Pseudomonadota bacterium
ACCTTCTCTTCGATGAAACCTTCGAAGTCGTACCGTCTGACGGTTATACCTTTTTAAGCTGGCGGCTTCGGGAACGAGGACTGTGCGGTGGCAGCGCGGATCCCTGCAGCCTGAACACAGGTGGGTTTGCGGATCAGGAGGTTCTGCTTGCCTTTCTGGACAGCGACGAGATCTTCTATCTCGAAGCCGTCGTTGACAATGGGATGCCCTGGATAACGAATAGCGAGTCTCGCGCCGAAAACATCTTTGAGAATTCCAGTAGCCTGGGGGTTGTCGAAGATGTGCAGAGCGTGACATCGCAGGATGGGTTCACTGTTGTCGCGACTAATGGGATCCCGAACTACGACGTAGTCGTCGACGATGAAATCCTCGCTGCACTCAATTCACGCCCACTGTCAGCAAGGGACTTCAGCGCCGGGGTCAGCACCGTCGCCGTGAACGACATTGTGCAGTTCGGCCAGGACATCGGCTACGCCAGCCAGACGAGCGGCAACTGCGCAGACACTGGTGGTGGGGGGTACTGGCCTCCAGGGCCGGTCTGCCCCACAGCGCTTGCGCGCGAGGAGTACTTCCGCGAGACACCCACGCCCGCGAACGACGAGTGTGAACTTGGGCTTGGCACAGTTGGACTGATGGTGAATGGGACCGCGATCTTCAACTGGGGCGACGGGATGAGTTTTGGCAACAATGTCTGGTACAACCTGGCACCGATCGCAGAGCAATACGACGTTGACATCTGCGGTGGTCATGCAGCGAACGGCGAATACCATCACCACTTCTATACCTCGTGCCTGGCCAATCTTGTCGGTGACTATGGCGAAGAGCATTCACCGATTTACGGTTATGCCGCCGATGGTTACCCGGTTTACGGCCCTTGGGAAGCGAAAGGTGTGCTTGCGGTCAGCGCCTGGGATGCACGCGACTACGGCGCTAACCCCGATGAAGGTGGTTGCGGTACCCCCGGCGAGCGCAGCTGTATTTTAGTTGACCCCTATGATGTAAGCGCTGGTATCGATGCAAGCGTCGAGCCAGGACCCGACATAGGCGAGCTGGTTACAACGCTTTCGGGTAACACGCTTGCCGCAAGTGATGGTTACTACTTCGAAGACTATTTATTCGCGGGCCGCGAAGTTGCTGGCGCACAACTCGACGAGCATAACGGTCACAGCACCGGCGACGGTCGAGGCTACCACTACCACATCACGCTGAATATCGATGAAAACGGTGATCTCCAACCTTCGTTTCCCTTCACGATCGGACCGCGGTTTTATGGTGAGCTGGCCGATAACGCACTGACCTCCTGTGGCGGTGCCACAGGCGGACCTGGAGGCCCCCCCGCGGGGCCTCGCCCCTAGCCCCAAGCCCCTAGCCCGAACTATTCATGTATCTCGCCAGACTCACCCAACTTGTGATGCTCGTAGCGCTCGCAGCGTTGCTGCCCGCCATTGCGGCTTTTTCGGAAACCTCAGAAAAGGCGCTGCCTGCCACGAATGCGCATAGAATGCCCAATACCTCACCCGAAATAAGCCACGCGCACCGACCGATTGAAGTACCGGCAGATGCACCGGCGCCCACGCTCAGCCTGGACCTGCGGGGCGATGCCATTTCGGGGATCAACCTGATACTTCGAACACAGAACTTCGTATTTACCGTACCTCCAGCAACGACGGCCCCTGAACCCGGGATCGAACCAAGGTCCGCCGTCGACGAGACTGACCTTAGCGGGCACGCTCACCTATATATAAACGGCGTAAAGATCATGCGGGTTTACGGCAACGCGGTTCACGTGCCTGAAGAACAGCTCCGAAATGGAATAAATCAGCTATCGGTAAGCCTTAACGACCACAGCCACAGGCAGTGGTCCAGGGGCCAGCGCCCGATTCTGGCTACTTTGTTCGTGCATCGCTCCTCGACGGGCTTCGAGCTCGTGCACCGATTTGAGAGTTTTCCGAGCGGAACTCCAACCGTGCTATCGGAACTCGGGCATTTCACAGCGGATTTGCTCACGCGAAAGCACGCCTTTTAGTCGCTTTCACGGCTCTCAGGTTGGACCGCGATGGTTGCCCAGCCCAGATATCGTTCTTTTGATGGTATGGGGGAGCACAATCCGCTGCTATACGTCGAAAATTACGAGTAAAAGCAGTCTCCAACTTGCGGCGCGTTCGGCGACAGAACGCGGCTTTCGACACCCAAACAACATCCAAAAAATTTGGGCTGCATCAAGGTATCGAGGCGGGCTACAATACGCCCCCACGCGCCCGTAGCTCAGCTGGATAGAGTAACTGGCTTCGAACCAGTTGGTCGGGAGTTCGAATCTCTCCGGGCGCGCCAACTTCCCCCTATCCCTTGGCTTACCAGCCAACCGCGTAGGCTGCGCGACGCGGATCGGCACCTGCAGTGTAGGTGCCGTGTTTTTCGCTCTTGAGAATTGCCTGAACACTCCCCAACGAAAAAGAAGGCGCCAGCTGCAGGTTGTGGCCCATCTTTTTGAGGTCGTTATACTGCTTCTGCGATAGGCGATCTTCGAAACGTACTGTGATATCGGCGCCTGTTTTATAGAAGTTTGGTTTAGCAAAAAGGCTGAAACGCGGTGCTTCGATTGCCGTCTGCACGGGCATGGCGAAGTCCAG
>JBCDJG010000126.1:0-2576 GCA_038748065.1 Pseudomonadota bacterium
CAGCTCATTCGCAGGGGACGCTATGTGGAATTCAATCTTCTTTACGACCGTGGCACGACGTTTGGTCTGAAAACGGGTGGTAACGTGGCAAGCATTCTCTCGAGCATGCCGCCGGTTGTGAAATGGCCCTGAGGCGAGGACCGACACTCAGTCAGGCATCCTAACGCCCTGCAAAGCGATGGGAGGCGTACACGGCTGTATCGACGACCCTTCCCGCCAATGCTAGGGGTCTGACATGACAACAGCGACAGCAGCGCGGCCTTCGTGGCTGACCTATGGGGCGATTATCGCAGCGGTACTTGGCGTGGCCTATTTGGCTGGGCAGATTTCCACGGGTTCGGATGACGCTTGGTATGCGATGCTGAACAAGGCGCCACTGAACCCACCGGATATCGCTTTCGCGATCGTCTGGCCGAGCCTGTTTCTTCTCATGGCAGTGGGTGCAATCCTGGTGCGGCGCAGCGCGGGCAGCTTCGAGGCGGGGAGCGGCGCCCTCGGCCTCTTCTTTGCCCAGCTGATCCCTAATATTAGCTGGTCATATGCTTTTTTTGGTTTCCAGCAGCCTGCGCTCGCCTTGATTATCCTCGGCACACTTTGGCTTATGATCGCTGCAATGATTGCCGGTTTCTGGCGCTGGTCACGCCTTGCCGCATACCTCCAGCTGCCTTACCTGGCTTGGGTCAGCTTCGCAGCATATCTCAACGGCTATGTCGTGATGGCGAATTGATAAAAAGGTCGGTGATCTATCTGGCAATTCTGAGCCTGTTTATAGCAATTGCGGGTTTTTCGGCTGGCTACGGCCCAAGCATTCAAGACAGTCCAGTGGCTGGAGCTCTGTCTTCAAATGCGATCAGCGAGCCAAATCAGCCGATGATGGACTACACTCCGGACTGGTAGTCATAGGTTGGCGCGCGCCAGAAGTTCGCCACGCCCTGGCTTGAAATCCTGCTCGATCCACCAGTCTTCGAGGCCCCTCAAGGTCTCGCCAATCTCGGGACCCTTCATCCCCAGCTCGACAAGATCCTGCCCCCTGAGCGGAAAGCTCGGCCGGCCCCAGCCATCCACAGCATCATGGACATTCTGCCAGACCGCGCGCCCGTCCGCGGCCATGGCCGTGTAGACTCGATCGAAGAATGTGCGGTGCTCTAAACGATAGGCCGCCGAGCGCGCCGACGGCGGCGACATGCTGGGCGACAACTCAACATCCGCCGACGCCCATGCCATCACCCTGTCGCGCTCGGCATTCGAGAGGCGCAGAGCCTTTACTGCCCGCACCGCTGAGACGTCGTCTCGGGGTAAAAGCGCCATCAGGCGGCGGAGTGGATCCCACGGCGTGTTCACGACCTTAAGAAACGCCGCAAAGCGTGCCGCACTCGCTCGGGGCAGCACTGTTTCGAGGACGCCGGATTCTTCCATAGCGACCAGCGCGGCTGTGGGGTCTGGCGCGCGAAGCAGTTTTTCCAGCTCTTTCCAGATGCGTTCCGCAGCGATTTTGGCGAGGCCGTCCCTGCGGCGCGCGCATGCGGCCTGGCCTTCTGCGTCAATACCCGCGCCATACCAGGCGTTGAATCGATAGAAGCGCAGAATACGAAGATAGTCTTCGCGCAGGCGTTCATCTGGATCACCAATGAAAATCACACGTCCCGCTGCGGCGTCTTCCAGTCCACCACCAATCGGATCATGCAACGCGCCATCGGGCTCGGCGTAGAGCGCGTTGAGGCGAAAATCTCGTCGCGCTGCATCCTCCGCCCAGTCTTCAGAGAACGCCACGACGGCGCGACGGCCATCGGTCTCCACGTCCCGGCGTAGTGTTGTGATCTCAAAGGGCTTGCCCTCTGCAATCGCCGTGATTGTACCGTGATCTATACCTGTCGGGATTGCACGGAACCCTGCAGCCTCAATCGCGGCGATGACCTTGTCCGGCGTGAGTTGTGTGGCGATGTCGATGTCATCGACAGGGCGACCCATGACGGTGTTGCGCACGCATCCGCCGACAAAGCGCGATCCACCCGGCCGCACGGCGTCCAGGGCCGCTATAACGGCGCGCGTTGCTGCGCTCGTCAGCCAGTCTGCATCCTTGAGCCTAGTTGCCGCCATTCTGGGGGGCGTCCGGCGCGCTCACCGGCTCTGGATCAATCTCAGGCGCACTTTGCGACGGCCCGGAATTATCTCCAGCAGGCGCGCCGACCGTCGTCATGTCCCGCTCACACGGGAAGCTGCGCGCCGGGATCAGTTCGCCATTCTCATAGCGCGCAGGCTCATGGCACATGTTTGGCGAACGGTCTTCACTCAGAACCAGGAAGCCAAATCCAGCGATAGCGAGCGCTGCACCTGTTCCGAACAAGGCACGAATTGGCCATGTCCTGCGCCCGTCGGCCTGAGCATCGGAAAGCAGCAACCGATAAAACGCGTAAGCGAGGAAAGGCAGGATAAAGAGGACGAGTTGGATGACGATGGTGCGCGCCACGGCGGCAGGCCTCCTTCAGGATCAGGGCTCAGGCAGCTTTATCGCCACCATAGAGCTCCAAATATAGTGTACGAATGATCCCAGCGGTTACCCCCCATATGTGAAACCC
>JBCDJG010000127.1:0-2560 GCA_038748065.1 Pseudomonadota bacterium
CATCGCCGATTTATTGCGTCTGGGCCTGCGCTGACGCATCGATAAGCCTTCCTCGCAGTAGATGCGGTGAACGCGCTTGTGATTATCTCTCCAGCCTTCCCGACGTAGCGTGATGAATACCCGCGGGCAACCGTAGTGGACATACGTCTCCGTGATCTCGCGTATTCGCATACGGATTGCCGACGAGTCACGAGCCACGGACTTGTAGCGGTAGACAGAAGTAGACAGCCGCAGCGCAGCGCACGCCTGGCGCTGGCTGGCTCCGTAGCGCTCCCGAAGATCGTCTACAAGCTCGCGTTTCCGGGAAGGCTTTAAAGCTGGGCCTGCCCCGCTTTATCGGGCATTTTTGACAGAACGTCCTGCAACATGACTTTGTCGAGACTCAGGTCTGCCACCATGTGCTTCAAGCGGGCGTTCTCCGCCTCGAGCAGCTTTAGTCGTTTCAGCTCCGATGGGCCCAGTCCGCCATACTTCTTTCGCCAGTTGTAGATCGTGGCCTCCGAGACTCCCATCTTCCGACGGACCTCCGACACCGGCGTGCCCAGCTCAATCTGCTTGAGCGCGAACGCGATTTGCTCTTCCGTATACCGCGACTTCTTCATCGCATGACTCCTTCCCACAGGGACTCATCATGTCGGATTCTCTAACTTTAAATGGAACAGAATCCTGGGGGAGGACCAGTATCTCTTGCTACTCATGAATCACCTCTCTACTGCCATTTTGGATGGCACGGAGGTGTCTAGCAAACTAGGAGCGATTCAGATCGTAGTTCCGTCAACGCAAGCAATAGATCCGTCATCCAGATCAATTAGAACTGGAATCGGCAATCAAACTACCACTGACCACATCAGCACGAGCACGAAAATCGTTCGAGCTGCCTGTCAGTCGTACGCTAGCAAACTTGGCGTGTTCGTAATCTCCTATGTGGCAGCAGCTTCTGTTAACAACAAGGTCCAAATCAACATCAGCGCGCCGACGCAGCGCTCGTAGGCACCTAGCCACCCAGGCTCGATAAACGGAATAACCGGAATCAGACCAATCCACACAATCAGCACCAGAAGGTTGCTGCGAGCGATGCGCGAGTTGATTCTGCGAAGACCAGGCTGGATGGCGCCCATGGCTACCCCTAAGCTGCTTGCGAGAACGGACAGCGGGTCGTTGGCGTTTGGAGAGAATAACTCCGCATCGCTGGCGGTCGCGAAGTAGTAGGCGACATAGTACAGGACAGGCACGCTGAGCGCGATGAGCACGCAACCAGCGCGCCAGAGAGCCGAGCGCTCCCTGACCCATAGGCAAGGTGTGATCAGAAGCCACGCTGCCCCAAGCATTACCAGCCCGAGTGTGTGCAGCCAGCCGAGGGGGCCTCGGCTTAGTTGACTGATAGGTGTCGACGCGGCGCTGACATCGCTGACCAACAGAACGACGACATGTGCTGCCAGAGTTGCTAGCACGAGGACTCGCGCGATTCTCGCTATTGCTATTGATACTGTGTTTGTTGTTGCTGCGCCCGCCATCAATCAGTCGACGAGGCCGTTGATGGCCGCCCGCCTGAGCACTGCTCGGACCCAGGCTTGATCGTCGCTATCGAGGTGGGAGAACTCCTCACGGATCCAGCGCAGGCATTTCGCCTGATAGGGAAAGGTTTTTTGCTCCCACTGGGCGCCGTCGATGATTGTGGACCAGGTTGCCCTTTTCTCGCTGTATGCCCGCGCGTTTTCCAGTAATGCGGGGATATAGGTCCTGCCGATTTCCTCAAGCAAGGATTCAAGGTTAGCGCTTACCTGATCGCGGTGATGCCATTGTTCGTCAGCCACCCCAAGCCCGCAAAGGTCTTCGACAATGTGTACCCATGCGACAACTCGGGGTGCCTTCCGCGACGTGATTTCCCGGGGCGTGGGGTCCAGACCCACACACTGAGACAGCTGACCGAATAGCGCAAAATCGGCCGCCGACGGCCTGTCACCGAATAGAAAACGCCGCTGTTGCAGAACATCCGTCATGGCAGCCAGAAAACGTTCGTAGCTGGCGTCAATGATCGGCGCTGTTTCAGGCGTGGAGCCTACGACGTACAAGCGACCGGTTTGGCGTTCAATGAAGGAGCTGCTGGCTGACTTTAAACTCTCGCTTTCGAGGGTCGGGTCCATCATCAGCGGCAGCAAGGTACCCGCGTTGTCGATGTCCTGCTGCGCATGCCAACGGTAGTGGAACATGTACTTTGTCCCCCATTCGTCGGCGAAGTCCTCGACCAGGTAATCGAGGAAATTGAGCGCCGGATCCGGTGGGATGACAGACCGCTGGGTGTAGCTTTCCTCAAGGCTTCGAATAACTGGCGTTGAGTCGCAAACCGCGATTGCGCCCCCATCGCCGCTGAAGGGCTTTTTATGGTCTTCCTGGCTGAAAAGAAAGGTCGGAAGCAGTACGGGTTTTGGCACTTCCAAACACATGCTGGTAAGGACGGTCGCAGGATCTCCCCACCGAACTTCGTAGGGAATCCGACGAAATCGGAGCAGTGCCAGCATCTTCCGTGTATAGGGTGATGCCGGTGCGCCGATCAGCTGTA
>JBCDJG010000128.1:0-2412 GCA_038748065.1 Pseudomonadota bacterium
AATGGGGCCTTGGCATGACGACGGGGTGATGTGGCCAAGGCAATCAGGACAAAAAATACGGACTCAGACGAGCTGCTCGTCTTCGACGTTTGGCTCTTCTGGGACCAGCGCGTCACCACCGCTCGCCCGCTGGCTGATGCCCGTGGGCGCGTTTCGGGGATAAGCGTTGATATTCCGCAAGAGATTGGCTTCCCACGTGGCGCCTCCGCCGGGCGGGAACTCGCCTTGGTGGAAAATGCGCCAGCTTTGGCTGTCGAATTGGACGTGGGGCAGGTCCCATGGCTCACCGTTTCTGGTGAGGACATGCATCCCCATCCTGCGCGCCACATCTCGCATGCGCATCCAGTCATTGTGGTAGTTGTGTCCGCGAACCCTGCCGTCTTCCCAGAGACCAATGCCTGGAATGTCGAGGACCAGGTCAGCCGCGAGGCCATAGTTATGCATGCTCTGCCAGGCATCCGCATTGGTGACCTTTGTCTCCTGATTGAAGAGTTCGGCCTGACGGTCTGGCTGGCGATAGGCCTCTAGCACCTTGAAGCGAAGGCCTCTGCGGGCGAGCTCATTCATAAGGGCTTCAAGCTTTGCCCTGAACGCATCGTGCAACTCATCGAAGTGTCGGCGGCGTTGCCAGGGTTCTGTCATTGGCGACAGCTGCTGGAGGGCAAAATCCGAGACACCGGATCGCGCCTCTGGCACCTCCTCACGCTGCGGTTTCGGGCTTGGCGCAGGCGGCGCGGCGCCGGGCTGGTTCGATGCGGGCAGGCTCGTCTGCTGCAAATAGGCCGCTGCACTATAGCCCTCGACGTAAGCGGATGACGTGAACCAGGCCCGGATCCGCCTCCATCGTCCATCCCAGACCAAAGGATCCAACGCTTCGACCACCATACCCTTCGGCATGGCCGCGAGGGGTTGGGAGGCCAGACTAGGCAAGCCTCGGACATTGAGGCCGCTATTGGCCGTCACTTGCAGGTTCTCGCCCATGGGTGTTCCCATAAGTTAATGAAACATTGCCAGAACCTAGCCCCAATGCTTAAGTCCCGTCCAGTTTAGTTTCATCGGGTGACGGGCCTATGGCGCTCCTTCTTGCTCTGGTCGGGTTCGCGGCCGTCGTCGCAGTTTATTCCACCCTGGTCTCAGTCGTCGTCGAAGGAATTCACAAAATTTTTGCCCTGCGCAGCGCTGGAATGTCAGAGATGCTGCGGAGTTTCTACGACCAAAAACTAGCCGATTTGCAGCCTTCGGATACACCGATTGAGCTTGCGGCACCGACGACGACACGCCACCATATTTCGTCGCCTCAATCGCGTGATTTTGCGCGGCGAATGACCCGGCGTACAGCGTCTGAAAACCTTCGACCCTGGTACATCCGACGCTGGCCCATCATTGGCGCTATTCTGTCGTCGCGCCTCCAGCGCATGAGCACCCTCCAATTCATAGAGCGGCTTGCCGAAACGCCTGAAGGAAAAGCGCTCGCCGGCCATGATCGTTCCCGTTTGCGACGCGCGCTGACCGCAGCGGCCTATGATTTCGAGCGGCTCGGCGAAGCGCAGACGGCGTACTTCCGCTCCCGCGCAAACATGGTTTCCGTCCTCGCAGGGATCGCGGTGGCCTTCTTCGTCAATCTTGATGCGATTACGCTGTACAAGGAGCTCGCGGCGAACCAGACCCTGTCTGCGCGCTTGGCGGTCATGGATGATGTTCAGCGTGTCGCCCTCGTCCAGGGCAATGCGTCTGAGGGCCAGTCTCTGACACCCGGAGAAGTGTTCGCCTCGCCTGAATTTTCGAGTGTTCGAGCAGACTTTCTCGACATGGGCGTTCCTGTTGGACGAAGCATGTTCCCGTACTGCGACGTGTCTGTCGACGTGGACGGGAGTGATAATGCCTACCGCGATGCGCGGTGCTCGACAGATGCGCTGACCCTAAGCAGGCTCATTGGAAACATCCCCACCACTGTCATGTGGCTGTTGGGTGTGCTGCTCGCAGGTGGCCTGCTTGGTCTGGGTGCGCCGTTTTGGTTTCGCCTGTTTGCGCGGGGCGCGGCGATCGTCGCCCCCATGGCGCGTCTCACACTGACTTCACCGCCACCGGGTACGAGCAGCCCAAAGGCAGAGGTCACTGCGACGGTCCCGGCAGATCGCCTTGGTGCAGTACGTAAGCCCCTTGATCTGCGTCCGGCTGAACTTGAGCGCGCATATCTTACGGTTCTTGGTCGGGGGACCGAGGTCGAGCTGGATGATGAGACCGGCTCGCCGGTGCAGCCATCGCAGCCGCCGCCGGGTCGGATTGTAGGAACCTTGCCGCCGGAAGTGGCGCCAAAGAATACGGTGTAGAGTAAGGCCGCGCCGGCGGTCAGGGAGGGATCAGGCATGCTGGCAGCTTCAGGTATTCTGGGCGTGGTACGTGCTGTTTTTG
>JBCDJG010000129.1:0-2066 GCA_038748065.1 Pseudomonadota bacterium
CTCCGGTTGATCAATTGCATTACTTTTTGTTTCGGGATGCTGGTGATGCCCGCTTCGGCGCACCCGCATGTCTGGGTCGATGCGTCGGCGCGTGTCATGTTCGATGATGTCGGTGCCATATCCGCGATCCGGCACAGCTGGAGATTTGACGAAGCGTTTTCCGCCTATCTGATGCTTGGTCTGGATGTCGATGGTGACGGCATTTATAGCCGCCAGGAAACCGCCGAACTTGCAGAGCTGAATGTTACGTCTCTGCAGGAGTACTTTTACTTCACCTCTATCGCAGGCGCCCAAGAGACCGATCGGTTAGGCGATCTGTACTCACTTGAGTTCGATGCGCCGCGCGATT
Organism: Pseudomonadota bacterium; assembly: GCA_038748065.1. Classification (GTDB taxonomy): domain Bacteria; phylum Pseudomonadota; class Gammaproteobacteria; order Pseudomonadales; family Halieaceae; genus JBCDJG01. The sequence continues at coordinate 350 of JBCDJG010000129.1, forward strand.
ATTTCCTCGACTTCGACGGGACCCACACCACACTGCATTTCACCTTACCGGTTCAGGGGGGTGTCAGGCCTGGCGAGCATGATTTCGTGGTGCTCGATATCTTTGATCCGGAGTATTTCGTTGCGTTCTCGTTGGTTGAAACTGCGCCTATCGAGTTGGCGAGCGCACCCGATGGCTGCTCGGTGACCCTTGACGAACCGCCGGAACTCGACACCACTTACGCCAATCTCCTGTCGCTTATTCCTGCAGATGGGTTTGTGCCTGAGGAACTGCTTGCGGTGACAAACGAATTGGCAAATCGGGCCCGCATTCGCTGTGCGTAGCTATAACTCCAAACTGCTGGTAGGCGGCGTTTTCGCCAGCGTCGTGGTTTTGGCTGCAGCCGCTCCTGCGCTTGCCAACCCCTTTGGCGTCGGCATCCCTGCTGAGCCCGTAGTCGGCGGTCCGTTTGACCAGCTTATTGCATGGACTGCCGGAGCGCAGGCACAGTTCTACCAGGGGCTGACCGGCTCGCTCCGGTCAGTTGAGAGTTCGACTGCCGCCCTGTGGTCGCTCCTGGGGCTCTCCTTTCTCTACGGTGTGGTTCACGCCGCCGGACCGGGTCACGGCAAGATCGTTATTGGCTCGTACATGTTGGCATCGGGGGAGACGGCCCGAAAAGGCGCCATGCTGGCGCTCGCCGCAGCGATGCTGCAATCCACAATCGCCGTTGCCTGTGTGGGGCTACTGGCGGGGGTTTTCGGCCTCTCGCAAGCGGTGTTGGTTTCTGCGACGCTGAGCTTGGAGCGTTTTGCTTACGCGTTGATCATCGCGCTGGGCCTGTACATCCTGCTCAAGGCCTTGCGCTCGCTTGTCCCTTCAAGACCATTGCCGATGGTTGTCGCCGCTGGCCATCACGGTGAAACTGTTCACCATCATGCGCACGCCGAGCATGCGCACGGCCCCGATTGCGGCTGCGGGCACGCCCATATGCCGGATGCCAAATCGGTCGAAGGCAGTCGAAGTGCTGGCCAGACCCTCGCCCTGGTCGTAAGTGCTGGCCTGCGGCCGTGCACCGGTGCGTTGCTGGTTCTTGTCCTCGCCTTGAGCCAGGGGCTTTTCTGGCAAGGGGCTGCCGCGAGCTATCTGATGGGGTTGGGAACAGCGTTGACGCTGGCCTTGATGGCGGCCTTTGCGAGCGGACTGAGCCGCTTCGTTGCGCCGAACGGTGCCGGAGCCACGGGCTGGGCACGTGCCGCAAGCCGCACATTGCAGGTCGTCGGGGCAGTCTTGATTATCGGGTTTGGTGCATTGCTTTTGGCTGCATCACTCGGTCGCTAAGCCCGAAAGGCGCGCGCAGCGTCTCCGAAAGCCCTGAAAAGGCGCGTGGACGGCTCATCAATATCCGGTCCCTTTGCAGCCCAATGCTCGGGGTGCCACTGCACGCCCAAGGCAAAAGAGGCGGCGCCCTCGACACTGATGGCTTCAATGGTTCCATCATCGGCACTTGCCTCCACCTGAAGGCCTTTTCCCAGGGTTCCAACTGCTTGGCGATGCACGGAGTTGACCATGGCTGTCCCTGTGGCCAGCACCTTTGAAAGCTGCCCTCCGGGGGTGACCTCGATCGTGTGGTTGAGGCGAAAGCGAGTTTCGACCGGCGTGTCGAAGGATCCGCCGCGATGATCGAACCGTCCGTCTATCTGCTGGATTTCGCCGTCGATGGTGCCGCCAAACGCAA
>JBCDJG010000130.1:0-2050 GCA_038748065.1 Pseudomonadota bacterium
ATCCTGACCAGTGGATGGTGCTCGGCCTGCTCAGCATCGCGGTCGCTACCGCGGCCGCCCTGTTGCCGTGCTGGCGCCTGTCACGCGTCGCGCCGGCGCAACTGCTGAAGGTGTTTGCCAATGCGCGCTAATCTGCTGACGCTTCTGCTGCTGCTTGCACCCGCGTTCGCCTGGCCGCAGGGCTTTGCGGGGCTGGGCCTGGATCCCGAGGGCTACCAGAAGCCGAGCCCCGACCACGCTCTCAGCTTCCCGGCGGACCACGGCCCTCACCCGGGCTATCGGATCGAGTGGTGGTATGTGACTGCGAACCTCGAGGGGGACAACGGGCAGTCCTATGGCGTCCAGTACACTCTTTTCCGGCAGGCCAGCGCGCCACCGCCGGACCGCGAGGGCTGGGCCAACCAGCAGTTCTGGCTGGGCCATATCGCGCTGACCACGGCCAATGAGCACTTCTACGACGAGCGGCTGGCACGGGGCGGCATCGGCCAGGCAGGCGCAGAGGCCGCGCCATTTGCCGCCTGGGTCGATGACTGGCGGATCGCGGTGGTGGGCGAGGGGCCGCCATCTGCCCTCGGCTTCGGCGATCTGCGGCTACAGGCAAGCGCCGAGGACTTCGGCTATGATCTGAGCCTGACGACGGATGCACCGCCTGTTCTGCAGGGCCAGGATGGCTACAGCGTCAAGTCCGACCGTGGGCAGGCATCGTATTACTACAGCCAACCCTATTTTCGGGCCGAAGGCACGATCCAGATCGGCGGGGAAATGATCGAAGTCTCAGGCCACGCGTGGCTGGACCGAGAGTGGAGCAGCCAGCCGCTGGCCGAGGACCAGTCGGGCTGGGATTGGTTCTCACTGCATCTGGACGAGACGACCAAGCTCATGCTGTTCCGCCTGCGCCAAGAGGACGGGCAACACTACGTCTCTGGCAACTGGATCGATGCCACCGGTAGCACGCCGATCTCCAGCGACGACGTCGAACTAGAGATACTGCAGGAAACAGACCTGCCCGACCGCCGCGTGCCCACCAGTTGGCGTGTTTCCGTACGGTCGCGCGATGTGGACGTGTCGGTGCACCCCCTGAACCCGCAGGCCTGGAACGGCACCCAGATTGGCTATTGGGAAGGGCCGGTCCGTGGCAAGGGATCCCATGACGCTATCGGCTACCTTGAGATGACGGGCTACTGAACGGCTGCCTCGATGCACGGGAGATCCGCCATACACCAACCCTTTGGCACCTGATCCACCCGAGAAGCACCTGGCTTCCTTAGTTGTTGGAAGGATAAGAACCGATCACGGTAAACCAGCGCCAAAAGCCTGAAGTGACTGTCGCGAAGCTTTGGCCCATCGAAGTCCTGGTTGGGCATGGGTTGAGTCGGATTGATGTGCTCCGTGCGGCCAACATCACCGAACAAACCTACTACCGATGGCGCAGGAACCACGGTGGCATTTGCACAGGTCTCCTTCGAGAGTTGAAGCGGGTTTAGAAGGGCGAGCCATCAGGACCGCCATAGGTTTGAGGGCAAAGGCGAGCGAACGGCTGCGCTGGACCATCTCTGACACAACGCTGGACAGACTTATCACGTCGGAAGCTGCCAAGGGAGACTTCAAAACCCCGCACGTTGCAAGCGTTGCATCGGTCTTGTGTGCGACAGGACTGGCGTTCCCGAGCGCCGCGCTTGGCGCTTTCTCGGGCAGCACAGATCAACACATCGCCGATTAGGCTCAGACCGGAGCCTGAGCATCGCGTATATTCCTATGGTTTTGCCGACTGTCGCACCGACGTTGGCCGAGCAGTCCGCATGCTCAAAGCCCTAGACGAGTTGACCCGGGAATGTCTGGCGATCCGGGTGCGACGTAAGCTTAACTCGATGGATAGCCTCGACGTTCTGGTGGATACGCTCACTTTGTGCGCGATCCAGTCCCTGACGGCTTGGGCTGCGAACTCAGGACCATTGTCGGATCGGATCCAGCACCCCCCGCGCCATCATGAGATCGGCGAGAGCCGCGAGGACGCTTTGGTTGTTTAGGCGACGGGCGACGCCGATCGCCG
>JBCDJG010000131.1:0-2034 GCA_038748065.1 Pseudomonadota bacterium
GCGCGCGAGCTATCGAGCTTGAGCGTTTTGAGCAAGACATCGAGCGCGGCATGGTGGCGTGGCAAATCCCGGGAGTAGCCGTAGCAGTCGTCGAGGACGGTAAGTCGACCTTCGCTAAGGGTTTTGGAAGCGCGGGCCTTGAAGATGCGCCGGATGTCACTACCGACACCTTCTTCATTAATGCATCGACCACCAAGGCGATGGTTGCGACTGGCATGCTGCTACTCGTCGAAGAAGGTAAGGTGGATCTTGATGATGCGGCCATTGATTACCTGCCGGAAGTCCACTTCGCCGACCCGGCGCTCACGCCCCAGATAACAATTAGAGACTTGCTCACGCATCGCACGGGCCTGCCGTCTACTGATTTCTGGACTTTCAATCAGGGGATGGCGCTAGCCGATCAACTTCCCCGACTGCGCCATGTTGAACCCGTGGCAGCACCGAGGGAACGAAAGATCTACCAGAACACGATGTATGAGCTTGCGGGTCTGGTCATTGAGCGAGTCAGCGGCGAAGCATGGGAGGACTTCCTGACCCGAAGGCTATGGCGGCCCATCGGTATGCGCACTGTCGGGACTCGCAATGATCTGCCCCAAGGCGCGCCCCGCGCGCAGCCCTATGATGTGTTTGACGGAGAGGTGCGCAAGGTTAACCACTCGCTGCGCGGCGAGGTCAGCGACGCCGCCGGGTCTGCCTGGTCCTCCGTCGAGGACATGGTCTTGTGGATTGAGTTCCTGCTGCGCGGCGGGGTGACCGAGCGGGGGCAACGCCTGCTGTCTGCTGCCGCGCTGGAGGAGATGTTCACGCCGCAGCAACTGGTGAATAAAAGGGACTACTACCCCACAGCTGCCCTCACCCGGCCCAACTGGATCAGCTATGGCCTTGGCTGGTATCAGCAGGACTTTCAGGGTCGTAAGATCGATTACCACACTGGCAGTCTCAATGGCGCTACGGCCATCGTAGGTCTCGACCGGAAAGCGGGTCGCGGCATGGTTATGCTGGCCAATCGAGGCGGCGCGGAACTGCGCCACGCTCTGCTGTGGTCAGTAATGGACAAAGGTGACACAGCTCCGCCGCGCGATTGGGTTGGCGAAGTGACTGACCTGTACAGGAAGCGGTCCCAAGAGCGAGCGCGTAAGCGCGAAGAACTGCAAGCGGGCCGGCTGGACGTGCCTCCATCGCTGCCGCTTGAGGCCTATGCGGGCAGTTACAACAGCGCGCGTGGCGGACCGCTGGCCGTACTCCACCAGGGGGACGCATTACAGCTGAACACGCAGGTACGAACCTATCGGTTGACCCCGTGGCATTCAGAGATCTTTTTGCTGATGCATGAAGACTGGGCGAATCCCAGCTATGCGCGTTTCTCACTGACGCCAGCGGGGACAGTGGACGGGTTAGAAGCCTTTGGCCTTGAGTTCGAGCGCCTCGAGGTCGAGGCGCAATAGAGATACAAGCTGGCGATCAGCCTGCTAACTGGATCGATTTCGCGCGCTGCCGCCGTAGCAGCAACGGCAACCCCAACAGCAGAATTCCGAGCGTCTCCGGAGCGGGAACCATGGCTGGTGTGTCAACCAGCACGCCGCCTGCAAAGCGGAAGTCATAATCCCGGTCCGCGGTGAACGGGCCCGACATCGTAAAACTGTTGTCGCCAAGCTCGAGCCCGGCCGACGACGAGGCACCTCCCATAGAGAGCACATCACAGGGTACGGCTCGGGTAGGATCGCATCCGTAGTTGAACTCCAGCATAAAGTTGCCGGGATTTAACAGATCATCCGTCATGATGAGCAGTTGGAGGGCAGCACCCGCCAGAGGGTCAAACCAGGAGAGTCGGAACGAATCGGTTGGGTCGACTCCAAAAGTACCCGCCAGATCAAAAACACCTTGTGAATAGCTAAGGGCGCCTGGAGTTTCATCTTCGGTCGTTGGGGGAATAACCGATGCGAAATCAAATCCCAGATCGTCAAAGATCGTGATCTGCTCGCCGGCACCGAAGGTAACGAAACCATCCTCGTGGACGGTCATACTGGAAACCGC
>JBCDJG010000132.1:0-2012 GCA_038748065.1 Pseudomonadota bacterium
CTCTTTGAGACAGCCGTTCAGCGAACGGAAATACGATAAAGCCAATAAGGATGGCAAACCAAAGCGTGGTCACACGAATGATCAGCGTGGCCGGGATCGAGACGTCCAGCGGGATGCCCTCCAGCCCCAGCAGCAGGATCATCGCGCCCTCGGCACCGCCAACACCGCCCGGCGCGCCGGTGAGGCCACCGGCCAATGTTGCAAACACGAAGATGGCGACGGCGTGCCAAAGCCCGATATCCGCGTCCATCCACGTCAGTAGCAGATGAAACGCATAGCCCTCCGCAAACCAGCCGATCAGCCCGAGCCCGGCGGCCACAGCCAGCAAGGACGGGTTGGAAAACTTCGCCAGCGATTTCGACGCGGTGCGCACGCGGGCAAACAGCCGTTTCTCCAAGCCGGTCGCGCGATAGGTCAGCGTTGCGCAGGCCGCCAGAAGCTTCGGGCGCGTGGCAATATACGCCACAGCCAGCGCTCCGATCACGACGGGGATCGCGCCCGCAATGCCCGCCGCCGACAGCAAGATCGCCACCGCAAGGATCAACGCCATGGCAAGCAGATCCGCTGCGCGATCAATCAAGGCCAGCGGCGCCGTCCGCTCGAACGCCCATCCGGTTTCGCGGCGCAGCCAACGCATGCGCACCAACTCACCGACGCGGCCGGGCGTGACGCTCATCGCAAACCCGCCCAGAAAGTGGCGCATGTCTTGCGCCACGGTGGTCGGCAAGCCCAAGCGGCGCGCAAAGATATGCCAGCGGAGCCCTCGAAACCCGTAATTCACCAGGCTCAATCCAAGAAGGATCGCAATCTCCACCGCGCTGAACGCCCGAAGATGCGCGAGCGTTTCTTCCCAGCCGGTGGCCAAAGCCAGGCCGACGAGCCCCACCAGAACCAAAAGGAACAGGCCTGCCATCAACAGCATGCCGCCGCGCCCGTTTGGGCGATCCTGCGGCGCCGATGGCGCGGTCGAGCGATCTGAGAAACCTGTCATAACCATTCCGATGCCGAGCTAGCGACAAAGTAAGGCAGAATTGTGGAGTTGTTTCGGAAATGGCAACGCAACTGCCTTTGAGACGCTCGATTTTCCTGGCCCGCAAGCGCTGACCGCGTGATCTGTCCATCGGTCGGCGGGGCGAGCGTCGGCAAGTCATCATTCAACATGTCAGGCTGTAACATATGCTCACAAGACTGCGGTTCAAACGGAGCCGCAGGTCTGTGCATTTTTGCACGCTAATCTCGTTTCTCTCACGCTCCTGTGCATTGAACGTGACAGTCCTGGGTTCCATCTCTCAGTCATCGAAGGCGACACCGCCCGAGACACACACAAACAGACACCCAAATGTCCAAAGGAGACACTGACATGAAAACCTTCGCACTCGCAGCACTTATCGCCCTGGGCGCAGCAGCACCGACCCTGGCCCAAAGCCAGCTTGAGCGCGCCATCGGCGCAGATGCAGGTGAGTTCACTCTGTCGCAGCAAGTCCAGATCCTGGGCCAGTCCGACAGCGACAATTTCAACGAGCGGACAGCCTTCTTCGGCAATGAGCGCATCAACTTCTCTGCCTCGAACATCCACAACTCCGCCGCACAAGACGTCTTCGACAACGTCGTCGCACCGCTCCTGACCGAAAACCACTAATCCCTACACGGGCCCTCTGAACACAAACCTAAACCTGAAAGGACAATCCCATGAAAACTGTAGCAAGCACCCTGATCGTCGCCCTCGGCCTGGCCCTGCCCACATTGGCCTCCGCCATGACCGCTGAACAAAGCGTCCACACCGACAAAGCCCGCGCGATCCTCGAGCAAGCCGCCGACACGTCGAACCCGGTGGTGGATCGCGACTGATCCAGACACCCCAATCCGTGGCCGGAAAGCGCCACATCTCTCAAACCAACCTAGAACCCACCCAAATGTCTAAAGGAGACACTGACATGAAAACCTTCGCACTCGCAGCACTTATCGCCCTGGGCGCAGCAGCACCGACCCTGGCCCAAAGCCAGCTTGAGCGC
>JBCDJG010000133.1:0-1969 GCA_038748065.1 Pseudomonadota bacterium
CGAGATTGTCCGCTTTCTCCGGTATCTCCGTTTAGTGGGTGGCCCTGGCGTAAAGGTGGACCTGACGGGGTCGCGGGTCTCGATCTCAGCGGATCCTGCGGTCATCATCATCGCTGCCTGCATGTTAGTGGCCTTCGAGAGTAAATTCGCGACCCGGAAGGCGGCACGCCAACCGATCAGCGATCTCGTTGAATAAGGCCCAGTTTCTGGGCTATGGCGGGCAAGGCATCATCAAGATGTGTTTTGGGCTTCAGCGCTCCGGGTATGTCTGGGGGCTGGGCAACATGTTTGTCGATCTCGACACGCGCAAGCTGGTTTCGGTCGAGGGGAAGTGGCACACCCAGGCGTGCAGCCAAGGATAGAGGCCCCAGAGGCAGGTGGATCGCCCGCGGGCGACGCCCAACCGCCGCGTAGACCTTCGACACCAAGTCTGACTGGCTCAAGATTTCCGGTCCACCGAGGGGCAGGATCCCGCACGCCATCCAGGCGCCCGTCGCCAGGGCGTCCGCCAGCACCTCAAGGTCCTGAATGTGGATAGGCTGTTGGAGCGCTCTACCACGGCCTGGAATTGGGATCGCTGGCCAGCGGGCGGCCTGCTGAAGGAGGCGCGCCAGGGCGTCCGCTCCGAAATGACCATAGATCATGGTTGGACGCAGGATTGCCCAGTTTGGCGCATGCTCGAACAGGGATGTCTCGGCGGCTGCGAGCGCGCGATAGACGGGCGCGTCTGGTACACGGTCGACATTGTTTGAGGAGAATACGACACCCAGTCGAACACCTGCCTCAACAAGGGTCCGCGCCGCTGGGCCGGAGAGTGACAGGATTGGAACCAGAATGGCTGCGTCATGGCCCTCACCGAGTCGCGAAACTGCGCTGAGGTCTGTGATGTCCAGCGCGGCGAGCCTCGCTCCTGCCGCTTCCAGGGCGTCGTCATGATCCATCCGCTGGAACCGCGTCGCTGTCACGCGATGGCCAGCCTTGGCGAGACGCGTAGCGATCCCAGCGCCAAGGGCCCTCCCGGCGCCAACAACGAGGACCCGCTTCAAATCACCTGAGCGCTTTACCATGGCTCTCCCTAAGGTGCGCTGCATCGAGGCGCAAAGTGTTGCAGCAAATCCCCTCGCCATTTCGCCAAGGACTTGCTACCGGACCGCAAGTATGAGGGCGGGCCGCCGGGGCGGGCTGCGAGAGTGTAGTCTGAGGGGGAGGCGCCTCGTGTCTATTGGCGGCCTGGAAGTGCTCGCGATCGTCGGGTTTCTGTTCGCCGCCTATGCGGTCATCGCCAATGACTCAATTCAGACACTGGGCACGTTTCTCGCCTCCAACGCGCACCGACCCTGGTGGGTGCTCTGGCTTTTTGCTGCCGGCATCATGGTCACAGCGCTGCTGACAAATCAGTTCGGCTTGCAGATTTCTGCATGGTTTGCAGAGTTGGGTTTCGCCCCGCTGGCAGGCTTTTTTGCGGGCTTCGATGGCGGCCTTGCGGACGGGAAGCTGAACCCGATCCCTTACCCGGAACAGGGCATCCAGTGGTACCATGCCCTGCCGCCAATCGTGCTCTTGTTCCTCACCCGGTTCGGGATTCCGGTTTCCACAACATTCCTCGTGCTGACCGTCTTCGCTCTCACGGGCGGAGCCGCAACCGAAGGCGTCATGGAAAGCATGCTCATCAAGTCGCTCATCGGCTATGTGGTGGCCTTTGCAGCTGGCGCGGTGATCTGGCTGCTTATTTCCCGATTTTGGGAAACATGGATTGGGCGCACAGACCATGGCAAGCACAGCCATCCCGCCTGGAGCATCGCTCAGTGGCTGACCACCGGCTTTCTCTGGTTCACCTGGCTGCAGCAGGACTTCGCCAACATCTTCGTCTTCATGCCGCGCGAGCCCGTTCTGGATGCGAATGGGGATGTGACGATGATGGTGTTTTCGCCGTTTATCGTGGTGGCCGGCGCCCTGATCATGGCCGCGA
>JBCDJG010000134.1:0-1685 GCA_038748065.1 Pseudomonadota bacterium
ATCGCCACCCAGCAATTGGCAGACATTTCAACTCAGCTCGGGCAGGTTCGCTCTGCCCGCGCCTCTGCACAGGCCCGCGCCAACGAAATCCGTCGGCTGATATCGTCGGGCGGTGCCGTGGATACGGTCGCTGAAGTGCAAGCGTCGCCGCTCATTCAGCGGCTGGTGGAAAATCAGGCAAACATTCGCGCGCAGATCGCGCAATTGTCGTCGTCGCTTCTGCCGGGCCACCCACGTATCAAATCGCTGCGGTCACAATTGGATGATCTGGCGCGCGAAATTCGCCGCCAAGCCGGGTCCATTGTGCAGGGCCTCGAAAACCAAGTTTCGATCCTCGATAGCAATGAAGAAGAGCTGCAGGGCGAGCTGAACCGCCTCCGCGCTACGGCCCGTAGCTCAGAAACCGCTGGTGCAACGCTGGCCAGACTGCAAAGCGAGGCGTCGAGCCTGCGCGAATTGTTGTCCACTTATCAAGGCCGCTACAACCAGGCTTTGTCGCGCGGTGATCAGGCCTCCAGCCCGGTGAACGCCCGCATTGCTGCCAACGCGTTCCCCCCCGCTCAGGCCTATTTCCCCAAAGTGTTGCCCATGACGATCGCCGCTTTCATCGGTGCGCTGACGCTCGGCATTCTGTGGGTTTTGGCGCGCGAATTGCTCACCGGCCAAGCGCTTCGTCCAACCAGCACTGCGCCTGTCTACGCCACTCGCGAAGAAGCGGAGCTCGAAGAAATCATCCATTCGATCAAGGTGGCACCTGCCTCTGTTGATGATCTGGATGTCGACGAAATGGATCAGGAAAACAGCGACCGAGACGCTCTTGAGGATGCGGCTGTTCGAGCCCCATTGGTGGCAGAAGAAACGGCGTCCGCTCTCGATGCAAGTAAGGAATCGCCCTTGGTTGAGGCGCCATCCGCGCAAACTGAAATGCCGGAAGTGGACATTTACGCGCCGACCGAATTGGCTGCGATGCTGGTGGCCGACGGCGCTCGGCGTGTCGTCATCACGGCGCCCCAGGGGGATAAGGCAGCCGAAAGCACGGTTCAATTGGCCCGGAGCCTGGCCGCCACTGGAAACAGTGTCGTGCTGGTGGATGCGTCAGGCCGATGGACGGGGACGAGCGCGCATTTGGGTGCAGCAGCTTCCGCCGGGCTGACAGATATTCTAGCTGGACGGGCGAGCTTCGCCGAGATCATCGAACGTGATCAGCACAGCGCCCTCAACATTGTCGGGTCCGGCCGTGCAAGCCTGCAGGAGGCCGAACGCGGCTCCGGGCGGCTGCCCATGGTGCTTGATGCGCTGGCAGACAATTACGATTTTCTCATTGTGGATTGCGGACGCGCGACGGGCGCTGGCGCGGCACGGACAGCCTGCGAGCATGCCATTGGTGTTATCTCGGCTGTGGACGCGTCCATGCCCATGCTCGCATCCGCCGTTGCGGATATGCAGGCCGCTGGCTTTCAGTCGGTGCCGGTGCTCGACCGGACCCGTGATACCGCCCCTCAACCTAGTGTAGATGGCGGCTCCGCCCTCGTCGATCGCATCGCCGGTTGAGCTGCCGTTAGTCACGTCTTCACTTCTTGGTTCACATGCAAACCACGTGTGATAGTGCCGGAATATGCGCCCCTGGATGGTAAAATCAGCTTCGATGGCCCTTCGTTTGACGGGGCTCGGACGCCTTTTGCAAT
>JBCDJG010000135.1:0-1633 GCA_038748065.1 Pseudomonadota bacterium
GCGCAACCAATGCGAGCAGCGCTGCCAGGGCCATAAGCGCCGCGCCGCCCAGCATTGGTACGCCTACGGGAAGGGGTGAGAAGAAAATGGTGGCGCCGTCCTGCCCCGCCATCGCGGGCGACGCGAAAGCGAAAGAGCACAGCAGCGCTGCCTGGATTGTTTGTGGAACAGACTTGGCTATTGCTGGCATGTTGCACGTCCCCATCGACTTAAAGCAGCTAGTCTAGAGCCGGCATATGTGCGCGGCAAGGCGAGAAGATCGGCAATAGTTCATCTATAGCCAGGCGTTGAGGGCAATTCTGACTTGGTGCTCACCCCGAGGTGGCTCTTGTGGGCGGTGCTTATCGGCGGCGGTAATCCCTGGGCGTCATGCCGATACGCTGCTTGAACGCACGCGAGAAATAGGGGGCGTCGGTATAGCCGGCTTCCTGGGCGATGCGCTGTATCGGCCAACGGGTACTGCGCAGCAGACGTGCGGCGTAGGTCATGCGTTTCTCATCGCGCCAGCCCATCACCGTATTACCCGTCTCGCGTTTGAACAAATGCGCCGGGCTGGAGGCCGACAATGCACAGGCGTGAGCCACGTCGCAAACGGAAAAGTCTTCGGCAAAGCGCGACTCGATAAAGATCAAGGCGTCAGATTCCGCCACCCTGCTGCCCCCCGCACCGCCACCCACGGGTGTCACCCTCCCTCACGGACCGTTCGGTTTCACCTTCTCGGGCTGCAGCGGTGCAACCAGCATCGATGCGAGCATCCAGTACCCAAGCAGCATTCCGGCGGGAGCAGACTTCTATAAGTACGACGGAACCAGAGGCTGGTTCACGATCCCAGCCAACATCTCGGGAAATACTGTGAGCTTTACAATAACTGACAACGGTCCTGGTGACCTTGATCCCGCCGCTGGTGTGATCCGTGACTCGGGCGGTATCGGCGTCTCAGCGGTCGCCTCCAACTCTGGCTCGGCAGAAGCGATTCCCACACTCTCGCCGTGGCTAGTCACCCTGCTCGCGGGCCTGTTAACGTTGCTGGTGTGGGCTGTTCGCGCTCGATAAGGACTGTTTGGCCTGCAACGCCTCCGGGGGTTCGCGGGCAGCGGTTACAGGGCTAAAGCGCCACGGGCTCCGCCGAGCCCCGTGAATAAGCCTCAAATGCAGATCAGGTCAATGTTACAGTTACCGTTAGGCTCCAGCACGGCGCCTTGCTCGCAGGGCAGCGGCTCTTCCACAGCCGTTCGATCGAAGCATTCCGATGCAAACTCGATCCGCTCAATCTGCAGCGCCTCATCAGTGCCGTTGATGACCATGAAGACGTCGGTTTCGTTAGGGACACCGAGGACACCGTTATCCTCCTCAAGTAGCGTTAGCGTTTGTCCGCCAGCCTGTGCCTCTTCAACCAGCACGATGCCGCCGGTGCCAGCGGCCAGTGCCGCACAGGTCGTCGCTGCGATCATTGCCGAGGAGCCTCGGCTATTGGGTGTCTTCAGTAACCGGAGCGCAACCAATGCGAGCAGCGCTGCCAGGGCCATAAGCGCCGCGCCGCCCAGCATTGGTACGCCTACGGGAAGGGGTGAGAAGAAAATGGTGGCGCCGTCCTGCCCCGCCATCGCGGGCGACGCGAAAGCGAAAGAGCACA
>JBCDJG010000136.1:0-1626 GCA_038748065.1 Pseudomonadota bacterium
TGCCTTCGTGAAGATGAACACGCAAGCGGCCACAGATGGCACGGTCATCGACAGCCCGGCCAATCAGGTCATGGAATGGGCCGTGCGGATCGTTGCGGCCCGGCAAGGCGGAGGGATGGGCGGTGGCTCCATGGGAGGCTCGCTGCAGACCGCCAACATAGCCACGACCCGGGCGCAGACATTCCTCGCGAACATGACCAATGACAAGGCCCGGCAATTGCTGGTCGACGCGGTGGAAGACCCGAAGCTGATGCGCGAGCTGCCCATGCGCCGGGCGCCCGATAGGGCGCTGCCGCAGCGAACCCGGACCATGCTGGCGCCCTATGTCGCCGGCGGGGCGTCGCAGGCACCGGCGGAAGGCAAATGATGGCGAGGCCCAGCCTTGCCTGCGTGAAAACGTACCGCGCAGACGGAAGACTAACGCATCGGGAAATTGCCAAATGACAGGCATTCAGGCATCGTTTTCCCACGAAAGTTTATTCAGAAAGGCTGACCGATGCGCCGACTGATTGCTCTCATGTTTTCTATCGTTTGCTTATCAGCAGCCCATGCGGACGAGGATGGCGTGTGGCGTGGCGACTGCGACGACAAAGGCTGTATCCTCTACGAATGTGACGATGAGGGGATTTGCATTGAGGTGGATCAACTCACCTACGGAGAAATGATTGAAAGGCTCAGCATCACCGACATTACAGACTTTACTGCCAACCCAGACGCTGATCGTGGCTACAATGGGCCAGACCAACCACGGGGAATTTCAGCATCAGGAGCGCTTTCGGCACTCACTGGACAGGGTGGCGAGAACGAGACGGCAAAAGCGGTCTTCTGGGTGTGCGGAGCGCATTCCACGTGCTGCGCTGGCGGAGCTGGTGGTTGCGAGCAGTTCACGGCTGCCTGCTATGGCAGCGACGACCATGTCGGCTCCTATGATGAGAACTCCGGGGTCGGAAGCTGCACCAGCACACGCGACGACGAAGAATAGCCGTTTTCGTTAAGCATTCTAGCTGTAGACTGTCGGTGCTGGTTCCACTGAAACGGTCATCGCAAAGTACTTCGGGCACTTATTTCTGTACTGGTGCTCGCGGGATGCGTCGCATCAACTCTGCAGGGCGTTCAACCCTACGACAGGTCCTTCTTTGCCAGCTAGCAGGACACTGACGGCGACTGCCAGGATACACGCGCCGAACTACTGGCCGTGACATCCCGGGCGCCGGTGACCTGGTCTGCAAGCGGCTGCACCGTCCGCACAGGGTTGTAGTTTGATCTGTACACAGTACAGGCACTCTCGTCTGCTTCGGACATCGAAATTGACCACCTGGTCCCATTGAAATGGGCATGGGACCGGGGCGCCTCAAAATGGCCTCGCTGGAAGGCGGAGCGATTCGCGCTTGACCCAGCAAACCTGGTGCCCGCATCTCGTGATTAAAACCGCGACAAGGGTGCCCAAGGACCGCTGGACTGGGGGCCGCCAAATACGGCTGTTCACTGCGTATAGGTCACCAGTTTCCTGGCCGTGGTGGTGGAGTATGATCTTGTGGTTTTCGCCTACGAAGAACATCGCTTGGCGAGACTGCAAGAGCGCGTTTGCCAAACCGTCTGAGGCCTCACTTATCTATCCGAGACGCA
>JBCDJG010000137.1:0-1620 GCA_038748065.1 Pseudomonadota bacterium
CCGTACATTCTTTCCATGACCCGAGTGCATACAGAACTTTTTTCACCCAGCCAGACTGAAGTGCCGATAAGCAAGATATCGCAGGCGTCGATCTTTGCCTGGATAGCGGGCCAATCGTCCTTTTCGTAACCGTCTTTGCCGGTATAGTCCTGCTCTAGCCCCGCGGCGATTGCATAATCCACAGGCCGCAGTATTTCAGTCTTGACACGGTTGGCCTTAAAGATGCCCTCGGCAACCTTCATCAGGCCCTCTGTGTGAGACAGATTGGGTGAGCGCGTCAACGTGCAATTGAGCATCAGCACGCTGAGGTCGTCATATTTCGCTGGAGGCGTTTGGCATTGATCGTGGGTGATGCTATCGAGTTGTTCAGTCACGGGGCATGTCCTGCTTTGGTTGGAAAATTAAGCTTGTCTTGCGTCCTTACGGGGAGCGCCAGCCTAACCTGTCACGCCTCAGTATGAAAGTATAGGAGAGATAACTTCACATTGGGTTATCTGACACCTTAGCGGATAAAGTTCCAAGGAAAGGCCAGCCACAGGCGTTCCTTGCAGCTTACGCTTGAGAATTGCGCCAGCGACAGCAGAATTCTGGTGCTCGCGGCGTGCCCTGGCTCAAAATGGTGGATGATAGCCTAAGACTACAGATAGCGGACCTCGAATCGATCCGAGAGCTGGGGAAGGCGTTAGCGGACCAGAGTCCAGAATAGCGCCAGTGATCTCAAGGGCAGTCGAACGTCCCTGTCATATAAAGTCCAAGCGTGAAGTAGGAGGGACGGCCTGCAAATTGGGTAGTGCACGCTGAAGCTCCTGGTCGGTTAAGCCTAGCCAGCGCCCCATTGGCGCGGCGAATTGCTCTACAGAGGTAGTTGGGATTAGACGCCCGCCACCGGCATCTTGTTCGTGCCCCAGCGCGACAGGCGGTAAATCGCCATACACCGCTCCTCCCTGCACGCTGCCGCCAATGACGAAGTGGTGACCAGCCCATCCATGATCTGTTCCGTCCCCGTTAACGGTAAGCGTGCGCCCGAAATCTGATGCCGTGAACAGTGTGACGTTTTGCGATAGACCCTGGCGCAGCATCTCGCTATGGAAGGCAGTTACGGCAGAGTCCAGCACACTCAACAATTCGGGAAGGGTGTTTGCCTGTCCTGAGTGAGTATCGAAACCACCCAGACCGACGAAGAATACCTGTCTGGTCAGCTGTAAACTGGAACGCAGGCTGATCGCTTGTGCGACGGCCTTGAGGCCCTCGCCAAGTGCTGAACCGGGAAAATCGGTTGCGATCGGTTGGGCCTCGTTCAATGCCGCATTGTATAGGGCGTTGGCGTCGAGGGATGTGCGCGCAGCCGCGCGTATGTCTCGCGCAAAGACGTTGCTGCCGCTGTAGTTAGCGCCGCGCAGGAAGGCGCGAACCGCCGACGCGGCCTGGCTGTTCCCCTCAGCTTCGAGTGTCTCGAGCAGTTCGACCTGCGCGGCACCTGCTGGATTGACATTGTAAGGCCGTGCCTGCTCACCTGTGAGAAACAATCCGTCACCAAAACTGCTGATGGCAGAGAACTCAGGAGCCGCGTTGCCTGGTAACAGTGCATCCGCAAAACGTCCGCCCCAGCCAAAGGAGGCA
>JBCDJG010000138.1:0-1603 GCA_038748065.1 Pseudomonadota bacterium
ATGGTCGAAATGGTCTTCGAGCCACTGGCGCGGCTCCTTCAGGTCGCCGTAATCCATGACAAAACCGTTGCGATCGCGCTGCTCACACGCAAACCACACCTCGAAGCTGCGGCTGTAGCCATGCAGCAGCGAGCAGTGGCCGTCGTGGCGCCACTTGCGGTGAGCGCACGGGTAGCCCCGAAAGTTTTTGGACGATCGGTACACGGGTCAGCCCGTCTCAGCCCGAGCCTGGATCAGATCGAGCGCGCGATCGATACGGCCCAGGGAACGATCCTGGCCGAGCAGTGCCAGCACCTGATCATTGCCCGGCGCCGCACCGCGGCCGGTGAGCGCCAGGCGCAGCGGCTGCCCCACCTTGCCAAAGCCCACGCCGAGTTCGTCGACTACTCGCTGGAGCTGCGCCTGCAGGGCTTCAGAAGTCCAGTCCTCGTGCTGGGCCAGCTGCTGTCTGATCCGCTGGAGCGGCTCGAGGGCCGCTGCCTTGAACTGTTTCGCCTCAGCCTTTTCTTCGTAGCGAGCTGGTTCAACAAACAGGAAGTCTGCCTGCTGCGCCATTTCCTGCAGCGTTGCCGCACGCTCGCGCAAGAGCTCGGCAACGGCCGCGGGCGGCGGGCCGCTCGCCAGGTCGTAACCAGCCGCCTCCAGAAATGGCGCAAGGCGGGTGCCGAGAGACTCGATGTCAGAGTCGGTCTGATATTGCTGGTTGAGCCAACGCAGCTTGTCGGTGTTGAAGCTGGCCGGCGCCCGGTTCACGTCCTTCAGATCAAACAGGCTGATCATCTCTTCCAGCGAAAACAGCTCCTGGTCCCCGTGCGACCAGCCCAGCCGGACCAGGTAATTGAGCAAGGCTTCCGGCAGATAACCCTCATCGCGATAAGCCAACACGCTGACGGCACCGTGGCGCTTGGACAGTCGCGAGCCGTCCGAGCCCAGAATCATCGGCAGGTGAGCAAAGACAGGCGGCTCCGCGCCCATCGCCCGGTACATATTGATTTGGCGGGGCGTATTGTTGACGTGATCGTCGCCGCGCACCACGTGGCTGATCTGCATATCCAGATCGTCGACGACCACAGTCAGGTTGTAGGTCGGGCTGCCATCGCTGCGGGCGATGATCAGGTCGTCCAGCTCCTCGTTGGAAACCTCGATCCGGCCTTTCACCGCGTCGTCCCAGCTGACGCTGCCGGTGAGGGGGTTACGGAAACGAATCACCGGCTTGACGCCGGCCGGCGGGGTGCCGGTGAAATCACGATACGTACCGTCATAGCGGGGCTTCAACCCAGCCGCCTCCTGAGCCGCCCGCATCGCCTCGAGCTGCTCGGGACTGCAGTAGCAGCGATAGGCGTGGCCCTCGGTCAGCAGCCGTTCGATGACCTCTCGATAGCGATCGTTCCGGCTGGATTGAAAGATCGGCGCTTCGTCCGACTCAAGCCCCAGCCAGGCCATGCCCTCGAGAATACTGTCAACCGATTCCTGCGTGGAGCGTTCACGGTCGGTGTCCTCGATACGCAGCACAAACTCGCCGCCATGGCGGCGGGCGTACAGGTAGCAGAACAGCGCCGTGCGGGCGCCGCCCACATGAAGAAAGCCGGTGGGGCTGGGGGCA
>JBCDJG010000139.1:0-1598 GCA_038748065.1 Pseudomonadota bacterium
CCTGCGGCAATGACCGCGCCCGCCAGCTGGGTACGGACCGCCCAGTACCCCAAGCCGCCCACCAGCACCGCGACGGCGGCCAGACCCACCAGGATCGGCAGGCGAGCACGCCATGCTTTTGGCCCGGGGTCTGCGGCTTTCATCGATAACATGTCAGCACTCTCACTCTGCCGCCGGCTTTGAGCCAGGTTTTGATCGAATGACCTTATTGATCTGGTTGGCGTTCTTGAACTGCCGCCCCAACACTTCATCGCGCGGGCCACTGTCCACGACGGCTCCGTTGTTCAGGATGATCAGCGTCTCGCACTGCGAGATCGCAAGAGGGCGGTGGGTCATCACCACAACGGCCTTCCCTCGGTCTTTGAAGTCTTGCACCGTTCGGTTCAAAGCGTCGCCGCCCTCAGAGTCGAGCGCTGAGTTTGGCTCGTCCAGCACCAAGAGCACAGGATCTCCATAAAGAGCGCGCGCCAAAGCGATGCGCTGGCGCTGGCCACCAGACAGGATGTTGTGTTCACCATTGATGTAGGTGTCATAGCCTTTCGGAAAGGCGAGGATCATATCGTGGGCATTGGCCCGCTTGGCCGCGTCCACCACAGCGGCGGCGTCGAAATCCGTATCCATACGGGCGATGTTCTCTGCCACCGTTCCGCTGAGCAGTTTCACCGATTGCGGTAGGTAGCCGATGTGCTGACCCAGGCGGTCGGGATCATACTGATCCAGCGTCGCGCCCCCGAGGCGCACTTCGCCCATTGCCGGCGGCAGTAACCCAACGAGCGTCCGCGCAAGCGTCGATTTCCCGGAACCAGACTTACCGATAACACCCAAAGCCTGCCCCGGAGCAACCGACAAAGACACCTGCCTTAGGATCGGCGGTTTCGTGATCTCTGACAGGATGCTGACACCAGCAACCGTCAGCCGCGCTTCGGGGACTGGTAAGGGTGTTGCCTGTCTTTTGGCCGGAGTGCTCGCCAAAAGTTTGTCCAGCGCGTGCCAAGCCTGCCTTGCAAGTTGCAGGGCGGGCCACTGTCCCAGCGCCTGCTCAATTGGCGCCAGGGCCCGGCCAAGCAGGATCGATGCCGCGATCATGGCACCTGCCGTCAACTCCCCCTGCAGCACCAGATAGGCCCCAAGTCCCAGCATGGCAGACTGCAGAAACAGCCGGAACGACTTGGTGAAGGCGGTAAAGCTGCCCGTCCAGTCGTTCGACGAAATGCGTTCGGTCAACGCCTCGGTCCTACGCTCGTTCCACCGGGTCCGAACGGCGCTGCGCATCCCCTGGCTTCGGACAACCTCGCTGGCGAGATGCGCCTGCTCAGCCATATTCTGCGCCGCTTGCGATACACCGTGCGCCCGCTGCACCTTCTGGTAGGTCACAAGCTGGTTCAGCAGGGTCAGGATCAACAACAAAAGCCCGCCCGCCATCGCCAGCCAACCAAGCCATGGGTGGAAAATGAAAATCCCGGCAATGAAGATTGGCGACCAGGGGATATCCATGAATGACAGGAAAACTGGCGAGGATACTGTGGTTTGAATGGTTTCGAGATCGTGCAGGCTGCTTGAAGGCACTTCGTCAGGTTTCACGGCCGAGTTAATCGAAG
>JBCDJG010000140.1:0-1575 GCA_038748065.1 Pseudomonadota bacterium
ATCAAACCGAACACCAGCGCTTTACGATCCTGTGACCAAATCTGGCTCACGACCGGAGCTACTGACACAGTGATAACGGTAACGGGCGCGCAGTGTAGCCGAGGACCGACAGAAGCACAGCGCCCTGTACCCACACTGGCTTTTGCGGCATTCTGAGTTCTTCCCTATCAGCGGAAATTACCCTTGAGTACCACCCAGCACGTCAACCACGGGCTGACGCCGACCCTCGCGGCTGCGCCAATTCTGTTTCTTATTCTTCTGCTCGCCGCTTCCGTGTATCTCTTCGGCGCCGACGCATCCTATGGGGCCAATCAGATTGCGCTGGTTCTGGCGACTGCTCTCGCCGCGCTTGTAGGCCAGCGCACGGGGGTTGAGTGGCGCGAGTGCCAGGCCGGCATCATCGACGGCATCGGCGTGGGCCTGGGACCAACGCTGATTCTGCTCGCCGTCGGCATGCTTATCGGCACGTGGATTCTCTCGGGCACTGTGCCCACCATGATTTATTACGGTGTACAGGTACTGGATCCCAGCATTTTCTACGCGGCAAGCGCGCTGATCTGCGCAATCGTAGCGATCAGCGTCGGCAGTTCCTGGACCGTTGCGGGCACCCTTGGCATCGGCCTTATGGGCATCGCGGGCAGCTTCGATCTGAATCCGGCCATTGCCGCAGGCGCAGTTATCTCAGGCGCTTACTTTGGCGACAAGCTCTCGCCCATGTCCGACACCACCAATCTCGCCGCCGCATCCACCGGTGTCGATCTTTTCGAGCACATTCGGCACATGCTCTGGACCACGGTGCCCAGCTTCCTTATAGCCCTCACGGTTTTTGCCTTGCTGGGCGGCGGTGATGCGACGACGCCTGAGGAAATCGCTGCGCTGCAGGGCAGCCTCAAACAAGAGTTCAACATCGGCCTCCACCTGCTGCTCCCGCTGGTGCTGATGCTTTTCCTGGTCTACAAACGCTTTCCCGCGTACCCCGCCATCATCGTCAGCGCGATCGCCGGCGGTGTCTTCGCGGTGCTTTTCCAGGGAGAAGCGACAGCCCGCCTTGCCGGCGAGGGCGTCGAAGGCGTCGAAGGCGGCATAGCTTTGGCCAAGGGCGTATGGCTCGCGCTGTTTGCTGGTTACGAGGCCAATAGCGGCAATGAGTTCCTCGATGCGTTGCTGAGCAAGGGCGGCATGAGCAGCATGCTTAACACGGTCTGGCTCATCATCTGCGCCCTCGGATTTGGCGGAATCCTGGAACGCACAGGCATCCTGAATTTTTGGCTACAGCGCGCCCTCAAGCTTGTGCGGGGTGCCGGCTCGCTTATCGCAACGACCGTGGGCACCTGCGTGGCGACCAATATTCTCGCGGCCGACCAATTCATGGCCCTTGCTCTACCCGGTCGCATGTACCGGGATGCCTACGAGCAATACGGGCTGTCGCGCCTGAATCTATCTCGCACGCTCGAAGATTCCGCGACGCTCACTTCGGCGTTGATTCCCTGGAATACCTGCGGAGCCTATATGTCTGCGACGCTGGGCATCGCGACGTTCCAATATGCGCCGTACGCTGTCTTTAACTTCGCCTGC